>CAYRUH010000009.1:68664-77136 GCA_964427415.1 uncultured Woeseiaceae bacterium | reverse complement strand
GCCCTGGAAGATATTGCCCCGGAACATATTGCAGAGGCTGCGCCACCCACCGTGCTCGTGCTGGGCGACAGCCTCAGCGCCGGCTACGGCCTCGCCGTGGAGCAGTCCTGGGTGTCGCTGCTGGCCTCGCGGCTCGCGCGGGAAGGTTACGGACATCAGGTCGTCAACGCCAGCGTCAGCGGCGACACGACCTCCGGCGGTCTGGCGCGCCTCGGTCCGGCGCTCACCCGTCATGAGCCGGAGCTGGTGATCATCGAACTGGGCGGCAACGACGGCCTGCGCGGGCTGCCGCTGGACGTGGTGCGCTCTAACTTCGAGGCCCTGATCGAGCAGAGCCGGGAAGCCGGCGCCGAGGTGGTGCTGCTCGGCATGCGTATACCGGTCAATTACGGTCCCCGCTACGCGCAGAGCTTCCATGCCCTGTATGGGGAACTGGCTGAAACCTATGACCTCGAGTGGGTGGAGTTCTTTCTGGAAGGCGTCGCTCTCGACGATGGTCTCATGCAGGCCGACGGCATCCACCCCAATGCCGAGGCCCAGCCGCTGATGCTGGACAACGCCTGGCCGGCGGTCGCGGCGGCGCTGTCGGACGGCCAGCGGAGTGACGGCGGGCTGACGGCGTACTGACGGCGCACTGACGCCCGGCACCCGCTTGCCCGCCTGGCCGGCCCCGTGTATAGGTAGTTCAGTGACACGTTCTCCCCGGCGCCCGCGACGCGCCGGCCACACGAGGGGGTTTTGGTGGAGAAATTCTGGCTGAAGGAGTACGCGCCGGGCGTGCCGGCGGAGGTAGATAACGGCGGCTTCCGCTCGCTCCGGGACCTCATCGAGACGAGCTTCAAGGAGTACGGCGGCCGGCCCGCCTACACCTGCATGGACGTCACCCTGACCTACGCCGACCTGGACCGGTTGTCCCGGCACATGGCGGCCTGGCTGCAGGAGCGGGCGGGCCTCGCCAAGGGCGACCGCATCGCGATCATGCTGCCGAACATCCTGCAGTACCCCGTGGTGCTCTGCGCAGCACTCAGAGCCGGCTTGGTGATCGTCAATGTGAACCCGCTTTATACTCCGCGCGAACTCGAGCATCAGCTCAGGGACTCGGGGACCAGGGCCATCGTTATCCTGGAGAATTTCGCCACGACGCTCGAGAAGGTGATCGCCGAGACTCCGGTCGAGACGGTGGTCACGACGGCGGTGGGCGACCTCTACGGCGCGCCAAAACGCCAGATCGTCAATTTCGTCGTGAGGCGCATCAGAAAACAGGTGCCGGCCTACGATCTCCCCGATGCGGTCGCGTTCCGGGACGCGCTCTACGACGGCGGCAGCCTGGTATTCCAGCCGCCGGACATCGACCTCGGCGATCTCGCCTTCCTGCAATACACCGGCGGCACCACCGGCGTGGCCAAGGGCGCCATGCTGAGCCACCGCAATCTGGTCTACAACGTGGAGCAGTCCACGGCCTGGCTGGGCGCGAAACTGGACGAGGACAAACCGCTCATCGCCATCACCGCGCTGCCGCTCTATCATATCTTCTCGCTGGAGGGGAACTGCCTCGGCATCATGAAGCTGGGCGGCCAGAACATCCTGATCCCGAACCCGCGGGACTCCGAGGGCTTCGTTAAAGAACTGGCCAAATACCCGTTTACGTATTTCACCGGCGTGAACACCCTGTTCAGCTCCCTGCTGAACACCCCGGGCTTCGCCGAGCTCGACTTCAGCAGCCTGCAGATCACCGTGGGCGGCGGCATGGCCGTGCAGGAGCCGGTCGCGCGGCGCTGGAAAGAGGTCACGGGCAACACGCTGACCCAGGCCTACGGGCTTACCGAGACATCCCCGGCCGCCGTTATCAATCCCATCACCGACGACGCCGAGTACAACGGCTCGATCGGCCTGCCCATTTCCTCCACGGAGGTCAGCATCCGGGACGACAAGGGTGATGAGCTGCCGCACCGCGAGACCGGCGAGATCTGCATCCGCGGTCCCCAGGTGATGGAGGGCTACTGGAACCACCCGGAAGAGACCGAGAACGTGATGCTCGAGGGCGCCTGGTTCCGCACCGGCGACATGGGACGCATGGACGACCGCGGCTACGTCTACATCGAGGACCGCAAGAAGGACATGATTCTGGTCTCCGGCTTCAACGTATACCCGAACGAGATCGAGGAGGTGATCGCCTCGATGGACGGCGTGCTCGAGGTGGCGGCCGTCGGACAGCCCGACGAGCGCGCCGGAGAAGTGGTGAAGGTCTTCGTGGTGCGCAAGGACCCGACGCTGACCGAGAAAGACGTCATCGCCCATTGCCGGGAGAACCTCACCGGCTACAAGGTGCCGAAGGTGGTGGAATTCCGCGACGAACTGCCCAAGACCAACGTGGGCAAGATACTCCGCCGTGCGCTCCGCGACGAAGAGCCCCGGGCATAGCGGCAGGCGCCGGCATCTTCTGCCCGGATTTCAGCTGACGAACTGCCAGAGCGTGTACAGGGTCAGCCCGACCAGCCCGCCCACCAGCGTGCCGTTGATGCGGATGAACTGCAGATCCCGCCCCACATGCAGCTCGATGCGCCGGGCGGTGGCCTCGGCGTCCCAGCCGGAGATGGTGTCGCTGATGATCGAGGAGATATTCGTCCGGTAGCGGGCGACCATGTAGAGCAGGGTGTCCCGGAACCAGTTGTCCAGCTCCAGGCGCAACCCCGGGTTGGCCGCCAGCGTGTCCCCGGCGCCGGCCAGCGATTCCGCGATGCGCTGGCGCATGCCCGAGTCCGGGTCCGCTGCCTCTTCCTCCAGGAAGCGGTTCACATCGGCCACCACGCCGGACAGATAACGCTTCAGTGACGGATGCTTCAGCAGACGGTGCTTGATCTCCTCGCCCCGCTCGATCAACGCCTCATCGGTCTTCAGTGAGGTCACCAGTTCCTCCAGGGTGCGCCGCAGACGCTGGCGGGCCTCGGTATCCGTGTCGCTGGCCGTGATGCCGGTGAGCACTTCCTCGATCTCGGCGACCGTGCGGCGGTAGATCTGCTCGTCGACGAAATTCGGCAGCCACCAGGGCGTGCGCTCGCCAATGTGCTGGCGCAGCTGGAGGCGGTTCTCGTCGAGCTGGCTGCGAGCGAGCCCCACCAGGCCGTTGATTACGGTCTGGTCCGGGTCCTGGAGCAGCAAGAGGTCGAGTAGCTGGCCCACGGTGGGCGTCAGCCGGGTCTCGCTGAGCGCGCGCTGCAGATTCGTCTTCACCAGATCCCGCAGCAGCCGGTTGTCCGTGCTGGTGAGTACGCGGCCAAGGATCACCGAGAGGTCCTGGGTGAGCCGGTCCGCATTGCCGGGGGCGGCGAGCCATCGGCCCATGGCGTGTGCGAAGTCCGCCTTCTCGAGACGCGGCGCGAGTGCGTCGGCGGTCAGGAAATGGGTTTCCACGAAGCCGGCCAGGCTCTCGCCGATGTCGTCCTTGCGCCGGGAGATAATGGCCGTGTGCGGGATCGGCAGGCCCAGCGGGTGGCGGAACAGCGCCGTGACCGCGAACCAGTCGGCCAGCGCGCCGACGGTCGCCGCCTCGGCGAAGGCGCGCACATAGCCCAGCCACGGGTAATGCTCCTCGCCGAAACCGGTGACGATATACAGACCCACCATGGCCAGCAGCAGGCCGGCGGCCACCCGCTTCATGCGGAGCAGGCGCTCGGCACGCAGGGCGTCGAGACCGTCTGACAGCGTCGCTTCCATTGCTCTTCCGCGTCCGGGAGCAGGCGCGCGGTATTCCTGCCGCGGCGGCGCTCCGGTCAGGACTCCGCGCTCAGTGAGACCGGTTCAATGGTACTGGTTCAATGATATTGGGGGCTCAGCCTGTGCACGGCCTCCAGCATGGCACTGACGTGCTCCGGATCGATGTCCGGATGGATACCGTGACCCAGGTTGAACACGTGGCCGGGCCCCTTGCCGTAGCTGGCCAGGACGCCGGCCACCGCCTGCGCTATCGCGTCGGGCCCGGCGTAGAGGATGGAGGGATCCAGATTGCCCTGCAGCGCCACCTTGTCGCCGGTATAGCGGCGCGCATCGGCGAGGTCGGTGGTCCAGTCCACGCCGAGGGCGTCGCAGCCCGTCTCCGCCATATCGGCGAGCAGCGGACCCGCGTTCTTCGTGAACAGCACCACGGGAACGCGTCGGCCGTCCTGCTCGCGCACGAGCCCGTCCATCACCCGCTGCATGGCCGCCAGCGAGAAACGCCGGTAGGTGTCAGGCGTCAGCACGCCGCCCCAGGTATCGAAAATCATGACCGCCTGCGCACCCGCGCGGATCTGGGCGTTCAGGTAGTCCCGGGTGGTGTCGGCCAGTTTATTCAGCAGCAGCTCCATCATGTCCGGCCGGTCGTAGAGCAGCCCCTTGATGCGGCCGAAGTTCTTGCTGCTGCCGCCCTCGACCATGTAGGTGGCTACCGTCCAGGGGCTGCCGGAGAAGCCGATCAGCGGCACCCGGTCGGCGAGCTGCCGGCGGATGACCCCCACCGCATCGATGACGTAGCCGAGTTTCTCCGCCACGTCCGGCACCGCCAGCTGCTCGATCTCGGCGGGCGTGCGCACCGGGCGCTCGAATTTGGGTCCCTCGCCGGTCTCGAAGTACAGGCCGCAACCCATCGCATCCGGCACCGTGAGGATGTCGGAGAACAGGATGGCGGCATCCAGCGGATAGCGCTCCAGCGGCTGCAGCGTCACCTCGCAGGCCAGATCCGGGTTGGAGCACAGGGCCATGAAATCCCCGGCCTGGGCCCGGGTGGCACGGTACTCGGGCAGGTAGCGACCCGCCTGGCGCATCATCCATACCGGCGTGCGCGGCACGGGCTCGCGCAGCAGGGCGCGCAACAACAGATCGTTCTCGGGTTCGCTCATTAATTTACTCCGCCGGGAAGAGGCCGGCGATGGTGGTCTGTATGGCTTCGGCAGCCGCCCGCGGAGACTCCGCATCCCGGATCGGGCGGCCGACGACAATATGGTCGGCGCCGTTGGCGAATGCCTGCTCGACGCTGACCACCCGTTTCTGGTCGTCCGCGGGTCGGTTGTCGACCGGACGGATGCCCGGCGTCACCACCAGCAACCGGTGGTCCACGTGCCCGCGCAGCCGCGCCACCTCCAGCCCGGACGAGATCACCCCGTCGCAGCCGGCCTCGAAGGCGCGTCGGGCCCTGGACAGCACCAGCTCCTCCACGTCGCAGTCGAAGCCGAGATCGTCCAGGTCGCCACGGTCCAGGCTGGTCAGCACGGTCACCGCCAGCACCTTCAGGGGGCCCTTGTTCTCGGCGGCAGCTTCCATGATGGACTGGTTGCCGTGCACCGTGGCGAAAGTCGCCCCGCGGGCCGCGAGATTGCGCACGGCCGCGCCGACGGTCGCCGGTACGTCGAACAGCTTCACGTCCAGGAAGACTTTCTTGTCCCGTTCGATGAGCCAGTCCGCCAGTTCGAAATAACCGCCGCTCATCGCGAGTTCGAGGCCGATCTTGTAGAACGAGACGCTGTCGCCGAGTTGTTCGGCGAGACTGCGGGCCGCGGCGACGTCCGGCACGTCCAGCGCGAATATCAGTCTGTCTCTGGCTGCTATGTCTGCGATGCTTGCGATGCTTGCGATGCTCTGCTCGGTCACGGTGACCCCTCGGCTGCGGGCGTGCATTCTATCACCGCTGCGCGCGGCCGCGACGCCGCGGCTCAGGTGTTGCCGACGGCGGGGTCCGTGAGCCGCTCATGCTCGGCGATGGCATAGCGGTCCGTCATGCCGGCGACATAGTCCGCCACTATCCGGGCCCGGGCGGCGTCGCCGTGCTCCCGGCCGGCGGTGCGGGCGGCGGTGGCGAACTCCGCAGGCATGAGCCGCGGTTCGCCCATGTAGGCGGCGAACAGGGTCTCGACGACCCGCCGCGCCTTCAGCGTCATGCCCAGTACCCGGTGATGGCGGTAGAGATTCGCATGCAGGAAACGCTTCAGTGAGAGGTGCTGCTCCCGGACCTCGTCGCCGAAGCCGACCAGCGGGCCGTCCCGGCCGCGGACGTCGTCGATGGAGGCGGGCTTGGCGGCGCGCAGCCGTGCGGCGGTCTCGTGGATGAGGTCGGTCACCACCCGATCGATCATGCGCCGGATCACCTCGTGGATCAGGCGCCGGCCGTCCAGCCCGGGGTAGCGGGCGAGCACCTCGTCATGCTGCGCGGCGAACAGCGGCTCCGCCCGCAGCATCTCCACACCCAGCAGGCCCGCGCGCAGGCCGTCGTCCACGTCATGGTTGTTGTAGGCGATCTCGTCGGCGAGATTCGCGAGCTGCGCTTCCAGGCCCGGCTGGCGGCGCTCCAGGAAGCGCCGTCCGAGCTCGCCGAGCTCCCGGGCATGGCGGGCCGAGCAATGCTTCAGGATGCCCTCCCGGGTCTCGTACATGAGGTTCAGGCCGGCGAACTCCGCGTACTTCTCCTCCAGCTCGTCGACCACGCGCAGGGACTGCAGGTTATGCTCGAAGCCGCCGTAGTCCCGCATGCACTCGTTCAACGCGTCCTGCCCCGCGTGGCCGAACGGCGTGTGGCCGAGATCGTGAGCCAGGCAGATGGCCTCGGCCAGAGTCTCGTTGAGCCCGAGGGTGTGCGCCACGCTGCGGGCGATCTGGGCGACCTCCAGCGAGTGGGTCAGCCGGGTACGGTACAGGTCGCCCTCGTGGTTCACGAATACCTGGGTCTTGTAGACCAGCCGGCGGAAGGCGCTGGCGTGGATGATGCGGTCGCGGTCGCGCTGGTATTCGCCCCGGTAGAGGGGCGCCGGCTCCGCGTGGCGACGGCCCGGGCTGTGTGACTCCCGCGCCGCGCCCGGCAGCAGGCCGTCGCCTGCGCGTTCGAGGTCCACGTATTCCACAATCCCGGACATCCGCTCAGCTCCCTTCGCCATCGGCCGGCGCCAGTGCTTCGGCCAGCGCCTGCGCGGAGAAATCCGCGGTCACGTAAGCCTCGCCGATACTGCGCAGCAGGACCAGCCGCAGGCGCCCGGCCTGCACCTTCTTGTCGAGTTGCATCGCATCTCGCAGCCGGGCGGCACCCACCGGCGGCGGTGCCACCGGCAGACCGCCCGCCGCGATCAGCGCGCGGATGCGCTCGAGCGCGGCATCGTCCAGGCCGCTGGCCCGCGCCGCCATCAACATCCCCGCTGCCACCGCCTCGCCGTGCAGCCATGCGCCATAGCCGGTCACCGACTCGATGGCATGGCCGAAGGTGTGGCCCAGGTTCAGCAATGCCCGCTTGCCTGCCTCGCGCTCGTCCGCCGCCACGATCGACGCCTTCATCTCGCAGCAATGCCGCACCGCGTGCTGCAGCGCGTCTGTTTCGCGCCGGCGCAGGGCGTCCATGTTGCGCTCCAGCCAGGCGAAGAACTCCGCGTCGCCCAGCAGGCCGTACTTGATGACCTCCGCCAGCCCCGCGGCCAGCTCCCGCTCCGGCAGGGTCTCCAGGGTGGCCAGGTCGATCAGCACGAAGGCCGGCTGATGGAAGGCGCCGATCAGGTTCTTGCCCCGTGGATGATTGACGCCGGTCTTGCCACCCACCGAGGAGTCCACCTGGGCCAGCAGCGTGGTGGGCACCTGGATGAAGTCCACGCCCCGCTGGTAGCAGGCCGCGGCGAAGCCGGCCATGTCGCCGACGACGCCGCCGCCGAGCGCAATCACGGTCGTATCCCGGTTGGCGCCCGCATCCACCAGTGTGTCGATAATGGCGGCGATGTGGTCCAGATGTTTGTGCGCTTCGCCGTCCGGCAGGACGTGCACGGCGGCCAGGCGCTCGCCGAGGGCGCGGCGGGCGGCATCCAGGTAGAGCGGACCCACCACGTCGTTGGTCACCACCACGGCTTGCGGCCCGCGAAGGCGGGCGGCGAGTGCATCGGGCTGGCCGAGCAGGCCCTCGCCGATGACGATCGGATAGCTTCTGGCGCCCAGCTCGACGGTGAGCGTCTCGGGGTCGGTCACGAAAGGCGGCTCCTGGTGCCGGGGAAGCGACTAAGTTGCCGGGCGCCGGCGGCAGAATCAAGCGCCGTCGCCGCGGGTCACAGCCGGCTGCAAATGTCCTCGACCACGTGGTGCACCCGGCGCCCGTCGGTCTCGATCACCAGGTCGGCGATCTCCCGGTACAGGGGGTCGCGTTCGGCGAACAGGCGCCCGAGGGTCTCTTCCGGATCGCCCTCTGCCAGCATGGGCCGCTCGCGGCCGCGGCGGGTGCGTTCCAGCTGCTGTGCGACCGTGGCGTGGAGGTAGACCACCGTGCCCCGCGCGGCGAGGTGCCGCCGGTTGTCCGGATCGCCCGCCACGCCGCCGCCGGTGGCCAGCACCAGGTCCGGCCGCGCGGTGAGTTCGTCGATCACCGCCGCCTCGCGCTTGCGGAAACCCGCCTCGCCCTCTTTCTCGAAAATGAAGGGGATATCGACGCCGGTGCGCCGCTCGATCTCGTCGTCGGTGTCCACGAATTCGAGCTTCAGC
>CAYRUH010000009.1:37070-68564 GCA_964427415.1 uncultured Woeseiaceae bacterium | reverse complement strand
CCGGCAGAGAGCGAGCCGCCGGTCACGTCGTCCAGGCCGAAGTCCACGACCTTGTTGGCCACCAGGTTGCCGGCCGCGTCACGCACGATGGCGGTGATCGAGCTTTGCTCGCTGGGGGCTACCGTGAACGGGCTGGCCTGCACCTCGATGCTGTCGGCGGTGGTGGCGACGAACTGGATCTGTACCGTGGTCTCGGTACCGTCCGGGTTGGTCGCCGTGATCACGGCGGGACCGGCATTGGATGCCTGCAGGTCCACGGAGGCATCACCGTTGGCATCCGTCGTGGCCGAGGCCGCGGCCAGCGTCCCGCGAGTGGTGGAGAACGTGATGTTCTCACCGGCCTGGGCCGCGCCGCCGACGGTCCAGTTCACCGTGACGGTGACTGGTGTGTTCAGCGGCACCTGGGTGCCCGAAGCCGGCGCGGTGATCACGAACGAGTCGTCCGATACGGTGAGCGTGACATCGTCGGTGATGCCGAGCGCCGTCGCCGACAGGGTATCCGCGCCGGCGGCCGAGGCGGTCACCTGTACCTGAGCCTGGCCCTGGCCGTCGGTAACCAGCGAGCTGGAGGCCAGGGTGTTGCCATTGGCGGAGGCCACGTCCACCGTCTGGCCGGCGATGCCGTTGCCGCCGGAGTCGGCCAGCACCACGGTGTAGGTGGCGCTGTCGCCCTGGGCCAGGCTGGACGGACCCTGCAGATTGATGGTAGTGCCCGTCACGTTCACGTCGACGCTGTTGGTGAGGCCGTTCACGTCGGCGGTGACCGTAATGCTGCGGTTGGTGGGGTCACCGGCGGTGCCCAGTGAGGCGGTGGCCGTACCGTTTTCCAGCGTGGTGACCTCGTTCACCGTCAGAATGCCGGAGGTGGAGGAGAAAATGACCGGCTGGTCGACCATCACCACGTTATCCGCGTCGCGGACGAGCGCGGTGATGGTCACCTCCGAACCGCCGGCCGAGGGCAGCTGGGGGCTGCTGGTCAGCACCGTGACGGTGGCCGGCGTGGGCGCGTCGGGTCCGGCGCCGCCACCCGTGCCGCCACCACCGCCGCCGGTGAACGAATTGTCGGTGCCTCCGCTCGAACAGGCGCCGAGTGCAAGCCCCATGAATGCGATAAGCAGAGACGGCAGAGTCGAGAGTTTTCTCATCGGTTCGATTCCCAAGCTTGAGGGCGGTTGTGCGCCATCAGTAAACGACTGCGTTTTCTTCCAGGATCTTCGGTGTCACGAAGATGAGCAGTTCCGACTTGTTCGCCACGTTCTGGGTGGAGCGGAACAGCGCGCCCACGCCGGGGATGTCGCCCAGCAGCGGGACCTTGTTGGCCACTTCTCGTCGCTCTGTCTCGTAGATTCCTCCGAGCACGACGGTCTGGCCGTCGCGCACGAGCACCTGGGTGCGGATCTCGCGGGTGTCGATACTCGGCACGAAGCCGCCGGTGGCGCTCGCCACCAGTTCGCCGACACTGTCCGAATTCACCACCAGGTCCATTATGATGTTGTCGTCCGGCGTGATCTGCGGTGTCACCGACATGCTGAGCACCGCCTTTTTGAACTGGGTCGTGGTCGCACCGCTGGAGGAGGACTCCTGGAACGGGATCTCCACGCCCTGCTCGATCAGCGCCTCCTTCTGGTTGGCGGTGATCACCCGCGGCGTCGAGACGATCTCGCCCCGGCCCTCGGCCTGCAGGGCGGAGAGTTCGAGGTCCACGATGTAGTCCGAATCCAGGATCGCCAGCGCGATCTGGCCGGCCGGATTGCTCACCGGCAGGTTCACGTTGTAGCGGTTGTTGACCGCCGGCGCGTCGACCGGGAACGGCTGACCCGTGTCGGCCAGATTCTCCAGCGCCGAGGCGGTGATCACGTCGGAACCCGCGCTGGTACCGGTCACGGAGAACAGGCCGTCGCTGGAGTTCTCCTGCACGGCGGTGAGGCCGAGACGCACGCCGAGTTCGCGGCTGAAGTCGTCGTTCACCACCACGATGCGGGACTCGATCAGCACCTGGCGCACCGGGATGTCCAGCGTCTGCACCAGGCGGCGCACGTCACGCAGACGGTCGACGGTGTCCTGCACCAGCAGCGTATTGGTGCGCTCGTCGATGGCCACCGAGCCGCGGTCGGAGAGCAGCGAGTTCTCGCCTTCCTTGATCAGCGCGGCCAGATCGCCCGCCTTGGCGTAGTTCACCTGCAGGAACTCGGAGAACAGCGGCTCCAGCTCCTGGATGGCCTGCTTGGCCTCGAGATCCGCCTTCTCGCGGGCGGCGATCTCCTCCGCCGGCGCCACGATGATGACATTGCCGTTCTGGCGCATGTCCAGACCCTTGGTGGTCAGGACGATGTCCAGCGCCTGGTCCCAGGGCACGCTGTTCAGGCGCAGCGTGACGTTGCCCTGGACGGTGTCGGAGACCACAATATTGCGGCCGCTGATCTCGGCCAGCAGCTGCAGCACCGCACGGGTCTCGATGTCCTGGAAATTCAGCGTGACGCGCTCGCCCTCGTAATCCTTGTCTTCGGCGAACAGGCTGGCGGCCTGCTCTTCTTCTTCGGCCACCGGGTTGATCTCGATGGTGAAGACTTCGTCCGACTGATAGGCGAGCTGTTCGTAGTCGCCGTCCGCGGAGATCAGCACGCGCGCGTCGTTGTTGACCCGCACCGCGTCGATGGTGGTGACCGGGGTGGCGAAGTCCTGCACGTCCAGCCGGCGGATGAGTTCGCCCGGCAGATCCGTGCCCTTGAACACGGCGACGACGCGGCCGCCTTCCTGGCGTATGTCGACCGGCGTGGACGGGTCGGTCAGGTCGATGATGATGCGGCCGCCGCCTTCACGGGTGCGGCGGAAGTCGACGTTCTCGATGGCGCGGGGCCCGCTCGCGGCCGCGGAGGAGGCCGGCGGCGCGCCGGTGAACGTGGTGGTCTCCGCCACCATGTCGCCGCCCTCGCCGAGGGTCAGGATGACGGTATTGCCGGACACGCGGGTCTCGTAAGGCACCATGCTGTCCAGGTTCAGCACCACGCGGGTGCGGCCGTTGGCTTCCGCGGTCAGCACGGTATCCAGCATGCGCAGATCCACGTCACGGCGGCGGGAGCTGAGGCCGAGAGCGGTGTCGGGCAGGTCGAGCGCGATGCGCGCCGGGTTCTCGATGGTGAAGCTGAGCGGCTCCGCAGCAGGCCCCGAGAGAATCAGCCGCAGTTCCACCTGCTGCCCGGGCAGCGACTGGACCTGAATGTCCTGCAGTGTGTTCCCGGGCCCGTCCTGTGCATAGGTGCCCGCGGAGGCGAATAGCAGCACGAGGGCGGGCAGGATGAGGGCGGCGAACCAGCCGAGAGGATGCCTGAGGACGTCCAGCCCGTGATTGTTCGCCGGCAGCGGCTTCGTTGTGCGAGTCATTCCAGTTTCTCCCAGTGCCATCTGCTTGGCCTCAGTCCGAAATACGGATGGCGGCATCTCTCTCCAGATACCCCCCTATGCCGTCGGAGACGATCTCTTTGACACGGATCTCCGACTCGTTGATCTCGATGATGCGGCCATCGTTCTGGCCGACGTAATTGCCGACGGTCACCCGGTTGATTAGTCCGTCTGCGGTCTGGACCAGGCCGTAGGTCGTCGCGCCCTGCTGCAGCGTGCCTACCATATCGAGGGAATCCAGCGGGAACTGCTCCAGGTATTCCCGGCTGCGGTCGACGTCCGGGCGGATGCCGCCGCCACCCGCGGAGCGCGTATCGGCCACCGGCGAATCCGGCACGAAAGGCGAGCGCAGCCCGTCCACGTCGGCCGTGTAGACGTAGTTCTCGTAGCTCTGAATCTCGGGCAGCGGGTCCGGGCGGTCGCCGGGCCTCGCCTTCACCTGGTCGATGTAGGCATTGAGGTCGTTCATGCCGCCACCGCAACCGGCCGCGAAAGGCAGCGCGAGCCCCGCCAGCACGGCGAAGAGGCGGGCGGATCGCAGCCTGACAGCTTTTACCTGGAAGCGAGGTTCCTGCCTCATCACTCGGTCTCCTCTTCCAGATAGCGATAGGTCTTGGCGGTTACGTCCAGCGACAGCTCATCGAACTGTTCGTCCGTCGCCGGCTGGATCTGGATGTCGTGCAGCGTCACGATCCGGGGCAGCGCCGCCACGCTGCTGGCGAAATTCGCGATCTCGTGATAGTTGCCGGCCAGCTGGATCTTGATGGGCTTCTCGGCGTAGAAGTCCTTGCGGATCTCGCCCTGGGGCTCGAACAGCTTCTCCTCCAGCCCCGCTGCCAGACCGGTCTGGGAGATGTCGACGATCAGGTTCGGTATCTCGGTCTCTCCCGGCAGCTGGCGCAGCATCGTGCCGAAGGACTGTCGCATCTGGCCTAGCTGGGCACGGTAGGCGTCGAAATTGGCCGCCTTGCTCTGCTTGTTCTCGAAAGTCTGCCTGAGCTCCCGCTCACGCGCCTCGGCACGCTCCAGCAGCGGCACTTTGTTTTTCATTACCGTCATGTAGATGCCGAACACGGTTACCGCGACAAAGACGATGACGATGGCACCGACACGGAACGGCAGGGGCCAGCGGCCGACGTCGTTGGTATCGAGACTGCGCAGTTCATCGAGGACGTTCATGCGGCTTCCTCCTCATCCTCGTCCGTGACCTTCACCTGCTTCGCCTTCAGCGTGAAGTTGAAGCGCTCGGCCTGGCCCGCGTCCACGGTGCGGATCTGCTCCAGGTCCGGGTCGGTGAGCCACTCGGAAGCATCGATGTTGCGCATGAAGGCAGACACCCGGGTGCTGGACTGGGCCGTGCCGGTGATCTGGATCTCCCGGCCGGTCTGTTTGACGCCGGTGAGATAGACGCCCTCCGGCAGCGTGCGCACGAGCTCGTCGAACAGGTGCACGACCAGCGGGCGGCTGGTCTGCAGCTGCTCGATGATCTCCATGCGGGCCAGCAGACGCTCCTTCTGGCGCTCCAGGCCTTCGATCTCCTTGATGGCCTTGTTCAGCTCGGCGATCTCGGCCTCGAGCCGCTGGTTGCGATCTTCCTGGTAGTCGATGCGGCTCTGGTAAAACAGGTTGCCCAGCCAGATCACCAGGCCTGCCAGCAGCACCGACAGCACGATGGCGATGCCGAATTGTTGCTGGCGTTGCTTGCGCTGCTCTTCGCGCCAGGGCAGTAGGTTAATACGCGGCATCAGTCGAAGCTCCTCAATGCGAGCCCGCAGGCGATCAGCAGCGCCGTGGAATCCTTGGTGACGCCCTGGGATTTGGCTTTCGATGCGATCTTCATCTGGCCGAGCGGGTCACCGATCTCCGTCGGGATGCCCACCCGGCTCGAGATGACGTCGGCGATGCCCGGTATGTTGGCGCAGCCGCCGCAGACCAGGATCATGTCGGGCTGCTCCCGGCCGCCGCCGGAGGCCAGGTAGAACTGCAGCGAGCGGCTGACCTGCTGGGTCATGTCGTCGATGAAGGGGTCGAGCACCTCGGGCTGGTAGTTGCTGGGCAGACCGCCTTCCTTTTTCGCCCGGCCGGCGTCCTCCATGGACAGGCCGTAGGTACGCATGATCTCTTCGGTGAGCTGCACGCCGCCGAAGGCGAAGTCGCGGGTGTAGACGACTTTCAGGTCGTCCAGCACGCTGAAGGTGGTGGCGCTGGCGCCGATATCGACCACTGCGACCGACTGACCTACGCCGCCGTTCGGCATCTGATGGGTGAGGAGCTGGCAGGCGTTCTCCAGGGCGAAGGCCTCGACGTCGACCACCCGGGCACCCAGCCCGGCGGCGTCGACGGCCGCCTGCCGTTGGTCCACGTTGTCCGTACGGGTAGCCACCAGCAGCACGTCGTTCATGTCCGGGTCGTTCTCGTTCGCCCCGATCACCTCGAAGTCGAAGCTGACCTCTTCCATCGGGAAGGGGATGTACTGGTCGGCCTGAATCTCCACCTGCCCTTCGAGATCCTTGTCCGCCAGCGAGGCAGGCATCTGGATCACCTTGGTGATGGCGGCGTCGCCGCTGATGGCGATGGCCACGTCCCTGCACTTGGTGGCGGCCCGCTTCACGGCCCGCCGGATGGCGCCGCCTACGGCCTGGGCATCGACGATGTTTTTCTCGTTGATGGAGTTGGGCGGGGTCGGCTCTGCCGCATACGATTCGACGCGGTAGCGCTTGCCGCTCTGGGAGAGCTCGATGAGCTTGACTGACGACGTCGTTATGTCAAGCCCCAGGAGCGGACGATTTTTCTTGCCGAATTGCACCTGTTTTCCCTTCCGAGTCCGTAGGTTACGCTGGATAAGTGGCGGGACGCCTGAAGAAACCGGTTTAACTATATATCAACGTAATGTTAAATAAAACGACGCTGATCCCCTGCTGAATGCCCGCGTATAGTAAGGCACGCCCCGTTGCGTATTCTGTGAACTGTGTACCGGTAGTGAGCCAGGCCCGAAAGTGGAGGGGGCGGGGAGTTTCAGTGCAACCAAACCAGGCCGGCCGTGTGCAGCCTGCCGGGTATGGTTGTAGACTGTTGCCGCGAAGCATTGCGGTCTGGCCCCCCGCTGACGGTATGATCCGGTCTTCGCCCTGACCCGGACCGCCCCATGCCCCCTTGTCAACAAGGAACGGTCCGCTTCGGCCGCAGTCACTATGCAGTAAGCCCCTGACGCTGGCAAGGACCGGAAAGCGCTTTGGCAACACCATCTCTCACCCGCATCCTCACCGGCCTGGCCGGCACGCTGGCCATACTCGTCCTGTCGTTGACGGCGGCCGTCGTCGGCGCCTACCACTACACCCTGGCAGGCCTGCCCGAGGCGGCAACCATCCGGAACATCCCCCTGCAGATCCCGCTCAGGGTCTACAGCCGGGACGGAAGGCTGATCGCCGAGATCGGTGAGCAGCGCCGCATACCGGTGGAATACGACGAAATCCCCGGGCACGTGGTGCAGGCCTTCCTGGCCGCCGAGGACGACCGCTTCTTCGCACACCCGGGCATCGACTATCAAGGCGTGCTGCGCGCCGGCATCAATTTCCTGCTGACCGGCTCACGCAGCCAGGGCGGCAGCACCATCACCCAGCAGCTGGCCCGGGACTATTTCCTGTCCCGCGAGCGGCTGTTCACGCGCAAGATCCGGGAAGCTTTCCTGGCCTGGAAGATCGAGAAGGAATTCAGCAAGGAGGAGATCCTTGCCATGTTCCTGAACAAGATGTTCTTCGGCCAGCGGGCCTACGGCGTGGCGGCCGCCTCCCGGGTGTACTTCAACAAGACGCTGCAGGAGATCAACGCCGCAGAGGCCGCGACGCTGGCCGGCCTGCTGCAGGCGCCGTCGGCCTACAACCCGGTGCGCAGCCCGGAGAAGGCCACCTCACGGCGGAGCTATGTTCTGCGCCGCATGCGCGAGCTGGACTACCTCACGGAGGCGCAGTACGACGCCGCCGTGGAATATCCCATGGAGTCCCGCCTGCACGGGCCGGCGGTGGAGCTGACCGCGCCCTATCTGGCCGAAATGGTGCGCCGCGAGATGCTGGAGCGCTACGGCCCCGAGATCTACTCCGGCGGCTACCGCGTGACCACCACGCTCGACTCCTCGCTGCAGACCGCCGCCGTGTATGCGGTGCGCAACGGCCTGCTGGAATACGACCGGCGCCACGGCTACCGGGGACCGCTGGCGAGACTCGAGCTGCCCGTGCCGGCCGGCGGCGACGAGGGCACGAATGGCCGGAGTGGCAACGGCGCCAGCGTCGCCGATGCGCGCGGCGGCTACCTGCCTCTGCCGCCGGAGCTGCTGCAGACGCTGGAAGACTACCCGGAGCCCGGCGGTCTGCGGGTGGCTGTCGTGGTCGGCCTCGGCGAGGATGACAGCGCGGCCGTCGCCCTCCGGCGGGAGCGCATCGTGCGGGTGCCGTGGTCGGGCATCAGCTGGGCGAAACCCTATATCGACGACGACCGGGTGGGTTCCCCGCCGGAGTCCGTCGGCGAGGTGCTGGCCGTGGGCGACGTGATCCACGTGATACCCACGGTGTCCGACAGCTGGGCGCTGGCCCAGGTGCCGGCCGCCCAGGGCACGCTGGTGTCCGTGGACCCGAACGACGGCGCCGTGGTCAGTCTCGTCGGCGGTTTCGATTACGCGGCCAGCAAGTTCAATCGTGCCGTCCAGATCCGGCGCCAGCCCGGCTCCGCCTTCAAGCCCTTCATCTACTCCGCCGCGCTCGAGAAAGGCTTCACCGCGGCCACCATCTTCAACGACACCCCGGTGGTATTCGAGTCGGAGGAGCTGGAGGGACCGTGGAAGCCCATCAATTACACCGGCAAGTTCTACGGCCCCGTGCGCATGCGCGAAGCGTTGTACCGCTCGCTGAACCTGGCCTCGGTGCGAGTGCTGATCCGCACCGGTCTGGGCGATGCGGTGCCGCACATCCGGGGCTTTGGCTTCGCGGACGAGGCCGTGCCCTACAACTACTCGCTGGCGCTCGGCAGCGGGGCCGTCTCGCCGCTGGACATGGCACTCGGCTATTCGGTGTTCGCCAACGGCGGCTACCGGGTGGAGCCCTACTTCATCGACCGCATCGAGGATAGCGAAGGCAAGGTACTGTACCGGCCCGACCCGCCGAAAGTCTGCCCGGATTGCGAATACAGCGAGGAACTGGCGGAGATCGAGGCCGACCCCTTTGCCGACCCTCTCGCCGATCGGGGAGCCGGACCGGCCGGCAACCGGACTGATCCCCTTGCCGGCATCGAAGCGCTGGAGGGGCGGACCCTCGACTGGCGGCCCACGGCGAATGAGGATCCGAGACTCTACGCCGGCATCCGGCTCGCCGATCGGGTCATCACCAGAGAGAATGGCTTCCTGGTTGCCGACATGATGCGCGACGTCATCCGCCGCGGAACCGGGCGGCGGGCCCGCGCGCTCGGCCGGGACGATCTGTACGGCAAGACCGGCACCTCCAACGACCGCCGCGACGCCTGGTTTGGCGGCTTCAACGCCGATCTGGTAGCGGTCACCTGGGTGGGCTTCGACGAGGACAAGCCGCTGGGGGCGGGTGAGGAGGGCTCGCGCACGGCGCTGCCCGTCTGGATCCACTTCATGGAACGGGCGCTCGACGGCGCGCCGACGGCTCGCATCGAGGAACCGGAGGGGCTCGTCACGGTGCGGGTTTCACCGCAGACCGGCCGGCCGGTGGGCTCTGAAGACGGCAATTTCATCTTTGAGAAATTCCGCGTCGGTAACGAGCCGGAAGCCGGTACAATCGGCGGCGCGGACGATATCTACAACGATACCGGCTCGAGCGGCGACATCGAGGATCCCATCTTCTGAGAGCCGCCGCAGGCCAGCCTGAGCGCAGGAGAGAGCGCCATGCCGAAGCATGACGACGTGTGCCGGACCCGCCAGCTGCTGGCACGCGAGGCCGCCCGTATCATCGCCGACCAGGGCATCCAGAATTACCGCCGGGCCAAGATGAAAGCCGCGGAGCGGCTGGGCTTCCGCGAACGTGGTGCGCTGCCCAGCAATACCGAGATCGAGTCGGCGCTCATCGAGCATCACCGGCTGTTCGGCGCCTCGGACCACTCCAGGTTGCTGGATCGCCTCCGCCGCATCGCGCTGCAGGTGATGCACCGCTTTGCCGAGTTCCGCCCGCGCCTGGTCGGCCCGGTGCTGGCCGGCACGGCGGCTTCCCATTCCGCCATCAACCTGCATCTGTTCGCCGACTCGCCGGAAGAGGTGGCCTGGCAGCTGGACGGCGAGCAGACCGCCTACCGGCTCTACGAGCGCCGGCTGAAGAGCCGTCAGGACCAGCTGCATGCCTACCCGGGCTATCGCTTCCGCTGCGCCGAGGCCACGGTCGAGGCGACGGTATTCCCCGAGAAGGGGCTCAGGCAGGCGCCGATCAGTCCCGTGGACGGACGGCCGATGCGCCGCGCGGATACCCGCAAGCTGGAGAAGCTGCTGGCCGAGGCACCTGGCCCGATATTCTGATTCCGATGCGCGGTGCTCCCGCAACCAGGGAGCAGGTCAGCGCTGGTCGAGGGGCAGGTAGTCCCGCTGGACGGGACCGGTATACAGCTGGCGTGGCCGGCTGATGCGCCGCCCGGGTTCGGTGATCATCTCCCGCCAGTGGGCCACCCAGCCGACCGTGCGACCGATGGCGAACATCACCGTGAACATGGAGGTGGGGATGCCCAGCGCCCGGTAGATGATGCCCGAGTAGAAGTCCACGTTCGGATACAGGTTCTTCTCGACGAAGTACTCGTCCTTCAGCGCGACCTGCTCCAGTTCCAGCGCCAGCTCGAACAGCGGGCTGTCGTCATTGCCCAGCTTGTTCAGCACCTTGTGGCACATCTCGCGAATGATTTTCGCCCGGGGATCGAAGTTCTTGTAGACCCGGTGGCCGAACCCCATCAGGCGGAAGGGGTCGTCCTTATCCTTCGCCTTCTCGACGTATTTCGGGATCTGCTTCACATCGCCGATCTCCTCAAGCATCTCCAGCACTGCCTCATTGGCCCCGCCATGGGCCGGTCCCCAGAGCGCAGAGATGCCGGCTGCGATGGCCGAGTAGGGATTCGCGCCGGAGCTGCCCGCCATGCGTACCGTGGAAGTGGAGCAGTTCTGCTCGTGATCGGCGTGCAGGATGAACAGCAGATCCAGGGCCTCGGCCGCGACCGGATCCACGTGATAGGGCTCGGCCGGCACCGCGAAGAACATGTTCAGCAGGTTAGAGCAGTAGTCCAGGTCATTGCGCGGATAGATGAACGGCTGGCCGATGGAGTGCTTGTAGGCCGCGGCGGCGATGGTGGGCAGCTTGGCGATGATGCGGTGGGCAAAGATGTCGCGCTGGCGGTCGTCGTGGATGTTCATGGTGTCGTGGTAGAAAGCCGACATCGAGCTTACCACTGCCGAGAGCATGGCCATGGGGTGGGCATCGTAACGGAAACCCATGAAGAACCGGGACACCGACTCGTTCAGCATGGTGTGGTGGCGGATGATCGACTCGAATTCCTCGAGCTCGTCCTTGGTCGGCAGATCGCCGTAAAGGAGCAGGTAGCACACTTCGATGAACGAGGAGTGCTCGGCCAGCTGCTCCACGGGGTAGCCGCGGTAGAGCAACACGCCTTCGCCGCCGTCGATGAAGGTGACCTTGCTCTCGCAGCTGGCGGTGGCCATGAAACCCGGGTCGTAAGTGAAGACGCCGCGCTCGCGGTACAGGCTGGAGATATCGACCACGCCCGGGCCGAGGGTACCCTCGTGCACGGCCAGCTCTGTGCCGTCGCCCTCGGGGCTTGTCAGCGTGAAGTGCTTGTTGCTCATCTTTGATTCCTGGCCTTGGTCGCCACTATTCGATTCGGATTGCGCAAGCGGGCACGCGCCGGCGCGCGGCGTCCGGCTCGATCCTCACTCATTATGATACCGGGTCCTTGCGAAGGGCAGGACCTGCCGCAAGATGCTGCCATGGTGCCGCAGGCAGAGGCCGGCCGGCAAGCGGCCGGCGCAATCGGGCAAGGCGTCGCAGAACCGGACGCCGGATCCCTCAGGATATACCGTACTTGCGGCGGAAACGGTCGACGCGGCCGCCGGAGTCCATGATCTTCTGCTTGCCAGTGTAAAACGGGTGACAGGCGGAGCAGACTTCGACGTGCAGCTCCTCGCCGGCCGTCGAGCGGGTCACGAACTCGTTCCCGCAGCTGCAGATCACCTTGATCTCGTCGTAGCGGGGATGGATATCGGCTTTCATCGTCATTCTCCGGTCGTCTGCCCGTCCGGCAGACAGCGAAAAGGGGGCGGAGCATACAGCGCCGCAGGGCTGCTGGCAAGCCCGCGTAGTCGCTCCGGGACGACCCCTCCGTTATCCACAAATCCTGTGGATAACTCTGTGGATGGATTTTGGCTAAACGCCGCAAACCCAAGATTTTCAAGCCTCCCCGTTAAAATGTCTATTTTCTGTTCATAATTATAACTGTTTTATTTTCAATAGTTTGAGAGACTCTTACGAAGTCGGGCTTCAGCTGACAGCAACTCTACAAGACAAATATAGGGATAGCCCGGACATTGTGCATAAAGCTCGCCCGGCGGGCCGCCACGGACTCACCCGGCGGCCGCCCCCGAAGAGGGCAGGAACAGAGCCTGCAGGTCGTTCAGGAAGCGCAGGCCGAGGGCGGTCGGGCGCAGCCCATCGGCGCCGTCGGTCTCGATCAGCCCCTGCCGGCGCGCGGCCGCCAGACCGGGCAGCAGCGCGTCCGGGCCGAGGCCGGTGCGGGCCACGAAATCCGACGTGGTGAAGCCGCGCGTGAGGCGCAGCGCGTTCAGCATGTACTCGAAGACGAGATCTTCGGCGGCGACGGCGTCGGCCGACTGTCCCGTGCGTCCGGTCAGCGCGGCCTCCATCCAGGTCCGCGGGCTCGCCGGCTTGGCGTAGCGGTGCACGGTACCGTCGGCAGCGGTGATCTTGCCGTGAGCGCCGGCACCGGCTGCCAGGTAGTCCCCGAATTCCCAGTAATTGAGGTTGTGCCTGCACGCCCGCCCCGGGCGGGCGAACGCCGACACTTCGTAGCGGTGGTAGCCGGCCGCCTCCAGCGCCTCGTGGCAACGCTCCTGCATTTCCCAGGCGGCATCCGGGTCCGGCAGCGACGGCGGAGAGTGGTAGAAGCGGGTGTTCGGCTCCAGCGTCAGCTGGTAGTGCGAGATGTGCGCCGGCGCCAGCGCGAACGCCGCCGAGACGTCCGCCAGCGCGCCCGCCAGGCTCTGCTCCGGGAGCGCGAACATGAGGTCCAGATTCAGGTTGTCGATGCCGGCGCGCCGGACCTCGTCGACGGCGGCACGAGTCTCGGCCGCGGTATGGATGCGGCCGAGCGCGGCAAGCGAGGCATCGTCGAAGCTCTGCGCGCCCAGCGAGACCCGGTTGACCCCGGCGGCCCGGTACGCCGCGAAGCTGCCACGCTCGACCGTGCCCGGATTGGCCTCCAGGGTGATCTCGGCATCCGCGGCCAGCGGAAAGCGCTCGGCCACGGCGTCGAGCAGCCGGGCTATCTGTGCGCCGCTGAACAGCGACGGCGTGCCGCCGCCGATGAAAACGGCGCTCAGCGCGCGGCCGGCGGCGCGCACGGTCTCCGCCTCTAGGTCGGCGATCAGCGCGTCGACATAGCGCTCCCGCGGAGGATCGTCACCGGCCCGGTGGGAATTGAAGTCGCAGTAGGGGCATTTGCGCACGCACCAGGGCAGATGCAGGTAGAGCGTGAGCGGGAGGTCGGCGATAGCCACGGCATCCCCGCCCGGGCCGGGGCTCACGCCGGTTCTCCCGCCCCCAGACGGCGGGCCAGCTCCCGCAGCGCCCGGGCACGGTGGCTGATGCGATTCTTCTCCTCCGCCGGCAACTCGGCTGCGCTCCGGCCGAGCGCCGGATCGAGGAACACCGGGTCGTAGCCGAAACCACCGGCGCCGCGGCGCTCGGTCAGGATGCGCCCGACCCAGACGCCCTCCGCGATCACCGGCGCCGGGTCTTGTTCGTGACGGAGGAATACCATGACGCAGCGGAAGGCGGCGGTCCGGTCCTCCGCGCCCTCCAGCGCGGCGAGCAGCCTGTCGATGTTCGCGCCGTCGTCGGCGGGCTCGCCGGCGTAGCGGGCCGAGCGTATCCCGGGGGCACCGCCCAGCGCGTCCACCTCCAGGCCGGAGTCGTCGGCGATGGCCGGGCCACCGGTGGCTGCGGCGGCATTGCGGGCCTTCAGGATGGCATTCTCGACGAAGGTGAGGCCGGTCTCCTCCACCTCGCCGATGCCAAGCTCGCCCTGGCAGATCACCTCCACCCGGAACTCCGCCAGGATCGCCTCGATCTCCGCGAGCTTACCCCGGTTGCCGGTGGCCACCACGATGCGCGAGCCCACCTGCAGCACGGCTTCCTCCTCAGGCGCCGGCCAGCGCCTGATTCTGGGCGGCCACCAGCTGGCCGATGCCGGCGCCGGCCAGTTCCAGCAAGCGCTCGAGCTCGTCGCGGCGGAAGGCATGCCCCTCGGCGGTGCCCTGCACCTCGATGAAAGCGCCCGCATCGTTCATGACGATGTTCATGTCGGTCTCGGCGTCGGAATCCTCGGCATAATCCAGATCGAGCACCGGTTCGCCACGATAGATACCCACCGAGACGGCGGCCACCTGCCCGTGCAGCGGGTTCTTCGCCAGTGCCCCCTTCTTCTTCAGACGCGCCATCGCCAGGGCCAGCGCCACGTAGCCTCCGGTGATCGAGGCGGTGCGGGTACCCCCGTCGGCCTGCAGCACGTCGCAGTCCACGGTCACGGTGCGTTCCCCCAGCGCCGAGAGGTCGGCCACGGCGCGCAGCGAACGGCCGATCAGGCGCTGTATCTCCTGGGTGCGCCCGCCCTGGCGGCCGCGGGCGGCCTCCCGGGCCGTGCGCGTGTGCGTGGCGCGGGGGAGCATGCCGTACTCTGCGGTGATCCAGCCCTGCCGGCGACCCCTGAGCCAGGGCGGCACGCGCTCTTCCACGCTGGCCGTGCACAGCACCCGGGTGTGGCCGCACTCGATGAGCACAGCGCCCTCGGCGTAGCGGGTGTAATCGGCAATGAATGCCACCGGACGCAGTTCGTCCGGGCGGCGGCCGCTTGGTCGCATATCGATACTGCCTTTATCTGTTCCGGCGCGTTCTGTTCCGACGAGGTGGCGGCCGCGTCAGCCGAGCCAGCGGATGGAGGCCGCCGTCGTGTTGTCGCTGTGGGGGGCATTGGCGCGGACGGCACGCTCGCCCAGCTCGCGCAGGTTGTCCACCACCGCATGGTCGGCCCGGCTGGCGATCCTGGCGATGTCGCGCTCGCCGAGTCCCGACCACAGCCCATCGGTGCAAGCTATCAGCACATCCCCGCTTTGCAAAGGCTTCTTGCGGGTCACGGTGATGCCGGGCAGCGCCTGATCACCGCCCAGGCAGGACTCGACAAAATTGCGCATCGGGTGATCTCGGGCCTCCTGCTCGTCGATCACGCCTTCGCGCAACAGCACCTCCACGTGGCTGTGGTCCCGGGTGCGGCTGCGGATGCGTCCGCCTCGCACCTGATAGATGCGGCTGTCGCCGACGTGCGCCCACCAGGAGGCCTGGTCCTGCACCAGGCAGACCGCGCCCGTGGCGCGGGGGCGGTGATCCACGTCGGTCTGCGCACCCACCGCCACCACCGCGTCGTGCGAGCGGCCCATGGCGGCATAGAGGAAACCCTGGGGATCGAAGACGGGGTGCTCCGCGGCGGCGAAATCCTTCTGTACCGATTCCAGCGCGACCTCGGCGGCCAGCGCGCCGTCCGAGTGGCCGCCCATGCCGTCGAAAGCCAGCAGCAGCGCGGCCCGCTCGCTGACGGCGATGGCGACCCGGTCCTGGTTGTCCCGGCGATCGCCGGTGAGCGAGATTTTCGCGTATTCGATGCGCACGTCTTCCCGGGCGGGCGCGGCGCCCGCAATCAGCACGACTCCTGAAGAACGGTGACGGAGGGTATACCACTTGCGGCGCGCCGGGGAGGGCAAGGGTCGCAGATTCCGGGACCTACCCCGTCGCAATGCGCAGTGGCAGCGTGCGCCGGCGCGCGCTTACAATGCCGGCCCTCCGTCACCCCATCCCGAGTGGAGACACCGATGTTACGCAGCATGACAGGGTTCGCCCGCAGCGAGCGCCACACAGAGTTCGGCGATCTCGCCTGGGAGGTGCGCTCGGTCAATCACCGCTACCTGGATCTGCAGTTCCGCCTGCCGGACGTGCTGCGGGGTGCCGAGGCGGAGTTCCGGCGCGCCGCCGGCGAGCGGCTCGGCCGGGGCAAGGTGGACCTGAGCCTCACGCTGCGTCGCAGTGGCGGCGCGCGGCGGGAACTCGCCATCGACCAGGCGCTGGTCGGGCGCATTGCCGAAGGCGTGGCGGTGGTCCGCGAGCGGTTCGCCGAGACCGGCCCGGTGGACCCCATGGAAGTGCTGCGCTGGCCCGGCGTGATCGAAGAGCCGGCCGTGGAGCAGGATGCGCTGCTCGCCGAGAGCCTGTCGCTCCTGGACGAGGCGCTGGCGACCCTGGACGAGATGCGCAGCGCGGAGGGCGCCCGGCTGGCCGGGACGTTGCTGGACCGGACAGAGGACGTGGCCCGCATCGCCGCCGGCGTGCGGGCGCGGCGTCCCGAGGTGCTGGCCGGCATCGAGCAGAAGCTGCGCGAGCGCCTCGCCCGTCTGGACGCGGAGGCCGAACCCGGCCGCCTGGAGACGGAACTGGCCATCATCGCCCAGAAGATGGACGTGGACGAGGAACTGGACCGGTTGGACAGCCATGTCGAGGAGATGCGCAGCGCCCTCGCACGGGACCAGCCGGTGGGACGGCGGCTCGATTTTCTGATGCAGGAATTCAACCGGGAAGCCAACACCCTCGGCTCGAAATCCGGCGATCCCGAAACCACCCGCGCCTCGGTCGAGCTCAAGGTGCTCATCGAGCAGATGCGCGAGCAGATCCAGAACATCGAGTAGCGCCATGGCGAGCGGCAGATCGAGGGGGAGACTCATCGTCATCGCGGCGCCGTCCGGGGCCGGCAAGACCACGCTGGTGCACGCACTGATCGAGCGCAACCCGGACTTCGTCTTCTCGGTGTCCTACACCACCCGGCCCAAGCGGCCCAACGAGCAGCACGGCCGGGACTACTTCTTCGTGAGCGAGGAGGAATTCCGCCGCCTCGACCGGCAAGGGGAGTTCCTGGAGAGCGCCCGGGTATTCGACAACTTTTACGGCACCCGCCGCAGCCAGGTGGAGAGCGAACTCGCGAAGGGGCGCAGCGTGGTGCTGGAGATCGACTGGCAGGGCGCCCGGCAGGTGCGTGCCGCGATGCCCGGGTGCCGCAGCATCTTCATCCTGCCGCCCTCGGTCGAGGCGCTGGAGCAACGGCTGCGCAGCCGGCGCACCGACGCCGAGGACACCATCCGCCGGCGCCTCCGGGACTCGCTCAGCGACCTCTCTCACTGGGACGAGTTCGACTACGTGGTGATCAACGACGACCTGGAGCGTGCCATCGACGATCTGGAGGGCATCGCCACCGGGCGTTACCGTCGCAACCGGGTCGGTACCGAGGCCACCCGGAAAAAGCTTGCTCAGCTACTGGTTTAGGGGCGTCGCCTTACAGTACACTGGCGGGTCGGGAGCCGGATTTTTCCCGCGATCCGCCCCGTTCACCATTACCGTAATCCGTCATCCGAGAGAGGCTGGAGTAGCCAATGGCCAGAATTACCGTCGAGGATTGCCTCGAGAACATCGACAACATTTTCGAACTCGTGCTGGTCGCGTCCAGGCGCGCCCGGCGCATCGCCAACGGCGCCGACCCCTACGTGGAGCTGGAGAATGACAAGCCCACGGTCGTCGCGCTGCGCGAGATCGCCGAGGGCCACGTGACCGCCGCGATACTCGAAGAGGCCGAGCAGCCCGCCGAGGATCTGCTGCGCGCCGAATCCGGTTCCGAGGACCTCATGCCCATGCGGGGCCTGTCTCTCGGCCAGTAAGCGCTGACAAAACCGGTGCCATCCGGGCACCGACCGGTTCACCCCATGGATTACGCCGCCTCGATCCGCTCCAAACTGCCGAAGACGCGGCGCTCCACGGGTCTCAAGCGGCTGCTCCAGAACCTCGAGACCTACATGGCCGACGACCAGATCGCGCTGGTCGTGAAGGCTTACGAATTCGGCGCCGAGGCCCACGCCGGACAGATGCGACAGTCCGGCGAGCCCTACATCTCCCACCCGGTCGCGGTCGCCGGCATCCTGGCTGACATGCGCATGGACGCCAAGGGCATTGCCGCGGCGATCCTGCACGACGTGATCGAAGACACGCCGGCAGCCAAGGAGCAGCTGGACAGTGAATTCGGCGCGGACATCGCCGCCCTGGTCGACGGCGTCACAAAACTGGATCAACTGCAGTTCCGCAGCCGCCTGGAAGCGCAGGCGGAGAGCTTCCGCAAGATGCTGCTGGCGATGGTCGAGGACATCCGGGTGATCCTGGTGAAGCTCGCCGACCGTCTCCACAACATGCGCACCATGGAGTCCCTGCCCCGGGAGAAGCAGTCCCGCATCGCGCGGGAGACACTGGAGATCTATGCCCCCATCGCCAACCGGCTCGGCATCAACACGCTGAAGGTCGAGCTGGAGGATCTGGGCTTTCGCTATCTCAGACCCTACCGCTACCGGGTGCTGGAGCGGGCGCTGAAGAAGGCCCAGGGCAACCAGCGCCAGATAGTCAAGAAGATCAGCGACACTTTCGAGAAGGAGCTGGCGCGCCACGGGATCCCGGCCAGCGTCATCGGCCGGCAGAAACACCTGTACTCCATCTACCGCAAGATGCTGGCGAAGGGCCGCACTCTCGGCGAGATCGTGGATGTCTACGGCTTTCGCATCGTCGTCGAGGACGTCGACGACTGCTACCGGGCGCTGGGCCTGGTGCACAAGGTATACAAGCCGATGCCGGGCCGCTTCAAGGACTATATCGCCATACCGAGAGTGAACGGCTATCAGTCCCTGCACACCACCTGCTTCGGCCCGCGGGGGCTGCCGCTGGAGGTGCAGATCCGCACCCGTGAGATGGACCTGGTGGCGGAGAGCGGCATCGCATCCCACTGGCGCTACAAGGCCGAGGACAAGTCCGCCGCCTCGCCCCAGCTGAGGGCGCGGGAGTGGCTATCGAACCTGGTGGAGCTGCAGCAGGACGACAGTTCCGAGGAATTCCTCGAGAGCGTGAAGGTGGATCTCTTCCCCGACAAGGTCTACGTATTCACGCCCAAGGGCGACATCCGCCGGCTGCCGAAGGGCGCCACCGCCGTCGATTTCGCCTATGCCGTGCACACCGATATCGGCAACCGCTGCGTCGCCGCCAAGATCGACCGCCGCCTGGTGCCGCTGCGCACCCCGCTCTCCAATGGCCAGACCGTGGAGATCATCACCAACAAGGGGGCACGGCCCAACCCGAACTGGGTCAACTTCGTCGTCACGGCGAAAGCCCGTTCGGCGATCCGCAATTATCTGAAGAATCTGCGCCGGGGCGAGGCGGCCGAACTCGGCAGGCGGCTGCTGGAACAGGCGCTGAAGGAACAGAAGTCGTCGCTGCGCAAGGTGGAAAAGACGTCGATGAACGAGGTCCTGGAGGCTTTCGGCCTGAACAACAAGATCGAGCTCTACGAACAGCTAGGCCTGGGCGAACGGCTGTCGCCGATCGTCGCGCGCCTGTTGCTTGGCGTGGACGCCGGCGAGGTGCAGCCGGCGGCACGCGAGAGGACCTCCCTCACCATCACCGGCACCGAAGGCATGGTGGTGACCTACGCGCGCTGCTGCCATCCGATCCCCGGCGACGCCATCATGGGGCACCTGTCCAGCGGCCGCGGCGTCGTCATCCACCGCAACGTCTGTCACAACCTGGCGAATTTCCGCAAGCACCCGGAGAAGTGGGTGACGGTGAACTGGCGGAGCGACATCGACCAGGACTTCACGGCCCAGGTGACGCTGATCGCCGTCAACCGCATGGGGGTGCTGGCGGAGGTGGCGGCCACCATCTCGGCGGCCCGGTCCAACATCGAGCAGGTCTCGGTCCGCGAAGGCGACGACGACGCCTCGGTGATGACCTTCCTGCTGCAGGTCCGGGACCGCCAGCACCTGGCCGCGGTGCTGCGCAGCGTCCGCAAGATGCCCAGCGTCATCAAAGTCACCCGCGACTGCGCCTGACCGGAGGAAGCATGCAGAGAAAACACGTGGTCACACCGACCGCCCCCGCCGCCATCGGCACCTATTCCCAGGCCGTCGAGGCAGGTGGCGTCGTCTACGTCTCGGGCCAGATCCCGCTGGACCCCGCCACCATGGACATCGTGGACGGGGAGTTCGCCGATCGGGTCCGGCAGGTGTTCCGCAACCTGGCCGCCATCGCCGAAGCGGCCGGCGCGAGCCTCGCCGATGCCGTGAAGCTCACCATCTATCTCACCGACATGGCCCACTTCGCCACCGTGAACGAGGTGATGGCCGAGTTCTTCGACGAGCCGTATCCTGCGCGGGCCGCCGTCGCCGTGGCCGCGCTACCGAAGGGGGCCGACGTAGAGGCGGACGCCATCCTTATTCACGGCACCAGCATGCCGTGAGCCGGGACGCCGGCGCCTCCGGGAACCCGGGTCTCGGCTCGCCGCTGACGGCGCTGAAGGGCGTCGGCCCCGCGCTGGCGGAGAAACTCGCCCGCCTCGGCGCGGACAAGGTCGAGGATCTGCTGTTCCTGCTGCCGCTCCGCTACGAGGACCGCACCCGGGTGACCCGCCTCGGTTCGGCCCGGCACGGCGAGCGGTTGCTGGTCGCCGGCGATATCCTGCTTGCCGAGACCGCGTACCGGGGCCGGCGATCGCTGCTGGTGCGCATCACCGACGGCACCGGCCAGCTCACGCTGCGCTTCTTCCATTTCTCCCGCTCTCAGCAGGCACGCCTCGCCCGGGGCTCGCGAATCGCCTGTTACGGTGAGGTCCGCGCCGGACCGGCGGGCAAGGAGATGGTGCATCCGGAGTACCGGTTGCTGGCGGCCGACGAAGCGGTGCCGGTGGAGGATCGGCTGACACCCGTGTACCCGACCACGGAGGGCGTGCACCAGGGCCGTCTGCGGCGCCTCGTCGCCGAGGCTCTGGACCGGATGCGCCGGGAGGCGCCCACCGAGCTGGTGCCGCGCCGGGTGCTGCAGCGAACCGACCTGCCGACGCTCGCGGAAGCGGTGGAGTATCTGCACCGGCCGCCGCGGGGAGTGGACCTGGCAGAGCTCGCCGCTGGCGGCCACCCCTGCCAGCAGCGGCTGGCCTTCGAGGAGCTGCTGGCCCACCACCTGAGCCTGCGGCGGCTGCGCCACCGCATCCGCGACGAGCTGGCACCGGCGCTGGCGGACGGCGACGGGCTGGCGCGCCGGTTCCTGGACAGCCTGCCGTTCCGGCTGACCGCCGCCCAGGAACGGGTGCTGGGAGAGATCGCCGCGGACATCGCCCGCCCACACCCCATGCTGCGCCTCGTCCAGGGCGACGTGGGCTCGGGCAAGACCGTGGTGGCCGCCGCCGCGTGCCTGAAGGCCATCGCAGCGGGATGCCAGGCGGCCCTGATGGCGCCGACGGAGCTGCTCGCCGAGCAGCATTACAAGAGCTTCCGTGCCTGGCTCGCGCCGCTCGGTATCCAACCGGTGTGGCTTACCGGCAGCCTCCGTTCTGCAGCGCGGCGCAAGGCGCTGGCCGCCATCACCGAGGGCAGCGCCGCGATGGTCATCGGCACCCACGCGCTGTTCCAGGAATCCGTCGCTTTCGACAACCTGGCGCTGGTGGTCATCGACGAGCAGCACCGTTTCGGCGTGCACCAGCGTCTCGCCCTGCGGGAGAAGGGCGAGCAGGGGGTCACCCGGCCGCATCAGCTGGTGATGACGGCCACGCCGATCCCGCGGACGCTGGCGATGACTGCCTACGCCGATCTCGACACCTCCGTCATCGACGAACTGCCGCCGGGCCGCCGCCCCGTGACCACCGTGGTGCTGCCGGAGACGCGCCGGCAAGAGGTCATCGAACGGGTGCGCCGCGCCTGTGCCGAAGGCCGCCAGGCTTATTGGGTGTGTCCGCTGGTGGAAGAGAGCGAGCAGCTCGACTACCAGGCGGCAGAGGCCAGCTACCGGATGCTGCGCGAGGCGCTGCCGGACATACCCGTCGGACTGGTGCATGGCCGGATGAAACCCGCCGCCAAGGAGGCGGTGATGGGTGCTTTCAAAGCCGGCGAGCTCAGGCTGCTGGTCGCCACGACGGTGATCGAGGTGGGGGTGGACGTACCGAATGCCAGCCTGATGATCGTGGAGAACGCCGAGCGCATGGGCCTGTCCCAGCTGCACCAGCTGCGCGGGCGGGTCGGGCGCGGCAGCCGGAAGAGCACCTGCCTGCTGATGTACCGCCCGCCGCTGTCGGAGATGGCGCGGCGGCGCCTGGCCGTGCTGCGCGAGACCGGTGACGGCTTCGTGGTAGCCGAGGAAGATCTGCGCCTGCGCGGCCCCGGCGAGGTGCTGGGCACCCGGCAGACCGGCGCGATGCAGCTGCGCATCGCCGATCTCAGCCGGGACGCGGCTTTGATGCCGAAGGTCCAGCTCGCCGCCGCCGCCGTGTCGCCGGCGGACGCCGAAGCCATCATCCAGCGCTGGCTGGGCGGCGCCAGCCGCTACGGCAGCGTCTGACTAAGTCGGCACCGCCGCGCTGCACTGTCATGAAGCCTAATCTCGTCTACACTCTGCATCCCATGCGTCCCCATAAACAACCAGTCTCGGGCGACGGCCGCTGGTCCGAGGCCATGCCGGCTTCGGTGCCCGCCGGCCTGATCGGGTGGCTCGCCGACCACGGCCTGCTGACGCCCCGCATCCGCTCCTTCCAGCCGTCGAGCTTCCGGCTCGCGGTCCACGCCGAGGGCCGGCGAGCGCTCTACGCGGCTGAACAGGCGCTGCTCGAATGCGACGCCGGCGAAGCCCTGGTCCGCGAGATCAGCATGGGCGGCGCCGCCGGCGAACTGGTGGTGGCCTCGAGCATCATCCCGGCGTCAACGCTCGCACGTTTCCCGGGCCTGGCCACCCTCGGCGAGCGCCCCCTCGGCGAGGCACTGGCCCGCCTGGACGACGTTAGCCGGGAGCCGTTCCGCTACGCCGTCTTCGAGCCGGGTGAGCGCGGCTACCCGGAGCTGCCCGAACGCATGCCGGCCGGGCGGCTGTTCGCGCGTCGCTCGGTCATCCGCGTGGCGGGCGCGCCGATCCTGGTGGTTGAGTATTTCCCCGCCAGCCTCGCGGCGCCGGAGGGCGCGGCGCTGTGAGAGCGGACACCGCTCCCCGCCGGCGGCAAACCCGGGCAGCGGAGCGCACCCGCCCCGGCTTCCTGCCGGTGCTGGTCTCTCAGCTCGCAATCTATGCACGGCTCATGCGGCTGGATCGACCCATCGGTTTCTACCTGCTGATGTGGCCCACGCTGTGGGCGCTGTGGGTGGCCGGCGCGGGCCGTCCAGACGACGGTATTTTCGCCATCTTCATGGCCGGTGTAGTGGTCACCCGCTGCGCCGGCTGCATCATCAACGATATCGCCGACCGGGGCCTCGATCCCTACGTGACCCGCACGCGGGAGCGGCCTCTGGCCACCGGCAGGGTCAGCGTCGTCGAGGCGGCGTTGCTGTTCGTCGGCCTCGGGTTGATCGCCATCGGCCTGGTGACGCTGCTGAATCCGCTCTCCTGGGTGGTGGCCGCCGCGGCGGCTGTGCTGATGATCGTCTACCCCTTCGTGAAGCGCATCCTTTCGGTGCCCCAGCTTGTCCTCGGCGCGGCCTTCGCCATGGCCATACCGCTGGCCTTCGCCGCCCAGACCGGCGAGATACCGGAGATCGCCTGGCTCATGTTCGCGGTCACGGTGATCTGGGCCGTCATCTACGACACCATGTACGCCATGGTCGACCGTCCGGACGACCTGCAGGTGGGTATCAAGTCGACCGCGATCCTGTTCGGTGATGCCGACCGGTTCATCATCGGCGCGCTGCAGGGCCTGATGCTGCTGGGACTCGTGCTGATGGGCAACCGCCTCTCCATGGGCCTTTGGTATTTCCTCGGCGTGGCGCTGGCCGCCGGTTTCATGGCCTGGCATCAGTATCTCATCCGCGAACGGGATACCACCGACTGCTTCCGCGCCTTCCTGAACAACCACTACATCGGCATGGTGGTGTTCATCGGCATCGCTCTGGACTATCTGTTCCGCTGAGCGGCACGCGCCGCGGCCACCACGCTGACCCGGGCGCAGCCGCCGTCGCGCAGCAGCGCGGCGATCTCCCGCGTAGTCGCACCGGTGGTTACGACGTCATCCACGATCACTGCGTGTTCGAGGTCCGCCGGCCGCTGCAACCGGAAGGCACCCGCTACGTTGCGACGCCGTCCCCGGGCGCTCAGGGAGGACTGCTCCCGAGTGGGCCGGATGCGGACGACCAGGTCATCGGCCAGACGGCAGCCGAGCCGCCGGGCCAGCGGCCGGGCGATCTCCAGTGCCTGGTTGTAACCCCGGGCAGTGAGGCGTCTGCGATGCAGTGGCACCGGGATCAGCACCGCGTCGGGCCCCGACCGCGGCAACAGGTCCGCGGCCAGCGCTTCGGCGATGATCCCGGCGAGCAGCGGCCCGTGCCAGAGGCGCGCATTGAACTTCAGCTCGGTGAGCAGCCAGTCCGCCGGGAAAGCGTAATGCAGCGGCGCCAGCGTCTGTTCCATCGGCGGCGGGTGGCGCCGGCAGGCGATGCATAGCGTGCCCGCAGTCAGGGGTTCGCCACAGGGGCGACAGGCGGCGGTCAGCCGGGGCAGGTCGCCGAGGCAGCCGGCACAGAGATCCTGCCCCGCGCCTTGCTCGCCCCGGGATTTGTCCCAGCGTTCGCCCCACGGTTCGTGCCAGGGCTCACCGCAGGGCTCGCCGCACAATGCGCAGCGCGGCGGGAACAGCAGGCGCGCGAAGGCATCGAGCGCGGCGCGGCGGCGTGTCATGGCCCAGTCTGCGTTTCCGCGACCACGGGCGCAGCACGGATTTCTGTCGGACCCGGACATTTTTACCGTAAGCTCCCCGGGTTCATGAGCGTGCCCGACGGACCAGTCGCCTCCGCCCCTCGCCGGCAGGAGGTACGCCGCCGCACCGACGCCAGCGTGGCCGGGGCGGAGGATTTCCTGTCGGCCCGGACCCGGGAGGAACTGCTGTCCCGCCTGCCGCTCACCGCGATCCGGCCGCAGCGGGTGCTGGACGCCGGCGCGGCCACCGGGCGCGCATCGGCGGAACTCGCGCGCCGCTACCGGGGCTGCCGGGTGGTTTCGCTGGACGTCTCGCAAGCCCGGCTGGCCGCGGCACGGCGGAGCCACGGACGCTTCGCCCGCCGGAACGAGGTAGCCGGCGACGCCGCCCGTCTGCCCTTCCGCGACCGGGTCTTCGACCTGGTTTTCGCCAATCTCCTGTTGCCCTGGTTCGCCGATCCGGCGCCGGTGCTGACGCAGGCCGCCCGCGTGCTGCGCCCGGAGGGCCTGTTCACTTTCGCGAGTCTGGGCCCGGACAGCTTCCGCGAACTGCGCGAGGCCTGGCTGGCCGTAGATGCCGGGACGCACGTCCAGGCCTTCCCGGACATGCACGATCTCGGCGACGCGCTGGTCCGCGCCGGGTTACGCGATCCGGTACTGGACGTGGAGCAGATCACGGTGACCTATGCCGAGCCCGGCGCGCTGTGGCGGGACCTGACGGCCGCGGGCGCCCGCAACACCCTGGCCGGCCGCAGTCGCGGACTGGCGACGCCTGCGCGCTTCCGCCGTCTGGCAGAGGCCTGGGGACGGCTGCGGCGCGACGACGGCCGCCTGCCCCTGACGCTAGAGCTTGTCTATGGCCACTGCTGGGGCGGCAGCGGGCTGCCCGGGGCCGATGCGGATGGCGCAGTGCGCATCAGCCCGCAACGAATAATGAGACGCACCTGAGACGCCGCGACCGGCTCTCTTGCACGGCGCACGGGCACGCCGATAATCGATCGGCAATCGAAGTTCATTCGGGCTGTGGGTCGTTCTCCGCAATTACCTGATTTATAAGTATTAATTAGATATGAAAAGTCACTTGCGCAGTTGCACCCCGGAAGCCGTTTCTTTAGACTCCCGAGTCCGCGGTCCGGCAGGTCCGGACCGGCGTACCGAGAACCAGGGAAATGCAGGACCACACCCGTTGCACCGCTTCGAATTGAAGCCCAATTGTTCTCTGGATTCGCGCACGGCAGCGCTCTTTTTCGTCTCGATACTGGCGGTCTCCATGACGGTCGCCGGCAGCTTCGCGGCGATGGGTTACTGGCCGGTGCTGCCGATGGCCGGGCTCGAACTCTCCGGCCTCGGCGCGGCGCTCTGGCTGAGCATGAAGCGCGGCTGCGACCGTGACCTGATCGACGTCGGGCCGGACGAGGTCGTCGTCAGCCGCCTGCGGGGCCGGCAACGGCAAGACCAGCGCTTTCTGCGGGCCTGGACCCGGGTCCGCTATGCCGGGGGCCGGCGTACCGGTGCACCGGGCAGGCTGGAGATCGGTGCCCACGGGTGCTGGTGTGCGGTCGGGGAGTTCCTGACCGACGCCGAACGCAGGGGGCTGGGCGACAGACTGAAGAGCATACTGGCGGAGCCGGCGCTGCCGATCCAGGACGACCGTGGGACGCGGCGGGGTACGCAGCCGTGACAGGACGAACACACCGGCCGCGGCCGGCAGGATAACAGACCGATGATTCGAAAAATCTCCCTCTTCTTGCTGACCCTGCCGGCATCGGCTGCCGTACTCGCCGAGTCGAAGATCAACATGCCCCAGGGCGTGACCGAAGTCAGCCGCGACATCTACGGCCTGCACATGCTCATCTTCCTGGTGTGCTGCGCCATTGCCGTCTTCGTGTTCGGCTGGATGCTCATCGCACTGGTCCTGCACCGCAAGTCTCGGGGAGTGGAGGCAGCGAAGTTCTCCCACTCCACGAAGGCGGAGATCGTCTGGACCGTCATTCCCATCGGTATCCTGATCGGCATGGCCATCCCCTCGGCCGAGACGCTGGTGAAGATCGAGGACAGCCGCAACCCGGACATCACGGTGAAGGTCACCGGCTACCAGTGGAAGTGGCATTACGAATACCTGGACGAGGGCGTCGATTTCTACTCGAACCTGGCGCGCTCGAGCAATGAAGCCCGGCGGCTGGGCTCGGGCATCGACCCGAACACGGTGCCGAACTACCTGCTCGAGGTGGACAACCCCATGGTGGTGCCTGTCGGCGCCAAGGTGCGGCTGCTGATCACCTCCAACGACGTCATCCACGCATGGTGGATGAAGGACTTCGGTATCAAGAAGGACGCCATCCCGGGCTTCATTAACGAAGCCTGGTTCCGGGCGGAGGAGGCCGGCGTGTATCGCGGCCAGTGCGCCGAACTCTGCGGCAAGGATCACGGCTTCATGCCGATCGTCGTGGAGGTGGTCGATCAGGCCGAATACGAGGGCTGGGTCGCCGCCCGCCAGCAAGAGCAGGGCGTGAGCCCGAAGGTGGCTGCAGCGGCGGCCGAGTGAGCGCCGGGTTTGTAGACCGGGCCCGCAGCAGCACAGACAGGAACGAGCGCCGGGGGTCGAGCGGAGCCCCGGCAGGAAACCAGGAGCCATCCGTATGAGCAGTGCGACCGAAGCGTTACACCACGACGACCACCATCACGGCCCGGAGATGACCGGCATCCGGCGGTGGCTGTTCACCACGAACCACAAGGACATCGGCACGATGTACCTGGTGTTCAGCCTGCTCATGTTCTTCGTGGGGGGCGCGATGGCACTGGTCATTCGGGCTGAACTCGGCCAGCCGGGCCTGCAGTTCATCGACCCGGACTTCTACAACCAGATGGTCACGATGCACGCACTGATCATGATCTTCGGCGCCGTGATGCCGGCCTTCGTCGGCCTGGCCAACTGGATGATCCCCATGATGGTGGGCGCGCCGGACATGGCTCTGCCGCGCATGAACAACTGGTCGTTCTGGATCCTGCCGGCGGCCTTCACCATCCTGCTGTCGACGCTGTTCGTACCGGGCGGTGCGCCAGCCAGCGGCTGGACCATGTACCCGCCGCTGGTGCTGCAGACCGGCGATGCCTTCCCGCTGCTGATCTTCTCCGTCCACCTGATGGGCATCTCCTCCATCATGGGCGCGATCAACATCATCGTGACCATCATGAACATGCGCGCACCTGGCATGACGCTGCTGAAGATGCCCATGTTCGTGTGGTCCTGGCTGATCACCGCGTACCTGCTGATCGCCGTGATGCCGGTACTCGCCGGCGCCGTCACCATGCTGCTGACCGACCAGTTCTTCGGCACCAGCTTCTTCCGCGCGGCCGGCGGCGGCGACCCGGTGATGTTCCAGCACATCTTCTGGTTCTTCGGGCATCCCGAGGTCTACATCATGATCCTGCCGGCCTTCGGCATCATCTCGGAGATCATCCCCACGTTTTCGAGGAAGCCGCTGTTCGGCTACGACTCGATGGTTTACGCCACCGCCAGCATCGCGTTCCTGTCGTTCATCGTCTGGGCGCACCACATGTTCACCGTCGGCATGCCCCTCACCGGCCAGCTGTTCTTCATGTTTTCCACCATGCTGATCGCGGTGCCGACGGGCGTGAAGATCTTCAACTGGACGTCGACCATGTGGCGTGGCTCGATGACCTTCGAGACGCCGATGCTGTTCGCCATCGCGTTCCTGTTCCTGTTCACCATCGGCGGCTTTTCCGGACTGATGCTCGCCATCGTGCCGGCGGACTTCCAGTACCACGACTCCTACTTCGTGGTGGCCCATTTCCACTACGTGCTGGTGCCGGGCGCCATCTTCGCCATCATGGCGGCTGCCTACTACTGGCTGCCGAAATGGACCGGCCACATGTACAATGAGACGCTCGGCAAGTGGCACTTCTGGCTCACTGCGATCTTCGTGAACGTGACCTTCTTCCCGATGCATTTCGTGGGCCTGGCCGGCATGCCGCGGCGCATCCCGGACTACGCCACCCAGTTCACCGATTTCAACCTGCTGGCGACGGTGGGCGCCTTCGGTTTCGGCTTCTCCCAGCTACTATTCGTCTGGATTCTCATGTCCTGCGTGCGCCGGGGCAAACCGGCCACGGCGGAGGTCTGGGATAATCCGAAGGGTCTGGAGTGGACGGTGCCCTCGCCGGCCCCGTATCACACCTTCGAGCAGGCGCCGGAGGTCAAGTAAGCACCCGTGGATGAACGCAAGCCGCAGCAGCGCCGCAAGGCAGTGCGCAACGCCATTATCCTGGCGGTGGTGGCTGTGGGCTTCTACGCCGGCTTCATATTCGTCGAGTATCTGCGCAGCCAGGGAGGCAGCTAGGCCGTGACGGAAGACAGCGGCAAAGGGAACCACAGAGGGCTGTCCTGGCAGCTCCTGGTGATGACCGTCGCCATGTTCGGCTTCGGTTTCGCCCTGGTGCCCCTGTACGACGTGTTCTGCGAGATCACCGGCCTCGGCGGCCGCACGAACGCGGAGGCCGTGACGGTCATCGAGCAGCCCGACGAGCAGCGCCTGATCACGGTGGAGTTCGTCGCCACGGTCAACCAGCGGGGTCCGTGGGAGTTCGAGCCCACCGTCACAAAGATGCAGGTGCACCCGGGAAAGCTCTACGACACCACGTTCTTCGCGAAGAACCTGCAGGACCACGGCACCGTCGGCCGGGCCGTGCCCAGCGTCTCGCCGCCGGTAGCAGCCAGGTATTTCGCCAAGACCGAGTGCTTTTGCTTCACCAATCAGCACTTCGAGGCACAGGAGGGCCGGGACATGCCGGTGCGCTTCATCGTCGACCGGGCCCTGCCCGCGCACATCGACACGGTGACGCTCTCCTATACTTTTTTCGACACCGAACAGCAGGTGGCCGCGGCGGGCGACTGAGCGTCAGCCCTGCCGGGACCCGTAACAACAGCCAGTCAGACAGCGGGACATCGCCATGGCACAGACCAAAGACAGCTATTACGTACCGCACGGCAGCCACTGGCCCGTGGTGGGCTCCGTGGGCCTCTTCCTGCTCATGGTCGGCGTATCGATATGGCTCAACGGCTCCGGCATCGGCCAGTGGATCATGTACGCGGGCATCGCGGTCGTTATCCTGATGATGTTCGGCTGGTTCGGCGACGTCATCGACGAAAGCGAGGGCGGCATCTACAACGCCCAGGTCGACAGGTCGTTCCGCATGGGCATGATGTGGTTCATCTTCTCCGAGGTGATGTTCTTCGCCGCCTTTTTCGGCGCGTTATTCTACGCCCGCTCCTTCGTGCTGCCCTGGCTGGACGGCGAGGGCAATAACTTCTTCACCAACCTGCTGCTTTGGCCCGGCTTCGAGGACACCTGGCCCAGCAACGGGCCCGCCGACATCGGCGGCGAGTTCCAGAGGATGGGCGCGCTCGGCCTGCCGCTGATCAACACCGCCATCCTGCTGACCTCCAGCGTGACCGTCACCATCGCCCACCACGCCATCCGTGAGGGCAATCGGGGCATGACCGCCCTGTTCCTGGCGCTCACCTTCCTGCTCGGCTACGTGTTCGTGGGACTGCAGGCCTATGAGTACGTGCACGCCTACCAGGATCTGAACCTGACGCTCGAGTCGGGTATCTACGGCTCGACGTTCTTCATGCTCACGGGTTTCCACGGCATGCACGTGACTATCGGCGCGATCATGCTGACCGTGATCTTCCTGCGGGTGATACGCGGCCACTTCACGGCCAGGCACCACTTCGCCTTCGAGGCGACCGCCTGGTACTGGCATTTCGTGGACGTAGTCTGGCTCGGCCTCTACATCTTCGTCTATTGGTTATAGCCGCGAAGGCCGTCGGGGCTCAGGCATTAGGCGCGATCCAGCCGTTGAGCCCGGCGATGATCAGGAAGATGAACAGAGCCACGGACAGGCCGATGCGCCAGGTGAGCGCCTTCACCAGACGGCCGGAACCGTCCTTGTCGCTGACCAGGTAGAAAAGCCCCGAGCCGAGGCTCGCGATGATTCCGCCGAGGATCAGGATGACGAAGAGTTTCATAGCTTTGATATGTGTACTGTCGCCGCACCCTCCAGTATAGCGGTCCGGCCGGGAGCCCGCGCGCCGGTCAGGCGCTGTCGAGGAATGCGGCGGAACGCCGTAGCAGCGGGCGTGTCCATGGACAGGCGATGAGCGAGGTCGTTGACACGCGCAGAGAGTTCAGGCCGGCCCTGATACCCACCCTGCTGACCCTGGCGCTGCTGCCGCTGCTGATTGGACTCGGCGTGTGGCAGCTCGCGCGCTACGAATACAAGACGGGACTGGAGCAGGCGCATGCGGGCAGCGGCGCGGAACCGGTCGCCGCGGCAGCGGTGACGGGAGACGACCGGGACCGCTACCGGCCGGTAACCGCGCGGGGGCGTTACGACGCGGGGCGCCAGTTCCTGATCGACAACATGGTGAGTCAGGGCCGCAACGGGTTCTTCGTGATCACGCCCCTGCGCCTCGAAAGCGGCGGCCTGCTGCTGGTGAACCGGGGCTGGATCGGCCAGGATGCACGCCGCGAGCCGGTGGCCGAGATCGCGGTGGGCGAGGAGACGCGGCGGATTGAGGGCCGGGTGGGCCGCCTGCCGGTCGCGGGACTGGACCTTGGCGAGCGCGGCGGTGCCGCCGGGGACTGGCCGTCGGTGCGACAGTTCCCGGATATCCCGGAGCTGGCCGCGGCGCTGGCGGAACCGGTTGAACCCTGGGTGCTGCTCCTGTCGCCGGCGGCCGCCGACGGGTTCCGGCGGGAGTGGGAGCCGGGCGGTCCGCCGGCAATCCGGCATCTCGGTTATGCCGTGCAGTGGTTCGCACTGGCGGCGGCACTGGCCGTGATCTACGTGGTGGTGAACCTCCGGCGAAGGCCCCGGGCCGCGGCCGGGAACGGGTAGCCGGGCCGCCGGCGCGGGCGAGACGACGGACGAATGGACGAATGGACGAATGGACGAACAGAAATGAACGAACAGAAATGAACGAACAGAA
>CAYRUH010000009.1:0-36970 GCA_964427415.1 uncultured Woeseiaceae bacterium | reverse complement strand
GACGAATGGACGAATGGACGAACAGAAATGAACGAACAGAAATGAACGAACAGAAGCAGCGACGGCGCGGCCGCCTGCAATTCATCCTGCTGGCAGTGATGTTCCTTGGGCCGCTGGCCCTGGCGATATACCTGTACTATGGCGTGGACGACTGGAGCCCGCCTGGCCGGACCAACCACGGCACGCTGATCGAGCCGGTGGTGGTGCTGCCGCAGGTACCCATCGGGTCGCTGGCGGGCGAGAGCATCTCGCCGCAAGCGTTGCGCCGTCACTGGACGATGCTCTACGTGAACCCGGAGCCCTGCGGCGAGACCTGCCGGCAGGAGATCATCAAGATCCGGCAGGTCCGGCTGGCGCTGGGCGCGGAGGCGAACCGGGTGGAACGGCTCTACCTCTCCGGCGCTGAGCCGCCGGCCGCGGACTGGCTGGAACGCACCCAGGCAGGGCTGATCAGCGCCTCGCTGGACGACAATCCGGCGCTGGCCGATGCCCTGCCGTCCCGGGATGCGGCGATCTATTTCGTCGATCCCCTCGGCAACCTGATGATGCGCTTCCCCACCGATGCGGACCCGGAAGACATCAAGGACGATCTGAAGAAACTCCTGAAGGTCTCGCGGATCGGATGAACGCCGCCGCAGCACCACGAGAACAGACCCGCAAGGACAAGACGGTGAACAGAGCGGCAAGAATCTACCGCGTGCTCGTCCCGACGGCGACGCTGCTGACCCTCTGCGTGGTGGTACTCGGCGCCTGGGTGCGCCTCACCGACGCCGGCCTCGGCTGCCCGGACTGGCCCGGCTGCTACGGCACGCTGACGGTGCCGAAGACGGCCGAGCAGATGGACTTCGCCGCAGGTGCCTTCCCGGAACGGCCGGTCGACCATGGCAAAGCCTGGCGGGAGATGATCCACCGTTACTTCGCGGGCGCGCTCGGCCTGCTGATATTCACGATCGCCACGGCCGCCTGGTCCAACCGGCGGGACCCGGCACAGCCTGTGCGCCTGCCCCTGGCGCTCGCCGGCGTCATCGTCGCCCAGGCGCTGCTCGGTATGTGGACCGTAACCCTGCTGCTGAAGCCGTTTATCGTGACGCTGCACCTGCTGGGCGGCCTGACCGCCCTGGGCCTCCTGTTCTGGCTGGCGCTCGGTGTGGTCAGGCCGGGGCCGGCGATCCGTGCCCCGGGCCGGCTGCGGACGGCGGCGCTGGCCGGGCTCGTGCTGCTGGGCGTGCAGATCACGCTGGGCGGTTGGACCAGCACCAATTACGCCGCCCTCGCCTGTCCGGACTTCCCCACCTGCCAGACCCGGTGGTGGCCGGAGATGGACTTCTCTGAAGGGTTCCGACCCTGGCACGGCCTCGGCATCGACTACGAAGGCGGCATCCTGGACAGCCCGGCACGCACCGCCATCCATTATGTCCATCGCATCGGCGCCCTGGTGGTGACGGTCGTGCTCGGCGGGCTCGCGCTCGCGGCCCTCGGCGGCGGCCGCCCGCCGACCCTGCGCCGGGCCGGCGTGTTCCTGCTGGGAGCACTGGCAGTGCAGGTGGCGATGGGACTAGGTATCATTCACTATTCACTGCCGCTCTCACTGGCTACCGCGCACAACGCCGGCGCCGCGCTCCTGCTGCTGGCGCTGCTCAATTACTACCACCTGGTCCGGCATGCCGAATACTGACGCTCAGACTCTCGAGAGAAGCCGCCCGGTCAACTGGCGGGATTACTACGAACTCACCAAGCCCCGCGTGGTGGCACTGATTGTGTTCACCGCCATTGTCGGCATGTTCCTGGCCGTGCCCGGGCTGCCGGACCCGCTGGCTCTCATCCTCGGCACGCTCGGCATCGGACTGGCCTCCGCCGGTGCCGCCGCGGTCAACCAGATCCTGGACGCGCGCTTTGACGCCATCATGGCCCGAACCCAGCATCGGCCGCTGCCCACCGGCACCGTCTCCGAGCCCCAGGCGTTCGCATTCGCCGGCGTGCTAGCCGCAACCTCCATGCTGATACTGTGGTTCGGGGTCAATCCCCTCACCGCTGTGCTGACCTTTTGTTCGCTGATCGGCTATGCGGTCATCTACACGGTGTTTCTGAAGCATGCGACGCCCCAGAACATCGTCATCGGCGGCGCCGCCGGTGCCGCGCCGCCGGTACTCGGCTGGACGGCGATCACCGGCGAGATACACGCCCATGCGCTGATCCTGTTCCTGATCATCTTCGTGTGGACGCCGCCCCACTTCTGGGCGCTCGCCATCGCCCGCAAGGACGAATACGCGAAGGTGGGCATCCCGATGCTGCCGGTCTCTTACGGCGAGCAATTCACCCGGCTCTACGTGCTGCTTTATACCATCCTGCTCATGATGGTCACGCTGCTGCCCTGGCTCACGGGCATGAGCGGTCTGCTCTATCTCGCCAGCGCACTGGTCCTGGGCGGCGTGTTCCTGTGGTACGCCTGGCGCATGAAAGTCAGCGACGACCCGTCGCTGCCGATGCGCACCTTCTCCTGGTCCATCACCTATCTCATGGCGCTGTTCACGGCGCTGCTGGTCGACCACTACCTGTTCTGAAGCGGCATCCGTTATCCTCGGCGCCATGGCCGGGGAAAGAGACAGCGCCAGACTCGAACCCGACGAGGTCGTCAGCGCGGTCTATTATCCGAACAAGGTGCGCCTCGTCGCCGCCACCGTCTCCGGCAGCCTCGCCGGGCTGATGGTCGGCATAGGCGCGGCGCTGCTGCTGACCGGCGACGGGCCCAGCGGGGTCATCACAGCGGCTGCCTCCGCCGTCCTCGGCGCCGCCATCTCGCTGTTCGGCTCGGTGAGTAACTCCCGGCTGCGGTTCGGAACAGACTGGGTGGAAGGGCCGGTGGAGGGCGGCGTCGGCTACGTCCTGATGTGGCGTGACGACATCGCCGCGCTGGAGGTCGTGGACCCGGACAAGCTGCGCCTCGCGCGCCGGGACGACCAGCGTCTGCTGGTCGACCTCGCTCATTACGAGTTCATGGATCAGCAGATGATACGGATGCGCCTCACCTCTCTCGCGGGCGGGCGCACGTCGACGCCGCCGGAGACGCTGGTGCAGGCGGCGACGCGCCACCGGCTCGGGTTCCGGCGCAAGACAGACCGACGCAATGAACACGAAGGCTCGTCAACCGGCCCGGATAGGACGACATGAAGCGGATCAGCTGGCAGGATTTCGAGCAGGTGGAACTCCGCGTGGGCACGGTGACCCGGGCGGAACCGTTCCCGGACGCCCGCAAGCCGGCCTGCAAGCTCACGGTGGATTTTGGCGCCGAAGTGGGCGTCAGGCGCTCCTCGGCGCAGATCACCGATCTGTACGAGCCGCATGAACTGGTCGGCCGTCAGGTGCTGGCGGTCACCAACTTTCCGCCCAAGCAGATCGGTCCGTTCATGTCGGAGTGCCTGATCACCGGCTTCGTGCAGGCGGACGGCAGCGTGGTGCTGGCCGTGCCCGACCGCCCGGTGGCCGACGGGAGCCGTCTGGCATGAGCGACCGGGAGAGCCGCGCGCGCATCGCGGCCCGCGTGCGCGATACCCAGCGCCGCCAGCAGCGCCGGGAACTCCTGCTCACCGCGGCGGTAATGGTGGGCGGCGGCCTGCTCATCGCCGGCTGGAGTCTCGGCTGGTTCGCCGCGGAGATCAACCTGGAGAGCTCCGACGGCCACTGGGCGGACCGGGAAGCCCTGCACGAGGGACGCGACTACACGGACAGCGTGGCGCTGTTCATGCAGTACCGCATCGAATGCGGCGCGCCGGACGCCGAGATCTACCGGACTACGGCCAGGCCCTGGTGGAATCCATTCCTCTGGCCGAGCCTGATCGCCGACGACAAATGGTCCATCCCCTACCGGGAGCCGCTTGGCCGCGCAGAGCCCACGGGCATCCCGGAGGTGAGCTGCACGCCGGTGCGCGGAGCCTGGGAGCGGGCGGACCGGCAGGCCGATGCCTACCTGGAGTCGCTGTGAGCACACCGGGCGGCGAGAGGCTGGAGACGGTCGTCATCGATGCCCGTTATTGCGGGCCGCCGGAGTCCGGCAACGGCGGCTACAGCGCCGGGCTGCTCGGCACCCGCCTGCCCGGTACGCCCGAGGTGCGCCTGCACCGGCCGCCGCCCCTCGACCGGCCCCTGACGCTGCGCTGCGAAGCGGACACCGGCGAACTCCTGGACGGCGAGACCGTGGTCGCGAGCGCACGGCCGGGCGCCATCGAGGGTGATCTGCCGCCGGCTCCGACCCTGGAGGCGGCCCGGGCGGCTTCCCGGGATTATCTCGGCTTCAAGGCGCACACGTTTTCCACCTGCTTCGTCTGCGGCCCGGCGCGCAGCCCGGCGGACGGCGGACTTTGCATCTACCCCGGGCCCGTTGCCGGCACCGACCGGGTGGCGGCGGCCTGGCAGCCGGCGGGCGCGCTGGCCGACGAGTCGGGCCAGGTGCAGCCCCTCTATCTCTGGTCGGCGCTGGACTGCCCGTCAGGCTTCGGCGCAATGGGCCGCAACCCGGCTGCCCTCGTGCTCGGCACCATAACGGTGCAGATCGTGGCGCCGCTGCCGGCGCACCGGCCCTGCGTGGTCGTCGGCTGGCCGATCCGCAGCGCCGGGCGCAAACACTACGCGGGATCGGCCATCTACACGGCGGACGGCAAAGCCGTGGCCCGCGCCAGCACGGTCTGGATTGCCCTCTGAGGACGCGCTGTGAGTGGGTCGGACGGGCGCCCTGCGTCCATGACGATCGGGTTGCGGCGACACTCGACACTGAAAACGAATGCCCGCCTCCGCTATAGTCGGGTGTTCGTCCCGCTGCCATCGGAGTCATCATCCCCCGTCCCATGCTCACCATTCCGACGCGCCCCGGCCTTAACAGGATCGTCGTCCTGAACTCGAAAGGCGGTTGCGGCAAGACCACGCTCGCGACCAACCTCGCCAGCCACTACGCACTCCGGGGGCCAACGCCGGCGCTGATGGACTGTGACCCCCAGGGATCGGCCATCCGCTGGCTGGAACGCAGGCCGGCGCAGGCGCCGCCCGTGCACGGCATCGCCGCCTACAAGCGCAATATGGCGGCAACGCAGAGCTGGCAGCTGCGCGTGCCGCAGGAGACGGAGACGCTCATCGTGGACTCGCCGGCCGGCCTCGACCGGGACGCGCTGCGGCAACTGACCCGGGACGCCAGCAGCCTGATCATCCCGGTGATGCCTTCGGCGATCGACATCCACGCCACGGCCCGGTTCATCGGCGAGCTGCTGATCGGTGCCGGCGTCGACCGGCGGCGCCGCAACGTCGCGGTGGTCGCAAACCGCATCCGCCGCAACACCCGCAGCTTCATCAAATTGACCCGATTCCTGGAATCACTGGAGATTCCCGTCATCGCCGCGCTGCGCGACGTCCAGGCTTACGTGAGCGCGGCGGAAGACGGCATCGGCCTGTACGACATGAAACCGTACCGGGTCAGAAAGGATCTCGCGCACCTCGACCGCATCGTCGCCTGGCTGGACGACTGGCGCTCGCGCGGCCCCGGCGCAGAGACGGCGGAGCCGGGCGCGGACGAGGCCGAAGGGGCGGCAACGGCGGTCTGCGACGCTCCCCAGTGGTCTGCGCCCGGGTCCCGTCCGGACCCCGGCCACCGGTAGCACTACGTAGTGCCGCGGCGCACGGGCACGTGTTTCAATCACGGCAGTGAAGGAGACAAGGAGGAATCCCGTGAAACAGATCACCGAAACGTCGAAGAGCGTCGAGCAGGCCACGGCCGACCTGCAGGAAGCCGTGAAGAAGCACGGCTTCGGCGTGCTGCATATCTACGATCTGAAGGCCACCCTGAAGGAAAAGGGCGCGCCCATCGAGAACGAATGCCGCGTGCTGGAAGTGTGCAATCCGCAACAGGCCCAGAGGGTGCTGTCCAGCGACATGAGCATGAACATGGCGTTGCCGTGCCGGGTGTCCGTCTACGAGCAGGACGGCCGAACCCGTATAGGGCTGCTGAGTCCGAAGGAGATGCTGGGACTGCTGTCCGACCGGCCGGAGCTGGCGGACGTGGCCGCAGAGGTCGAGGCGGCGATGCAGCGCATGATCGAGGATGCAAAATAAGCCGGCGGCGGCCGCCCCGCAGGCTCCGAAGCCGGAACCGGCAATAAGCCTGCGGCGGCCGGAGCGGAGCATGGCCGGCGAGTTCCTGACCGCCGTGCGGCTCAGCCGGGACCTGCACGGGCCCTGGGTGGTCGCGCCGGACTCCCTCGCCGGCTACCGGGCCTACCTCGACCGGCTGCAGCAGGACAACAGCCTGGGCTACTTCGTGATGACGCCCGACCAGCGCATCGCCGGCGTCATCAACGTCAACGAGATCGTGTGGGGCGTCTTCCGCAGCGGCTACCTGGGCTACTACGCCTTCCTGCCCTGGACGGGGCGCGGCTACATGCGGGCCGGGATGCGCAAAGTGATCACCCGTGCCTTCAGGGTGCATCGGCTGCACCGTCTCGAGGCGAATATCCAGCCGGGTAACGAACCGTCCCGGCGCCTGGTGGGCGCCCTCGGCTTCCGGCTCGAGGGCTACTCGCCGCGCTATCTGAAGATCCGGGGACGCTGGCGGGACCACGAGCGCTGGGCCGTCACCCGCGAGGAGTGGCCACCGGAATAGCTCACGCAGGGGCTGGCAGCGGCTATGCTCGGCACCTGTACCGCTTTGGGGAGGGTGAGCACGATGAGAATCGAGACCGAACGACTGCTGCTGCGGCTGCCGCAGGAACGGGACCTCGACGCACTCGCCCGCATGCACGCCGACGAGACGCACATGCGCTACATGGGCGGCCCGCTCGACCGGGTGGGCACCTGGCGGCAGATCGCGTGGATGCTCGGTCACTGGCAGATTCGCGGTTACGGCCTGTTCGCCGTGGAACACCGACGGGACGGGACCTTCCTGGGCCGGGTCGGTTTCATCCATCCTGAGGGCTGGCCGGGCTTCGAGATCGGCTGGCTCATCGGCCCGGAATACGCCGGCCGCGGTTACGCCACGGAGGCGGCGACGGCCGCCCTGGACTGGTGTTTCGACAACCTGGACCAGGATCACGTGATCAGCCTGATCCACCGCGACAACCGGCCCTCCATCCGGGTGGCCGAAAAGCTCGGCGAGCGGCCCTGGGGTGAGACGCGCATCAAGGACATAGACGTGGTGATCCACCGCCTCGAGCGCCCGGACTGGCGCGGGCGCCGACGCTAGGAGGTCCGCAATGCGAGCAGCCCGTACACGCCTTAGCGACGCGATATTTGCAGCCACCGTGTTCCTGTTGCTCGCTGCGCCCCTCGCGGGCGCGGCGGAACAGGCCGGCGACGGCTCCTACCGCTACGGGACGCCCAGCCGCGACGGCATCGGCAAATTCTACCTGGGCCGGGAGATCTCTCATGTCATGGGCCACCTGGGCGCCGGCTGGCTGGAGCGCGCGTCACGGGAGCGGGAGGAGCGCACCGATCTCCTGGTCCGGAATCTGCCGCTGGAGGAGGACGCCGTGGTCGCGGACGTGGGCGCCGGGACCGGCTACTTCAGCTTCCGCATCGCGCAGAGCGTCCCCCGCGGCCAGGTCCTCGCCGTGGATATCCAGCCCGAAATGCTCGCCATCATCGAGCAACGCGGGCGCGAGGAGGGCGTGGACAACGTCCGCGGTGTGCGCGGCAGCATCAAGGACCCGAACCTGCCCAAGGCGGCGGTCGATCTCGCGCTGATCGTCGATGCCTACCACGAGTTCTCGCATCCGCGCGAGATGGCCGCGGGACTGTTACGCGCGCTGCGCCCGGGAGGCCTGCTGGTGCTGGTCGAGTACCGTGCCGAGGATCCCTCGGTGCCGATCAAGCGCCTGCACAAGATGAGCGAGGTGCAGGCACGGCGCGAACTCGAGGCGGCCGGCTTCGAGTTCGTCCGCAACGAGGGCTTCCTGCCGCAGCAGCACTTCCTGGTGTTCCGGCGGCCGGACTGAGACGACGACGCCGGCAACCTGGAGGATACTGGCTTGGTTTATTGGCTCTTCCTGCCCACCGCCGATGCGATTCTCTATTTTCGACGCGGCATCAGCACGGTGTAATCGAAGTCGAGCACCACGTCGCGCTCGTACCGGCCGTCCTCGCCCTTGAAAGGGAAGTCGCCGCAGGGCTGGTTCTTCGCGGCTACCGTTCGCAGCCTGAGCGCGCCCACGTCGTGCCTGTCGCCGAGCGCTTGCTTGTCGAGGATTTCCGACCAGGCATAGATGGTATCGCCGGCAAAGGTAGGCGCCGTGTGCACGCCGGCATTGATGGCCGCCAGCGTCTGCGCGTTGGCCAGCCCGTTGAAGGACAGCGAGCGGGCGAGACTGATCAGATAGCCGCCGTAGACGATGCGTTTGCCGAAGCGGCCATCTCGCTCGACATGCAGGTTGAAATGCACCTTGGCGGTATTCTGGAACAGGCGGCAGGCGCTCATGTGGTCGGACTCCTCGACCGTCACGCCGTCGATGTGATCAATGCGTTCGCCGACCGCATAGTCGTCCCACAGGTGGTCGCCGCCGGCGAGCGCGTGGTCGTAATCGTCGGCGACAGTCCACGGCACGCTCAGGTCCTGCGCGGCAACGGCGTCCGGCAATTTCGGCACCACCGGCTCAGGCGCCGCCGCCCGCAAATCCCGCTTCCTGATCATGACCCAGCGGTCGAACTCGATGACCGTCTCGCCGCGATGGTTGCGGCCGGCGGAGTGCACGTAGACCACACCGGTCTCGCCGCTCTTGTTTTCCCTGACTCCCGTGACCCGGGTGGTCGTGGTCAGCGTGTCCCCCGGGAAGACCGGCCGGAGGAACCGTCCGCCGGCATAGCCGAGGTTGGCAATGGCGTTCAGCGACACGTCGGGCACAGTCCTGCCGAAGACGATATGGAAGGCCAGCAGGTCGTCGACCGGCGTGCGTTCATAGCCCAGCAACCGGGCGAAAGTCGTTGCCGACTGCAGCGCAAAGCGGGGCCCGAACAGGCCCTGGTAGACGGCAACGTCGCCCTCCGTCACGGTCCGCGGCGTCGCGTGAACGATCTCCTGGCCGACCCGGAAATCCTCGAAGTAGTTACCCGCCCGGGTCTTGTCGCTCATAGGCCGTACGCTTCGGCGAGGTCCGGATCCTTCTGCGCGACCAGCTTCGCGAGGTCCATCATGACTTTGGCCTGTTTCCAGGTGGCGTCGTCCTGCATCTTGCCGTCGATCATTGCGACGCCGGCACCGTCGGGCATGGCTTCGAGGATACGTTTGGCGAACAGCACCTCGTCCACGTCCGGGCTGAATACCCGCTTGGCAATGGCGATCTGGTTGGGCGCGAGAGACCAGGCGCCCGAGCAGCCCATCAGGAAGGCGTTCCTGAACTGCGCCTCGCATCCCGCTTCGTCGCGGATGTCGCCGAAGGGCCCGTAGAAGGCACCGAGACCGTGCGCGCTGCAGGCGTCCACCATGCGCGCAAGGGTGTAGTGCCAAAGGTCCTGCTGATAGAAAGCGCGATCGGTCTCGCCGGCTTGCGACGGGTCGGCGAGCACGCCGTAGAAGGGATGACCGCCGCCGACCCGGGTGGTCTTCATGCGCCGCGAGGCGGCGAGGTCGGCCGGCCCCAGGCTCATGCCGTGCATGCGCGGGCTGGCGCCAGCGATCCGTTCGACGTTGTTGACACCCTGGGCCGTCTCCAGCAGTGCATGTATCAAAATCGGCTTGCCGACCTCTTGTCGCGCCTCGAGCTGGGCGAGAAACTGGTCGACGAAGTGAATATCCCAGGGACCCTCGACCTTCGGGATCATGACGGTGTCGAGGCGATCGCCGACCGCCTCGACGATCTGCGTCATGTCGTCGAGAAACCACGGGCTGTTGAGTGCATTGACCCGGACCCAGAGCGCCGTGTTGCCGAGATCGGTCTTCTTCGCGACCTCGATGAACCCGGCCCGCGCCTCTTCCTTGACGTCCATAGGAATGGCGTCCTCGAGATTGCCGCACAGCACGTCGACCTGCCGCGCGAGCTGCGGCGCTTTCGCGCGGATGTTGTCCACGTGCGGCGGGAAGAAGTGAATCATGCGTTCCGGCCGCACCGGCAGGGTCCTGAGCGGCTCGGGCGCGCCGATCGCAAGCGGCTTGTAGAAATCGATCGGCAATCGAGTCATCGAGTGTCTCCGTTTGCGGTTTGTTGAATTGCGGCGCCGGCGACCACGCCCGCATCGTGCAGCCGCCCGACCTCGGCAGAGTCGATTCCGAGCACGTCCTGCAGGATCTCGTCGGTGTGTTCGCCCAGCAGCGGAGCGCGTTCGGGCGGCCGGCGCGGCAGCGCGCCGAAGTCGAAGGGCGTGCCGGGTACCAGCCAGGCGCCGGCACCCGGCTGTTCAATGCGGCTGAACATGGGGTTATCCGCGGAGCAGTCGGGATCCTCGGCCAGCGCTTCGCGCACGCTGCGATAGGGCCCCCAGGACACGCGGTGTTCGTTGAACGTCGACCCGATGTCCGCGAGCGTCCGTGCACCGATCCATGCTTCGAGCAGCGCCGCGATCTCCTCCCGCGAGCGGAATCGATTGCCCTCCTCGCCGAGGTCGAGTCCCAGCCGCTTGCCGAGCGTCTCGATGTCGGCGGCAAGCTCGGTGGCCTCGAGAAGTCCCGACCACTGCTGGCGGGTCAGCCCGACCACCATGATGCGATGGCCATCACGGGTTTCAAAGTCACGGCCGAAGGCGCCGTAAAGATAATTGCCGTATTTCGGACGATCGTCATCGCCGAGCGTCGCTTCGGCAATCAGGCCGAGATGGCCGAGCGTGGCCATGGCGATGTCCTTGAGCGCAATGCGAACCAGCTGTCCTGCGCCGTTCATGCGCCGGTGCCGCTCGGCGGCCAGCAGGCCAAGGGCCAGCATCTGGCCGGCGACGAGATCCCAGGCCGGCAGAACGTGGTTGACCGGCCGCGGGTCGTCGCCGGGCCCGGTCAGGTACGGCAGGCCTGCCTGCGGATTGACCGTGTAGTCCACCTCCGAGCCACCGTCGCGCCGGCCGGTCAGGTTGATCATGATCAGGTCGTTACGGCGTTTGCTGAGCGTTTCGTAGTCGAGCCAGCCTTTCGCCGGGAAATTGGTACTGAACAGTCCGGCGTCGTCACCCGGACGGGTGATGAGTTCGATCAGGAGCTCCCGGCCTTCGGGCTTGCGGAAGTCGACCGCGATCGAGCGTTTACCCTTGTTGAGGCCTGCCCAGAACAGACTTGCATCGCTGCCCGGCGCGAGCGGCCAGCGTCCGTAGTCGAGTCCGCCGCCGATCGGGTCGAAGCGGATGACGTCGGCGCCCAGCTGGGCGAGTGTCATACCGCCGAGCGGTGCGGCAACGAATGCGCTGCCCTCGACGATGCGCAGCCCGGCGAGTACGCCGTCGCTCATATCACGGCCTTGTCGCGAAGCGCCTTGATCTCGTCGTCATCAAGATCGAGCCAGTCCTTGAGAACTTCCTCGGTGTGCTCACCGAGGCGCGGCCCGAGATGACGGATTTCGCCCGGCGTCTCGGAAAGCCGCGGCATAACCCCCGGTACGATGATGGTCTCGCCGACGTCTTCGTCGTCGATGGAGACCAGCGTTCGCCGGGCATGGAACTGGCGGTCGCCGAAAATGTCCGCGATGGTATTGAGCGGACCCGCCGGCGCGCCGGTTTCAAAGCAGCGCTCCAGTACCTCCTCGCGGGTCAGCGAGCCGGCCCAGTCGCGAACGATTTCGTTGACGTCGTGGGGATGCTCGAGCCTCGATTCCTGGCGCCCGTAAACCTGGTCGTCGGCCAGGTCGGGGCGGTCCATGGCCCTGGCCAGCCGATGGAAAAGCTTGTCGGTCGCACAACTGATGGCCACCCACTTGCCGTCGCCGGTCGGAAAATGCCCATTCGGGCAGGCGAACTCGTTATTGTTCGGACCATGGCGCTCGCGCACGACGCCGTACATACCGTAAGCAGGCGCGAGCTCGTCCGTGCAGCGGAATACCGATTCGTAGAGGCTCGCGTCGACATACTGTCCGATGCCCGTTTCTTCCCGATAGCGAAGCGCCATCAGCAGGCCGATGCAGCCGTAGAGCCCGGTCAGGTAGTCGCCGAGCGTGGTCGAACCCGGCGTTACCGGCACGCCTTTCGGCATACCGGAGAGATAGGCGAGCCCGCCCACTGCATGGGCGACCCGGGCAAATCCGGGACGATCCTTGTAGGGGCCGGTCTGGCCGTAGCCGGTGACCCGCAGCATGATCAGCTTCGGATTCAGCTCGTGCAGCACTGCCCAGCCGATCCCCCAGCGCTCCATGGTGCCGGGACGGAAATTCTCGATCAGGATGTCGGCGTTGGCGGCCAGCCCCTTCAGCACGCCCGAACCTTCCCCGGTGCGCAGGTCGAGAGTTACCGACTTCTTGTTGCGTGCCTCGGAGAGCCAGGTCAGCGTGTCGCCGACCGAGGTCGGCGTGCCGAAATGCCGCAGCGAACAGCCGCCGCCGGGCTGTTCCACCTTGATGACCTCGGCACCGAACTCGCCGAGGATCGAGGCGGAGTAGGGCCCGGCGATGACCGTCGCCAGGTCCAGCACCCTGAGTCCCGACAGCGGTAGCCGGTGGTCGTCGTCCTGTTCCATTTCGTTGCGTTGCGTGGCCATGGCCGCCGTCAGATGATCCTGCGATCTTCGAGATCCCGGATGTCGGCCTCGGATAGCCCCAGCAGGTCGCGCAGCACCGACACGGTCGAGTCGCCGAGCGCCGGCCCCAGGTTGCTGATGCGTCCGGGCGTCTCGGACAGCAGCGGCAGCACGTTCGGTACCGTCACCGGACCGACGCCGGGCACGTCCACCGTCGCCAGCGTGCCGCGCTCGAGAAAATGCTCGTCGGCGAAAATATCGGCAATGCTGTTGACCTTGCCGCAGGGCACCTGTGCGTCCAGACATATCTGCATGATTTCGTCGCGCTCGCGGGAGCCGACCCACTGGTTCACCATTGCATCGACCTCCGTGCGCGCATCGAGCCGGCTTTTTTGCGTGCCGAATGCGTTTGGCGCGGCAAGCTCCGGCCTGCCCATGGCGTCGGCGAGGCGCTCGAACATGCGATCGGTGGTACAGGCGATTGCGATCCACTTGTCGTCGGCGGTGCGGAAATGGCCGTGCGGCACGGCGACGAAACTGCCGGCGCCCTGGCGCTCGCGGATCTGGCCGAACAGCCCGTAGGCGCCGGCGATTTCGTCGAGCGTGCGAAACACCGATTCGAAAATGGCGACGTCGATAATCTGGCCGCGGCCGGTGCGGTCGCGGTGGCGCAGTGCGAGCAGGATGCCGATGGCACCGTACAGGCTGGAGATATAGTCGCCCAGCGGCACGGTACCGGGGACCACGGGCGATTCACCCGGGAAGCCGGCATGGTAGGAAAGCCCGCCGTAGGCATGCGCGATGTGCGCAAACCCCGAGCGCCGTCGATACGGTCCGGTCTGGCCGTATCCCGATACCCGCAGCAGTACCAGGCCTTCGTTGGCCTCGCGCAGCACGTCCCAGCTCATGCCCCACTGTTCCATGGTTTCCGGCCGGAAGTTCTCGATCAGTACGTCGGATTTTTCGACCAGCCTCAGGAAGAGATCGCGCGCCTCGGCCTGGCGAAGATCCAGCGTGACGGACCTCTTGCAGCGCGCCTCGGTCAGGAACGCGAGCGTGGAATCGCTGCGCGAGGTGGGGCTGCCGAAGCGGCGCATCGGGTCGCCCGCTTCCGGATGCTCAATCTTCAGTACCTCGGCTCCGAACTCACCGAATATCGATGCGGCATGCGGTCCGGCGAGGAAAGTACCCAGATCGATGATGCGCACACCCTCCATGGGCAACCGAGCCTTTCGGTCACCGTTCTGATTCGATGTATCGCTGGTTCGCGCTTCGTCCAATGTCCCTCCGACGAGAGCAGACCTGCCGCGCCGGTTACCGGCTCGCCCCCGTTTTTGGTTAACGTACCGGAAAGGAGAATGGGATGATAGACAGGGCGGAGAACCTCAGGAACTGGATCGGACGCACCGAAACGGTCGCTGACGACCTGTCGGTATGGTCGGCGCGAGCCGTCGCCGCCATGCTGGAGGACGCGACACTCGCGCTGGATGACGGCGCGCCGCTGCCGCCGCTGTGGCAGTGGTTTTACTTTCTTGGCCTTACACCGCAGAGCCGCTTGTCGGATGACGGACATCCCGAGCGTGGCGGCTTTATGCCGCCGGTCGCGTTGCCGAGGCGCATGTTTGCCGGTGCCCGGATGCGTTTTCACCGGCCGCTGGCGGTCGGCCGGCCGGCGATGCGCGAGGGCGTGATCCGGGATGTGGTGGAGAAGACCGGCAAGTCCGGCAGACTCGTCTTCGTCACCGTCGGCTACGAATTCCGCCAGCAGGGCAAACTCTGCATCGAGGAAGAGCAGGACATCGTCTATCGTGAACCGGGTGCAGCGGTCACCGGGCCGGAGATTCGGGAACCGGCGCCCGTGCCCGACGGCAGCTGGTCGCGCGACGTCGAGGCGGATTCGCGGCTCCTGTTCCGTTTTTCCGCGCTGACCTTCAATGCCCATCGCATTCACTATGATCGGCCGTATGCCACGGGTGAAGAGGGCTATCCGGGACTGATCGTGCACGGGCCGCTGACCGCGGTCATGCTCGCCGGACTGGTCGCCAGTCACGCGCGGCGGAGGATGACCGCCTTCAGTTTCCGCAACAAAGCGCCTCTTTTCGACCTCGCGCCGTTTCGCCTCATCGGCCGCCCGGACGGCGGCCGGGTGGAGCTCGAGGTTCGCGGGCCGGATGGCCGGGTAACCCAGGCGGCCACGGCGGAACTCGCCGCCGACTGAATATAAACAAGCGGACGCAGACGCGCCGTTCCGGCGGCCGCCCCGATACTGCGGCCTTTGTCAGGAGCAGCAAAAATAATCATGTCAAAGACGGCAAGCCGGAACATCAAGCGCCTGCCCGTTGCAAACCGCAGCGAAATCGCCATTCGCGTCATGCGCGCGTTCGCGGAACTTGGCATTCACAACCTGGCCGTGTACTCCGCATAGGACCGCTTTGCACTTCATCGCTGCAAGATTGATGGCCTCCTTTTTTTTACCGTGGTGAGTTATTCAGGCTAGCAGTCCGACAGGCTGCTAGTATGCGTCGTTTTTCGGGGACGGAGAAAAGGTGGCCCATGCGGAACGCAACGCTGCAGGGACCGGCGGCGCTCGTCGCGGTAGCGATGCTGACAGGGGCGCTGCCGTCGGCGGGAGGCACTATGAACCCTGAGACCCCGGAAGACCCCTGGATCTGGCTGGAGGAAGTAGACAGCGAACGGGCCCTCGAGTGGGTCGAGGGACGCAACGAGGTGTCTCTCGGCTATCTGGAGTCGCGGCCCCTGTTCGAGCCGCTGAAGACGCGCAGCCTGGAGATTCTGGATTCCGACAGGCGTATTCCCGAACCCGCGCTGCGCGGCGACCGGGTGTACAACTTCTGGCAGGATGCCGATAACCGCCGCGGCGTCTGGCGGCGCATGGCCCTCACCGACTATGCCCACGGCAGCACCGACTGGGAGGTGCTGCTGGACCTGGATGCGCTCGCCCGGCAGGAGGACGAGGACTGGGTCTGGAAGGGCGCGAGCTGCCTGCCGCCGGTGTATCGCCGTTGTCTCGTAAACCTGTCCCGGGGCGGCGCCGACGCTACCGTCGTGCGTGAGTTCGACACCGTGACCGGCCGCTTCGCCGAAGACGGTTTCCGGCTGGAGGAGGCCAAGCACTGGGTAACCTGGGCCGACGAGGATACGCTGTACGTGGGCACGGATTTCGGGCCTGGCAGCCTGACCGACTCCGGCTACGCCCGCACCGCACGACGGTGGCGCCGCGGGGAGCCGCTGACCGAGGCGCCGGAGGTCTTCGCCGGCGAGAAGACCGACGTGGCCGCCGGCATCGTCCGCGTGCGCGACGGCGGCCGGCACTACGACATCGCCACCCGCGCGAAGACGTTCTTCACCACCGAGCGCCACCTTTACGCCGGCGGTGAACTTACCGCTATCGATATACCGGAGGACGCCGAGCTGCACGCGATACTGGACGGGCAGATGATCGTGGAGCTGAAAAGCGACTGGTCGCCCGCCGGCCGGACGTATCCCCAGGGCGCACTGCTGGCCGCTGACTTCGCGGCCTTCATGGACGGCGAGCGGGACTTCGAGGTACTCATCGAGCCGGGTCCCGCGACGGCGATCGTCGGCGGTGCGGCGACAGGCGTGATACGCACCCGGAACCACCTGGTGGTGAACGAGCTCGAAGACGTGGTCAACCGGCTCACGCGCTTCAGCCGCGAGGACGGCCGCTGGACGGAGCAGCGCATCGAGGCGCCGGAGGACGGCGACATCACACTGGTGAGCGCCACGCAGAGCTCGGACTATTTCTTCTTCCGCTACCAGAGCTTCATCGCCCCCGACACGCTCTACCTCGGCCGCGACGGCGGCGGCAAGACCGGCGCGGTGCACTCGCTGCCGGACTACTTCGACCCCGACGGCATGCGCGTGGAGCAGCACTTCGCCACCAGCCACGACGGCACCCGGGTGCCGTACTTCCTGGTGCTGCCCGCGGGCTTCGAGGCGGGCGGCAAAACGCCGACGCTGTTATACGGCTACGGCGGTTTCGAGGTGAGCATGGCGCCCTCCTACAGCGCCGTTCTGGGCTCGAGCTGGCTCGCCCGCGGCGGTGCCTACGCGCTGGCCAACATCCGCGGCGGCGGCGAGTACGGCCCGCGCTGGCACCGTGCCGCACTGCGCGAGAAGCGCCAGCGAGCCTACGATGATTTCATCGCGGTGGCCGAAGACCTGATCGAGCGTGAGGTCACCAAACCCGGCCATCTCGGTATCCGGGGTGGCTCCAACGGCGGCCTGCTGACCGGCGTCATGTTGACCCAGCGCCCCGATTTGTTCGGCGGCGTGGTGGTGCAGGTGCCGCTGCTCGACATGAAGCGCTACCACAAGCTGCTCGCCGGCGCCTCCTGGATGGGCGAATACGGCAACCCGGACACCGACGACTGGGAGTTCATCGCCGCATACTCGCCCTACCACAACCTGGAGCCGGAGACGGACTACCCGCGGGCCTTCTTCACCACCTCCACCCGTGACGACCGGGTGCACCCCGCCCACGCCCGCAAGATGGTGGCGCGGATGGAGGCGATGGGCCACGACGTCCTGTACTACGAGAACACCGTCGGCGGCCACGCGGGAGCCTCGGACAACGCCCAGCGCGCGCGGGTGGAGGCGCTGATCTACACCTACCTGTGGGACACGCTGGGCAGCGACGGGGGCTGTTGATGCTATGTGCGCCGGTTCACGGCTTCGATCCGGCCGCCGCCCTGTGCATTGGCTGCGCCGGGAGTTCCGGTCAGCCCCGACGCTAGCCATCCTGTACCCCCTCGTCACGACCCCTGTTGTTGATTCCCTCCGTCCGGATCCGGATCGATCCCGGTCCACACGGGTCATTAACCATCCTATTGCGGAAACTGCGAGTGTTCGCCGCACCCGTGCCGGTTACCATGGGCGCGAGCGGCCTTGCAGGCTGCCTGGTTTTTTTATGTCCAGAGAAAGTGGAGTGGCTCCCCGATGACGGAATCTGTGCCGAGGTCGCGCGACGACGACTACACCCCCGAGATGGCCGAGAAGCGACGCGGCTTCGTCGGCAAGCGCACTGGCGTCAGGCTGAAGCATGTCGGCCAGTTCTCCTTCGAAACGTCAGCACTGCCCGGCAACATCGAGAACTTCATCGGCGTGGCCCAGGTGCCCATCGGGCTGGCCGGGCCGCTGCTGGTGCACGGCGAGCACGCCGAGGGCGAATTCTACATCCCCCTGGCCACCACCGAAGGCACCCTGGTGGCGAGCTATAACCGGGGCATGAAACTGCTGCGCGCCGCGGGCGGGGTGCGCACGACGGTGCACGACGACTGCATGCAGCGGGCACCCGCATTCATCTTCCAGAGCGCAAGGGATGCCCGGGAATTCGGCATCTGGATCGAGGAGAATATCGAGGCGATCCGCGAGCAGGCGGAGTCGACGAGCAGCGTCGCGAAGCTGCGCAACATCGAGCAGTATTCGGCCAGTCGGTTCCGCTATCTGCGCTTCGACTTCACCACCGGCGACGCAGCCGGCCAGAACATGGTGACGCGCGCAACGCGGGCGGCCTGCGACTGGATCAAGGCCAACTATCCGGGCATCGATCACTACTACCTGGAGTCGAACTTCGCCACCGACAAGAAGAGCTCCCAGATCAACGTGCTGCACACGCGCGGCAAGCGGGTTACGGCCGAGGCGATTATCCCCGGCGACCTGCTGACCTCGCTCACCCATGCGCCGGCGAGCCTGGTGCTGCGGGGGCGACAGGTGGCGAATCTCGGTGCGATGTTGTCCGGTGCGAACAATAACGGCGCCCATTCCGCGAACGCCATCACTGCGATGTTCATCGCCACCGGCCAGGACGTGGCCAACGTCGCGGAATCGAGTGCCGGCATCATCCACGCTGAACTGACGCCGGAAGGCGATTATTATTTCTCCATCACGCTGCCGTCTCTGATCGTCGCCACCCACGGCGGCGGCACGGGACTGCCGACCCAGCGGGAGTGCCTGGAGGTGCTCGGATGTTACGGCAAGGGCAAGGTGCTGAAACTGGCGGAGATCGTAGCCGCGACGGTGCTCTGCGGCGAGCTCTCGCTGGGTGGCGCCATCGTCGCCGACGAATGGGTCTCCAGCCACGAGAGCTACGGTCGCAACCGCTGAGCATGCGGCAGCGCGCCGCCATAGCGCTGCTCGCGCTGCTGGCGGCAGCGCCGGCCGGCGCGGACGATCCGGCGCAGCCCGAACCCGCTTTCAGCTTCGAACGCCCCGCGAGCCTGCCGAGCGACGAGGAACTCGTGGCGATGGGGGCGGTGGTGGGCGAAATCCGGCTCGACCGTCAGCAGATCTTCGACACCAGCCAGCCGGAGGAGGACAAGGTTTTATACCGCCTGGCCAATCAGCTGCATCGGCTGACCCGCCCCTCGGTGATCACCAGCCAGCTTCTGTTCTCGAGCGGAGATCCGTACGACCCGCGCCTGCTGGCCGAGTCCGAACGCATCCTGCGCGGCAACGGCTTCCTGTTCGACGCGCTGGTGGTACCGGTGGCCTGGGAAGACGGCGAGGTGGACGTGCTGGTGCGCACCCGGGATCTCTGGACGCTGGAGCCGTCGCTGTCGCTGTCGCGCTCCGGCGGCGAGAACCGCACGCTCGTGGGCGCGGAGGACGAGAACTTCCTCGGCACCGGCGCGACCATCGCGCTGGAGTTCGAGAGTGACGTCGACCGGGATTCGCGTCGCCTCACCTATTCCGACCGCCAGCTCGGGCGCAACTGGATCTCCGTCGACCTGAGCTATTCCGACAACACGGACGGCTCCACCCAGGCACTCAGCGTCTGGCGGCCGTTCTATGCCCTCGACACCCGCTGGGCCGGCGGCTTCACGGGCTTCAGCGACGACCGTGAAGACTCGCTTTACGAGCTGGGCGACGAGGTGGTCGACTACCGGCACGAGGAGGATCTGCTGCACGCCTGGTACGGATGGTCGCCGGGGCTAAGGAACGGCTGGTCCCGCCGCTGGCGCGCAGGTGTGGTCTACGACGACAACGTGTTCGGACCACCGGACGACGGAGTCCGCGCCGGAGCGGTGCCGGAGAATCGCAAGCTCGTTTATCCCTATATCGGCGTGGAGATCATCGAGGACCGCTTTACGAAGACCATGAATCACGACCAGATCGGGCGCACGGAGGACTTCTTCCTCGGCACCCGCCTGTCCGCGAGCATCGGCTGGAGCGACGAGTCGCTGGGCGCCGACCGTGACGCCTGGATCGTCTCCGGCGCCGCCAGCCGCGGCTACGGCACGCCCGCCGAGCGCATGCTGCTGCTCGATGCCCGGGCATCGGCGCGGCTCGAATCCGGCGACGTCGAGAACGGACTGCTGCGGGGCTCCGTCCGTTACTACCACAAGCAGTCGGAGAAACGGCTGTTCTTCATGACCCTGCACGGCGCGGTTGGCGAGAACCTCGACCTGGACAACCCGCTGCAACTGGGCGGCGACAGCGGTCTGCGCGGCTATCCCCTGCGTTACCAGACGGGCGAGGCCAGCGCGGTCTTCACCATCGAGCAGCGCTACTTCACCGACTGGTACCCGTGGCGCCTCTTCCGCGTGGGCGGCGCGGTGTTCGCCGACATCGGCCGCACCTGGGGCGACAACCCGGTGGGTGGCGAGAGTCTCGGGCTGCTGAAGGACGCGGGGTTCGGCCTGCGCCTCGCCCCGACGCGCGGCGGCACCGAGAAGGTGATCCACATCGACGTCGCCTTCCCCCTCGACGGCGACGACTCCCTCGACACCGTACAGATCAGCGTTGAGGGGAAGCGCAGCTTCTAGTGTCCCGTGCGGGCTGTCCAGGCGCGCCGCAGCGCGATGCCGTAGACCGCCAGGTTGATGACGATCACCCCGGTCCCGAGCACTACCTGAATGGTCGGCGTGAGGCCGGCGGGGTAGATCAGGGGCAGCAGATAATGCTCGATGAATCCGCCGCTGTAGCCCGTCTCGCCCGCCGCCGTCCTCAGGCGCTGCTCCAGCGGCGTCAGCGGGCAGACGCCGCCGGTGAATTCGATGGCCGCCCCCCACACGGCACAGGGCAGGTGGACGACGGTGGCCGGCGGCCAGCGCAGCGCGAGCAGGCCGCCGGCTACGACGAACACGATGAATGCCGCGTGCAGCAAGAGTACGGCGTCTGCGACCAGGCTTGCGGCCATCGGCGCTTCCTTCCCGGCATCTTTGCGTGAATCCCATACTTACACGCCGCAGCCGCGGGAAGAAACCGGCGCGTATCGAGGCAGCCACCAGAGAGCGCCGTGACCCGGCCGGGGAGCCCCGTCCGCCCGTGCCGACATCGCAAGGAGGGACCTGTGAACGAATTGGCAACAGACATCCGCGTGATCGGCGCGGGGGTCGGCAGGACGGGCACCCATTCGCTGAAACACGCGCTCGAGCATCTGCTCGGCGGCCGCATGCTGGCCGGAACTGCTCGAGGCATTCCCCGACGCGCTGCGGTGCCGCCGGAGCTGCCTGGGAGCCGCTGTGCGAAGCGCTCGGCGCACCGCTGCCGGACATCCCTTCCGCCACGTGAATACGACCGGTGAGTGCCGGGAGAGGGTAAGAGCGCGCTGACCGCGCCCGTTGCGGTACCCTGTGTGCCGACACGCTACCGTGCCGCCGGCTGTCGCCAGCGTGCCGCAACGAGGAGAGAACATGATCACCGTCCATCACCTGGAGGACTCGCGCTCGCAGCGTGTGCTGTGGCTGCTCGAGGAACTGGGCGTCGACTACGACATCCGCCGCTACGAGCGTGACCGTGAGACCATGCTCGGCCCCGACGCGCTCAAGGCAGTCCACCCGCTGGGCAAATCGCCGGTGATCGAGGAGGACGGCCGCTTGGTGGCGGAGTCCGGCGCCATCATCGAGTATCTGATAGCGCGCCACGGCGGCGGCCGGCTGATCCCGCCCGACGACTCGGACGAGCGCCTGCGCTACACCTACTGGCTGCACTATGCCGAAGGCACCCTGATGCCGCTGTTCGTCATGGGCCTGATCTTCGAGCGACTCTCGCAGCCGCCCATGCCGCTGCTGCTGCGCCCCATCGGCGGGCTGATCGGCGCCGGGGTCAGGAAGTCGTTCATCGAGCCCCGGCTCGGCGAAAACCTGAGCTTCATAGAGCAAGAGCTGGCCCGCAGCACCTGGTTCGCCGGCGAGGAACTCACCGGCGCCGATGTGCAGATGAGCTTCCCGCTCGAGGCCGCGATGGCCCGCGGCGCCCTCGACGACACCTGCCCCCGCATCCGCGCCTTTGTCGAGCGCGTGCACGCGCGGCCAGCCTATGAGCGGGCGCTGGAGCGCGGCGGCCCCTATTCCTACGCCGGCTGACCGAGGAGCGGACCACCATGACCGTGATGGCGCTCTGCATCGCCCTGCTGGGCTTGCTCGTATTCCTGCTCGGGCTGGGTGTGTCATTGGCCCGGCGCCACGCGCAGACCGGCGTCGGCTATCCGGACGACCCCGCCGATCCGCTGCACAAGCTGGTACGCGCCCATGGCAATAGCATCGAGTACGCGCCCATGCTGGCGCTGCTGATCTGGGTGGCGGGCACCGCCACCAGCGAGGCCTGGCTGCAGTGGATCATGATCGGCGCCACCGCCAGCCGATACATGATCGTCGCCGGTATGCTGCTCGCGCCGTCGCTGCGCGATCCGCACCCGCTGCGCTTCCTCGGCGCGCTGGGCACTTACGTCTTCGGCACGGTGCTCTGCCTGGACCTGCTCTACCGGGCGCTGGCCTGACGGGAGACGCCCTGCATAACGGCGGCGAAAACGTTACCCTACGGGCCGTGGCCCGGGTATCGGCATCGCGCCAGTGCTGCCGGGCTCGACAATCCACGAAGCGGTGTGGCCGCGACCGCCCCGCTGATTAGCAGCATGGAGAACCCTGTGAAGATTGCTGAAAACCGCGTCGTCGCCATCGACTACACCCTCACCGACGACGACAAGAACGAACTCGACAGCTCCGCGGACCGCGAGCCGCTGAAGTACCTGCACGGTGCGCAGAACATCATCCCCGGACTGGAGAAGGCGCTGGCCGGCAAGGCCGAGGGCGACGAGGTGCAGGTCACGGTGCAGCCGGAAGAGGCCTACGGCCCGGTGAATCCGGACCTCATCCAGAAGGCCCCGATGAGCGCCTTTCAGGGCGTCGAAGAGGTCAGGCCCGGCATGCAGTTCCAGGCCGAGGGACCGAACGGTCAGGCCCAGATCATCACCGTGCGGGAAGTTCATGACGACGGCGTTTCCATTGACGCCAACCATCCTCTTGCCGGCCAGGTGCTGCACTTCGACGTGAAAGTCCAGGAAGTCCGCGAGGCCACCGAGGAAGAAGTGGAACACGGCCACGCGAACTGATGCCGGAAGACCGGATCGATAACGTCGAGGCGAAGGTCGCCTATCTGGAGGACGCCAACGAAACCCTGAGCGGCGAGGTGGCCGCACAGCTGCGCATGATAGAGAGGCTGGAGTCGCGGCTGGCGCTGGCTCTCGAGCGCATCGGCGCGCTGGAGCCGGGCCCGTCGGACGAGCCCCGGGGAGACGAAGCGCCGCCTCACTACTGATCCGGGCGCAGGAACCGCCGGTACATGGATGCACTGGCCATTGCCGCCAACGTCACACTCATCGCGATCCTGGTCGCGATGTTCGTCGAGGCGGTGCAACGCCGCCTCGTCGCGCCGCCTTATCTGCGTTATGGCCTCGCGGCGGCCGCGCTACTCGTAGCCGCGGACCTGGCCGTCTATTTGATCGAGGCCGAGGTGCGCCAGGTGGTGCCGGTGTGGTTCTACCTGGTCGCCACCGCCCTACTTGTCGCCCGCGCCGTGACGGAGACCGTGGTGGGACTGGCCGCCAGCGAGCGACTGGGACTAAAGCCGCTGCCGCTGCTGCGGCCGCGCACCGACCCGGGGGGGCGCAGCGCTCCGGCCGTCGTGGTTGCGGGTATCGCCGGCGGGCTCGGCATCGCGGCCTGGAGCGCAGGCCTGTTTCTGGTCATGGCGCCCGGGCCGGCCGGCGGCGGCGAGTCCGCTCCCTGGCAGATGCCCCGGCAGGCGGCCGACGGAGCCGCCCTCGCCTGGTTCCTGAGCGCGCTGGTGGTCACGTCACTGGGCGAGGAGCTGACCTTCCGTCTCGGCATACAGAACTACTTCGCCGGCCTGTTTCGCCGGGGCGTGGCGGGCTACTGGGCCGCCATCGTGCTCTCCTCCGCCCTGTGGTCCCTGGGCCATATCGGCCGCATGGACCCCGAGTGGGTGAAGTTCGCGCAGATCTTCCCGGCCGGGCTGCTGCTGGGCTGGCTGTTCCGCTGCGTCGGCTTCGAGGCCTGCGTGATCGCCCATGCCGTCCTCAACCTCATCATGCCCTTCGCGACGCCAAAGCTGATCGGATAAGCGGGGGCACCGTGGCATGGACGGCCCTCGTGGCATAATCCGGACAGAAGGCAGACGGACGGATGCGCCAGTGACCGAAAAGGATCGATTGAAAGACCACCTCCGCACGCTGCACCGGGAGCTCGAGGGCTCCGGACAGCTGGACGAGGACATGCGCCGGCTTCTGAGCCAGGTGGACGAGGACATCCACCGCCTCCTCGAGCAGGGCGGAGAGTCCGCCACGGGACCCGAGGCCAGCGACGCGCTCAGCGACCAGGTACGCGAGACCGCGACCAACTTCCAGGCCGAGCACCCGCGCACCTATCGCGTGCTGCGGGAGATCGCGGATACCCTGGCGAAGCTCGGCATCTAGTGTCCCGTGTGGCGTCCGCCGCCGTGAGCGACCTGATCGCGGCATTCGGAGACTACCTCCCCGCACTGGCCGCGAACGCGTCAGTGGCCAATGAAGGAAAGGCGTCGGGCTGAGGACCTCTCAGGCGGCGGAGAGCTGGCGGATCCGCGGCACGAAGATCATCAGCAACGCGGCTGACAAGATCGGCAGCAGCGAGACCACGACGAACAGCGGCCGGTACGAGTAGTGCTCGATGAGCCAGCCGGCCATGGGTGCGAACAGGGCCGCGCCCAGACTGCCGATGGCCCCGTATGCCCCCCACACCGAAGCCACGCGCCCGGCGGAGAACAGATCCGAAGGCAGGGTGAAGAACACGGAACTCTTCACCTGGATGGAGAACATGCCCAGGGATATCAGCGCGATGGCGACGTAGGGCGAGCCGGCGGTGGCGGCCGGCAGGGCGCCGAGCATCAGGAGTGCCCCCAGCCAGATAACGAACTTTCGGGAGAAGTCGATGCTGCGCCCGTTCTTGATGATGCGACTGGACAACCAGCCGCCGAACCAGGCACCGAGATCCGCCGCCACGAACGGTATCCAGGCGAACAGGCCGATCTCGCGCAGATTGAAACCGCGCTCGTCCGCCAGGTAGAGCGGCAGCCAGAATACGAAAAAGTAGAACGGCCCGTCGCTTACGAAGCGAGAGATCATCAGGCCCCAGAATTCCCGGTGCTTCAGCAGCTCCGCCCAGCCCTCGCCGGAGTGCTGGGGCGCCCGCTCGGCGAGGATGAGATTGCGCTCGGGGATACTGATGCGGGGATGGTCCTCGGGCAGGCGGAACCAGCGGTGCCAGAAAAAGGCCCAGACCAGGCCGATGCCGCCGGGCACCAGGAAGGCCCATTCCCAGCCGAAGTTCTCGATCAGGCCGGCCGCCAGCGGCGGCGTGATGATGGAGCCCGCACCGGCACCCAGCATGAAGATGCCCACGGCGGTGGAGCGTTCGCTGGCGGGGAACCACTGGGCCACGGCCTTCAGCGCGGCGGGAAAATTGGCAGCCTCGGTCAGGCCGAGCGTGATGCGCAGCACCAGGAAGCTCGCGACGCCGCGTCCGAGCGCATGACACAGGGTGGAGAGGCTCCACAGGCCGGCCGCCAGCGTGAACGACAGCCGGGTGCCCAGGCGGTCGATGACCGGCCCGGTGAGCAACTGGCCGAGCGCATAGGCGCCGAGGAAGGCCGCGGTCAGCCAGCCGTAGTGCTGGTCGTTGATGCCGAACTCGTCCCGGACCACGGGCATGACCATGCCGAAACTCAGCCGGTCGACGTAGTTGATGGTCGTGATGACCGCCAGCAGGATGGCGATCCGCCAGCGCACGGCCATGGCGTCCCCTTTCTTGATCTGGTCCGTCTCTCGCGCTCGAGCCAGACACCCTCCGGCACCCGGCGGTCCAAGTCTAACCCGGCTCCGGCCACTGCAGACTCCGCCGCCATCCCCAGCGCGACCGACTCATCCGGTATACTCCCACTCCCGGCGCCCGCTACCGGCATCCGCCGCCGCCGCGCCGCCGTTCATACATCAAGCACATCACGATCCACGCGAGTCCATGGACGTCACGCCCATCATCGATCCGCTGAACGACGCTCAGCAGGAAGCGGTTACCGCAGCCGACGAGCCGGTGCTGGTAATCGCCGGCGCCGGCAGCGGCAAGACGCGGGTACTGGTGCACCGGGCTGCCTGGCTGATACGGGTGGGCGGTGTCGCGCCCCAGAGCCTGCTGGCGGTGACCTTCACCAACAAGGCGGCCAACGAGATGCGCCGCCGCATCGAGAGTCTGCTGGACATGCCGGCGCAGCACCTGTGGATCGGCACGTTCCACGGCCTCGCCCACCGGCTGCTGCGCCGCCACTGGCGCGAGGCCGGTCTGCCCCAGTCGTTCCAGATCATCGACTCCGACGACCAGCAGCGGCTGATCAAGCGTATGCTGCGCGGCATGGAGCTGGACGAGTCCCGCTGGGTGCCGAAGGAGGTTCAGTGGTTCATCAACAATCAGAAGGACGAAGGCCTGAGGCCCGACCATCTGGACGACGGCGGTGACCCGAACCGGCGGCGGATGATCGAGCTCTACCGCGCCTACCAGGCGCAGTGCGATCGCGCAGGCCTCGTGGACTTCGCCGAGCTGCTGCTGCGCGCCCATGAGCTCTGGCGCAACGACCCGGAGCTGCTGGCCCATTATCAGCGCCGCTTCCACCACCTGCTGGTAGACGAGTTCCAGGACACCAACGCCATCCAGTACGCCTGGCTGAGGATACTGGCAGGCAAGAGCGGCATTCCCTTCGTGGTGGGTGACGACGACCAGTCCATCTACCGCTGGCGCGGCGCCCGGGTGGAACACATCCAGCGCTTCCAGAAAGACTTCCCCGGCGCGAAGGTGGTGAAGCTCGAGCAGAACTACCGCTCGACCGGCACCATTCTGGAGGCCGCCAACGCCATCATCGCCAATAACGACGGGCGCATGGGCAAGAATCTGTGGACCGAAGGCGCCGAGGGCGAACCCATCCGCATCTATTCCGCATTTAACGAGCGGGATGAAAGCGACTTCGTTGTCAACCGCATCCGCGACTGGGTAGCCCAGGGCAACGCGCGGGCGGACGCCGCCATTCTGTACCGCTCCAACGCCCAGTCCCGGGTGCTGGAGGAAGGCCTCGTCAACGCGCGCATCCCTTACCGGGTGTACGGCGGTCTGCGCTTCTTCGAACGCGCGGAGATCAAGGATGCGCTCGCCTACCTGCGCCTCATCGCCAATCGGGATGACGACGCCTCTTTCGAGCGGGTGGTGAACACACCCACGCGGGGCATCGGCGCGCGCAGCGTGGAGGCGATGCGCTCCTACGCCCGGGCCAACGCCTGCTCGCTGTGGCGCGCGGCAGGCGCACTCGCCAGCGACGACGGCGTGAACGCGCGCGCCGCCAACGCCATCCGGGCCTTCCTGAATCTCGTCGAGGTGCTGGACCGGGATACAAAGGGCCTGGACCTGCACGAGCAGGTGGACCACGTCATCGGCGCCAGCGGGCTGGTGGAGCACTTCCGCAAGGAAAAGAGCGAGCGCGCCATCACCCGCGTTGAGAACCTGGAGGAACTGGTGAGCGCGGCCCGGGGCTTCGACCCGGAGGCGAGTGACACCGACATGCCGCCGCTGGATGCCTTCCTGGCCCATGCGGCGCTGGAGGCCGGCGAGGGCCAGGCGGACGCCTGGGAGGATTGCGTCCAGCTGATGACGCTGCACTCGGCCAAGGGACTCGAGTTCCCGCTGGTCTTCCTGTGCGGCATGGAGGACGGGCTGTTCCCCCACCAGCGCTCCATCAACGACCCGGGCGGCCTCGAGGAGGAGCGCCGGCTGTGCTACGTCGGCACCACCCGGGCGATGCGCCAGCTCTACATCACCTACGCCGAGCAGCGCCGCCTGCACGGCACCGACAGCTTCTCGCTGCCGTCGCGCTTCATCGCCGAGATTCCCACCGAGCTGGTGGAAGAGATACGGCCCCGGGCGCGGATCAGCCGGCCGGTGAACTCGCCGGCCCGACGCTCGCCGCGGCCAGGCGGCGAGCCCTCGGGCGGCGAGGACGGCATCCGTCTCGGCCAGCGCGTACATCACGGCAAGTTCGGCGAAGGCGTGGTGCTGAACTGCGAGGGCCAGGGCGCCCATGCCCGGGTGCAGGTGAACTTCGAAGGCGCCGGCACCAAGTGGCTGGTGCTCACCTATGCCAACCTGGAACTGATGTAAACTGGAGACGGGTCCCGGGGGCCGACGGCCGGCAAGGACATGAAGATACTCATACTCGGCGCAGGGCAGGTCGGATCCTCGGCCGCCTATCACCTCTCTCGGGAGGAAGCCAACGAGGTCACGGTCGTTGACCGCAGCCCGGACGTACTGCGCGAGCTGCAGGACCGCCTCGACATCCGCACGGTTGTGGGTCATGCCGCCCACCCGGACGTGCTGACCCGGGCCGGCGCGAGCGACGCCGACATCCTCATCGCGCTCACTGACAGCGACGAGACCAACATGATCGCCTGTCAGATCGCCTACACTCTGTACCACACGCCGACGAAGATCGCCCGTATCCGCGCGGCGGAATACATGAACGCGGAGAAGCTGTTCAGTCAGGAATCCCTGCCGGTGGACGTGCTGATCAGCCCGGAGCAGCTCGTCTGCGAATATGTGGAGCAGCTGATCCTCTATCCTGGCGCGCTGCAGGTGCTGGAGTTCGCCGACGGCCGGGTTCGTCTGGTGGGCGCGCGGGCCGACCGGGACGGCCTGCTGGTGGGTCAGCAGCTGAAGAACATGAAGGAGCACATCCCGAACACAGAGGCCCGCATCGCGGCCATCTACCGGGACGGCGAGAGCGTCATGCCGGACGGCGACACCGTGATCCGCGAGGGCGACGAGGTCTTCTTCCTGGCCGCGCGCAAGGACATCCGGGTGTTCATGAGCGAGATGCGCAAGCTGGACGATCCCATCCGCCGGGTGGTCATCGCCGGCGGCGGCAACATCGGCTTCCGCCTTGCCATGGCGCTGGAGCAGACCAACCAGGTGAAGATCATCGAGCGCAACCCGGAACGGGCAAGGCACATTTCCGAGCAGCTGGCCAAGGCCATCGTACTGGTGGGCGATGCCGCCGACGAGGAACTGCTGCTCGAGGAGAACATCGACTCCACCGACGTCTTCTGCGCGCTCACCAACGCGGAGGAGGCGAACATTCTCTCGGCCATGCTGGCCAAGCGACTGGGCGCCCACAAGGTGATGGCACTCATCAACCGGCCCTCCTATGCCGAACTGGTGGAGGCGGGCACCATCGACATCGCCATCTCGCCCCAGCAGGTCACCATCGGCTCGCTGCTGGCCCATGTGCGCCGCGGCGACGTGGTGAAGGTCCATTCGCTGCGCCGCGGCGCCGCGGAAGCCATCGAGGCGGTCGCCCACGGCTCGCCCGACAACTCCAAGGTGGTGGGCCGGCGGATTGAGGACATCCCGATACCCCGGGGTACGACGATCGCCGCGCTGGTGCGCGACGACCAGGTGATATTCGCCCATCACGACACCGAGGTGGAGGCCGACGACCACGTGATCCTGTTCATGACGGACCGGCGGCGCATCGAGGACGTGGAGGAACTCTTTCAGGTAGGCGTCTCGTTCGTCTGACCGGCATGGCCGTCTCTGCGAGTCACAGACAGCGGCGGGGATCGGCGGAGCGATGAACCGGATCGTCGTCCAGCGCATCCTCGGCCTGCTGCTGATGATTTTCAGCGTAACGATGCTGCCGCCCATCGTCGTCTCGCTGATCTACGGCGACGGCGGCTGGCTGGCGTTCGTCGAGGGCCTGCTCGTCAACCTGGCGGCGGGGTTTTTCCTGTGGCTGCCCGCCCGCGATGCGAAGGCCGATCTCAGACTGCGCGACGGCTTCCTGGTGGTGGCCTCATTCTGGCTGGTGCTGGGCACCTTCGGTGCCGCGCCGCTGTATTTCGCCGAGGTGCCGACGATGTCGTTTACGGACGCGGTGTTCGAATCCATGTCCGGCCTCACGACGACGGGCGCGACGGTACTGACGGGGCTGGATGCCCTGCCCGAATCCATCCTCTGGTACCGCCAGCAACTGCAGTGGCTGGGCGGCATGGGCATCATCGTGCTGGCGGTGGCCATCCTGCCCATGCTGGGCGTCGGCGGCATGCAGCTCTACCGGGCGGAGACGCCCGGGCCGATCAAGGACACCAAGCTCACGCCGCGTATCACCGAGACGGCCAAGGCACTGTGGTATCTGTACCTCGGCTTCACCATCATCTGCGCCGCGTCCTACTGGGCCGCCGGCATGAGGGTATTCGACGCGCTCTGCCACAGCTTCAGCACGGTGGCGATCGGCGGCTTCTCCACCCACGATCTGAGCATCGGCCATTTTCAGTCGACGGCCATCAATCTCATCGCGATCGTGTTCATGTTCCTCGCCGGCATCAACTTCTCACTGCATTTCTTCGCCTGGCGCTACAGCAGCATCGCACACTACTTCAAGGATCCGGAGTTCCGGGCGTACTCGTTCACCCTGGTGATGCTGGTGGCGACCGTCGTCGTCGTGCTGGCGCTGCGGGGCACCTACGAGAACCCTCTGCAGGCCATGGAGCACGGCCTGTTCCAGGCGGTTTCCATCGCGACCACGACCGGGTTCACCACCGCGAACTATTCCGCCTGGCCCGGCGCCCTGCCGGTGCTGCTGATCTTTGCGAGCTTCGTCGGCGGTTGCGCCGGCTCCACTGCCGGCGGCATGAAGGTGATCCGCTGGCTGCTCATCTACAAGCAGGGGGTGCGCGAGATCGCGCGGCTGGTGCATCCGAGTGCCGAGATCCCGGTGAAACTGGGGCCGAGAGCGGTGCAGTCCCGGGTGATCGAGGCGGTGTGGGGCTTCTTCTCGGTGTACGTGGTGGTCTTCGCCGTCATGATGATGCTGATGCTCTCCACGGGCCTCGATCAGGTCACGGCCTTCTCGGCGGTGGCGGCGGTGTTGAATAATCTGGGCCCGGGGCTGGGCGACGTCGCAAGCGGCTTCATGACGGTGCCCACCCTCGGCAAGTGGGTGGCGATCCTGGCGATGGTGATGGGGCGGCTCGAGATCTTCACCCTGCTCGTGCTGGTGACGCCGATATTCTGGAGGCGCTGATGGCGGGGGATCGGCTGGAGGCATTGCAGAAACTGCTGGACGGCGGCCGGGAGGATGCCCTGCTGCGCTACTCGCTCGGCAACGAATGGCTGGCCGCCGCCGAACCGGCGGAAGCCGTGCCGCACCTCGAACGGGCGGTGGAACTCGACCCCGGCTATTCCGCGGCGTGGAAACTGCTGGGCCGCGCGCTCACCGACACCGGCGACGCGGAGGCGGCCGCGGCCGCCTACCGGCGCGGCATTGCCGTGGCCGAGGAGCGGGGCGACAAGCAGGCGGCGAAAGAGATGACGGTGTTCCTGCGCAGACTGCAGAAGGCGGGCGGCGGGGATGAGTGACCGGGCGGCGAGCATGGCCACCCTCGGCCGCGCGCTGGACCGGGTCAGCACGGCGACCGGCCGGGCCGTCTCCTGGCTCACGCTGGTGATGGTGCTCGTGACCTTTCTCGTCGTCGTCCTTCGCTATGTTTTCGATGCCGGCTTCATCTGGCTGCAGGAGAGCATCACCTGGATGCATGCAGCGGTATTCATGCTGGGCGCCGCCTACACGCTCGAACAGGATCAGCACGTGCGCGTGGATGTCTTGTACCGGGGTCTGTCCGGGCGGGGCAAGGCGATCGTGGACATCGCCGGGGTGCTCCTGCTGCTGCTGCCGCTCATGATGTTCTTCCTGTGGCAGTCCTGGGACTACGTCGAGACCTCCTGGCGCATCCGCGAGTCGTCCCGTGAGGCGGGCGGGCTGCCCTATCCCTGGACGCCGTTGCTGAAGAGCTGCCTGCTGGTGATGCCGGTGGCGGTGGCCCTGCAGGCGATCGCCCTGTTGCTGCGCTCTGCGCTGACCCTGGCCCGTGGCTACCGGGTGCCGGCCGCGGCCGGCGACAGCGAAGACATCAGGGTCTGATGATGGAGTGGATGTCGGCGCTGCTCTTCCTGGCGGTGATCCTGGTGCTGCTGGCCGGGTTCCCGGTGGCCTTCACCCTGGGCGGCACCGCCCTCGTCTTCGCCGGCATCGGCGCCGCGGCCGGCGTCTTCGACGCGGCCTTTCTGTCCAGTATCCCGAACCGGCTCTACGGCATCATGGGCAACGAGACCCTGGTGGCGGTGCCCCTGTTCGTGTTCATGGGCATCACGCTGGAGCGCGCCCGCATCGCCGAGGAACTGCTGGACACATTGTCGGCGCTGTTCGGCCGGGTACGCGGCGGGCTCGGCATCTCGGTCACCCTGGTGGGCATGCTGCTGGCGGCGAGTACGGGCATCGTGGGGGCGACGGTAGTCACGATGGGCCTGCTGTCCCTGCCGACCATGCTGAAGCGGGGTTATGCGCCGTCGGTGGCCTGCGGCACGATCTGCGCCTCGGGCACACTCGGCCAGATCATCCCGCCGTCCATCATCCTGGTGCTCCTCGGCGACGTGCTCTCCTCGGCCTATCAGGAGGCGCAGCTGCAACAGGGCATCTTCTCTCCGGAGACCGTGTCGGTGGGCGACCTGTTCGCCGGCGCCCTCGTGCCGGGCCTGCTGCTGGTGGCACTTTACGTCGTTTACGTGGCGGTGACGGCGTTGCTACGGCCGGAGTCCATGCCGGCGCCAGCCGAGGCGAGCGGCGACGCCGAGCACCTGGGAGGCCGGATATTCAGGGCACTGCTGCCGCCGCTCGGACTCATCCTGGCGGTGCTCGGCTCCATCCTTGCGGGCATGGCCACACCCACCGAGGCCGCCGCGGTGGGCGCCATGGGCGCGATGCTGCTCGCGCTCGGCCGCCGCCAGCTGGACCTGCCCCGGCTGCGGGAGATCATGGAAGGCACCGTGCGCGTGAGCAGCATGGTATTCCTCATCCTGATCGGCGCCTCCGTGTTCTCGCTGGTATTCCGCGGCTACGGCGGCGACGATGCCGTGGCGGAAATCCTCGGCAGCCTGCCCGGCGGTGTCGTCGGCGCGGTTGTTGTGGTGATGCTTGTGATGTTTCTGCTGGGATTCGTGCTGGACTTCATCGAGATTACATTCGTCGTGGTGCCTGTCGTCGGTCCGGTATTGCTTTCCATGGGGCTGGACCCGGTGTGGCTCGGCGTAATGATCGCGATCAATCTGCAGACGTCTTTCCTCACGCCGCCTTTCGGCTTCGCCCTGTTCTATCTGCGCGGCGTGGCACCGGAAACGGTGCGCACCGGCCAGATCTACCGGGGCGTGATGCCTTTCGTGGTCATCCAACTCGTCGCCCTCGGCATGCTCGCACTGTGGCCGGAGCTGGTCACCTGGCTCCCCGACCGCATCTACGGCTGACAGAACGTGGGATCGGGCCTGAAGGCTCTCCTACAATTCTACGGGGCCGTCGCGGGCTTCCAGGTAGGCGCGCTCGGTGATGCCCTGGAGGACTGCGGAGCGTTCGAGGAAGGCCTCCTGGGACGCGCGGATCCTCGCGATGAGAGGGTCGCGGGCGCTCATCTCGTCGAGGAGCTGACGGGTGATCACTTTCAGGCGGTCCAGCACCGGCTGGGGAAAGCGTCTCAGCTCGATGTCCGGGTCGTCGAGTATGGTCTGCAGCGCCTCGGCGTCCCGGTAGGCGAATTCGGCGCGCATGTCGTTGTTCACGGACTGGCTGGCGACGGCGATGACGGCCTGCAGGTCGGGCGGCAGGCTGTCCCAGGCGTCCTTGTTGACGATGCACTCGAGCGTGGGGCCGGGCTCGTGCCAACCCGGGTAGTAGTAGTAGCGGGCCGCCTTGTTCAGGCCGAAAGCAACGTCGTTGTAGGGGCCGACCCATTCGGTGGCATCGATGTTACCCGTCTGCAGGGCGGTGAAGATGTCGCCGCCGGGCAGACTGACCGGCGTACCCCCGGCCCGGCGCAGCACCTCGCCGCCGAGGCCGGGGATGCGCATTTTCAGCCCCTCCAGGTCGGCGGCCGTTTCGATGGGTTTGTTGAACCAGCCGCCCATCTGCACGCCGGTGTTGCCCGCCGCATGGGGTACCAGGTTGAACCGGGCATAAGTCTCCCGCCAGAGATCCATGCCGCCGCCGTAGAACAGCCAGCCGTTCATCTCATGGGAATTCAGGCCGAACGGGATGGAGGTGAAGAACTGGCCGGCCTCGACCTTGCCCTTCCAGTAATAGGCAGCGCCGTGGCCCAGTTCTGCCGTGCCCTGGGAGACCGCATCGAACACCTCGAACGGCGGGACCAGTTCCCCGGCCGCATAGACGTGCACCTTGATACGTCCGCCGGAGACTGCCTCGATGCGCCGTGCCACGTTGGCGGCGCCGCGGCCCAGGCCGGGGAAGTTCGGCGGCCACGTCGTCACCATTTTCCAGTTCCAGGTCCGGCCGTCCGCGCACTCCGCACCCGGTGCCGCGGACTGTTCGCCGGCGCAGCCGGCAAGACCGGCCGTCAGTGCGCCGGCGCCGACGCCGGTAACGAAATCCCGTCTCTTCATGCCGATTACCCCGCTGATGTTCGGGGGAGTTTAGTCCGGGCGGGGTCGACCGCCAACCTCCGGCACGGCCAACGGGTTTTAACCGCATTATGCGAATTAAAACAGCATCGTAAAAGAACAATCCCACAATCACTATTATTTTACTTTAATGGGAAATACTCTCGATTTTAATGCCAGAACAATATAGACGGTGGGAAAGTATTGGCGGGAAAGGAGGGCCGCGGTGCTGGTGCACGTCCCTGTGCGCGGCAGCCGCGGCGGTCTCCTTCCCCGTAGAAAGCTGGTGGCGGCCCGGCGCAGCGGGCTCCGGACGACCGGGCTAGACTGCCACCAGGCCCGGCAGGCAGCATCACCACTATTTCGGGAATGGCGGGAAGAAACCGGACATGATCGGTCTGCTGCAGAGGGTCACGGAAGCATCCGTCTACGTGCAAGGGCGGGAGGTGGCCAGCATCGGTACAGGGCTTGCCGTCCTCGTGGGGGTGCGCGGGGGCGACGACGAGCGGGATGCCGCCCGCCTGGCCGAGCGTCTGCTCGGCTACCGGGTGTTCCCGGACGCCAAGGGCCGCATGAACCGGTCACTGGCCGACAGCGGCGGGGCACTGCTGCTGGTACCCCAGTTCACCCTCGCCGCCAATACGCGCAAGGGCACCCGGGCGAGCTTCACGGGGGCGGCGGCGCCCGAGGACGGGCGGCGCCTGTTCGACGAGCTGGTGGCCCGCGCACGGGCCGCGCACGGGCCCGTCGCCACCGGGGAATTCGGCGCCGACATGCGGGTCTCGCTGGTCAATTGGGGCCCCGTGACCTTCTGGCTGGAGACCTGAGCGCCAACCTCCCGCATCGGGGAACCTGCGCACATTTCCTGTTGACGAATTGACGTATCATCCACTATTCGGAGGTGGCCCGCCGGCCGCCGAACATTCACAATCCGTACACAGGACCGCCTGTGGGGTGACCAGCAAATGTTAGGGAACATCAGTATCTGGCAGCTCCTGATCGTGCTGCTGATCGTCATCGCGATCTTCGGCACGAAGAAGCTGCGCAACATGGGTTCCGACGTGGGCGAGGCCGTCAAGGGCTTCCGCAGCGCGATGGACGATGCCGACAAGGAGCCCGAGCAGAAGAACCTCCCCAACGGCGAGGAGCAGGACGCGGATTTCGGCACTCCCCACGAGACCCGTACGACGGAAAAGCGGTCCGGTTCCGAGTCGGGCCGGTCCTGACCCTGCGCGCACGCCGTGTTCGACGTCGGTTTTTCCGAACTGATCCTGCTGTTCGTCATCGGGCTCCTGGTGCTGGGGCCCGAGAAGCTGCCGCAGGTTGCGAACAAGCTCGGCAGCTGGGTGGGACAGGCACGGCGCATGACCCGCATGCTCAAGCGCCAGATCGAGGAGGAACTTGAGTTCTCCAAGGTGCGGGAGACGGTCAACCAGCCGCTGTCCTCCATCATGGACAAGCCGGCGGCGAAGCCGAAACCGGACGACCTGAAGTACGAGGCAGGCGAGGACGACGAATCCGGCTTCGGCGAGACGGGCCACGCCGACGCCGGGGACGAGGACAGAGAGCGCCCGATGCCCGACCCGGCGGCGCCGCCAGCGCCCGAGACTGAACAGACGGTCGCCCGGGAGCCCGGTGCTCGACCCGCTGACCTAACCAATGACCAGCCCCGTGACCACAACACGGAGGACGGCGAAGGCAGCCGCAAGAAAACGGCGTCGTCATGACCACGGGCGAAGAGCGTAGCCGGGAACCACAGGATGAGGAGCCTCTGGAAGAGTCCACGCTACTCTCCCACCTCGTCGAGCTGCGTTCCCGATTGCTCAAGGCCACGATTGCCGTCCTGGTGATCTTCCTCCTGCTGGCGCCTTTTGCGGCCCGGATCTTCACGCTGGTAGCAACCCCTCTCGTGCAGGCCCTCCCGGAAGGCAACAGCATGATCGCCACCGGCGTCGCATCGCCGTTCTTTTCGCCTTTCAAGCTTTCTTTCTTCGTTGCGCTGTTCCTGGCCATGCCGGTCGTGCTGTATCAGGCCTGGGCCTTCATCGCCCCCGGCCTGTACAAGCGCGAGAAGAAGATGGCGGTGCCGCTGCTCGCCTCGAGCATCCTGCTCTTCTACCTCGGCATCGCCTTCGCCTATTTCGTGGTCTTCCCGCTGATGTTCGGCTTCTTCACCAGCGTCGCGCCCACCGATGTGGCAGTGATGACCGACATCGAGGCCTATCTCAGTTTTATCATCGCGATCTTCTTCGCCTTCGGCCTCGCCTTCGAGGTGCCGGTGGCCACGGTGCTGCTGGTCTGGGCCGGCTTCACCACGCCGCAGACCCTGGGCAAGGCCCGGGCCTACGTGTTCCTGGGCGCCTTCGTTCTGGGTATGCTGTTGACGCCCCCGGACATGATCAGCCAGACACTGCTGGCAATCCCGGTGTACCTTCTGTACGAGGCGGGGATCTTCATGTCGAAGGTGCTGGTGAAACGCAGGGCCGGCGAAGAAGATACCGAACCC
>CAYRUH010000008.1:0-106001 GCA_964427415.1 uncultured Woeseiaceae bacterium | reverse complement strand
CATCCCCATGACATTCCTGCCAAAATAGCCACATGAATAATTGCGCACATCGCCGGGAAATACAGGTTGCGCCGATGATGGATTGGACGGACCGCCACTGCCGGTACTTCCATCGCCTGCTCTCACCCTCGGCGCTACTCTACACGGAAATGGTGACGGCGGAAGCCCTGGTGCACGGCGACGCGGATCGCCTGCTCGCCTTCGATGCGGCGGAGAAGCCGGTGGTGCTCCAGGTCGGCGGCTGCGATCCGGCGAAGATGGCCCGGGCGGCACGACTCGGTGCGGATGCCGGTTATGACGCCGTCAACATCAACGTCGGTTGCCCGAGCGACCGGGTGCAGGACGGGCAGTTCGGTGCATGCCTGATGAACCGCCCGGCGCTGGTGGCGGACTGCTGGCGGGCGATGGCGGATGCAGTCGAGGTGCCCGTTACGATGAAGACCCGCCTCGGCATCGATAACAGGGACAGCGACGAGTTCTTTCTGCGCTTCGTGGAGACGGTGGCGGAGGCGGGCTGCACCGCGTTCATCGTGCATGCCCGGATCGCTATTCTCGCGGGCTTGAGTCCGAAGGAGAATCGCACGGTACCGGCATTGAATTACGAGCGGGTCTATCGGCTGAAAGAGCGGCATCCGGGTTTCGACGTGGTTATCAACGGTGGCATCACGTCGGTGGCAGAGGCCAAGTCGCACCTGCGCCGCGTCGACGGCGTGATGCTCGGCCGCGCGGCGTATCGCACGCCCTGGGTCTTGGTGGAGCTCGAGCGTTCTCTTGGCGACCCGGCCGCGGCGCCTGCTAACCGTCACGAGGTGGTGGAGCGGATGTTGCCTTACATCGCGCGGCACCTCGCCACCGGCGGCCGCCTGCACCACGTGACCCGGCATATGATTGGGCTGTTCGCGGGTTGCCCGGGGGCGAAGCATTGGCGGCGGACGCTCAGCGAGAACGCCCACCGCCGCGATGCCGGTGTCGAGGTCGTGGAGGAGGCCCTGATGGCACTACGGCGGGCCGCCTGACCCCCGCCGTTCAGTCGATGCGCACAGGGTCGGCCGGCCGCTGCGGGAGGCGCGGCGGATTCGCCTCTATCCGCTGCATGACCTCCGCGATGCCTCGCGTGAGCTGCGGGTCGAGCCCCTCGAGCAGGGCCACCGGATCGTTCTCCACGACGATGTCCGGGTCCACACCTTCGCCCTCGACGTCGTATTCGCCAGCCGCGTTGGCATAGCCGAACTGGGGCACGTAGACCTCGCCGCCGTCCAGCAGCGGGCCGTGGTTGGTGATGCCGATGACGCCGCCCCAGGTGCGTTTACCGATCAGTGGGCCCAGGCCTGCCTCCCGGAACATCCAGGGGAAGATGTCCCCGTCAGAGGCCGAGGTCTCGTTGATGAGGCAGACGAGGTGGCCTGGGAAGACGATGTAGGGATAGGTGCCGGGCCGGTCGTTGTGACGTGCGTAGGTCAGGCCCAGGACGTTGCGGCGCAGGCGCTCGATGAGCATCTGGGAGACGTTGCCGCCGCCGTTAGAGCGCACGTCCACCACGATGCCGTCCTTGCGGATCTGTGGGTAGTACCACTTGATGAACTCGCGGATACCGTTTGCGCCCATGTCCGGCAGGTGGATGTAGCCCACGCGCCCGTCGGTCGCTTCTGCCACCTTGCGCCGGTTCTCCGCCACCCAGTTGAGGTAAATGAGGTCCGATTCGCTGGCGAGCGGCTCGACCAGCACCGTGCGCGCGTCCTCCAGGTCGGGTGTTTCGCCGACGGTGAGCTGCAGTGGCTGGCCGCCAGGGACGGTCAGCAGCGCGTACGGATTCATGGCGGCGGTGAGCTGCCGCCCGTTGACGGCCAGCAGGTAGTCACCTTCCCGAACGTCGACGCCCGTCTCCGTGAGCGGCGAGCGATAACGCCCGCTGTCATTCTCGCCCTGCAGGATGTGGGCGATGCGGTAGCGGCCCGCGTCGGCATCCGGCGCAAAGCGCGCGCCGAGCAGCGCCACGTTCGGCCGGTCCGGCAGTCCCTGGTCCCCGCCGGCGATATAGGTGTGGGAAGCGTTGAGTTCGGCGATCATCTCGCCGATGAGGTAGTTGAGGTCGGAGCGGTGCGAGACGTGCTCGAGCAGTGGCTCGTACTGTGCACGCACAGCCTGCCAGTCGAGGCCGTGCATGTTCTCGACGTAGAAGTAGTCGCGGAAGCGGCGCCAGACCTCGTGGAAGATAGTGCGCCACTCGGCACGGGGATCGATGTCGGCCACCAGCTTTTCGGTGGCCACCGCCCTGGTCTCCTGTCCGGCGCCCTTGGCGACTTCATAGACCTTGTAACCGTCCTGCCCCCGCACCATCACGAAACCGCCATCAGGCGAAAGGCTCACGCCCTGGATGCCGCCGGCGAGTTCCGTCGCCTCCCGGTCTTCGATGCTGTAGGCCATGAGACGCGGCTGCTGCAGCGGCTCGCGACCGTAGTAAAAAGAGTCGGACACCAGGTAGAGGATATGCTGTCCGGTGACGGCCAGTCCGCTGATGTTGCTCGGCGTGATGCCGGGCACGCGGAAGTAGCGGCCGGCCAGCCCCTCGAAGTCAATGCGGACTTCCGGTGCGGTTCTGCGGTCTTTCTTCTCGTCTTTGTTCTTCTCTTCTTCCTGCTCGATGGCCGGATTGGCGTTCTCCGGTGCGAACGGGTTACCGGCGTCGGCGGTCAGGGCGAGGCCGAGTATGCCCACCTGGTCGACGAGGGTGTAATTGAACTCTCGGGTGCCGATCTGGGGCTGGAACATGCGGTCGCCGAGGAAGTACAGTGCCTTGCCGTCCGGCGACCAGGACGGCGTGCGGTCGTTGAAGATCTCGTCGGTGACGCGATGCAGTTTCTCGCGCTCGGCGTCCCACACGTGGATGGAGCGCAGGCCCGAGGGCTCGCTCAGGCTGAAGGCGAGCCAGCGGCTGTCAGGCGACCAGGCGTAGTCGGCCGTGTCGCCCTGGGCCTCGTCGGCGGCGACCACGGGTTCGCCGCGGCCGTCGGTGCGTGCCACGAAAATGCGCCCCGCGGCATCGTGCCAGGCGAGACGCTTGCCGTCCGGAGAGAACTCGGGCGCAGAGTAGCGGGTGCGGTAGCCCTCGGAGAGCTGCACCGGGTCGCCGCCGGCGGAGTCCTCCACGTAGACCGCCTCCTCGCCGGAGAAGTCGGAGACGTAGGCGATGCGGCTGCCGTCGGGCGACCAGGCGGCTTCCCGCTCGTGGGCGTTCGAGGTGCCGGTGAGATTGATGGTCAGGCCTTTCTCCACCGGCACGCTGAAGAGATCGCCCCGGGCGACGAACAGCGCCCGGCGGGCCTTCGGTGAGAGCGCGAAGGCCTCGATCTGCCCGGCGACGCTGACCTGGCGCGGTCGTGCCGGGACCAGGTCGGAGGGCACGGTGATGGTGAGACGGCGGTCCTCGCCCGTGACCGTGTCATGGACGTGTAGGGCGCCGTTCAGCTCGTAGGCGATGCGGTTCGCACCGTCGGTGCCGGGCCAGCGCACGTCCCGGTCGGTGTAACGGGTCAGCTGGGTGGTCTCGCCGGTGGCCGGGTCGTGACGGTAGAGATTGAAGCGGCCGTCACGATCCGAGGCGAAGTAAGCGGTGCCGTCGATCCACATGGGGTCGCGATCCGAGCGCTCGTGGCTGGTCACCGGCGCCGCCTTGCGTCCGGCCATGTCCAGCAGATACAGGTCCTGGGCCCAGCCGCCCTGATAGCGCTTCCAGGTGCGGAAATCGCGCATCAGCGGCGAATAGAACAGACGGTCGGCGCTGCCCGCGAAGGTGGCGGCGCCGGCACTGGGCAGCGGCAGCGGTTCCGGCGCTCCACCCTCGCGGCTGACCGTGAACAGGCGGCCGTCGCCGAGGCTCCAGGCATCGCGCAGTGAGCGGAACAGCACCCGCTCGCCGTCCGGCGTCCAGCCCTGCACCAGGTGGTCATAGCCCCAGCGCGCGGGCAGCGGGCCCTGGGACGGGTACCAGGTCAGCTGACGCGGCTCGCCGCCTTCCGCCGGGATGACGTAGACCTGCTCTGCGCCGTCGTACTGGCCGGTGAAGGCAATTTCGCTGCCATCCGGCGAGAACTCGGCGAATATTTCCAGGCCGGGATGGCTGGTGAGCTGCCGCGCCTGGCCGCCGCCGGCGGACACGCTCCAGAGGTTACCGGCGTAGGTGAACACGATGCGATCGCCGTGGATGTCCGGGTAGCGGAGCATTAGCGTCTCGCGCGTCTCCGCCGTCGCGGTGGTGGCGGCGACGGCGACGGTGGCTGGGGTGGCCAGGGTGGCCACGGTGGCCACGATGGCCAGGACGATGATCAGGTGTGTCGGTGTCTTGTTCATGGCACTTCCGTGATGATGTCAGTGGGTGTCGTCATCGATTTGCCGTGGCCGGCGCGACCGCTCAGCGGGACTCGCGGGGCTCGACGGCCAGACGCCCGAAGTCGCGCTCCAGGTTGGCGGCGATCCAGGCGACGGCCGCGTACGCGGCCACGTTCTGGTCGATGGCCTCGCGGTCGATCCGGTCGATGGTGTCGTTGGCCGTGTGGTGATAGTCGAAATAATACGTGCCATCCTGGGTCAGGGAAAACACCGGCATGCCGCCCGTGCGCAATGGCCTCAAATCCGCGCCACCGCTCGCCTCGTTGTCGCCGCGCTCGACGCCGAGCGGCGCCAGTACCTCGTGGATGCCGGCCACCAGGTCGAGTGCTTCCGGCGCGACATGGGAGGAGATCCGCCACACCCGGCCGGCGCCAAAATCGGCCTCCGTGCCGACGATGTGGTTGGCGAACTCCTCGTCGCTCATCTGTCGATACCGGCGCGCGCCGGACAGGCCGAACTCCTCGTTGGCGAAGAGGACGACCCGGATGGTGCGGCGGGGCGCGGGGCCCAGCTGCCCGATGAGATGGGCTGCCGCCGTGACGATGCCGACGCCGGCGCCGTCGTCCAGCGCGCCGGTGCCGAGGTCCCAGGAGTCGAGATGCGCGCCGAGCAGCACGATCTCCTCCGATGCCTCTCTGCCGGGGATCTCGCCGATGACGTTCGCCGAGGTGGTGGGCGGCAGCTGGCGGGCGGTGGAATGGATGCGCAGCACCGGCTGCCCGCCGGTGGCGATACGATAGGCGAGCAGATCGGCGTCCGGTCCGGACAGGGCGATGGCCGGGATGCGCCGGATGGAGAGGTCGTAGAGCTGGGTGCCGGTATGCGGTGTCCGGTTGTCGCTGGTGCCGACGCTGCGGATGACGACGGCCTCTGCCCCGAGCTTCGCCGCCTCCCGTGCACCGTACAGACGGATGGGCACGGTCTCGCCATAGCCGCGGCCGTCCCGCGCGCGCTCCATGCGCTGGTCGATGAAGACGATGCGGCCACGGATGTTCTCTGCGCCGCGGTCCTGCAGATCTGCGAGACCGGTCACTCTCACCACGCCGGTCTCGATGCCGGCTTCACCGGTGCCGACGCTGCCGCCGAGCGAGGCGGCGGCGAGCGGGACCGGGTTCTCGCCGAGGAGCGTGACCGACAGCGTGCCCCGGTCCCAGTGGGGCACCTCCACTTCCTGGGTGCGCACGTTGTCGAGACCCAGTGCGCGCAGCTTATCCACCGCCCAGGCTACGGCGGCACGATCACCCGGCGAACCGGCCATGCGCGGGCCCACTTCCATGGTGAGTGATTCGACGATGTCGTAGGCCGGCGTGCCCTCGAGCGCGGCGTCTCTCAGCGAGGCGGCGCTGTGGCGCAGCTCCTCTGACAGCGGTTGCGCTGCGCCCGTGGCGGCAATCGCGATAGCAGCAGCAAACAGGGCAATGCCGGAACGTCGTGTCAGCGTGGTCGACGACATGAATGGCTCCGATACAGTTTGCGACGGATTGTACCGAAAGCGGCGGGGCCGTACGCATAGCCCACCGCGGCCGCAGCCTATACAATTCAGCGGCGGCAGGACCGCGTCCGCTCCTGACAAGAAAGGTACAGACACTCCATGGGCAAGGCACAACGCAAGCAGACCGGGCAGACAATGGCCGAGCTCGCCGACAGGCACGAGCTTTATGAGGAATCCGTTCAGGACGTGGAGGTGGAGGTGGACTTCCTCATCGACACCTTCGGCGAAATCCGTGGACGCATACCGCAGATATTCCGCGAGGATTTCTGCGGCACGGCGAGCGCCTGCTGCGAATGGGTGCGCCGGGGCAGCGATCGTCGCGCGATCGGCGTCGACCTGGATCCGGAGGTCCTGGACTGGGGGCGCGGGAACCGGCTTTCCCACCTGACTCACGATGAGCGCGACCGGGTCACCCTCATCGAGGACAACGTGCTCAGCGCCAACACCGGCGTGGTTGACCTGATCGGCGCATTCAACTTCAGCTATTTCATCTTCGATACCAGGGACGAGATGCGCTGCTACTTCGAGCGCTGTCGTGAGTCTCTCGTAGACGACGGCATCCTGTTCCTGGACGCTTTCGGCGGCTCCGAGACCATGGACGTGGTGAAGGAGGAGACCGAGCACGACGACTTCACCTATGTCTGGCACCAGGCGGAATACCATCCCGTGACCGGCTATATGAAGTGCCATATCCACTTCAAGTTCCCGGACCGCTCGAAGATGAAGAAGGCTTTCAGTTACGAGTGGCGGCTTTGGACCCTGCCCGAAATCCGCGAGCTGCTGCTGGAGGCCGGATTCAGCACGGCCACCGTCTACTGGGAAGGCGAGGACGAGGACGGCGAGGGCAACGGCGAGTTCACGCCGGAGTCCGAGGGCGAGCCGGATCCGGCCTGGATCGTCTACATCGTGGCCGAGAAATAGAGCCCCGGGACCCGCTGCCGGCGGATTGGACATAATGGGTGTCGGTCCGCGCCCCTGTCTGCGTATAATCAAGCGGGAAAGCAGATAAGCTTCCCCGCGTATCCCGCCGGCAGCAAAGGCTTTCGGACACAGTATGACCACAGACGCTGAAGTCGCCATTCTCTTCGCCGACGTCGTCGGCAGCACCCAGCTCTACGAGACGCTGGGCGACGACCGCGCCCGCGAGACGGTGGCTGAGTGTCTGGAGATCATGAAAGCCGCCACCGAGGAGACCGGCGGCACCGTCATCAAGACCATGGGCGACGAGGTGATGGCCACCTTCCCGACGGCCAATGCCGCCGTCGGCGCGGCCGCGGCCATGCAGAAGCGTATCAGCGACAACGAGGAGCTGATCGGTGACGGTCAGAAAGTCTCCATCCGCATCGGCTGTCATTTCGGCCCCGTCGTGCAGGAGAACCGGGATATCTTCGGTTCCGCGGTCCACACGGCCAACCGCATGACCTCCCAGGCGAAGGCGCGCCAGATCATCACCACCGACACGATGGTGCAGCGGCTGGACGAAGACTGGCAGGCACTGGTGCGCCAGATCGATATCGCCACGGTGAAGGGCAAGCGCGACGAGGTGGCACTCTACGAGGTGCTGTGGCAGCCCGAGGAGGCCACCAGCATGCTGCCGACCATCGGCTTCGAAGAGCAGGGCGCCGACAAGCCGGCGAGGCTCCTGCTCTCCTACAACGGTAAGGAGGTGGAGATGGATGCGAAGCGCACCAGCATCTCCATGGGCCGCGCCGACGAGAACGACCTGGTGGTGAAGGGCAACCTGATCTCGCGCATCCACGCCCGGGTGGAGAAGCGCCGGCATCGTTACTTCCTGGTGGACGAGAGCACCAACGGCACCTTCATCCAGACCATGCAGGGCGAGGAGATCTTCGTGCGCCGGGATTCCGCCGAACTGGCCGGCGAGGGCATCATCGGCCTGGGTCGGGTCGCCAAGCCCGGCAGCCCGCTGGCCATCCACTACATGCTGGTGCGCTGAGTCCGGCGGCGCCGCTCAGGAAGCCTTCGCCAGCTTCTCCATCACGTCGCCGTGTTCGGCCAGCAGACGCTCGGGAGCGCGCTCGCCGAACGAGCGCAGGTACTCGCCGACCGCTTCCATCTCCGCCTGCCACTGCGCCGGGTCGACGGTGAGAAGTGCCTGCAGAACGTCCGGGTCGATGTCGAGGCCTTCGGTGTCGATGTCGCCTTTCTTCGGCAGCAGGCCCACCGCGGTTTCTACGGCGTCGGCGCGACCCTCGCAGCGCTCGATGATCCAGCGCAGTACCCGCAGGTTCTCGCCGAAGCCCGGCCACAGGAAGCGGCCGTCGCCGTCGCGGCGGAACCAGTTCACGTGGAAAATGCGGGGCAGCTGGAGCGGCCGGTCCGCCAGTGACAGCCAGTGGGCCCAGTAGTCGGCAAAGTTGTAGCCGCAGAACGGCTTCATCGCCATCGGGTCCCGGCGCACCACACCCACCTTGCCGGTCGCCGCGGCAGTGGTCTCCGATGCCACGCTGGCGCCGACCAGCACGCCATGGGTCCAGTCCTTCGCCTCGTACACCAGCGGCGCCAGTTCCCGGCGGCGACCACCGAAGACGATGGCCGAGATGGGCACGCCCTCGGGCGCCTCGGCCAGTGAGGAGTAGCTCGGATTCTGCGTCGCCGCCACCGTGAAGCGGGAGTTCGGGTGGGCAGCGGCGCCGCGTTCGGGGTCATAGTCGCGGCCGCGCCAGTCGACGGCGGGTTCGCCTTGTCTCTTCTCTTCCCACCAGGGCTCGTTGTCGCCCGTCACTGCGACGTTCGTGAAGATGGTGTCGTGCTGGATCATGTCGTAGGCGTTCTTGTTGGTCCTGGCATTTGTGCCCGGCACCACGCCGAAGTAGCCCGCCTCCGGGTTGATGGCCCGCAGCCGGCCGTCCCCGTCCGGGTGCAGCCAGGCGATGTCGTCGCCCAGGGTCCAGATCTTCCAGCCCGGCTGCGAGGCGGGCGGGATCAGCATGGCCAGATTGGTCTTGCCGCAGGCCGACGGGAAGGCGCAGGCCAGATAGTGGATCTCGCCGTCCGGGCTCTCGACGCCGACGATCAGCATGTGTTCGGCCAGCCAGCCTTCCTGGCGCGCCTGCCAGCTGGCGATCCTGAGCGCATGGCACTTCTTGCCGAGCAGCGCGTTGCCGCCGTAACCCGAGCCGATGCTGCGGATGGCGAGCTCTTCCGGGAAATGCATGATGTAGCGGTTGTCCGGGTCCAGGTCGCCGGTGGAATGCATGCCCTTGACGAAGGTCCCGTCGCGCTCGATGCGCGCGAGCGCGGTATCGCCCATGCGGGTCATCAGCTTCATGTTGGCGACGACATAGGGGCTGTCGGTGATTTCCACGCCGCAGCGGGAGTAGGGCGAGTCCACGGGCCCCATGCAGTAGGGGATAACGTACAGGGTACGGCCGTGCATGCAGCCGTCGAACAGCGTGTCGAGCTTCGCGTGCGCTTCGGCCGGATTCATCCAGTTGTTGTTGGGGCCGGCATCGTCCTCACGGCGGGTGCAGACGAAGGTGAGGTGTTCGACCCGGGCCACGTCCGAGGGGTCGGAGCGGTGCAGGTAGCAGTTGGGGTAGGAGTCCTGGTTCAGTTCCACGAGATCGCCGGACTCCAGCATCTTCTGGACGAAGCTCTCGTATTCCTGGTCGCTGCCGGTACACCAGTAGATGTCGTCCGGCCGGGTCAGACGGGCCACCTCTTCGACCCAGTCACTGAGGCTCTTCAACGTCGTGCTCATCGTGCTCTCTTGCGCTGCCGGCTGGGGGAATTCCGGGGTCGTTTCCCCGCAGGGGCCGGTATTATACCCACGCGGCTGCGCCGTGCATTCCCCCTGTCGATTTGCGATCGCTGAAACAAAAACGCCGCCGGATCAGCGATCCGGCGGCGCAAGTGACTTATGTCAGACGGCGATCACGCGGCGGCTGCCGAGCTGGCGCCTCCCGTCTCGACCTGCCGCGCCTTCTTGGCAACCTTGGTTGCCGTGCGGCGGGTCTTGCTGGCGGCTTTCTTCTTGGTCTTCGCCGCTTTCTTCTTGGCCGTCTTCTTGGCGGGCTTCACTGCCTTCTGGCGGAAGTCCGTGACGGTGGTCTTCACGACCTCGCCCACGTCCTCGGCAGCGTCGCCGAAGATGGTCACGGTGCCGCGCACGCTATCGACGACGCGCGACGTGGTGGCCGGGATGAGGTTGGCCTGGGTCTTCACCAGCGCGCCCAGGCTCTCGGCACGCGCGGCGGCCTTCAGGCGGGCACCGGCGGCGTCCAGCGTGGACTCAACCGTCTTCGTCTGATGCTTGACCAGCTTCTCGGTCGTCTTGTGAGAGATGCTGGCCAGACGCAGGGTCATGTCGGACATCCGACGGACCGGGGTCTTGCCTTTCGTGACCCAGTCACCGGCGCGCTCGACGCCGTCCTGAGCTGCAGAGATGACGGACTCGACCCGACCACGGGCGTCCTCCGCGGCGCGATTGAAAATGTTCTCGACACTGATGTTCATAGGGCACCTCCTCGGTTGCTGCGCTGCATCATTGTTGCATTGCACAATAAGCGATGTCAGCGGGCTTGTCAAGCATCCGCCAAACGGCAACAAGGCCTTTCGGCATGATCGTCGTGGCCGGGTAACTCATTGAAAACGCTTGGTATAAAATAGCTGTAAACAGGCGAGAGCCGAGGCCGGCACGGCACGCCTCGCGCATCGGGCGAACGGTGCCGGACTTGCGCGGCCGCGTGCGTGAAAGGCGGCCCCTTTCCGGGTCATCCGGCGGCGAAGCGGGCCGTGCAGGGCGCGTGGGGCAGCGGGTATAGTCTGCGTCCATGCAGAGTTTCCGCGACCTCTTCGGGGACGAGAGTCCGCTCGCCGAGACGGTGCACGGCTTCCGGCCGCGTGCCGCCCAGGCGATGATGGCGGAAGCCGTGGCCGACGCGCTGGCGGCGCAGGAACCGCTGGTGATAGAGGCCGGCACAGGTATCGGCAAAACCTTCGCCTACCTCATCCCGACGCTCGGCAGCGGGCGGCGCACGATCATCTCCACGGGAACCCGGGCACTGCAGGATCAGCTGTTTCACCGGGACCTGCCCACCGTGACCAGAGCCATCGGCCAGCCATTGTCCACGGCGCTGCTGAAAGGCCGCGCCAATTATCTGTGCCTGCACCGGCTGGATCAGGCGGCTGGCACGCCGGCGGCCGGGCGGTTCCGGCGGCAACTCGCCGTGCTCGAGCGCTGGAAGCACGAGACCCGCAGCGGCGACCGCCGCGAGGTCGTGGAGATAGAAGAAGAGTCCGCGGTCTGGCCGCTGGTCACCTCCACCGCCGAGAACTGCCTCGGCCAGAAGTGTCCGTTCTTCGATGACTGCTTCGTCGTGCACGCCCGCCGGGCGGCCCAGAAAGCCGACGTGGTGGTGGTGAATCATCACCTGCTGCTCGCGGACCTGGCCATGAAGGAGGAGGGCTTCGTGGATTTCCTGCCGGGCGCGGAAGCGCTGATCCTCGATGAGGCACACCAGATCCCGGATCTGGCCACCCGCTTCTTCGGCATCGTCGCCGGCACCCGCCAGGTGGAGAACGTGCTGGACGATGCTGCTGCGTTCACGTTCGCGCTGGGTGGCTCGGAGCTGCGCCAGGCGATCGGTGCGGTTACCGATGCCGTGCGGAGTTTGGTGACCGCCGCCCCGCCGGAAGCCGGCCGCTATGAGCTGAGCGGGCAGCGGGGCGCGCTGGCCGGGCCTCTCGGTGAGCTGCGCGGACGCCTGGCGGAACTGCACGAGGCGCTCCGGGAGGTGGCGGGCGAATCGGCGGAAGTGGAGGCGGTGGCCGAGCAGATCCACGAGCTCCACGGCCGCCTGACGGTCGCCACCGACGAAGACGAGGAGGCCGGCCTGTACTGGTTCGATGTCAGCCGCCGCTCGGTGCGCTTCCACCTGACGCCCCTGGATGTCGCCGGCCGGCTGCGGGCGTTGATCGACATGAGTGAGGCGCCGTGGGTATTCACCTCGGCCACGCTGGCGGTGGGCGAGGATTTCAGTCACTTTCTCGGCCGGATGGGCCTCGATGACGCGCGCACCCTGCAGTTCCCCAGCCCCTACCGGCTGTCCGAGCGGGCGCGCATCTATCTGCCGTCCGGTTTGCCCCAGCCGTCGGCCCGCGGTTACACCGAAGCCGCTATGGAGGCGGCTGCGCCGCTGCTGGAGATGACCGCGGGCGGCTTGTTCTTTCTGTTCACGAGCTACCGGGCGCTCGGCATCGCGGCCGACTGGTGGCGGGCGCGTCGCGAGCGCCTCGGCGACCGTGAGCTGCTGGTGCAGGGCGAGGCGCCCCGGGCGGATCTGCTGGAGCGTTTCCGGGCTGCCGGCAATGCGGTGCTGCTCGGCACCGGCACGTTCTGGGAGGGCGTGGACGTGCGCGGCACGGCGCTTACCGGGGTGGTGATCGACAAGCTGCCGTTCACCTCGCCGGGAGACCCGCTGTTGATGGCGCGTACGGAGTTCATCCGCCGGCAGGGTGGCAATCCATTTATGGAGCACCAGCTGCCGGAGGCGGTGCTCGCGATGAAGCAGGGCGTGGGACGCCTGATCAGGGACCATGGCGACTACGGTGCCATCGTGCTCTGCGATCCGCGCATCGGCACACGCCGCTACGGGCCGGTCTTTCTGCAGGCGCTCGCGCCCATGGCCACCGTGACCGAGCCGGACGCCCTGGCGGCGTTCTATGCCGGGCACGAGACCGCCGGCGAGGCCGTGGCGTGGTGAAGATACTCGCCCTCGAGACCTCTGCCGATGCCTGCTCTGCCGCCCTGTGGGTGGACGGCGATGTGGCGGGCCGCTACGAGGAGCAACCCCGTCGCCACGTGGAGCTGATCCTGCCCATGGTGGCGAGTCTCCTCGCCGAGGCGGATCTGCCCATGGAGGCACTGGACGGCATCGCTTTCGGCGCCGGGCCCGGTTCGTTTACCGGGGTGCGCATTGCCGTATCGGCCGCCCAGGGTTTCGGGCTCGGTGCCGGAGTGCCGCTGGTGGCGGTCTCCTCGCTGGCCGCGCTGGCCGCCCGCGCGCTGGCCGGGCAGGCGCGCCGGGTCTACGTCACCCAGGACGCACGCATGGGCGAGGTCTACGCCGGAGCCTACAAGGCCGGCGGCGAGGGGCTGCGCACGCTGCTCGCGGATCGGCTGACGGCACCCGCGGGCGTGCAGCCTGCCGGAGGAGACTGGTGGCTGGCGGGCGCTGGCTGGGGCCGATACCCGGAGATGGTGCCGGCCGGCGGAGTGGACACCGGACTGCGTTTTCCCCGCGCCCACGAGGTGGCGGTGCTCGCTGCGCCTCGTCTCGCTGCCGGCGAAACGCTGGCGCCCCGGGACGCGGCGCCTGTTTACCTTCGCCGGACCGTCGCCTGGCAGGCCTCGTAACCGGACTGTAATGTAGACTTGCTCTAATCGAGTCCATGGAGCGGACATGACGACAGCGCGCCGCATACTGGTGGTCGAGGACGAGGCCCCGATCCGTGAGATGATCGTATTTCATCTCTCGCGGGCCGGCTTCGAGGTGGACGAGGCCGCCGATTGCCGGCAGGCGCGAGAGCTGCTGGCCGACCATCGGCCGGACCTGGCCATTATCGACTGGATGCTGCCGGACATGAGCGGACTCGAGCTGACGCGCTCGCTGAAACGGGATTCTACCTTCGAAGACCTGGCCGTCATCATGCTGACGGCCCGGGCCGAGGAGCAAGACAAGGTGAGCGGGCTGGAGGGCGGCGCCGACGACTACATCACCAAGCCGTTCTCGTCGCGGGAACTGGTCGCCCGCATTAACGCCGTGCTCCGCCGTTCCGGCGTCGCCGGCGACGATATCGTGAGCGTCGGCGACCTTGAGCTGGACGTGGCCGGGCACCGGGTGAGCGTCGGCGGCGCGGAGGTCCAGCTCGGTCCCACCGAGTACCGGTTGCTCAAGTTCCTGATGACTCATCCGGAGCGGGTGTATAGCCGCGGGCAGCTGCTCGACCGGGTCTGGGGCGCCAATGTCTACGTCGAGGAACGCACCGTGGACGTACACATCCGCCGGCTGCGCAAGGCGCTCTCGGCGCGCAATGCGGAAGGCTTTATCCAGACCGTGCGCGGGGCCGGCTACCGATTCTCATCGCGGGACGCCTGATGCCATCCGCCTGGTTCGATGCGCTGCTCAAGGCCGCCGGCGCCATCGGCCTCGGCGCCTTCATCGGCTGGCTGTACGGTTACGCGCTTGCAGGCGCCTTCATCGGCGCGCTGGTCGTGATCGGCGTCCACTTCAATAGGCTGTTCCGCCTCGAGCGCGCGCTCACGACCCGCAGGCGCATCCATGTGCCCGACGGCAAGGGCATCTGGCCCCAGGTACTCGCCCGCATCGACTACCTGAAGCAGCGGGCCAGGAAACACAAGCGCCGGCACCATCGCACGCTCAAGGAAATCCGCGCCTCCACCAATGCCATGCCTGACGGCGGCATCGTGCTGAACGAGGATGCCGAGATCACCCGTTACAACTCGGCCGCGGAGCATCTGATTGGCCTGCGGCCCCGGCGCGACCGGGGGCAGCGGGTGGACAATCTCATACGTTACCCGGCTTTCGTGAGCTATCTCCGGAGCGGCGAGTACTCGGGCTCCGTGACCATCCCGTCACCGTTGCGCGAAGACGGCTGGCTTACCTGCCGGATAGTGCCCTACGGCGAAGGACAGCGGCTGCTGCTGGTGCGCGACGTCACCGAGCAGGCGCAACTGGCGCGCATGCGCCGGGACTTCGTGGCGAATGCTTCCCACGAGCTGCGCTCGCCGCTCACGGTGATCGGCGGCTACCTCGAGGCCATGACCGACGATACCGAGATGACGGGCGCCTGGCAGCGGCCCGTCGCCGAGATGCAGCGTCAGGCCGCCCGGATGAAGGAGATTCTGGACGCGCTGCTCGAGTTGTCCCGGCTCGAGTCGGGCAGCGAGGCGGGTACCGACAACCGCGTCGACGTCGCGGAACTGCTGAGGGAGGCGGTGGCCGAGCTTGACCGTCCGGACGGCGGCCCGGCGGTGGAGCTGCGGCTCGGGTCCCGGGTGCAGCTTTACGCCAATCCGGCCGAGATCCGCTCGATCATTACCAATCTCCTGTCCAACGCGGTGCGATACACCCCGGCGGAAGGCAGTGTGACGCTGAGCTGGCAGTCCGACGGCGAGGGTGCCTCGCTGGTGGTCGAGGACACCGGCGTCGGCATCGCCGAGCACGATATCCCCCGGTTGACCGAGCGCTTCTTCCGGGTCAACCGCGGCCGGAGCCGCGAAGACGGAGGCGTGGGCCTGGGGCTCGCCATCGTCAAGCACGCGCTCGGGCGTCACGATGCCAGCCTGGAGGTGGAGAGCCGGCCGGGCGAAGGCAGCCGATTCATCTGCCGGTTCCCGGCTGCGCGCCTGGTGCGTGCCGAGACCGTGCCGATCCCGCGGGGAGCGGCCGGGAGCGACCGCTCCGCGACGGGCTGATCCGGCGGCGGTCCGATAATCGGTCAATCTTGATGTATGGCAATGTATGTACAAAGCAATGCTGTTGTATAAGTGCGGTAACTACAAAATATCGCCAGCAGGACGACAAAGCTGTTACACTCGACGGCACAAAAGGGTCATGGCTATGGACGTGAAAACGCATTTGCCATCATTCACGGTGCGGGCCCGAGAGAGGATGTAACTCATGCAGACGACGGATCTGACCCATCACATATCCCGCCGGTTCAACAAGGACCTGGAGGCGCTGCGCAATAATGTGCTCTCCATGGGTGGACTGGTGGAATCCCAGCTCGAGCGCGCGGTCGAGGCCGTGGTGAGTGGCGACAGCGAACTGGGGCTGCAGGTGGCCTATGACGACTACAAGGTCAATCACCTGGAGGTGAGCATCGACGAGGAGTGCAGCCGCATCCTGGCGACCCGCGCACCTACCGCGAGCGATCTGCGCCTGATCGTCGCCATTATCAAGACCATCACGGACCTCGAGCGTATCGGCGATGAGGCCGAGAAGATCGGCTTCCTCGCCTCCAAACTCGCGGAAATGGATCGCCCGGCCGGCTCCTACCGGGAGCTGAAGAACCTGGGTGGTCAGGTGAGCCGCATGGTACGCCACGCCATGGACGCCTTCGCGCGGCTGGACGTGCAGGCCTCGCTGGCGGTGGTCAAGGATGACGAGATGGTCGACGAGGAATACGAGACCATTCAACGTCAGTGCATCACCTTCATGATGGAGGATCCGCGCAGCATCAAGCGGGTGATGAACGTCACCTGGGCGGCCCGGGCCCTCGAGCGTATCGGCGACCACGCCAAGAATATTGGCGAATACGTCATCTACATGGTCCACGGCAAGGATATCCGGCACACCGATATCGACGCGCTGGACGAGCAGCAGCCTGCCTGACCGCGAACCCGCGCCCGCCAGCAGCATGATCGCCACGGATTTCATGAAGCGCCGCTATGCCAACCTCGCGGGCCTGCTGGCGTGCCTGGCGATGATGGGATTCGCGCTCTATTCGGAGTACGTGCTCCTGCTGGAGCCCTGCCCTCTGTGCGTCTTCCAGCGGGTGGCCACCATCGGCCTGGGTGCAGTATTCCTGCTCGCTTTCCTGCACAACCCCGCGGCGTGGGGTGCCCGCGTATACGGTGCACTGATACTGGCCGCTGCGGCTGCAGGCGCCGGCATCGCGGGCCGCCACGTCTGGGTGCAGAACCTGCCCGCTGACGAAGTACCCGCCTGCGGCGCCGGACTGGATTATCTGGTGAATACGGTCCCACTGACCGAGGTGATCCGCGAGGTCCTCTCGGGATCCGGGGAATGTGCCGAGCTGAAATGGTCGTTCCTGGGGCTCAGCATGCCTGCCTGGGTGCTGATCTGTCTGACGCTGCTGGGCCTGTTCGGCCTGATCGCGAATTTCGGGCTGCCGGCTCGCCGCGGCGACGTCTGAGGGCTCAGCCGGTCAGCAGCCGTTCCAGGATGCGCTCGTAGACCGCCGTCAGGCGGACGATATCCTCCACGCGAATGTGCTCGTCGATCTTGTGGATCGAGGCATTCACCGGACCCAGTTCCACCACCTGTGCCCCCGCCGGGGAAATGAACCGGCCGTCCGAGGTGCCGCCCCCGGTCGAGAGTTCAGCCTTCACCCCGAGTTCGTCCCGTACGGCGGCGGTGACGGCGCCGGTCAGCGTGCCTTCCGCGGTCAGGAAAGGCTTGCCCGACAGATGCCAGCGCAGCTCGTAGTCCAGGCCGTGGCGGTCGAGTATCGACTCCACGTGAGCGATCAGGCTTTCATGGGTCCACTCGGTGGAGTAACGGAAGTTGAAGCGCGCGTTCAGCTCGCCGGGCGTCACATTCGGGGCACCGATCCCGGCCTGCACGTTCACCACCTGGAAGCTCGTGGGCGGGAAGTGCTCGTTGCCCTCGTCCAGCGGCGTGGCATAGAGTTCGGCCAGCGCCGGGGCGAAACGCTGGATCGGGTTATCGGCCAGCTGGGGGTAGGCCACGTGGCCCTGGATGCCGCGGACTTTGAGGATGCCGCTCAGTGAACCCCGACGCCCGTTGCGCACCATGTCGCCGAGCACCGCCTCGCTCGACGGCTCGCCCAGCACGCACCAGTGGATGTGTTCGCCGCGCTGTTGCAGCGTCTCGATCACCCGTCTCGTGCCGTCCCGGGCGGGGCCTTCCTCGTCGCTGGTGATCAGGAAGGCGATGGAGCCCGCAGGGTCCGGATGCGTCGCCAGGAAGCGTTCCGTCGCCACCAGCATGGCGGCGAGGCTCGATTTCATGTCCGCTGCGCCCCGGCCGTAGAGCAGTCCGTCGCGGAAGGTCGGTTCGAAGGGGTCGCTGGACCATGCATCAAGGTCGCCGGGGGGGACGACGTCCGTATGGCCGGCGAAACAGAACACGGGATCCGACTCGCCTCGCCGGGCCCACAGATTGTCCGTGTCACCAAAGCGCAGATGCTCTATCCTGAAGCCCAGGGCGGCCAGGCGATCGGCCATGACGGGCAGGCACCCGGCGTCCTCGGGTGTCACCGACCGGCGGCGGATCAGTTCGCAGGCGAGACGCACCGTTTCCTCCGAGGTGCATGCCTTTTGGTCCCGGACGGCGATAATATTCGACATCAGAAATATCTTTTAATCAATTGAAAATAATAACGTAATAATTGGATGGGGTTTCCCATGGAAAGGATCGTCTGCAATATTTCCGTAACCTTGCAGCGCTATCCTTGCCTCCTCCGAATATTGCCTGAACCGCGGGAGTAGATCGTGAGCAAGAGAAGCACAACTCCGGGACGAATCGCAACCACCCCGACGATTGCAACCGTCGCCGGCATCGGTGTCGGCCTGCTCGTGGCCGGTACCGCCCTCGCCCAGAGTGGCCGCAACAATATTTACATCGTCGGTTCCTCTACCGTCTATCCGTTCACCACGGTAGTGGCCGAGCGTTTCGGCAAGACCACGCAGTTTCGCACGCCCAAGGTGGAGTCGACCGGCTCCGGCGGCGGCTTCAAACTGTTCTGCGCCGGCGTCGGGGTAAACCATCCGGACGTGACGAACTCCTCGCGCCGGGTGAAGGCCTCCGAACTCGACATGTGCGCCGAGAACGGCGTTACCGACGTGATCGAGGTCAAAATGGGCTACGACGGCATCGTGATGGCCAACGCCGTGGAGTCCGAACAGTACCGGCTGAACCGTCGCGATATCTTCCTGGCACTTGCCAAGGAGGTCCCGGATCCCGCAGGTGATGAGAAACTGGTGCCGAATCCCTATACGGTCTGGAGCGAGGTCGACCCGAATCTGCCGGATGTCGAGATCGAGGTGCTGGGCCCGCCGCCTACCTCGGGCACCCGCGATGCGTTTGTGGAACTCGCCATGGAGGGCGGCTGCCAGACCTTCGACTGGATTGCTGCGCTCGAGAATGAAGACGAGAACCGCTACAAAACGGTCTGCCACTCCATCCGCGAGGACGGCGTGTATGTGGAAGCCGGCGAGAATGACAATCTCATCGTCCAGAAGCTGGATGCCAACCCGGCCGCCCTGGGCATCTTCGGTTTCAGTTTTCTGGATCAGAACATCGAGAAGGTTCAGGGGTCGTTCGTCGACGGCGTGGAGCCGACCTTCGAGAACATCGCCTCTGGCGATTATCCGGTGTCCCGTCCGATGTACACGTACGCCAAGAAGGCCCATGTCGGCGTGATCCCCGGTATGCGGGAATTCCTGCGTGAAATCACGAGCGAGCGTGCATGGGGCGACAACGGCTACCTGGCCGAGCGCGGCCTGATTCCCATGCCGGAGCCGGAGCGGGCCCGGGTACTGGCGGCCGTGGAATCGCTGGCGCCGATCAGGCTCTGAGCCGGACCGGACGGACATAAGACGACCATAACCAGAGACGAGGGAAGCGCGGCGGTCTGCCGGCCGCTGTGCTAACTGCGCCACGATGGAAGGATGACCGAATGCAGTCAGAGACACTGCTGCTGATCCTGCTGCTGCTCTGCATTGCCGCGTACCGTCTCGGGCGCGGCCGCTCCCTGAGCACGGCCGGCGGCGAACGGCCGATGGCGCGCCTGCATTCCCTGCCGAGCTATTACGGCTATTTCACCGCTATCTGGTGCCTGCTGCCCGGGCTCGCCATCGTTCTGCTGTGGACCACGCTGGAGCCTCGAGTGATCACGGCGCTGATGGTCGAGCGGTTGCCCGAGTCGGTGCGCGATGTGTCCGCGGGCGCGCTGGATCTGGCCGTCAACGACATCCGCAACCTCGCCGCCGGGGACGTCGTCAGCACCTTCGTCGACGCGGACATGCGGGCGGCGGCAGATTTCTATCTGCAGACGCGAGCGAAGAGTCGGCTGTTGCTTTCGGTGTTCGCCCTGGCGGCAGCCGTGGGCGGTGCGGCGCTGGCCTGGCGGCGAATCTCGCCCGGCTTCCGGGCCCGCAATCACGTGGAACGCGTGGTCCAGAGCGCGCTGCTCGCCGCATCGACCATCGCCGTCCTGACCACGGTCGGCATCGTCCTCTCGGTGCTGTTCGAGTCCATTCTGTTCTTCCGCAAGGTGCCGATCAGCGAATTCCTGTTCGGCCTTGAGTGGAGTCCCCAGACCGCCATCCGCGCCGACCAGGTGGGCTCCTCCGGGGCTTTCGGCGCCGTACCGCTGTTTACGGGTACGTTGCTCATCACCGCCATCGCCATGTTCGTGGCGGTGCCCATCGGCCTGATGACCGCGATCTACCTGACGGAGTACGCGCGGCCGAGATTCCGCTCCACGGCCAAGCCGCTGCTCGAGGTGCTCGCGGGTATCCCGACGGTGGTATACGGTTTCTTCGCCGCCCTGACCGTGGCGCCGGTGATCCGTGGGTTCGGCTCCGACCTGGGGCTGGACGTGGCCTCGGAGAGCGCGCTGGCGGCCGGGCTGGTCATGGGCATCATGATCATCCCGCTGGTCTCGTCCCTGTCGGACGACGCCATCACGGCGGTGCCACGGGCCATGCGCGACGGCTCATTCGGCCTGGGAGCCACGCGCTCGGAGACGGTGAAGCTGGTGATCCTGCCGGCGGCCCTGCCCGGTATCGTCGGCGGCATTCTGCTGGCCGTCTCCCGGGCCATCGGCGAGACCATGATCGTGGTGATGGCGGCCGGGCTCGCCGCGAACCTGACCGGCAATCCGCTGGAGGCGGTGACCACGGTCACTGTGCAGATCGTGACCCTGCTGGTGGGCGACCAGGAATTCGACAGTGCGAAAACCCTGGCGGCCTTCGCCCTTGGCCTGGTGTTGTTCCTGGTGACGCTGGGGTTGAACGTGATCGGCCTCAGTGTCGTGCGTAAATACCGGGAGCAGTACGAATGAGCGACGCCAGTCAAAGTGCGCGGCAGCTCATGGAGGGTGGGCTCGCCAGACGCTACAGCCGTGAGCGCCGGTTCCGCCTGCTGGGAATGCTGGCGGTCTCCGTGGGGCTGACCTTTTTGGTGCTGTTCTTCGCCAGCATCGTCGCGAGCGGTTACAAGGCTTTCGTGCAGTCCGAGGTGGCGCTGGATGTCTATCTGGATCCGGCACTCATCTCGCCCACCGGGGCGAGGAATCCCGAGGCCCTGGCACTGGCTGACTATTCCGGCCTGGCGAGGCAGAGCCTGTACGGCCTGTTCCCGGAAGTGAACGGCCGGCGCGACCGCCGTGCGCTGGCCGACCTGATCAGCGTGGGCGCCTCCTATCAGGTGCAGAACCTGGTCGCGGCCGATCCCGGGGTCATCGGCGAGACCCGCCGCGTGTGGGTCCCGGCCAGCGCCGATGTGGACATGCTGGTGAAGGGCAGCATCGACCGCACGCTGCCCGAGGAGGCTCGGCCGGTGAACGACCGGCAGCTCGCCTGGATCGACCGGCTCACCGAAACCGGGCGGCTGCAGCTCAAGTTCAATACGGCGCTGTTCATGAACGGCGATTCCCGGGAACCGGAGCTCGCCGGCATCCGCGGCGCCCTGATGGGTTCGTTCTACATGCTGCTGGTCACGCTCGCGCTGGCATTTCCAATCGGCGTGGCGGCGGCAATCTACCTGGAGGAGTTCGCGCCGCGCAATCGCTGGACGGATCTCATCGAGGTGAACATCAACAACCTGGCGGCGGTACCGTCCATCGTATTCGGCCTGCTCGGACTCGCCGTTTTCATCAACTGGGCGGCACTGCCGCGCTCCTCGCCGCTGGTCGGCGGGCTGGTGCTGTCGTTGATGACGCTGCCGGTCATCATCATCGCCGCCCGGGCCTCCATTCAGGCGGTGCCGCCGTCGATCAAGGAGGCCGCCCTGGGTCTGGGAGCGTCGAAGATGCAGATGGTGTTCCAGCACGTACTGCCGCTGGCGCTGCCGGGCATCCTCACCGGTACCATTATCGGCATGGCCCGCGCCTTGGGCGAGACCGCACCGCTGCTCATGATTGGTATGGTGGCCTTCATCGTCGATATACCCGAGGGGCCGCTGGATGCCTCGGCTGCGTTGCCGGTACAGATTTTTCTCTGGGCCGACAGCCCCGAGCGCGCCTTCGTTGAGCGGACCTCCGCGGCGATCATCGTGCTGCTCGGATTCCTCCTGGTGATGAACCTCACCGCCGTATTGTTGCGGCGGCGTTTCGAGCGCAGCTTTTAGACAGTCCGCTGTTGAGGCGGGCAGGGAACTGTAAGAGAATGAAGCCCGAATTCAGGACCGACACCGACTCCACGGCGGCCGCAGGCCGCGTGCAACAAGGACCGACCTCCCCTGTGGCCGACGATCAACTGACCCCGAGGACCCCCGCCGCACCCGCCGTCGAGGAGTTCCGGCGCGAGCCGGAGGAGGGCGCCTACAAGACCGTCGGCAACCCCCGGGCGAAGCAGCCGTTCCTGTGCACCGAACACGTCGACGTCTTCTACGACGACAACCATGCGATCATCGACGTCAGCCTGGAGATCGGCCAGAACGAGGTGATCGCGCTGATCGGTCCGTCCGGCTGCGGCAAGTCCACCTATCTGCGCTGTCTAAACCGCATGAACGACACGATCGAGTCGGCGCGCGTGACTGGCAAGATCACACTGGACGGCCAGGACATCTACGACCGCAACCTCGATGTGGTGGCCCTGCGTGCCCGGGTGGGCATCGTGTTCCAGAAGCCCAACCCGTTTCCGAAGTCCATCTACGACAACGTCGCCTATGGACCCCGCATCCATGGCCTGGCCTCGAACCGGGCGGACCTCGACGAGATCGTGCACAACAGCCTCGAGCGCGCGGGTCTGCTGGCCGAGGTGAAGGACCGGCTGGACGAGCCGGGCACCGGCCTGTCGGGCGGCCAGCAGCAGCGGCTGTGCATCGCCCGCACCATCGCCGTCAGCCCGGAGGTGATCCTGATGGACGAGCCGTGCTCGGCGCTGGATCCGATCGCGACGGCCCGCATCGAGGACCTGATCGATGAGCTGCGCGAGAACTACGCCATCGTGATCGTCACCCACTCCATGCAGCAGGCGGCGCGCGTATCGCAACGCACCGCGTACTTCCATCTGGGCAAACTGATCGAGGTGGACGACACCGACCGGGTCTTCACCAACCCCCAGCACAAGCTGACCGAAGACTACATCACCGGCCGTTTCGGCTGAAGGGAACCGACGGGTACCGTTCAGACACCGAATATGCGCCCGTAGGCCTCGGCGTCGAAGCCCACGACCATCCGCTTGCGGCTCTCGATCACGGGCCGCTTGATCAGCGTCGGATTCTCCAGCATCAGCGCGAGCGCCCCGGCACGGCTCAGGTTCTGGCGGTCGAGTTCCGGTATGCGCCGCCAGGTCAGGCTGCGCTTGTTCAGCAGCGCCTCCCACTCCACCCGGTCGGCCCACCGTTCCAGCATCTGGATGGTGACGCCGTCGTCGCGGACGTCGTGAAACCGGTGCTCGATATCGTGCGCCTGCAGCCACTGCAGCGCCTTGCGACAGCTGTCGCAGCTCTTCAGTCCGTAAATGTCGATGGTCGCCTCTCCCATGGCTCGATGCCGATAGCTGGTCCAGATGGCTTAGTCCAGATTGCGCAGCAACGCGTTCAGGCCCACCCTGGCCTTCGTCTTCTCGTCCACACGCTTTACGATCACGGCGGCATACAGCGAATGGCTGCCGTCCTGTGCCGGCAGATTGCCGGGCACGACCACGCTGCCGGCCGGCACGCGGCCGTAGCTTATCTCGCCGGTCTCGCGGTCGTAAATGCGGGTGCTCTGGCCGATGTAGACGCCCATGGAGATTACCGCGCCGCGCTCGACGATGACGCCCTCGACGATCTCGGAGCGCGCGCCGATGAAGCAGCCGTCCTCGACTATGGTCGGGGCCGCCTGCAGGGGCTCCAGCACGCCGCCGATGCCGACGCCGCCGGACAGGTGCACGTTCGCGCCGATCTGGGCGCAGCTGCCAACCGTGGCCCAGGTGTCCACCATGGTCCCGGCGCCGATCCAGGCGCCGATGTTGACGTAGGAGGGCATGAGCACAACGTCGGGCGCCACGTAGGCGCCGCGGCGCACCTGCGCGTCCGGTACGACGCGCACGCCGTCGGATCGGAAGCGTTCCAGGTCATAGTCGGCGTATTTCAGGCCGACCTTGTCGTAGTAGCGGGTGTGGCCGCCTTCGACCACCCGGTTGTCTGAGAGGCGGAAGTAGAGCAGTACCGCCTTCTTCAGCCAGTCGTGCACCACCCAGCCGTCCGGCCCCGGCTCCGCCACTCTGGCGCGGCCGCTGTCGAGTTCGGCCAGTGCCGACTGCACGGCGTCAGCCACCTCGTTGTCGCCTGGACGCAGATCGGCACGACGCTCCCACGCCTGCTCGATGGTGTCGCGGATGTCGCTCATTGTCACTCCTTGTTCATCGTTCTTGTTCGTCGTCATACGCGCCGGGCCTGACGGGCGAGTGCGAACTCGCGGATGCGCCGGGCGGCCTCGAGGCAGTCCTCGGGCGGCGCCACCAGTGACAGCCGCAGGCGGCCGGCGCCCGGGTTCACGCCGCCGGCCTCCCGCGCCAGGTAGGAGCCCGGCAGCGTCACCACGTTGGTGGCCGCGTAGAGTTCCCGCGCGTAGCGCTCGTCGTCGCCGCCGACGCCGACCCAGAGATAAAACGAGGCAGGGGGCGCTTGCACGTCGAGGACGTCGGCGAGCAGCGGCGTGGCTTCCCGGAATTTGCGTGCGTACAGGCGGCGATTGGTTTCTGCGTGGACGTCGTCGGCCCAGGCCGCGACGCTGGCGAGCTGGGTGGGAACCGGCATGGCGCAGCCGTGGTAGGTGCGGTAGCGGCGGTAGTCGGCCATGATCCGGGCGTCGCCGGCGACAAAGCCCGAGCGCAGGCCGGGGATATTGGAGCGCTTGGACAGGCTGTGGAAGGCGATGCAGCGGGCATAGTCGTCGCGTCCCAGGTCGCGGCAGACCTCCAGCAGCGAGACCGGCGCCACGTCCAGATAGATGTCCGCATAGCACTCGTCGGCCGCGATGACGAAGTCGTGTCGATCGGCCAGTTCCAGCAGTTCCCGGTAGAAAGCGGCGTCCAGCACGGCACCGGTGGGATTGCCGGGCGAGCAGACGTAGACCAGGGCCGTCCGCGCCCACACCCGTTCCGGCACATCCGCCAGACGGGGACGAAAGCCGCTCTCCGGCAGGGTGGGCAGGTACCAGGGCTCGGCGCCGGCGAGCAGCGCTGCCCCTTCGTAGATCTGGTAGAACGGATTCGGCATCGCAACGTAGCTGCCCGCGCCCGGATCGATCACCGCCTGGGCGAAGGAGAACAGGCCCTCCCGGGTGCCGTTCACCGGCAGAATGTGCGCGGCCGGGTCCACGCGGACGCCGAAGCGCCGGGCGAGCCACTCGGCACAGGCCTCGCGCAACTCCTCCAGCCCGTGCGAGACCGGATAGACACCGGCGCCCGCGGCCAGGGCTGCCTGCAGGGCCTCCAGGATGAAGGCGGGCGTCTCGTGCCGGGGCTCGCCGATGGACAGCGGGATGCGGCTGACGCCGTCCGGCGGCTCGACGCCTGCCAGCAGCTCCCCGAGCTGCTCGAAGGGGTAGGGGTGCAGGCGCCGGATCCGCGGATTCATGGTCAGGCCGCCTCGCCGAGTCTCTCGTCGAGGGTGCGGTTCAGCGCGTTGCGTACGCCGGCGTCCAGCGGCCGCTGGTCGTGGCCGGTCAGGTAGAACACGTCCTCTGCCCGCTCGCCGATGGTGAGGATCTTCGCGGCCTTGATCTCGACGCCCAGTTCGCGGAAGACCTTGCCCACCGCCAGCAGCAGGCCCGGCCGGTCGCCCGCCACCAGCTCCATGATGGTGCGCCTGCCGGCGGTGTCTTCGGCGAAACTGATCTGGGTGGGCGTGCGGAACATGCGCACCTGCCGCGGCGCGCGACGAGTGACCCGCGCGTCCCAGTCTTCGCCCCGACGGACCACCTGGGTGAGACGGCTCAGGATCTCCTCGAGGCGGTCGCTGTCCGGCGGCGTCTCCGCCTCTCCGACTTCCATCACGATGTAGGTATCCATGCTGTAGCCGTTGCGGGTGGGGGTGATGCGGGCATCCAGGATGCTGAGCCCGAGTTCATCGATCAACGCCGTCGCATTAGCGAAAGTGTGATACTGCTGGGGCGTATACAGGAACAGCCCGATACCACCCGTCTCCTCCAGCGGGCGCACGGCGATGAGCGGCTGGTCCAGCTCGTCCCGGTGAGCGGCCAGGAATTCGGTTTGCCAGGCGATCTCATCGGCGCCGTGGCGCAGGAAATACTCCGGATTCTGCAGCGCCCAGACCGGGTCGATGTCCGCATCGTCGACGCCGCCGGCCGAGAGAGCCCGGCGGGCCTCGCGCTGGGTCTCGGCGATGAGCTCGTCCTTGTCGATGGGATTCTCCAGCCCGCGGCGCAGCGCCCGTTTGGTCAGTTCGTAGAGGTCCTGGAACAGACTCGCTTTCCAGGAGTTCCAAAGCTTGGGGTTGGTGCCGCGCACGTCCGCCACCGTCAGCACATACAGATAATCCAGGTGGGTCTGATCGCCGACCAGCGCCGCGAAATCGTTGATCACCGCCGGGTCGCTGATGTCCTTTTTCTGCGCCGTGGTGGACAACGCCAGGTGATGGCGCACCAGCCAGGAGACCATGCGCGCCTCGTAGCGGGACAGGCCGTGTTCCAGGCAGAAGGACTCGGCGTCGACCGCGCCCAGCTCCGAGTGATCGCCGCCGCGGCCCTTGGCGATGTCGTGGAAAAGGCCGCCCAGGTAGGCGATCTCCGGCTTCTCCAGGGCCTGCATCACCGCACTCGGGTGCGGGTACTCATGGTCGAATTCGTGCAGCCGGAAGCGGCGCAGGTTGCTGACGACGAACAGGGTATGGGCATCCACGGTGTAGGCGTGGAAGAGGTCGTACTGCATACGCCCCACGATGCGCCCGAACGAGGGGATGTACAGCCCGAGCACGCCGTAGAGATTCATTCGCCGCAGCTCGTGGGTGACGCCCCGGGGCGCGCGCAGGATCTCCAGGAACAGCCGGTGATTGCGGGGGCTCTGGCGGAACTCCTCGTCGATGAGATACAGGCTGCGCTTGATCAGGCCGACGGTCCAGGCGCTCACGCCCTTGATGTCGCTGTGTTTCTGCAGCAGCGTGAACAGCTCCAGCAGCGCGGACGGGTCGCGCTCGAACACCTCGTCATTGGCTGTCTGCAGAAAGCCGTTTCTGACCTGGAAGCGCTCGTTCAGCGGCTCCGGCTCCGCCTCCGGATCGAGCAGGATGGCCTCCTGGAAGAGCTGCAACAGGATCTCGTTGAGCCGCGACAGCTCCATCACGGTGCGGTAGTAGCGCTGCATCATCTGCTCGACAGCCAGCGTGTAGGAGGCGTCCTCGTAGCCGAGCATCTGGGCCAGCTTCACCTGGTGGTCGAACAGAAGCCGGTCCTCGCGACGCCCGGTCAGCACGTGCAGGGCGAAGCGCACCTTCCACAGGAAGCTGCGGCCCTCGATGAGCCGGTCCAGCTGGCCCGGTGTCAGGAAGCGGTGGTCGACCAGCTCGGCCAGTCGCTCGGCGCCGAAGTGGCGCTTTGCGATCCAGCCGATCATCTGGATGTCCCGCAGCCCGCCCGGGCTGCCCTTGACGTTGGGCTCCAGGTTGTAGGCGGTGTCGTGATAGCGGTGATGGCGCTCGATCTGCTCCTTGCGCTTGGCCTCGAAGAACTCCCGGGACGACCACATGCTGTCGGCTCCGATGGCCCCGCGCATGGCTTCGAAGTTCGTCGCCGGGCCCGCGAGCAGCCGCGCCTCCATCAGCGTGGTCATGACCGTGACATCGGCCCGCGCCTCGCGTTCGCAGTCGGCCACGGTGCGCACGCTGTGGCCGATCTCGAGGCCGACGTCCCACAGCGCCGTCAGCAGGTCGCTGAGCCAGCCGCTCTCCTGTTCCCCGTCCGGCAGCAGCACCATGACGTCGATATCGGAGCAGGGATGCAGTTCGCCGCGACCGTAGCCGCCGACGGCCACCAGCGCGGCCGCCGGGTTGCCCCCGTAGCAGTCCCAGAGGTGGCGAAGCAGGTGGTCGATGAGGTCGGCCCGGGCCACCACGAGCCCGTCCACGGCTTCGCCGGCGCGGAAACGCTCCACCAGGTTGTCGTCCGCCTCCGCCAGGCCCTCCCGCAGGGACAGGGGCTCGACGTCGGACCGGCAGGCGCCCAGATGGCGATCCAGGATGATCATGGCCGGGTCGGTGCCGCCCGCTGCCCGGATCCCGCCGGCGTTGGCGCTCACGCCGGCCTGCCTCAGCCGTCCGCGGCGGCGGCTTCGCGCTCCGCGGCTCCGAGGGTGAGTATTTCGTGTCCCGTCGCAGTGATCAGCACGGTGTGCTCCCACTGGGCGGACAGGGAGTGGTCCTTGGTGACCACCGTCCAGCCGTCAGGGAGCAGTTTCACGTGGCGTTTACCGGCGTTCACCATGGGCTCGACGGTGATGGTCATGCCCGGCACGAGTTCCATGCCCGTGCCCGGCCTGCCGTAATGCAGCACCTGGGGGTCCTCGTGGAAGCCCCGGCCGATGCCGTGCCCGCAGTACTCGCGCACCACCGAGCAGCGCTGGGACTCGACGTATTTCTGGATGGCGTGGCCGATGTCACCGAGATGGCGGCCCGGGGCCACCTGGGATATGCCCCGCCGCATGCCCTCCAGGGCCACGGCGGCGACTCTCTCGGCCTGTACGGCGGGCTTGCCGACGTGGAACATGCGGCTGGTATCGCCGTGGAATCCCTCCTTGATGACCGTGATGTCGATATTCAGGGCGTCGCCGGACTTCAGCTGCCGATCGCCGGGGATACCGTGGCAGACGACGTGATTGACGGAGGTGCAGATGGACTTCGGGAAGCCACGGTAATTCAGCGGCGCAGGCACGGCGTCGAGTTCTTCGACGATGTAGCGGTGGCAGATGGCGTCCAGCTCGCCCGTGGTCACCCCCGGGCGCACGTGCTCGCCGATCATGTCCAGCACGCTGGCGGCCAGCCGGCCGGCCACGCGCATCTTCTCCTGCTCCGCGGTTGTCTTTATGGTCACATTCATAGCAAGGGGGCGCCGGGCGTGCTCTGGGTTTACCTGGGGGTTATCTGGTGGGAAATCGGCGGGGCCACTCCCCGCCGCTCGCGCAGGTTCCACAGGATCCGGGGTCCGTCCGGGCCGCTCTCCGTTGGGTTTCAGCGCCGCTTCGTTGTTGGACAAAGCCACCTATGGTATAAAGCGCGCGCCTGACAGGCAATCCGAAAACTTAATCCACACATGCACCGACACGTTCCGCCGGGTGCCCTGCCGAAAAAGGGGTTGCGGTCCGAGGGTGCATGGAGGCTCAACCCGAGGAGACGACATGACTGACGTGAATATGCGCCAGCTGCTGGAGGCTGGTGTGCATTTCGGGCATCAGACCCGTTACTGGAACCCGAAGATGGCCCCCTACATCTTCGGTGAACGAAACAAGATCCATATCATCAATCTCGAGCGCTCGCTGCCGATGCTGCGGGATGCGGCCGGCTATGTGAAGAATCTGGCTTCCGATGGCGGCACCGTCCTGTTCGTTGGCACCAAGCGTTCTGCCCGCGAGGCCATCCGCACCGAGGCCGAGCGTTGCGGCATGCCCTTCGTAAGCTACCGCTGGCTGGGCGGCATGCTCACCAATTTCAAGACCATCAAGGGTTCGATCAAGCGTCTCGGCGAGATCGAGACCATGAAGGAAGACGGCACGATCGAGCAGCTCACAAAGAAAGAAGGCCTGACCATCGAGCGCGAGCGCGAGAAGCTCGAGCGCAGTCTCGGCGGCATCAAGCAGATGAACTCCCTGCCGGATGCGCTGTTCGTGATCGATGTGATGCACGAGAACATCGCCGTGGCCGAGGCGCGGAAGCTGGGCATCCCGGTGGTCGCTGTTATCGACACCAACTGTTCGCCGGACGAGATCGACCACATCATCCCCGGTAACGACGATGCCATGCGCGCGATCCAGCTGTACACGGCGGTGATCGCCGACGCGGTGCTGGATGGCAAGGCCTCGGCGCCGGAGGCCGTCCTGGGCGACGACGAGTTCGTCGAACTGGACGAGGAGGGCCGGCCGAAAAAGACCACACGCAGGAAGGCTCCCGCCAGGAAGAAGGCCAAGAAGAAGACAGCGAAGAAGAAAGCCGTGGCCAGGACGGAAGACGCCGGCGAGGCGGCCGAGGCGCCGGACGTGGCCGAGGCCCAGCAGTCGCAGCCGGCTGACGGGCCCGCCCCGGGCGAGGAGCCGAAACCGGAGGCCGAGGCCGCTGCGAAGGCGGTCGCCGAGGAGCCCGGCAGCGAGGCCGGCGCCGGCGCGCCGCAGCCCGAGGCCGCCGCCGAGGCCGCGAAGAAGGCCGGCGAGGAAGTCGGGGAGCCGAACAAGGAAGGCTGAGGCTGCCTGCGGACCCCGGTGCTCCGGTCTCCGGCTGGTCGGAGCGGGCGATTTGACTGAAGAATCATGGACGTGCCGCGTTATCCTGGTCTCGTCCGCAATGACTTGTGAGGTAGAGAGATGGCTGTAACTGCAGCGATGGTCAAGGAACTGCGCGAACGCACGGGCGCAGGCATGATGGAGTGCAAGAAGGCACTGGTGGAGACGGACGGCGACCTCGAGGCCGCCGTCGAGCAGCTGCGCAAGTCCGGCCAGGCCAAGGCGGACAAGAAGGCCGGCCGCGTGGCTGCCGACGGCAAGATCGTCATCGCGACCGGCGACCACGCCCTTGCCGTGGTCGAGGTGAATTCCGAGACCGACTTCGTCGCCAAGGACGAGAACTTCTCCGCCTTCGCCGACAAGGTGGCCGCGCTGGTGCTGGCGCAGCGCCCGTCCGGCCTCGATGAGCTGATGGCCGCCGAGCTGGACGGCCAGAGCGTCGAGGAGGCCCGCAAGGCGCTGATCGCCAGGGTGGGCGAGAACATCAGCGTGCGCCGCTTCGAGGTGGTGCCGGCGGACGGTAACACCGGCGTCTACAGCCATGGCGCACGCATCGGTTCCGTGGTGGTCCTGGACGGCGGCGACGCCGAGCTGGCCCGGGATCTGGCCATGCATGTAGCCGCCTCCAACCCCGCCTGCATCAGCGAGGAGGGCGTGAACGCCGAGCAGCTCGCCTCCGAGCGGCGCATCCTGAGCGAGCAGGCCCGGGATAGCGGCAAGCCGGCCGAGATCATCGAGAAGATGGTCGAGGGGCGCCTGCGCAAGTGGCTTTCGGAGATCACCCTGGTCGGCCAGCCTTTCGTGAAGGATCCGGACGTCACCGTCGGCAAGCTGCTGGACAAGTCCGGCGCCTCCGTGAAGCGTTTCGTGCGCTACGAGGTGGGCGAGGGCATCGAGAAGAAAGAAGAGAACTTCGCCGAAGAGGTGATGGCGCAGATACAGGGCAGCTGAGGCCCGCGTCGGATCCCGCCGATGGCCTCGCCGCTGCCCGGTAGGATAGAATCGGATCGCCCCGCTCGCGCGGGGCAGTTTGTATCGTACGCCTTGTCGTACGCCGGATCCGGGAGCGCCTCCGCGCTGTCCGGCTACGGCAATGACCGGAGTCGCTCCGCCTATGTCTGAAGCCGCGCCAGGTCTGAAGCGCATCCTGCTGAAGCTGAGCGGCGAGGCACTGCTCGGTAACCTTGATTACGGTATCGACCCGGAGATCATCAAGCGCATCGCCGGCGAGCTGCGTGACGTGCACGAGCTGGGCATCGAGCTGGGTGTGGTGATCGGCGGCGGCAATATCTTCCGCGGCGCCGGTCTCGCCCGGGCCGGCATGGACCGGGTCACCGGCGATCACATGGGCATGCTCGCCACGGTCATAAACGCGCTGGCCCTGCAGGATGCTCTCGAGCGTCTCGGCGTCTTCGCCCGGGTAATGTCGGCGCTGCAGATCCACGAGGTCTGCGAGGACTACATCCGGCGCCGTGCGATCCGCCACCTGGAGAAAGGCCGTGTGGTCATCCTCGCGGCCGGCACCGGTAACCCCTTCTTCACGACCGACACCGCGGCCAGTCTGCGCGCGATCGAGGTCGGCGCGGACATGCTGCTGAAAGCCACCAAGGTGGACGGGGTCTACAGCGCAGATCCGGTCACCGTGCCCGATGCCCGGCGCTACTCGACGGTCTCCTTCGACCAGGTGCTGACGGACAAGCTGAACGTCATGGACGCCACGGCGATTGTGATGTGCCGTGACAACGGGCTGCCGCTCAGGATCTTCGACCTGACGCGGCCCGGCGCTCTTCTGCGGGTGGTGCGCGGCGAGGACGTCGGCACCCTCGTCACCAACTAGGGCCTTTGATCAGCGGAGACACGGAGTGATAGAGGACATCAAGAAAGACGCGGCGGAGCGCATGAAGAAGAGTGTGGCGTCGTTGCAGCAGGAATTCACCAAGCTGCGCACAGGACGTGCACACACCAGCCTGCTGGACCACATCCAGGTGGAGTACTACGGCGCGGAGGTGCCGCTGAACCAGGTGGCCAATGTGGGCGTGGAAGACTCGCGCACACTCACCATCTCTCCGTACGAGAAGCAGATGGTCCAGGTGGTGGAGAAAGCCATCATGAATTCCGACCTCGGTCTGAATCCGGCGACGGCCGGAACGGTCATACGCGTGCCCCTGCCGCCGCTTACCGAAGAGCGCCGCAAGGACATGATCCGCATCGTGCGACACGAGGCGGAGGGCGGGCGCGTGGCCATCCGCAATATCCGCCGCGACGCCATGCACGACCTCAAAGAGCTCCTGAAGGAGAAGGAGATCAGCGAGGACGACGAGCGCCGCGCGGAGGAGGCCATTCAGCAGCTTACCGACAAATACGTGGCCGAAGTGGACCAGCAGCTGGCCGAGAAAGAAAAGGAACTCCTCGAGTTCTGAGAGACGCCCCTCTCATGCGTCCCATGGCCTGCCGATGAGCAATACCCGTAACAGCAGCCTGCCCGCGACCCTGCCGCGCCACGTGGCTGTGATCATGGACGGCAACGGGCGCTGGGCGCGGCGCCGGGGACTCCCCCGCCAGCTTGGGCACCGCGCGGGCATCGGACCCGTGCGCACGACGGTGGAGACCTGCGGCAAGCTGGGTATCGAGTACCTGACGCTGTTCGCTTTCTCCAGCGAGAACTGGTCGCGTCCCAGGGAAGAGGTCACCGGCCTGATGAGGCTGTTCGTCGAATCGCTGAAGCGAGAGGTGGCGGAACTGCACGAGAACCGGGTGAAACTGACCTTCGTGGGTGCGCGGCAGCGGCTGCCCGGCGGCCTGGTGCGGCTGATGGCGGAAGCCGAGCGCCGAACGGCGAATAACACCGGCCTGCGGCTGATCATCGCGGCCGCCTACGGCGGGCGCTGGGACATCGGCCAGGCGGCCCGTTCGCTGGCGGCCGAGGTGGCCGAGGGCCGTCGCGGCGTGGATTCCGTGGATGAGGAGGCGGTGGCCTCCCGTTTGTCACTGGCGGGCTGTCCGGATCCGGATCTGCTGATCCGCACCGGCGGCGAGCGGCGCATCTCCAATTTCCTGCTCTGGAACCTGGCCTACACGGAACTGTATTTCAGCGACACGCTCTGGCCGGATTTCGACACCGCGGAGTTCCACGAGGCACTCGCCTATTTCGCACAGCGCAAGCGGCGCTACGGTCGCACGCAGGAACAGCTCGAGGTCGGATGATGCTGCGCCAGCGTATCATCACCGCAGTGATCGCGGTTGTGCTGATCCTGCTGGCACTGTTCGTATTCCCGCCGCCGCTGACGCTGGTGCTGCTCGGCGTGCTAATCGTCGCCGGCGGCTGGGAATGGTCGGCTTTCCTGGGCGCCGAAGGCGCGGCGCGCAGTCTCTTCCCCGCCGTGCTGGCGGCGGTTCTCGTCGCCGTCTGGTGGGCGGTGCCGGGCTCGCTGCCGCTCGTGCCCGTCCTGCTGTTATCGCTGGGCTTCTGGCTGGTGGCAGCCGTACTCGTCGTGCGCTACCCCATCCGCGTGCCTCGCTGGCTGGTCTGGCTGGGCGGGCTCGCCATCCTGGTGCCGGCTTATCTGGCGCTTGGGACGCTTTATATCGGCGCGCCCCGGGGGCCGCAGGTGGTGCTGTTCGTGCTCGCCGTCATCTGGTCGGCGGACATCGGGGCCTACTTCGCCGGCCGCCGCTTCGGCCGGGTCAAGCTCGCCCCCAGGGTGAGTCCCGGCAAGACGTGGGAGGGGGTGTTCGGCGGGCTTGGCGCCGCCACGCTCGTCTGCATCGCCGGTGCCTGGTGGTTCGGTATCTCGCTGTCGATTCTCCTGCCATTGTCGCTGGCCGCCACCCTGCTGTCGATCATCGGGGACCTCACGGTGAGCCTGTTCAAGCGCAGTGCCGGGGTGAAGGACAGCGGCCACCTGTTCCCCGGCCACGGCGGCGTGCTGGACCGGGTGGACAGCCTGGCGGCCGCCTCGCCACTGTTCCTGTTGATGCTGAGACTGCTCGACCTGCCATGAGTGGCGTCAGGCTTACTGCCCGCACCCGGCGCCGGACGGGGAACCCCGGCCACGCCGACGCTGTCTGTCTTTGTGGGCGGGAAGGCGTCCGCAGGCGCGGGACCATCCTTTATACTGGCGGACTTTGCGCGCGGAGAAGCGATCTTTGGGCACCATACTGACATCCGTCGTGGCCTTCGTCGTAGCGATCAGCCTGCTGATCGCTATCCACGAGTATGGCCATTACATCGTCGCCAGGCTGTTCGGGATCAAAGTGTTGCGCTACTCGATCGGCTTCGGCAAGCCACTGTGGAGCATCCGGCGCGGCGCCGACAACACCGAATACTGCATCTCCGCGCTGCCGCTGGGCGGCTACGTCAAATTGCTGGACGGCCGCGAGACCGAGATCGCCCCTCAGGACCAGGGCCGCGCCTTCGACCAGCAACCGGTGCCCCAGCGTATCGCCGTGCTGTTCGCCGGGCCCGCCTTCAATTTCCTGTTCGCCATCGCAGCCTACTGGATACTGTTCGTGCAGGGCGTGGCCGTGGTGGCGCCGGTGGTCGGCGAGGTCGCGCCGGGCTCCTATGCGGCCGAGGCCGGACTGGCCTACGAGGACCGCATCCTGCAGGTGGGTGACAAAGACGTCTCCGGCTGGGAGGACGCGCTGGTCACGCTGCTGGGCGATATGGTAGACGATGGGCGGGTGCCGCTCACGGTCGAGCGCGCGGACGGCTCCACCGAGCGGCTGACCATCGACGTGGGCCGGGATGCGGCGCGACTGACCGAGCCGGGGGTGCTGTTCGACGGGCTCGGTTTCCAACCGTGGTCGCCGCCGGTGGTGGTGGGCGAGGTCAATGCGGACAGCGCTGCCGAGGCGGCCGGGCTGGAATCCGGCGACCGCATCGAGGCGGTGGACGGCGAGCCGGTAGCGAGCTGGCGGGAGCTGACCGAGGCGTTATCCCCCCGGCCCGGACAGACGGTGGCCATCACTTACCGCCGCGATGGCGACACGCGCACGGTGCAGACCACACTGGGCGAGATGGAGAGCGACGGCAAGCGCCGTGGCATCCTCGGCATCAGCAACCGCATCGAATCCTCCGAGCGGCGCATCAGCATCCAGGAATACGGCCCGCTGGAGGCCGTGGCGCAGGCCACCGGCAAGATGGTCGACACCACGGTGTTCACCGTAAGCATGCTCTTCCGCATGTTGGTCGGCGATGTCTCGCTGAAGAATATCAGCGGTCCGGTGAACATCGCCCAGTATGCGGGCTCATCCGCCAGCGCCGGCAGCGAGTATTTCATCGGCTTCCTCGCTGTGGTCAGCATCAGCCTCGGCGTGCTGAACCTGCTGCCGATCCCGATGCTGGACGGCGGCCAGATCGTGTATCAGACGGTGGAATGGGTGAAGGGCAGTCCGCTCTCCGAGCGGGCCCAGATCATCGGCCAGCAGGTTGGAATACTCGCGCTTATCGCTATCATGGGTCTCGCTTTCTACAACGACCTCGCGCGTATCTTCGCGCCATAAGGAATCACGGTTTGTTCTCGTCCGATCGGCTTATGACTCCGGATCGCGCCGGCCGCCCGCTGCTCCGCGGCGGCTGGCTGGCACTCGCGCTGGCCCTGCTGTCGGCGGCGGCCCTGACGGCGAGGGCCGACGAGTTCGTGGTGCGCGACATGCGCGTGGAAGGCCTGCAGCGCATCTCCGAGGGTACCGTGTTCAACTACCTGCCGATCAATATCGGCGACACGCTGACCCCCCAGCGTGTGCGCGAGGCGATCCGTTCGCTGTACCGGCAGGGCCTGTTCGAGGGCATCGCCTTGCGGCGCGACGGCGACGCGCTGGTGATCGAGGTGGAAGAGCGGCCTTCCATTGCCGAATTCACCATCGAGGGCAACAAGGACATCAAGACCGAGGACCTCACGCAGTCGCTGCGCGGCGTCGGGCTCGCCCGGGGCAAGACCTTCGACCGCTCGGTGCTGGACGAGGTCACACGCTTCCTGACCGAGCAGTACTACAGCCGCGGCAAGTACGGTGTCTCGGTGGTCGCCAGCGTGGAAGACCGGCCGAACAACCAGGTGGCGATCTCCATCGACGTGAAGGAGGGCGAGCGCGCGCGGATACGCCAGATCAATATCGTCGGCAACGAGGAATTCAGGGACGAGGAGATCCGCGGCCAGTTCGAGCTGCAGACGCCCAACTGGCTGTCGTTCATCCGCCAGGACGACCGCTACGCCAAGGAGTCGCTGTCCGGCGACCTGGAGAGCCTGCGCTCGTTCTACATGGACCGGGGTTTCGCGGACTTCCGGGTCGATTCCACCCAGGTGGCCATCAGCCCGGACAAGAAAGACGTCTATATCACCATCAACGTGCGCGAGGGCGAGCGCTACGAGATCTCCGACATCAAGCTGGCCGGAGAGATGGTGGTGCCGCGGGAGGAACTGGAGCGGCTGATCCTCGCCAAGCCCGGTGAGACGTTCAACCTGCAGCGTCTTACCCAGACGTCCGAGCTGATCTCATTCCGCCTGGGGGCGGACGGCTATGCCCAGGCCGAGGTCGAGCCCGTGCCGGATCTGGACCGGCAGGCCAAGCTTGCCGACGTCACGATCTACATCGAACCCAATAACCGGGTCTACGTCCGGCGCGTCAATTTCAACGGCATCGACAGCGTGGCCGACGAGGTGCTGCGCCGGGAGATGCGCCAGATGGAGGGTGGCTATCTCTCCAACACCCTGGTCGACCGCTCCAAGGTCCGTCTCCAGCGCCTGCCCTACATTGAGGAAGTGCAGGTCGACACCGCACCGGTGCCGGGTACGCCGGACCTGGTGGACGTGAACTACGACCTCAAGTACGGCCTGCCGGGCCAGTTCGGCGGCGGCGTTGGTTTCTCTGAGGCCCAGAAGCTGATCCTGAACGGGAATTTCGTGCATTCGAACTTCCTCGGTACCGGCAATCGGGTGGCGGCGGAGATCAATTCGAGCCGCTTCAGTACGGCTTACAGCCTTACGTATACCGACCCTTATCGGACCATCGACGGGGTGCGGCGCACACTGTCTCTCGGCTACCGCGACATCACCCAGTTCACATCGTCGTCGTCGGATTTCTCCACGGAGACGATCACCGCCGGCATCGACTACGGTTATCCGATCACCGAGTACCAGACCCTGTCCTTCGGCCTCGCGCTGCAGGATGCGGAACTCGTCGCCTCCACGTTCAGCACCCGGCAGGCCCAGGACTGGGTACTGAATAACGGTAACCCGCGGGTGGAGGATCTCGGCAACGGCAACTCGCTGTTCGTCACCGGCTTCAAGACACTGGAGCTGGTGGCCGGCTGGACCTACGACAGCCGCAACCGGGCCATCTTCGCCGACCGGGGCACGCGCCAGCGCTTTGTCGTCTCTGCTGCCGTACCGGGCAGCGACGTCGAGTATTACACCGCGCGTTACGACCTGCTGAAGTACTTCCCGATCACCCGCAACTGGATCGTCTCCTTCGCCTCGGAGTTCGCCTTCGGGGAGGGCATCAACGAGACCACGGCACTGCCCCCGTACAAGCAGTTCTTTGCCGGCGGACCGGGGTCGGTGCGCGGTTTCGCGGAATCGGACCTGGGGCCGGTGGACAGCTTCGGCAATCCCTATGGCGGCAACCTTTTGGTCGCGAGCCAGCTTGAGCTTATAATCCCGGTGCCTGAGGCACTGCGTGGGCGCACGCGCTTCAGCCTGTTCTACGACGTCGGCAACGTATTCAACACGGGAGAGGTGGCCTTCACCGACCGGCTCGGCGACCCGATTTCCTACGACTTCGAATCGGGCGAACTGAAGCAGTCCGTCGGCATCGCCGCCGAGTGGCTGGCTCCGCTGGGTCTCTTCCGTTTCAGCTACGCGCTGCCGCTGAACGAAGTCTCGGACACGGATCGCATCTTCGGCGACCGGGTCGAGCGCTTTCAGTTCTCGATCGGGAACGCATTCTGACGTCTCTTTTGAAGCCTCTTTTGAAGCATGGGAAACGGTATGAAATTCAAGAGCCCTCAAGGACCCCTAGCAGTCTCCGTCCTCGCACTGGCCCTGCTGGCCATGGTGATGCCCCTGTCCCAGGCCTGGGCGCAGTCCGGTCTGAAGATCGGCGTGGTCTCGCTGCCGCGTCTCCTGAAGGAGGCACCCCAGGCCCAGGCATCCATGGCGGAGCTGCAGCAGGAGTTCGCGCCGAGGGAGCGCAGCATCCGGGCCAAGCAGGAGGAGTTCCAGAGCCGCAGCGAGCAGGTGCAGCGTGACCTCGCGGTGATGAGCGAGGAGGAACGGCGCACGGCCGAGCGCGAACTGCGCGAGTCCCAGCGTGACACCCAGCGTCTGCTGGAGGAGTTCCGCGAGGATTACAACCTGCGCGTCAACGAGGAGCTCGGCAAGCTGCAACGATCGCTGCTGAAGGAAGTGCAGGACTATGCCCGCGCCGCCGGCTACGACCTCATCGTCGGCGACGGCGTGCTCTACGCCAGCGACGGGGTGAATATCACCGACGAGGTCCTGCGCGAGCTGCAGGGCAATTTCGAGGCCGGACCCGCGTCCGAGTAGGGGCGGCGGCCCGTACCGTGACGGGGCCGAGGGCGTGAGCCTGTCGCTCGGCGAGATCGCCGCCCGATTCGGCTGCGAACTGCACGGCGATCCGGACGCCGCTGTCAGCGGGGTGGCGACCCTCGCCAACGCGGGACCGGACGCTGTCTCGTTCCTCGCCAACCCCGCCTACCGGACCGCCCTGGCGGAAACCGCCGCGGGGGCCGTTCTTCTCACCGCCGGGGATGCAGAGGCCTGCCCGGTGCCGGCACTGGTCTGCGCGGATCCCTATCTGACCTATGCCCGGGTGGCGACGCTCCTGTATCCGCCGCGGCTGTCAGCGCCCGGCGTGAGCGAGTCGGCCACCGTCGACGGCTCGGCCGTGATACCGGCCTCCGCCTCGGTGGCACCCGGAGTCCGGATCGGGCCGGGCGTCGTGCTCGGCGAGCACGTCGCGGTCGGACCCAATTCCGTCGTCGAGGCCGATTGCCGGCTGGGCGAGGGCACCCGTCTGGTCGCCAGCGTCACGCTCTGCCACGGCGTGCGGCTCGGGGCCCGCTGTCTGATTCATCCGGGAGCGGTGATCGGCGCCGACGGCTTCGGCATCGCCCGCGGGCCGGAAGGCTGGACCAAGGTGCCCCAGGTGGGTTCGGTGACCATCGGAGACGATGTGGAGATCGGCGCCAACAGCTGCGTGGACCGGGGCGCCATCGAGGACACCGTGATCGGTGACGGGGTCAGGATCGATAACCTGGTGCAGATAGCGCACAATGTGCGTATCGGCGATCATTCGGCGCTGGCTGCTATGGTGGGGATCGCCGGCAGTACGGAGGTCGGCAGACGCTGTCTGATCGGTGGCGCTGCCGGCATCGTCGGGCACGTGAAGATCGCCGACGACGTGATCCTGGGCGGCCGCTGCATGGTCACCAGCGACATCCGCAAGCCCGGCATGTACGGCAGCGCGATGCCCCATCAGGAGATCGCGGTATACCGCAGGAACGTGGCCCGTTTCCGCCAGATCGAGCGTATGGCGCGCAGGCTGAAGCAGTTAGAGAAGGCGCTCGGCATTGGAAGAGGCATTGGAAAAAAAGGATCCGACTGAGTTCTCGCGGATCGATATCCGCGGCATCATGGAGCTGCTGCCCCACCGCTATCCCTTCCTGTTGGTGGACCGGGTCGTGGAGAACGAGCGGGGCAAGCGCCTGGTGGCGGTTAAGAACGTCACCATCAACGAGCAGTTCTTCGAGGGTCATTTCCACGGCCGGCCGGTCATGCCGGGCGTCCTGATCATCGAGGCGCTCGCCCAGGCGACCGGTCTGCTGACTTTCACCTCCTTCGACTCACCGGACTCGGGCAACCTCTACTTCCTCGCCGGTATCGACAAGGCCCGCTTCCGCCGACCCGTGGTGCCCGGCGACCAGCTGCGCCTCGAGGTGACCCTGACGCGGCGGATCCGCAACGTCGTGCGCTTCCGCGGCACGGCTACGGTGGACGGAGAAGCGGCGGCCGAGGTCGAGCTGATGTGCGCGCCGGGGCGCTGACGGAGGGTGCGATGAGGATTCACGACACGGCCATCATCGATCCGGCGGCCAGCATCGACGCCGACGTAGAGATCGGGCCGTACAGCATCATCGGCCCTCACGTCGAGATTGGCGCGGGAACCCGTGTGGGTCCTCACGTGGTGATCCGCGGGCCGACCCGCATCGGCCGCGGCAACCGGATCTTCCAGTTCTCCTCGCTGGGCGACGACCCCCAGGACAAGAAATACGCCGGTGAGGATACCCGGCTCGAGATCGGCGACCGCAACACCATCCGCGAGTACTGCAGCATCAATCGGGGCACCGCCCAGGACGTCGGCGTGACGCGCATCGGCGACGACAACTGGCTGATGGCCTACGTGCACATCGCCCACGACTGCCAGGTGGGCAGTAACGTGATCATGGCCAACAACGCCACCCTCGCGGGCCACGTGCAGGTGGGCGACTGGGCCATCTTCGCCGGCTTCTCCGGGGCCCACCAGTTCTGCCGTGTCGGCGCCCACTGCTTCCTCGGCATGTATGCCGGCGTCTCCAGGGACGTGCCGGCCTACGTGATGGTGATGGGCCAGCCGGGCGAGCCCCGCGGTATCAACGCGGAAGGGCTGAAGCGCCGGGGCTTCACGAAGGAGCAGATCCGCAACATCCGCGAGGCGTACCGTATCCTCTACCGCAGCGGGCAGAAGCTGGCCGAGGCTCTCGGGACGCTGAGCGCGCTCGCCGAGGAACAGCCGGAACTCCGGCCCATGGTGGAGTCCATCCGCTCCTCGGAGCGGAGCATCATCCGCTGACCGGGGCGTGGCGCGAGATTCCGGCAGCCCGCTCATCGCCGTCGTCGCCGGCGAGGCATCGGGGGATCGTCTCGGCGCCGGCCTGATCGCCGCCATCCGCGAACGCTGCCCGGCTGCCCGTTTCGAAGGGGTGGCCGGGCCGGCCATGCGGGAGGCCGGCTGCGAGGCGCTGTTCGACACCGATGCGCTGGCGGTGATGGGTATCGCCGAGGTGCTTGGCCATCTGCCACGGCTGCTGTCCATCCGCCGGTCTCTGGTGCGTCGCTGGTCCGCCGCGCCCCCGGATCTGCTGGTGGGTATCGATGCGCCGGACTTCAACCTGGGCCTGGAGGGCAAGCTTCGCCGCCGCGGCGTGACCACCGTGCAGTATGTGAGCCCCTCGGTCTGGGCCTGGCGGCCACGGCGCCTGACGAAAATCCGCAGGGCCTGTGACCGGGTGCTCTGCCTGCTGCCGTTCGAGAAGCGCTTCTACGACGAGCGCGGCCTGGATGCGGTTTTCGTCGGTCATCCGCGGGCCGAGTCCATCCCGCGGGAGCCGGATGCCGCGGCCGCCCGTCGGGCGCTCGGTCTGATCAGTGGCAATAGCAATAGCAATAGCAATGGCAATGGCAAGGGTGAGGGAGAGGGACAGGGCGAGGGTGCGCGCGACGCCGAGGTGGTGGCGCTACTGCCGGGCAGCCGTGCCGGAGAAGTGGGGCGGCTCGCGCCGCACTTCGTCCGCACTGCGGACTGGCTTGCCCACCGGCGGCCCGGCGTGCGCTTCGTGGCCGCGCTGGCCGGCGGCGGGGCCCGCACGGCCTTCGAGGCGGCGCTCGCCGAGGTCGCACCCAGGCTGCCGGTGACGCTCTGCGACAGCGGCGTGGACCTGCCGCTGGCCGCCTGTGATGTCGCCCTCGTGACCTCGGGGACGGCCACGCTCGAGGCGGCGCTGTACGGCCGCCCGATGGTGGTGGCCTACCGGCTGTCGCCCACCACTCTGGCGCTGGTCCGGGCGCTGAATCTCATCCGGGTGGAGAACTTCGCGCTGCCGAACCTGCTGGCGGGCCGCACGCTGGTGCCCGAATTCCTGCAGGAGGAAGCCGTGGCCGAGCGCATGGGTCCGGCGCTCGCGGCCTGGCTGGACGAGCCGGAGCGGCGTGCGGAGGCGGAGCGCGAGTTTGCTAAAATCCAGGCAGAACTCGCCCGCGGCGCCGACGGCCTGGCAGCGCAGGCGGTGCTGGAGATGTTGCCGGGTGCGGGGTGTGGCCAGTGAAGCCTTTCGTCCATCTGCATCTGCATACCGAGTATTCGCTGGTGGACAGCGTCGTGCGGATCGCGCCGCTGATGTCCGCCGTCGCCGACCACGGCATGCCGGCGGTCGCGCTGACCGACCAGAGCAACCTGTTCGCGCTGGTGAAGTTCTATCGCAGCGCGCTCGCCCGCGGCGTCAAGCCCCTGATCGGGCTCGACCTGCTGCTCGCCGACGAGGACGACCCGCAGCGTCCCAGCCACCTGGTGCTGCTGTGCCAGAGCCGGGCCGGCTACCGCAATCTCACGCGCCTGGTGACGCGCACTTACCTGGAGGGCCAGCACCGGGGCGTGCCGATGGCCCGACGCGAGTGGCTCGACGCCGACAGCAGCGCCGGTCTCATCGCGCTGTCGGGCGGCATCCAGGGTGACGTCGGCCGCGCCGTGATCTGCGGCCGTGACGACCTGGCGGCAGAGCGCAGCGAGCACTGGGCGCGGCTGTTCCCGGACCGCTTCTACCTGGAGGTCACGCGCACCGGGCGGCCGGGCGAGGAAGCCTGCCTGGCGGAGGCCGTGCGGCTGGGCGATCGCCTCGGCCTGCCCCTGGTGGCCACTAACGACGTGCGTTTCCTCGCGCCGGACGACTACGACGCGCACGAGGCCCGGGTCTGCATACACCAGGGCCGCACGCTGGAAGACGGCGACCGGCCCCAGGACTACAGCGACCGTCAGTATCTGCGCAGCGCGCAAGTGATGGAGGAGCTGTTCGCCGACCTGCCGGAGGCGCTCGCCAACAGCGTGGAGATCGCGCGGCGGTGCAACGTGGAAATGCGTCTCGGTGAGAGCTTCCTGCCGGAGTTCCCGGTGCCGGCTGGCCGGACCACCGACGAGCATCTGCGTCTGGAGGCAGCGGCGCACCTCGGGGAGAAGCTGGCAGCCGGCTCCCTGCGCGGCGGCACGCGGGCCGACTACGAGGCGCGGCTCGAGCGCGAACTGGAAGTCGTCTGCAGCATGGGCTTCGCCGGCTACTTCCTGATCGTGGCGGACTTCATCCGCTGGGCGCGGGAAAATGGCGTGCCCGTGGGACCCGGCCGCGGCTCCGGCGCCGGCTCGCTGGTGGCGTGGGTGCTCGGCATCACCGATCTGGACCCGCTGGAGCACGATCTCCTGTTCGAGCGCTTCCTGAACCCGGAGCGGGTTTCCATGCCCGACTTTGACGTGGACTTTTGCATGGAGGGCCGCGACCGGGTGATCGATTACGTGGCCGAGCGTTACGGCCGCGATCAGGTCTCCCAGATCATCACCTACGGCACCATGGCCGCGAAGGCCGTTGTGCGCGATGCCGGCCGGGTGCTGGGCCATCCCTACGGCTTCGTGGACCGCATCGCCAAGCTGATCCCGTTCGAGCTCGGCATTACCCTGGGCAAGGCACTGGAGCAGGAGCCTGAACTCTCCCAGCTCTATCGGGACGACGAGGAAGTGCAGGGCGTCATCGACCTCGCGCGCAAGCTCGAGGGCCTGGTGCGCAATGCCGGCAAGCACGCCGGCGGCGTGGTGATCGCGCCCACTACACTCACCGACTTCGCCCCGCTGTACTGTGAGGAGGGCGGCCACAACGTCGTCACCCAGTTCGACAAGGACGACGTCGAGGCGGCCGGCCTTGTGAAGTTCGACTTCCTCGGCCTGCGCACGCTGACTGTGATCGACCGTGCCGTGGACAACGTGAACGCGGAACGGAAGCGACAGGGCGAGTCGCCGATCGACATCAGCGGGGTGGCGATGGACGATGCGCAGACCTTCGAGCTGCTGCGCGCCTGCCGCACCACCGCCGTGTTCCAGCTCGAGTCCCGGGGCATGAAGGACCTCATCAAGCGTCTGCAGCCGGACTCCTTCGAAGACCTCGTGGCGCTGGTGGCGCTGTTCCGGCCGGGCCCTCTGCAATCGGGCATGGTGGACGACTTCATCGCCCGCAAGCACGGCGATCAGAACGCGGTGATCGATTACCTGCACCCGGACCTCGAGCCCGTGCTGAAGCCCACTTACGGGGTGATCCTGTACCAGGAGCAGGTGATGCAGATCGCCCAGGTGCTGGCCGGCTACACGCTGGGCGGCGCCGATCTGCTGCGCCGGGCCATGGGCAAGAAGAAGCCGGAGGAGATGGCCAAGCAGCGCGAGGTTTTCGTCAGCGGCGCGGAGGTCCGCGGCGTCGAGACGGCCACTGCCAGCCATATCTTCGACCTCATGGAGAAGTTCGCCGGCTACGGCTTCAACAAGAGCCACTCCGCCGCCTATGCCATGCTCTCCTACCAGACGGCCTGGCTGAAGGCCCACTACCCGGCGGCATTCATGGCTGCGGTCATGTCCACCGACATGGACCACACCGACAAGCTCGTCTCGCTGAAGGACGACTGCCGGGAGATGGGGATCGAGATCGAGCCGCCGGACGTCAACCGATCTGATTTCGCATTCGGAGTCTCCCGCGGGGAGGCGATCCGCTACGGCCTCGGCGCGATCAAGGGCGTCGGGCGCGGGGCGGTGACCGCCATCGTCGCGGAACGGGAGGCGAACGGCGCGTACCGCGACCTGATGGAGTTCTGCCGCCGGACCGACCTGGAGCGGGTGAACCGACGCACCCTGGAGGCACTGATCAAGGCCGGTGCGATGGACCGCATCGGCGCCAACCGCCGCACCCTGATGACGCTGCTGCCCGAGGCGGCGAAGAGCGCCGAGCAGGAAGCGCGGGCGTCGGCTGCGGGCCAGGATGATCTGTTCGGGCTTCCCACCGCCGCGCCGCCGCGGCCTATGCCCCAGGCGAACCGGGGGCTGGCGGAATGGAACGAGCAGGAGCGTCTCGCGGCGGAGAAGGAGAGTCTGGGCCTTTATCTCACCGGCCATCCCTTCCATTCGGTCGCTGGCGACGCGCGACACTTCACCTCCGGCACCCTGCGCGACATCACCTCGGCCCGGGCACCGTCGGCGGTCGAGGGCGAGCGGGACTATTCCCAGTCCCGTCGCGAGGTGGTAGTGGCCGGGCTGATCATCGACATCCGCAAGCGCGGCAACCGGGTCACCGTGGTGCTCGACGACGATACCGGGCGCATCGAGGCGAGCCTGTTCTCCGAGGCCTTCATGGAGAACCGGCATCTGCTGGTGAAGGACCAGATCATCGTGGTCGAAGGCCGCATGCGCTACGACGAGTTCATCGACGGCTGGACCGTGGTGGCGAAGACGGTGCGCGACATCGACCGGGTGATCGAGGAGCGGGCCCGGCATCTGGTGCTCTCGCTGGACGCCAACGGCAGCGGCCGGGAGGTGCTGACCAGCCTGCACGATATCCTGCTGCCCTATCGCAGTGGTGCGGACAATGGCCCGGGAAACGGGGCGGCCGGCGGCCCGGGCGGGCGGGCACGCTGCGACGTGGCCGTGCAGTATGTAGGCAGCGACGCCACCGTGCGCCTGAATCTCGGCGAGGACTGGTGCATACGCCCGACCCGGGACCTTCGGGACAAGCTCGAAAATCTGCTCGGCCGCGGCGGCGTGCGGCTGGTCTACGCCGCGGATCAGCCGTCTTTGTAGTAGGCTAGCCGTGCGCATGACACGCAGAGCGCAAGGGAGGAACCGGCAGCGGATATGGCGATGATGGATCTCAAGTTTCTGGATTTCGAACAGCCAATCGCCGAGCTGGAGGCGAAGATCGACGAGCTGCGCTTCGTCGGCGACGACTCCGAGGTGAACATCGGCGAGGAGATCGAGCGGCTGAAGTCGAAGAGCGAGGCGCTCACCCGCAGCATCTTCTCCGATCTCACTGCGTGGCAGATCGCCCAGCTCGCCCGTCACCCAATGCGGCCCTACACACTGGACTACCTGCCGCTGGTCTTCGAGGGCTTCCGGGAGCTGCACGGCGACCGCATGTATGCGGACGATCACGCCATCGTGGCCGGACTGGCCCGGCTGGAGGGCCGTGCGGTGATGGTGATCGGCCATCAGAAGGGCCGGGATACCAAGGAGCGCGTGCGGCGCAATTACGGCATGCCGAAGCCGGAAGGCTACCGCAAGGCACAGCGCCTGATGCAGCTCGCCGAGAGATTCTCGCTGCCGGTGATCACGCTGATCGACACGCCCGGGGCCTATCCCGGGGTCGGCGCCGAGGAGCGCGGGCAGAGCGAGGCGATCGCGCGCAGCCTGTTTCTGATGGCGGAACTGGAGACCCCCATCATCGCGGTCGTGATCGGCGAGGGCGGCTCCGGCGGCGCGCTCGCCATCGGCGTCGGCGACCGGCTGCTGATGCTCCAGTACGCCGTCTACAGCGTGATCTCGCCGGAGGGCTGCGCCTCCATCCTGTGGAAGAGTGCGGAGAAGGCCAAGGACGCCGCCGAGGCGATGCGGATCACGGCGAAGAGCCTGCTCCAGTACGAACTGATCGACGAGATCATCCCCGAACCCCTCGGCGGCGCCCATCGCGACCCGCGTGGCGCTGCGGACGCCCTGAAGAATGCGCTGATCAGGCATCTGGACGAGCTGGAGGCAGGCGACATCGGCCAGGTGCTGGAGAAGCGCCGCCAGCGGTTGGCATCCTTTGGCGAATTCAGGGACGGCTGAGCCGCCGGCATTCGGACCCGGCGTTCTCGGGGACACCTTGCGCGGCCTGCTCGGCCGGGCGCCCGGCGAGGCGCTGCCGGACCTGGCGGTGGCATTCAGCGGCGGCGCGGATTCGACGGCGCTCCTCCACGCGGCGGTCTCGCTGTCGGACTGCCGGGTGCGGGCGCTGCATGTCGACCATGGCCTGCAGGCCGAATCGGCCGCCTGGGCGCAGCACTGCGTCCGCGTGAGCGCGGCGCTGGGCGTGGAATGCCAGGTGCTGCATGCCCGCATCACGCGGGAGGCGGTCGATGCGCAGGGCGTGGAAGGCGCCGCGCGGCAGGCGCGGTACCGGCTGCTGGAGGCGGCGCTGCGGGCCGGGGAGTGCCTGCTGACGGCACAGCACCGCCAGGACCAGCTCGAGACGATCCTGCTGCAATTGCTTCGCGGCGCCGGGCTGCCCGGGCTCGCCGCCATGCCGGCGGCAGCCTCTTTCGGCACGGGCCGGCTGCTGCGTCCCCTGCTGGACCTGGGCCGGGAGGAGCTGCGCGACTACCTGCGGGCTCGCGGCATCGACTGGCTGGAGGATCCCGCCAACAGCGACCCGCGCTTCGATCGCAGCTTCCTGCGGGGGGAGATTGTGCCGCGGCTGCTCGCGCGCTGGCCCGCGGGGGATCGAAATGCTGCGCGCAGCGCCCGGCATCTCGCCGAGGGAGCCGGACTGCTGCGGCAACTGGCTGCAGCCGACCTGGATCGCTGTGATGCGGGTGCAGGGCGGCTGGACGCCGGCCGGCTGCGCCGATTGCCGCCGGCGCGTCAGCGCAATGCCCTGCGGCACTGGCTCGCTAGCGGCGGCTGCCGCGCGCCGGACTCGCGGCACCTGGACCGTCTGCTCGGGGAGGTGGTCGCCGGCCCGGGCGAGCAGCCGCGGCTGCGTCTCGGCGAGGCGCAAGTCCGCCGCTATCGGGATCGTCTTTATCTGCTGAGCGCCGAGCCGACCGAGATTCCTGCCGTTGCGCTCGCTCTCGGTCCCGGCGAGGCGCTGGAGCTGCCCGGCGGCCTCGGCCGGCTGGCGCTGCGGCCGGGCGCGCCGACGGGACTCGACGCCGCGCTGGTCGCGCGCGGCTGCGAGGTCCGCTTCCGCAGTGGCGGCGAGAGCCTGGCGACGGCGGTCGGGCGCCCGAGGCGGCGGCTGAAGCAGCTGCTCCGGGAAGCCGGCATCGTGCCGTGGATGCGTGGGCGGCTGCCGCTGCTCTACTGCGGTGGGGAATTGCTGGCGGTGGCCGATCTGTGGATGGCGGAGAATCAGCGTGTCGAAGGGGGTCTCGCCGTGGTCTGGGAACGCCATCCGCCGTTGTATTGAGCGCCGTCGCGGCACTTGACGGGTTGTTGTCGCAATTGTTGTTGCGATTGTTTGGGCGGTCGGCTTCTGGTAGCTTTAAGTACCGTCTTTCAACATCCGTCGGGCTTGAGTTGGGGGTCGGAGTAAGCATACGCCCGGGCACTGTCTGCGGGCGTTAGAACGTGTGCTTACTCCGGCCCCTTGCTATTGGCCGACATCCCCGCGGGGTTCTTCCATGACATGCTACGTGTTCATTACCGGCGGTGTGGTCTCCTCACTCGGCAAGGGCATCACCTCCGCCTGCCTCGGCGCCATCCTAGAGTCCCGGGGCCTGAAGATCAGCATGATCAAGCTGGACCCCTACATCAACGTCGATCCCGGAACGATGAGCCCGTTTCAGCATGGCGAGGTGTTCGTCACCGCCGACGGCACCGAGACCGACCTCGACCTGGGCCATTACGAACGCTTCGTGCGTACGACGACCGGGCGCAACAGCAATTTCACCACAGGGCGCATCTACGAGAGCGTGATCGCGAAGGAGCGCCGCGGCGATTACCTGGGCGCCACGGTGCAGGTGATCCCGCACATCACCGACGAGATCAAGCAGAGCGTGCGGCTGGGCGCCGGCGATGCCGACGTCTGCATGGTGGAGATCGGCGGCACGGTGGGCGACATCGAGTCGCTGCCGTTCATGGAGGCGATCCGCCAGATGGGGGTCGAGGAAGGCCGCGACCGGGTGGTCTACGTCCACCTGACGCTGGTGCCCTACATTGCCACTTCTTCCGAGATCAAGACCAAGCCCACCCAGCACTCGGTGAAGGAACTGCGCTCCATCGGCATACAGCCGGACGTACTGGTGTGCCGCTCCGAGCATCCGCTGCCGGCAGAACCGCGGCGCAAGATCGCCTTGTTCACCAATGTGGCCGAGAACGCGGTGATCTCCGCCATCGACGTCGACGACCTGTACAAGATCCCGATGATGCTGCGTGACCAGGGCCTGGACCAGATCGTGGTCGACCATCTGCGCATGGATCTGCCGCCGGCCGACCTCGGCGAATGGGAGGACGTGGTGCACGCCAAACAGCATCCCACCGGCGAGGTCAACGTGGCGATGGTGGGCAAGTACGTGGACTTCCGCGACTCTTACATCTCGCTGTCCGAAGCGCTGCTGCACGCAGGCATCCACACCGCAACGCGGGTGCACATCCATTACTTCGAATCCCAGGACATCGAGACAGACGGCGCAGACTGCCTGCGGGACATGGACGCCATCCTCGTCCCCGGCGGCTTCGGTGAACGCGGCGTCGAGGGCAAGATCAGCGCCGTGCAGGTCGCCCGGGAGAACGCCATCCCCTATCTCGGCATCTGCCTCGGCCTGCAGGTGGCCGTAATCGAATTCTCCCGTCACGTAGCCGGGCTCGTTGCGGCCCACAGCACGGAATTCGAGCGCACGACGCCGGCCCCGGTGATCGCGCTCATCACAGAGTGGCAGACCGAGCAAGGCCGGGTGGAGGAGCGCGACGAGGATTCCGATCTGGGCGGCTCCATGCGCCTCGGCGCCCAGCCCGTGCAGCTGGCCGAAGGGTCGCTGGCCCGCGAGACCTACGGCAAGCCGACCGTGCACGAGCGCCACCGGCATCGCTACGAGGTCAACAACAACTACCGCTCCGTACTCGAGGAGGCAGGCATGCGCTTCTCCGGCACGTCGCTGGACGACCTGGTGGAGGTGGTGGAGCTGCCGGACCATCCCTGGTTCCTGGCGAGCCAGTTCCACCCGGAATTCACTTCCAATCCCCGCGACGGACATCCGCTGTTCATCGGTTTCATCAGTGCGGCGCGCCGCTATCGTGAAGGTGAGGTGCCGGAGGCCGCGCGGGCATGAAGCTCTGCCATTTCGAGGCCGGGCTGGACCGCCCGCTGTTTCTCATCGCCGGCACCTGCGTGGTGGAGAGCGAGCAGCTCGCCATCGATACCGCGGGCAGGCTGAAGGAGATCACCGACGGCCTGGGCATGCCCTTCATCTACAAGTCGTCATTCGACAAGGCCAATCGGAGTTCGGCGGGCAGCTTCCGCGGTCCGGGTATCGAGGAAGGCCTGCGGGTGCTCGGGGAGGTGCGCAGTCAGATCGGCGTGGCTGTGCTAACCGACGTACATGAAGACACGCCGCTGGACGAAGCGGCCGCGGTGGCGGACGTGCTGCAGACACCGGCGTTTCTCTGCCGCCAGACCAACTTCATCCTGCGTGTCTCCTCCCAGGGCCGGCCGGTTAATATCAAGAAGGGTCAGTTTCTCTCCCCCTGGGAGATGGGCAACGTGGTCGACAAAGCCCGCTCCACCGGCAACGCGCAGATCCTGGTGTGCGAGCGCGGCTTCACCTTCGGCTACAACAACCTGGTTTCCGATATGCGCAGCCTGGCGGTCATGCGCGAGACCGGCTGTCCGGTGGTATTCGACGCGACCCATTCCGTACAGCTGCCCGGCGGCAAGGGCAGCGCCTCTGGCGGCCAGCGCGAATTCGTACCCGTGCTCGCGCGTGCGGCGGTGGCGGCGGGCGTCTCCGGTGTCTTCATGGAGACCCACCCGGACCCCGAGCACGCGCTCTCCGACGGGCCGAACGCCTGGCCGCTGGACCGGATGGAAGCATTGCTCGGCGTGCTGCAGACGCTGGACGAGACCGTCAAGAAGAGCGGTTTCGCCGAGGCCGAGTTGGGCCTCCGGGCCGGATAACCCCACAGACACAGCAGGAGACAGTATGGGCCAGATCGCCGATATCCGTGGCCGCGAGATCATCGATTCCCGCGGCAATCCCACGGTCGAAGCCGACGTGATCCTGCAGAACGGGGTCATCGGTCGGGCCGCCGTTCCTTCCGGCGCATCCACCGGGGTCCACGAAGCGATGGAGCTCCGGGACGGCAATCCCGACCGTTATGGCGGCAAGGGCGTGCGCAAGGCGGTGGGCAACGTCAACGGCGCCATCCGGGATGCGCTGGTCAGCATGGACGTCCACGACCAGACCACCATCGATCGGCGCCTGATCGAACTCGACGGCACGGACAACAAGTCGCGGTTCGGTGCCAATGCCATCCTGGCGGTCTCTCTGGCCTGCGCCCATGCGGCATCGCGCTCCTCCGGCGTGCCGCTCTACCGGCTCATGGGCGAGGAGTCGGTGATGCCCGTGCCGATGATGAACATCATCAACGGCGGGGCTCACGCGGACAATAACGTCGACATCCAGGAGTTCATGATCCTGCCGGTCGGCGCACCGCGCTTCTCGGAGGCCGTGCGCGCGGGCGCGGAGATATTCCATGCGCTGCGCAAGGTGCTGCACGGCCGCGACCTGAACACGGCGGTGGGCGACGAGGGCGGCTTCGCGCCGGACCTGCCCTCCAACCGGGCGGCGCTGGATACCATCGCCGAGGCGGTGGAGAAGGCGGGCTTCCGCCTGGGCGAGGACATCCTGCTCGGGCTGGACGTGGCGAGCTCGGAGTTCTTCCGTGACGGGGTGTACCGGCTGGAGTCCGAGGACCGGGAGTTCGATGCCGCGGCGTTCGGGGATTACCTGGCCGGTCTGGTCGATGCCTATCCCATCATCACCATCGAGGATGGCATGGCCGAGGACGACTGGGACGGCTGGAAGCTGCTCACCGAGCGCCTTGGGGGCCGGGTGCAGCTGGTCGGCGACGACCTGTTCGTGACCAACACCCGCATCCTGTCCCGCGGTATCGAGGAAGGCGTCGCCAACTCGATCCTGATCAAGCCGAACCAGATAGGCACCCTGACGGAGACGCTATCCGCCATCGATATGGCGGTGGAGGCCGGCTACAGTGCCGTCGTGTCCCACCGTTCGGGCGAGACGGAAGACTCCACCATCGCGGATATCGCCGTCGGCACCCGGGCCACGCAGATCAAGACCGGCTCGATGTCGCGTTCCGACCGTGTCGCGAAGTACAATCAGCTACTGCGGATAGAGGAGGCCCTGAATCATCACGCGACCTATGCCGGTCGCGGGGCCTTCCCGGTTTCGGAGGCTGAAGAAGGCTGAAGACTGACGTGCGCTGGTTCCTTGCTCTGCTGCTGTTCCTGTTCCTGGGTCTCCAGGCGGACCTGTGGCTGTCCGAGGACGGCTATCGCAAGACTCGCGAACTGCGGCACGCGGTGGCCGAGGCACGGGAGGAGAACGAGGCCCTGGCGGTGCGTAATGCGGCGCTGGAAGCGGAGGTGTTGAACCTGAAGACGGGATCCGAGGCGGCCGAGGAGCGTGCCCGCAGCGATCTCGGACTGATCGGACCGCGCGAGACCTTCTACCAGGTCGTGCCGGCCGACTGAGCCCGTGGACATCCCTGACTGGCCCCGGGCGGGTGGGCCCGCCGCCGGTGAGGCCCGGCTGAAATCCACGGCCGAGGATTTCCTCGTCGAGGAGCAACTCGGTTTCGAGCCGTCCGCCGACGGCCCCCATCACTTTCTTTTCGTCGAGAAGACCGGCTGCAACACGCAGTGGGTCGCATCCCGGCTGGCGCGCCATACCGGCGTGCGCGCGCGGGACGTGGGCTATGCGGGACTCAAGGACCGGCACGCCCGCACCCGGCAGTGGTTCAGCGTGCCGCTGAGCGACGGGGCACCGACCGACTGGGCGGCTTTCGCGGCCGATGGTGTGCAGCTGCTGGCGGTGACGCGCAACCGCCGCAAGCTGCGCCGGGGCGCGTTGCAGGGCAACCGCTTCGAACTGCGTCTGCGCGATGTGCGGGCCGACCGGGGCGCCCTCGAAGCCGGCCTCGCGCGCGTGGCCGCTAACGGCGCGCCGAATTATTTCGGCCGCCAGCGGTTCGGCCGGGACGGCGGCAATCTCGCACTGGCCCGGCGGCTGTTCGCCGGCGAGCGTCTCGATCGTCGGCAGCGGGAATTCGCGTTATCCGCCGCCCGGTCCTGGCTGTTCAATCAGGTGCTCGCGCGGCGGGTCCGCGACGGCAGCTGGGATCGCGCCCTGGACGGCGAGGTGCTGATACTGGACGGGCGGGGCAGTGTTTTCCACGCTGAGGGTGTCGACAGGGCCATCGACGGGACCATCGACAATACTCTTAGCGCGAGGGTCGCGGCCGGCGAGGTGCACCCGACGGGACCCCTGTGGGGCCGGGACGGGCCGCGGCCGTCCGGCTCTGCCGAGGCGGTGGAGCAGGCGGGGGCGGGGGAGTGGGCGTGGCTGGTTAAGGGTCTGGAGGCGGCCGGCCTGGAGATGGCCCGGCGGAGCCTCCGCCTCGTGCCCCGGGCGCTGCAATGGCGCTGGGAGGACGGCGATTGCCTGCTGCGCTTCCGGCTGCCTGCCGGCGAGTACGCGACCACCCTCGTTCGGGAGTTGCTGGAGACCGGTTGAGGCGTCAGAGCGGTTTCAGGAGGACGTAGAGCGCTCCCGTACCGCCGTGCGCGGGTTTCGCGGAGGCGAATGCGAGCACGCCGTCCCATTGGCGCAGCCAGCCGTCGACCCGCTGCTTCAGCACCGGACCCCGGTGGCCCGAACGCTTGCCCTTGCCGTGGATCACGCGGACACAGCGATGACCGAGGGAGCGGCTCTCGATCAGGAACTCATTGAGCACCTGCTTCGCCCCGTTCACGGTCAGGCCGTGCAGATCGGTCTCGGCCTCGATGCGGTAGCCGCCGCGGACCAGTTTCTGCATGGCCCGAGCGCTGAGACCGGCTCGATGGAAACGCAACTGTTCGCCGCTGAGGCGCTCCTGGTCGGCCACGCTGTGAGAAAGGCTTTCGGCCAGTGCAGCGGCCTCGTCGGCGCGGCGGAAGCGTGCCTCCGGCGCCGGCGGGCAGCGGCGCGCCTCGATGCGGTCCATGCGGATTTGCCGTGCGTCGCCCACGCTGGAGCGGAAGAGTGCGATCTCCTCTTCGCTCAGCCCGGCTCCGTCACTGCTCCGTCTGTCATCCGTCATCGAGCGCCTCCCTACCGTGCTGCGCGACGCCATCCGGTCGTCCGCAAGACGCCCTCGGTCGCCCTAGGTACCGGTGCGAACATTGAGTATAGTTACCGCCGTCCATCAGCACCAACGACAGGCTCACACCGGTTTGCGAATTCTTGTCAGTAACGACGACGGGCACCTGGCCGAGGGCGTACGGGTGCTCGCCGACGCACTCGAGCCCCTGGGCGAGATCACGGTGATGGCGCCGGACCGCAACCGCAGCGGCGCCAGCAACTCCCTGACCCTGGAATCGCCGCTGCGCGTCATCCGCACCGGCGAGCGCCGTTATTGCGTGAACGGCACCCCCTCGGACTGCGTCCATCTCGGTGTCTCCGGCTTCCTGCCGGAAGAGCCTGACATGGTCGTGTCCGGCATCAACGAGGGCGCCAATCTGGGCGACGACGTCATCTATTCCGGCACCGTGGCGGCGGCGATGGAAGGGCGTTTCCTCGGGCTGCCTGCCATCGCCGTCTCGCTGGTCGGCAACAACCCGCTGCATTACGCCACCGCCGCGCGGGTGGTGGTGTTTCTGCTCGAGCGGATGCAGCGTCATCCGCTGCCGTCGGACACGATCCTTAACGTCAATGTACCGGACCTGCCGTGGCAGCAGATCAAGGGCATAGAGATCGCGCGGCTGGGCTTCCGCCATCGGTCCGCGCCGGTGGTGCAGGACCGGGACCCTAAAGACAAGCCCATCTACTGGATAGGCCCGGCCGGCGGCGGGCAGGATGCCGGGCCCGGCACCGACTTCAACGCCATCGCCCGGGGGCGTGTCGCCGTGACACCGCTGAAGGTGGACCTGACCCGCCAGGAGGCCCTGGACGACATGCGTAGCTGGCTTGCCGATGATTGACAGCACCGCGCACCGGGGCATCGGCATGACGTCGGCGCGTACGCGCAACCGCCTGGTCGATCGTCTGCGGGCCGGCGGCATACGCGACGAGCGGGTGCTCGAGCGCGTCCTGGCCGTGCCGCGGCACATCTTCGTCGACGAGGCGCTGGCGAGCCGCGCCTACGAGGATACCGCGCTGCCGATCGGCCACGGACAGACCATCAGCCAGCCGTTCATCGTGGCGCGCATGACCGAGGCGCTGCTGAAAGGGCTGCCCGGCGGGCGTATCCTGGAGATCGGCACCGGCTGCGGCTACCAGACGGCGGTGCTTGCGCCCCTGGTCGACGAGATCTACACCGTGGAGCGCCTGGCGCCGCTGCTGACCCGTGCCCGGCAGCGTCTACGGGAACTGGGCATCGGCAACGTGCGCTTCCGCCGCGACGACGGCTGGGCGGGGTGGCCGAAATACGGTCCCTACCACGGCATCCTCGTGGCCGCCGCGCCGGAGCGGGTACCGGAGGCGCTGCTCGCACAACTCGCCCCGGGCGGCCGGCTGGTGCTGCCGGTCGGTTCGGCCCGGCGCCAGGAACTGATGGCTATCGTGCACCGGGAAGACCGCTACGAACAGATCTCTCTCGGGCCGGTCAGTTTCGTGCCCCTGGTGGCCGGAGCCTAGCGGGGGTTATCGGGTGAGGATCTTCGGCGGACTGTACGACCGGGTCCTGTCCTGGTCTGCCCATCCCCATGCCCGCTGGTATCTCGGCGGACTGAGCTTCGCCGAGTCGTCGTTCTTCCCGATTCCGCCGGACGTGATGCTGGCGCCGATGTGCCTGGCGCGGCCGGACCGCGCGCTGTCGCTGGCGACGCTGACCACGCTGACTTCGGTCGCGGGCGGCATGGCCGGCTATGCCATCGGCTACTTCGCGCTGGAGGCCATCGAGCCGGTGCTGAAAAACGTGGGCTATTGGGATGCCTACCTCAAGGGCCGGGACTGGTTCGCCGAGTGGGGCGTGCTGGCGGTGCTGATTGCCGGTTTCTCGCCGATTCCTTACAAGATTTTCACCATCTCCGCCGGCGCGGCCGCGATGGCCTTCCCGGGTTTCGTCATCGCCTCCTTCTTCGGCCGGGGCGCGCGCTTCTTCCTGGTGGCCGGGCTGATCGTCCTCGGCGGCCAGCGGTTTGCCGACGGACTGCGCCGTCGCATCGATCTGCTCGGTTGGCTGTTCGTCGCGCTTTGTCTCATCGTGGTGACCATCGTCGCGGTCAGGTAATGGGAAGGCTGACGCGAGCGCTGACGCTCTGCCTGGCTGCCGCCCTGCTTACGGCCTGCGGGGGCCGGGCGCTCAATTGGGATAGCGAAGTGCCCGCCGCCCACATCGTGCAGAGCGGCGATACCCTTTATTCCATCGCCTGGCGCTACGGCGTGGCAGTGCGCGACCTCGCCCGCTGGAACGGCCTGGGCGACGGTTCGCTGATCCATCCGGGCCAGCGTCTGTCGCTGCGGCCGACGGCGGACACCGCACGGGGCGATACGGCGCGTCCCGCCGCCTCCGTACCGGCTGCCCGGCCTGCCCGGCCGGACCTGCCCCCGCCGGCCTGGCGCTGGCCCACCGAGGGCGCCATCACCGCCGGTTTCGGCGAAGACAACGCTGCGCTCACCGGCGTACTGATCGACGGGCGGATCGGGCAGGATGTGCGTGCGGCCGCCGACGGCCGGGTGGTGTATGCGGGCAGCGGCCTGATCGGCTACGGCAATCTGGTCATCATCAAGCACAACGCCACTTACCTGAGCGCGTACGGCCACAACCGGGCACTGCACGTCGCCGAGGGCGAGTCGGTGGAGCAGGGCGAGCGCATAGCGGAGATGGGCGAGGGTCCGGGCCGTAAACCCCGGCTGCATTTCGAGATACGCCGCAACGGCGAACCGGTGGATCCCCGGCCGTTCCTGGCACGCGGGCGCTAGTGTCCCGTGCGGGTGATTCGTCAACCTTCTGCGAGAAGCTGAGCGTCTTGGACAAGGCGCCAGTTCGCCGCTGTGGTGGTTCCACATCAAGAACTGGCAACGCTAGTGTCCCGCCGGCGGCTGTTCGACGATCAGCGCCGCCACCACCCGCCGCTCCTCGGCGGTCAGGATATTGAAGGTCCGGCATGCGGCCGCAGTGTCCATCACCTCCAGTCCGATTCCCTGCCGCGCCAGATGACGGGTGATACCGGCGTCGGGGAAGCGCAGGCTGCGTCCCGCGCCGAGCAACAGGATCTCGGGACCCAACTCGATGGCGGGCTCGAGAGTGGCGGCATCGAGGCTCGCCACGTCCGTGCAGTCCCAGTTCCTCGCTTCCTCCGGCAGCAGCAGGATGCTCGAGCGGTACAGGGTGCCGCTGATCGTGATGCCGGCCTCGGAGCAGGCCGTGATGTTGAGACCCGCGGGTCTGTCCAGAGTGAATTTCATGGGGCGAATTTCATGGCGTATCATGCGGGCCCGGAGGCGGGCGATGAGCAAAGCCCCGACGATAGGGATTCCGCGGGTCGTGTCAATGCCGCACGGCCCGACCCCAGACCACCTGATACGCTCGATGAAGTCACTCCTGTTCCTGACCGATCTCGATCAGCCGGCGCTCGCGCGAGCGCTGCCCGGCATGGCCGGCGCCGATGAGGCGCGCGCCGCCGATGCCGCGAGCGCAGCAGCGGAATGGCTCGGGATCCCGCTGCCGGCGCCGCCGGCGTGGCTGCGGCTGGACGGCGAGCGACATCCGGGCGGGCGCGATCCGGTCTCCGGACGGCGGGGCCGATGGCTGGCCTGCATGGATCCGGTATCGATGGCGGCCGACATGCGGGAGCTGCATATGCTGGAACACGCGCCCGCACTCGATGAGGACGAGGCGGCGGCGCTGCGCGAGGACTTTCTGCCGAGCCTGGAGGAGCGGGGCTTCTCGCTGCGTGTCGGCGGCGCGGGCCACTGGTACGTCTCATCGGAGCGGGAGTACGCATTCACGGCGGCGGCACCGGCGGTGGCGAGGTCCGGGCGGATACGCGACGAGCTTCCCGCAGGGCCGGACGGCGGCGTGTTCCGCGCCCTCGGCAATGAGATCCAGATGCTATGGCACGACCATCCAGTGAACCGGAAGCGTGCCCGGCGGGGTCTGCCGCCGGTGAATTCCGTCTGGTTCTGGGGTGGCGGCGGGGCGGCAGCCGGGCCGGTGGGCGAGCAGCGCCTGCCGCCGCTCTATGCGGATGAGCCGCTGCTGACGGGGCTCTGGCACAGTCTGGGCGGTGAGACGGCCGCTCCGCCCGCCGGTAACGCAGCGGCCGAAGTGCTCGCGGCGGGTTGTGCGATGGCTCTGTCGGGAGCGTGTGTCGGCCAGCCGGAGGTTATCAAAGTGCTGCGGCGCGGGCGCGTCCGCATCGTCACCCGCGACGGCCTTGCTGCCGCATTGCCACGCCGCGGGCCGGCCGGCCTGCTTGCGTTGTGGAGGCGGCGATGAGCGGCGGCGGACTGCCGCTGGTGCGGCGGGCGGCGGCCGAGGACGCCATGCTGCCGGCGTCCCTGCATCCGGTGCTGCGCCGGGTGTATGCCGCCCGCGGTATCCGCACGGCGGAGGAGCTAGAGCTGGGGCTCCGTCATCTCGCGCCGGTGGGTGGGCTCGCCAACCTGGACCGGGCGGTGGATCTGCTGCTCGCTCATCGGCGGGGCCGTGTGACGATCGTCGGGGATTTCGATGCGGACGGCGCCACCAGCACCGCGCTGGTGCTGCGCTGCCTGGCCCGTTTCGGATTCGCGGCGGTGGACTCGCTGGTGCCGAATCGCTTCGACTTCGGTTATGGGCTGACGCCCGAGATCGTGGAGGTCGCCGCCGAGTCGGGACCGTCGCTGATCATCACCGTGGATAACGGCATCTCGAGCCTGCGCGGCGTCGAGCGCGCCCGGGAACTGGGCATCGAGGTACTGGTTACCGACCACCACCTGCCCGGCGAGCGGCTGCCTGCGGCCGCAGCCATTGTCAACCCGAACCTGCCCGCAGACCCTTATCCGAGCAAATATCTCGCCGGCGTGGGCGTCGCGTTCTGCGTGATGGCGGCGCTGGGCCGGCGTCTGGCGCAGGAGGGGCGGACCGGTGCCGAGCGCATTGCCGCGGATTACCTCGACCTGGTCGCCCTCGGCACCGTGGCCGACGTGGTGCCGCTGGACCGGAACAACCGGGTGCTGGTGCGCCAGGGTCTCGCGCGCATCCGAGCCGGCGCCGCCGTGCCGGGCATACTGGCTTTGCTGCAGGCGGCCGGACGCGAGCCCCGGCGCGCGGTGGCCAGCGATCTCGCTTTCGGCGTCGCGCCGCGGCTGAATGCGGCAGGCCGGCTGGAGGACATGAGCACCGGCATCGAGGCGCTGGTATCGGATTCCGTGGCCGAGGTGCGCGCGCTGGCGGCCCGCCTCTCGGAGATCAACGACGAGCGCCGTTGTATCGAGGCCCGCATGCAGACGGAGGCGCTGTCCTCGCTGGAGGACATCGAGTTGCCGGCGGGCGCGAGCGCGCTGCCCCACTGCGTTACCCTGTACGACCCCGGCTGGCACCAGGGCGTGGTGGGGCTCGTGGCATCGAGGATCCGCGAACGGGTCAACCGGCCGGTGATCGCTTTCGCCGATGCCGGCGGCGGGGACCTGAAGGGCTCGGCCCGTTCGGTGCCGGGGGTTCACATACGCGACGTGCTCGCCGCCGTGGCGGCGTCGGCGCCGGATTTGATCGGCCGCTACGGCGGTCATGCCATGGCGGCCGGACTCAGCCTGCCGCGCTCGGGTCTGGAGCGATTCCGCTACCTGGCAGCGAGCCGGGTGGCTGAGTGTTTCCCGCACGCGGACTTCAGCGGCACGCTGTTGACCGACGGTGAACTCGGGGCGGCGGACCTCGGCCTGCCGCTGGCCGAGGCGCTGCGGGAGGCGGGACCCTGGGGACAGGGTTTCCCGGAGCCGCTGTTCGACGGCATCTTCGCAGTCCGCGAGGCCCGCGTCGTCGGCGAGCGCCACTGGAAGCTGAGACTCACGGGCAGCGATGCGCAGAGACCCGCCGGTGCCCCGGTGGACGCCATCGCGTTCAATCAGGTCGACAGCGTGACGGTGATGCCGGGGCACCGGGTGCAGATTGTCTATCGTCTGGACGTCAACGAGTACGGCGGCATCCGCCGTCCCCAGCTCGTGGTGGAGAGCATGCAGCGGCTGTAGCACTGCCGCTCGCGCCAGTCATGATAGACTGCGCCGCCTGTTTTCGGAGGGGTGCAAATGGACACCAACCAGATCAGAACGGAGATAGAGGACCTCGCGGGGAGGGCAGAGGCCCTGAGGAGGTATCTTTGACTACGCCGGCAAATCGGAGAGGCTGACGGAAGTCCTGCGCGAGCTGCAGGACCCGGCTGTGTGGCAGCAGCCCGAGCGCGCCCAGGCGCTGGGTCAGGAGCGTGCCGAGCTCGAGAAAGTGGTCGCTACACTCGATCGCATCGGCACTCGCGTCGCGGATGCGGGCGAGCTGCTGGAGATGGCGGCCGATGAGGAAGACGAGGACACCCTGTCGTCGATTGTCAGGGACGTCGGCGGCGTTGCCCGCGACGTCGAGGGGCTCGAGTTCCGCCGCATGTTCTCCGGGGAGATGGACCCGGCCAATGCCTTCGTCGACGTCCAGTCCGGCGCCGGCGGCACGGAGGCGCAGGACTGGGCCGAGATGCTCCTGCGCATGTATCTGCGCTGGGCCGAGCAGCACGGTTTCAGAACCGAGATGATCGAGGCCTCCGAAGGCGAGGTGGCGGGCATCAAGAGCGCTACGGTGAAGTTCGTGGGCGAGTATGCCTACGGCTGGCTGAGGACCGAGACCGGCGTGCACCGCCTGGTGCGGAAGTCGCCCTTCGACTCCGGCAACCGACGCCATACCTCCTTCGCTTCCGTTTTCGTCTCGCCGGAGGTGGAGGACGACGATATCGACATCGAGATCGATCCCTCCGACCTGCGCATCGACGTCTACCGTGCCAGCGGCGCCGGCGGCCAGCACGTGAACCGGACGGAATCGGCGGTGCGCATCACCCACGAGCCCACCGGCATCGTGGTGCAGTGTCAGAACGACCGCTCCCAGCACAAGAACAAGGCCACCGCCATGAAGCAGCTGAAGGCCAAGCTCTACGAGCTGGAATTGCAGAAGCGCCGGGCGGAGGCGGATGCGCTGGAGGATTCCAAGGCCGACGTCGGCTGGGGCAATCAGATCCGTTCCTACGTGCTGGACCAGTCCCGTATCAAGGACCTGCGCACCGGCGTCGAGACCGGCAACACCCAGGCGGTCCTGGACGGCGACCTGGATGAGTTCATCGAGGCGAGCCTGAAGCAGGGCCTCTAGCAGAGCATTCGAGGGAGGAGCAGTGAGTCAGGACAAGCCCGCGGAATCCGAGAACAAGCTGATCGCCGAGCGCCGGCGCAAACTCGCGGCGGTACGTGAGACGGGCGGTGCCTACCCGAACGACTTCCGCCGCGATGCGCTGGCGGCCGAGCTGCACGCCGCATGGGATCAGGAGGACGGCGAGGCGCTGGAGGAGCGAGGCATCCGGGTATCCGTCGCCGGGCGCATGATGGCGAAGCGGGTGATGGGCAAGGCCAGCTTCGCGAAGCTGCAGGACCAGACCGGACAGATCCAGCTCTACGTCCAGCGCGACGCGCTGGCGGAGGGGCTCTACAAGCAGTTCAAGGGCTGGGACCTCGGCGACATCCTGGCCGCCGAGGGCACGCTGTTCAAGACACGCACCGGCGAGCTCAGCGTCAAGGTCGACGTCCTGCGGCTGCTCGTGAAGGCGCTGCGTCCGCTGCCCGAGAAGTGGCACGGGCTGACCGATCAGGAGACCCGCTACCGGCAGCGCTACGTCGATCTCATCATCAACGAGGACAGCCGGCGGGTGTTCACCGCCCGTTCGGCGATCGTCTCCTGTATACGCGCCTTCATGGACGAGCGGCAGTTCCTCGAGGTGGAGACGCCGATGATGCAGACGCTGCCGGGCGGCGCGCTGGCGCGCCCGTTCGTGACCCATCACAACGCGCTGGACATGCAGCTGTATCTGCGCATCGCGCCGGAGCTGTTCCTGAAGCGCCTGGTGGTCGGCGGTTTCGAGCGCGTCTACGAGATCAACCGCAATTTCCGCAACGAGGGCATCTCCACCCAGCACAACCCGGAGTTCACCATGCTGGAGCTCTACTGTGCCTACGCGGACCACAAGGACCTGATGGAGCTGGTAGAGAGCCTCATGCGCAGCGTCTGCGAAGCGGTCACCGGCGGCACCGCTGTCGACTACCAGGGCAGCACCTACGACTTCGGAGCGGCTTTCCGCCGGGCCACCGTCGAGCAGTCGATCCTCGATGCCAATCCGGGGCTGGATCCGGTCCGCATCCGGGACCGGGATCACCTGGCCGAGGCGGCGGGATCTCTCGGTATCCCGGTGCTGCCCGGCTACGGACCCGGCAAACTGCAGATCGAGATCTTCGAGAAGACGGTGGAAGACACGCTGGATCGGCCCACCTTCATCACCGCCTATCCGGTGGAAGTCTCACCGCTGTCCCGGCGCAACGACGACGACCCTTTCATTGCGGACCGCTTCGAATTCTTCGTGGCGGGACGGGAGATCGCCAATGGCTTCTCCGAGCTCAACGACCCGGAGGACCAGGCGGAGCGATTCCGCGGCCAGGTGGAGAACCGCAGTGCGGGCGACGAGGAAGCCATGTCCTACGACGAGGACTATATCCGTGCGCTGGAATACGGCATGCCGCCCTGCGCGGGCCTCGGCGTCGGTATCGATCGGCTGGTCATGCTGCTGACCGATTCGCCGTCCATTCGCGACGTGCTGCTATTTCCCTACCTGCGGCCGGAGCACGGCCAGGGGGACGAAGGCGGCCCTCAGCCGGCCTCGAGTTCCGGCACGGAGTAGGGCAGCGGTGCGATCGTGGCCGGCGTGCCGTCCTCCAGTCGCAACTCGCCGCCGAGCTGTTTGATGGAAACCACTGCGAGCAACTCGCAGCCGCTGTCTGCGGCTGCGGCGCGGACCACGGTGCCGGTGCCGCTGCCGGCCTCGTCCAGCAGCCGTGCGCCCGGCACGGGCGGCGCCGCTGCCGCGCTGAAACGCAGCATGCGCCGTGACGGGCGGCCCAGATTCTCCGTGCGCGCGACCACTTCCTGACCCGTGTAACAGCCCTTGCGGAAGCTGATCGCATCCAGCAGGTCAAGGTTCAGCATGTGCGGCGTGAAGGACTCGGCCGTCTGCGGGTAGAGCGCGGGGCGCCCGGAGCGTATGGCCGCATGGTGCCAGGCCTCTGCCGGGAGCAGCGTGTCGCCGCCCAGGTCGCCGACGTGTTCGGCCGCCGTACAGATCTCCATCACCCGCGGCTCGGTGCCCGGCAGCAGCCTCATTGCCAGCACGGGCACGCCCTCCGGCAGCTGCACCCCGCCAGGCCCGCAATCGACGGCGACCAGCCGCATCTGCGGCTCGGCTGCGACTTCCACGTCGGCCCGCAGCCGATAGCGCAGCAGCCGCTCCGTGAACTCCGCCGCCTGCCACTCGGGAAGGAAGAGCAGCACGCGATCGCGGTCGTGTAGCAGCGTGAGCAGGGCGATCACGCGTCCCTTGGGACTGCACCAGGCGGCGGTCAGGATCCGGTCTGCCTGGAGCCGTGCGAGATCCTGGGTGAGCTGTCCCTGCAGGAAGTCGATCCGGTCCCCGCCGGTCACTGCGAGGCAGGCGGGGGTGTCGCTGATCGGCTTGGACGATTCGCTCAATTCGACTCCTTCGGTGTCGTGCCGGCCCGCCCCGGACGGCGTCGAGGGGGCCGGGTTTCAAGGGTTTGACTCAGTTCGGGCGGGTGCATCGCATGATAGCCTCTGGCATACTCCGCGCATGTCAGAGCAGCCGCCGAAAATCTCCCCGGAAAGCGACGACGGAGCTCGCGAAGACGCTGGCGACACGCCGCTTTCGGGTGACGACGCGCCGAAAGAGATCGGCGGCCGTCAGGGGCCCGATCCTACGCGTTACGGTGACTGGGAGAAAGGCGGCCGTTGCATAGACTTCTGAGGTGCCTCCGGGCGACCGGGCTCGAGGCGCCGGGCACATCTGCTGTGAAGCAGCCGTCATCCGCGATGGGATGCGCGGAGAGCGCGGCTTTGCCCCTCGCTCATGACAAAAGTTCGACGCCGGGATCGGTAACAGCTTCGTCAGACGAATACGAGACACATGGATAACACCAACAGGCCGCCACTGTCACCGCATATCGGTGTCTACCGCTGGCGCATCACTTCCACGCTCTCCATCCTGCACCGGGGCACCGGGCTTGCGCTGTCGCTCGCCGTGACCCTGCTGGCCGCCTGGCTGCTGGCGGCTGCGTCCGGTGCCGGGGCTTATCAGTCTGTCACCGCTCTCATCGGCTCGCTGCCAGGCCTGCTGATCCTGCTCGGCGCCAGCTACGCGTTCTTCTTCCACCTCGGCAACGGCATCCGGCATCTGTTCTGGGACGCCGGCATGGGCTTCGAGATCGAGCAGGCGACGGCCTCCGGCTGGATCGTGGTCGCCGCCAGTCTCGTGGCGACCGGGGCACTGTGGGCATTTATTCTGGTCGCCGGCAGCTAACGGGAGTATCGACATGACGATCAGGACTCCCATGGCCCGGGCGCTCGGGCTCGGCTCGGCCAAATCCGGTACGGAACACTGGTGGATGCAGCGAGTGACCGCCGTGGCACTGGTTCCGCTCACTCTGTGGTTCGTCCTCGCCGTCCTGGGCCTGGAGGGGCTGGATCACGGCACGGTGACTGCCTGGATCGCGCAGCCGTTGACAGCGGTGCTGTTGCTGCTGCTCGTCGCGACCCTCGTCTATCACTCTTTCCTCGGCACCCAGGTGGTGATCGAGGACTACACCGGCGGCGCGACCCGCGTGATCACGCTCCTGGCCGTGCGCTTTCTGCACGTCGCAGTGGCTGTCGCGGCGCTGTTCGCCATCCTCAAGATCGCTTTCGGAACTGCTACATGAGCGTGGACAAGGACTTCATCGACCACAAGTATGACGTGGTCGTCGTCGGCGCCGGCGGCGCGGGACTGCGCGCCACCTTCGGGCTGGCCGAGGCCGGTTTCACGACCGCCTGCGTCACCAAGGTGTTCCCGACCCGCAGCCACACCGTCGCCGCTCAGGGCGGTATCAGCGCGGCGCTAGGCAATATGGGTGAGGACGACTGGCGCTGGCACATGTATGACACGGTGAAGGGCTCCGACTGGCTCGGCGACCAGGATGCCATCGAGTACATGTGCAAGGAGGCGCCGAACGCCGTCATCGAGCTGGAGCATTACGGCGTGCCGTTCTCCCGCACCGAGGACGGACGCATCTACCAGCGGCCCTTCGGCGGCATGACCACCCACTTCGGCGAGGGCACTGCGCAACGTACGTGCGCCGCGGCGGATCGCACCGGTCACGCCATGCTCCACACGCTGTACCAGCAGTCGCTGAAGCACGAGGCGGAGTTTTTCATCGAATACTTCGCCATTGATCTGATCATGGAAGACGGCGTCTGCCGCGGCGTTGTGGCACTGGATCTCGCTACCGGCCGGTTGCATCGCTTTGGCGCCCATCAGGTCATCCTGGCCACCGGCGGTTACGGACGCGCCTACTTCTCCTGCACCTCCGCGCACACCTGCACGGGCGACGGCGGCGGCATGGTGCTGCGTGCCGGCTTGCCCGTACAGGACATGGAGTTCGTGCAGTTCCATCCCACCGGCATCTACGGCGCGGGCTGCCTCATCACCGAAGGCGTGCGCGGCGAGGGCGGTTACCTCACCAACTCCGAGGGAGAGCGCTTCATGGAGCGTTATGCACCGAACGCGAAGGATCTCGCGTCCCGGGACGTGGTCAGTCGCGCGGAGACCATCGAGATCCGCGAAGGCCGGGGCGTCGGCCCGGAACACGACCATTGCTATCTGCACCTGGAGCACCTCGGCCGCGAGGTGATCGAGGAGCGGCTGCCAGGGATCGCCGAAACGGCGAAGATCTTCGCCAACGTCGACGTGCTGAAAGAGCCCATCCCCGTGCTGCCCACCGTGCACTACAACATGGGCGGTATCCCGACGGACTACAAGGGCCGGGTCGTGACTTCGAAGGACGGTGACCCGGACAGCGTGGTGCCGGGCCTGATGGCGGTCGGCGAGGCGGGCTGTGTATCGGTGCACGGCGCCAACCGGCTGGGCTCGAATTCGCTGCTGGACCTGGTCGTGTTCGGTCGTGCCGCAGCGCGCCATTGCGCCGAGAGCATGGATCGGGGTGCGCGGCACAAACCGTTGCCGGATGAGGCCGGCCGAGCGAGCGCGGAGAAGCTGCGCGGCCTGCTCGAGCGGGACGGCGAGCGTCCGACCGCAGAGATCCGCCTCGAGATGCAGAAGCTCATGCAGAATCATGCGGCGGTGTTCCGCACCGGCGACCTGCTGGCCGAGGGCATCGAGAAACTGAAGGATACCTTCGGCGATTACGGCCGGGTGAGCGTGGCCGACAAATCCATGATCTGGAACTCCGACCTGGTGGAGACGCTGGAGCTGGAGAACCTGCTTCTGAATGCGCTGGCGACCATCCATTCGGCCGCCAACCGCAAGGAATCCCGGGGCGCTCAGGCGCGCGAGGATTATCCGGACCGCGACGACGACAACTGGATGAAGCACACGCTGGCCTGGATCGGCGCGGAAGGCGGCGTGGAGATCGACTACCGCCCCGTGCACGGCCAGACGCTTACCGATGAGGTGCAGGCCATCCCGCCCAAGACGCGCACCTACTGACGCCGGCGGGCACACCCGGACAAGGCAATACCAAGAGGAATCGGCAGACGTGGCAGAATTTCGACTCCCGGAGAACTCGCGGATAGGGAAGGGCCGCCATTTCCCCGCAGCGGACGGCGCAAAGAACCTGCGCCGGTTTGTGGTCTATCGCTATGACCCGGACAGCGGCGAGAACCCGCGCATGGATACCTACGAGGTAGACATGGACGAGTGCGGACCGATGGTTCTCGACGCGCTGATCAAAATCAAGAACGAGATCGATCCGACCCTGACGTTCCGCCGCTCCTGCCGGGAGGGCATCTGCGGTTCCTGCGCGATGAACATCGACGGTGGCAACCGGCTTGCCTGTATCACCGCCAACGAGGACGTGGGCGGCGACATCAAGGTCTACCCGCTGCCGCACCTGCCGGTGGTCAAGGACCTGGTGGGCGACCTCACGAACTTCTACGCCCAGTACGCCTCCATCAAGCCCTGGCTGCAGACGCGCACACCGGCGCCGCCGGACCGTGAGCGGCTGCAGTCCAAGGAGGACCAGGAGAAGATCGACAGCCCGTCGGCCTGCATCCTGTGCGCCTGCTGCTCGACGGCTTGTCCCAGCTATTGGTGGAACGGTGACCGCTACCTCGGTCCGGCCACACTGCTGGCCGCCTATCGCTGGCTCGTGGACAGTCGGGACGAAGCCACCGGCGAGCGTCTGGATGCGCTGGAGGATCCCTTCCGCCTGTACCGGTGCCACACCATTATGAATTGCACCCAGACCTGTCCGAAGGGCCTGAATCCGGCCAGGGCCATCGCCGAGACGAAGAAGATGCTGGCCGAACGCCGGCTCTGAGAGGCGGGTATGACCGGGACGGCAGCAGCGCCGGGACGACTGCGCTGGCTGTGCCGGCGCGGTATGCGTGAACTTGATGTCCTGTTGAGCGGCTTCCTCGAACAGGAGTATCCGCGCCTGGAAGAGCCATTAAGGGCGGATTTCGCGGCGTTATTGGAGTCGCAGGACCCGGAGATCTGGGCTTACCTGCTCGGCAGAGCCGAACCGGAGCCCGGACTTGCCGCCATCATCAGCCGCATACGCGATTTCTCTGCGCGTTGAACGGTCGCACGGGCGCCGCCTGCACGGCTTCATTGCGATGGTCTCGGTGCTGGCGGCGGTCGGCCTGGCCGCGATCGGCACGGGGGCCGGTCGCCTCACCGGTGTGCTGCCACTGGCCGTGGGCCTCGCATGTCAGCGCCGCCTCGCCGCCTGCGCGCCGCTGCCGGATTCGGTGGGCTATGATCCGGCCACCGGCTGGTCGCTCGGCACGGGTGAGGAGCGGGTGGCCGTCCGGCTGGCGCCGGAGAGCTGGTTCGGCCGCCGGCTGGTGCTGGCGGCGTTCCACGATGACGACGGTCGGCGTTGGCTGGTTCCCCTCGGACGGCCGCGAGGGGAAAGCACCGATGAATGGCGCCGCCTCCGCGTCCTGTGGCGCACGCGGCGCGCCGCTTTGGTTGCAAACTCGCCCAACTGCTAGAATTGCGTCCGACGATCAGTCGTTTGTCATCAGGTCCGAAGTACGCTGCGACCCGCAGCGGCGCCGTATGCCGCGTGAGGCACGTCACGAACAAGGTTTTTCCCCTCTTTCCGATGTCTTATCCCGAGAACTTTTCAGACGGCTCCCTGTCTATTGCGGTGACAGTGTGCGAGACCGTCCGGCGTGAGTCCGGGCGATGAGCGCGAAACGGAGCGACGCCGCACTGGTGAAGCGGGTACAGCAGGGGGACAAGCAGGCTTTCAACCTGCTCGTGCTCAAGTACCAGACAAAGATCGTGAACCTGGTGATGCGCTATGTGCGGGACCCCGACGAGGCCAACGACGTGGCCCAGGAAGCATTCCTCAAGGCCTACCGGGCTCTGCCCCGTTTCCGGGGCGACAGCGCCTTCTACACCTGGCTGTACCGCATCGCCGTCAACACGGCCAAAAACTACCTGGTCGCCGCGAAGCGCCGGCCGGTGGAATACGACCTGGATCTCCAGGACCCGGAACAATACGACATGCAGGCCCGTCTGAAGGATATCGACAGCCCGGAACGGGTCATCATGAAGGACGAGGTGCAGCGGACCATCAACGAGGCGATCCAGGACCTGCCGGAAGATCTGCGCACGGCCATTGTCCTGCGCGAGTTGGAAGGCATGACCTACGAGGAGATCGCCGAGACGATGGAGTGCCCGGTGGGTACCGTGCGCTCGCGCATCTTCAGGGCGAGGGAAGCTATCAGTAAACGGATCGAGCCGCTTCTCGCATGAGTGGCCCGGCAGATGAGATCGGTGTGACATGAACGACAAGCTACTGGACCAGATGTCGGCCTTCCTGGACGACGAACTGCCCGACGGAGAAGCGGAGCTTTTGTTGCGGCGGCTGCAGGGCGACGAACCGCTGAGGCGTGCTGCCGGCCGCTATCTGCTGATCGGCCAGTTGCTGCGGGGCGATCGTCTCGCGGGCATCGACCTGGCGGGGCGGGTGGCGGCGGCACTCGATGACGAGACGACCTATGGCGGAGCCCCGGCCGGGCCCGTCCGCTCGCGCTGGCTGCGCCCGGCGGCCGGGGTGGCCGTGGCCGCCACTGTCGCGGTGGTCGCACTGATGGGGCTGCAGAACAGCGGTGAAGTTACCGGCCCCGGGGCCGTACCGGCCGACATTGCCGTTGAAGCGACGGCGCCCGTGCCTCCCGGTGGCAGGGTCGAGGGCTACGCCTACACCGTGCCGGTGGATGCACCCGCCAGGGTCCGGCCCGTCGGTGCCGTGCCGGCCCGGCTCACCAACTACATGATCAGCCACGGCGAGAGGGCTGGTACACTGGTGCGAAACGGGATGCACAGCCGCATCGTCACGCAGCCGAACGGACCCCGGGATATCTCGACGGTGAAAAACCCCGCGGTGACATCTGAAGACGGGCGGGCGCAACCGACCGAGAGCGCGGCGGATGATGCGGACCGGTAGCGCAGCGTTGCGCGGCGGCACCCTCGTCGCCGGTTTCGCCGCCGCGGCCCTCTGCGGCGTCGCCCTGTCTGCGGAACCCTCGCCCATGGAATGGCTGCAGCGGATGGCGGTGGCCGTCGAGCAGGCCAACTACAGCGGCACCATAGTGCGGGTGCACAATGGCGAGGTGCAGACCCTGCGGGTCGTGCATCGTTACCAGGACGGCAGGGTGAGCGAGAAGCTCGAATCCCTGGATGGCGCGGGCCGGGAGATCATCCGCGCCGGCGACGAGGTGCACTGCATACTGCCCGAGAGCCGCATGGTGCTGGTCGAGCAGCAGATCAATCAGGAAGGCCTGTTCGGCCGTCTCGCCGTACAACCCGAAGCGCTGTCGCGCAGCTACGACCTGACCATCGAGGATTACGAGCGCGTAGTGGGCCGGCCCTCGGTGCAACTGGCCATCCGGCCCCGCGACCATTTCCGCTTCGGTCATCGTCTCTGGCTGGACAAGGCGTCCGCCCTGCCCCTGCGGCGCCAGGTGGTGGGCACAGACGGCGACATCGTCGAGGAGATGCGCTTCGCCGAGATCACTATCGGCAAGCCCATTCCTGCCTCTGCGTTGCGCCCGTCGATGGATATCGAGGGCTTCACCTGGGTGCGCCACGCGGAGCAGTCCGCCGGACGCGAGGGCATCAACTCCACCGGCTTCGAGGCCCGGGACGTGCCCAGCGGCTTCCGCCTGGTATCCGCGGGCAGCGAGCGTTTTTCGGACACCGAGGGCGAGGTCGCCCATATCGTCTATTCCGACGGTGTTGCCAGTGTGTCCGTCTTTGTGGAATCCGGGAAGGCCGGCGCCGACAATCTCGAGGGCGCGTCGCGTATCGGCGCGGCCTACGCCTTCGGCACCGTGGTGAACGGACATCAGGTAACGGTGATCGGAGAGGTACCGGGCCATACGGTACGGATGATTGCCAGTTCTCTCGCCCCGGCGCCCGCCGGTGAGTGACTGCGACGGGCTGCTGGTCCGCGACGCCCGCGTCGAGTCCGTCGGCGGGCACACGGTCGCGGTCCGGGTGGCGAAGGCAGGATCCTGCGCGCGCTGTGGCCGGGGCGAGGGCTGCGGTTTCGGTTTCGCCGCGGCGCAGGCGGGCGAGGGCCGACTGGTCCTGCCCCGGCCGCCGGGGTTCCGGGCGGCCCCGGGCGATACCGTCCGCGTGGCCCTGGAACAGCGCGGCCTCACCGGGGCAGCGGGCGCGGTGTACGGCATCCCGCTGGCCGGTCTGCTGGCGGGCTGCGTGGCAGCCATACTGCTGGGTCTCGGCGAGGGCGCGGCCGTCGGGCTTGCGTTCGGCGGATTCGCGGCGGCCCTGCCACTGGCCCGCGGCGTATCGAGGCGCATGGACGCGGCGGGGCGCTGCCATCCCCGGCTGCTGGCGAGCGCGGCGGAGGCCGCTGCGGATGCCTGAGCTGACCGTCTATACGCGGCGCGGCTGTCATCTGTGCGAGATCCTGATCGAGGAACTCATGCCGCTCGCCCGGGGCCGGGCACGCATCCACCTGTGCGACGTGGACCGGGACCCGGAGTTGGCCGAGCGCTACGGACTGCGCGTGCCGGTGCTCGAGGCGCAGGGCCGGGTGCTCTGCGAGGCGAGGCTGGACCGGCCCCGGGTACTGGAATATCTGGATCGCCGCGGTGCGGGGACCGAAAACGGCGAACCGGAGCCTCCGGGCCGTTTATAATCCGCGCTGCTCCGGGAACTCCCGGATAGCCGGCTGGCCGGGTACCGCGAGCCGGTTCCCGCATCCCGAGTCGACGCCGCTTATATGAAGAATATCCGCAACTTCTCGATTATCGCCCATATCGACCACGGGAAGTCCACTCTGGCCGACCGCTTCATCCATATCTGCGGAGGATTGAGTGACCGGGAGATGGCCGCCCAGGTGCTGGACTCGATGGACCTGGAGCGCGAGCGGGGCATCACCATCAAGGCGCAGACCGTATCGCTGGATTACCGGGCATCCGATGGCAGCGTCTACGAACTGAACTTCATCGATACGCCGGGTCACGTGGACTTCTCCTATGAGGTCTCCCGCTCGCTGGCCGCCTGCGAGGGCGCGCTGCTGGTGGTAGACGCCGCCCAGGGCGTGGAGGCCCAGAGTGTGGCCAACTGCTATACGGCCATCGATCAGGGGCTGGAAGTGGTGCCCGTTCTGAACAAGATCGACCTGCCGGCTGCGGAGCCCGGGAAGGTGATCAACGAGATCGAGGAAATCATCGGCCTGGAGGCGCACGATGCCGTGCTGGTCAGCGCGAAGACGGGCGAGGGGGTGCGCGAGCTGCTGGATACGCTGGTGACCCGGATACCGCCGCCGGTGGGGGACACGGAGGCACCGCTGCAGGCGCTCATCGTCGATTCCTGGTTCGACAACTATGTGGGCGTGGTCTGTCTGGTGCGGGTGGTGAACGGCACGCTCACGAACCGGGAGAAGATCCGGGTCATGTCCACCGGTCGTGCCCATCAGGTGGACCGGGTCGGCAAGTTTACGCCGAAGATGGTGGACACCGAGTCCCTGGAGGCGGGCGAGGTGGGTTTCGTCATCTCCAGCATCAAGGAGATCGACGGGGCGCCGGTCGGCGACACACTGACCATCGACAAGCGGCCCTGTGACAAGCCGCTGCCCGGGTTCCGCGAGATGCAGCCCCGCGTGTTCGCGGGTCTGTTCCCGTCCCGGTCCGATGACTACGAGGCCTTCCGCGAGGCCCTGCAGAAACTCAGGCTGAACGACGCCGCGCTGCACTTCGAGCCCGAGACATCGGTGGCACTCGGCTTCGGCTTCCGCTGCGGCTTCCTCGGCATGCTGCACATGGAGATCGTGCAGGAGCGACTCGAGCGCGAGTACGACATCAACCTGATCACGACTGCGCCCACGGTGGTCTACGAGGTGCAGACCGTGACCGGCGAGGTGCTCAGCGTGGACAACCCCTCCTCGCTGCCGCCAACCGGCGAGATCGCCGAGATCCGCGAGCCGATCATCGTCGCCGGCATCCTGGTACCCGAGGAGCATGTCGGCGCCGTCATGAAGCTGTGTATCGAGAAGCGGGGCGTGCAGACGAAGATGCTGTACCTCGGCGGCCAGGTATCGCTGGAGTACGAGATGCCCCTCTCGGAGGTGGTGCTCGACTTCTTCGACCGGCTGAAGTCGGCCAGCCGCGGTTTCGCCAGCTTCGACTACCACTTCGCCCGCTTCCAGACGGCCGATCTGGTGCGCCTCGATATCCTGATCAACAAGGAGAAGGTGGATGCGCTGTCGGTCATCGTGCATCGGGAAAAGGCCTATCCGCGTGGGCGGGAACTGGTCGAGAAGATGAAGGAGCTGATACCGCGGCAGATGTTCGAAGTGGCCATACAGGCGGCGATCGGCGCCCACGTCATCGCACGCAGCACGGTCAAGGCGCTGCGCAAGAATGTGACGGCGAAGTGCTACGGCGGCGATGTCAGTCGCAAACGCAAGCTGCTGGAGAAACAGAAGGAAGGCAAACGGCGCATGAAACAGCTCGGCTCGGTGGAAATTCCCCAGGAAGCGTTCCTTGCCGTACTGCAGGTGGACAAGTAAGGTGCTGAACCGGATCGTCGCGCGGAAATGAAGTTGGACCTGTCACTGCTGTTGGTACTCGCCACGCTGATTACCGGCGTGATCTGGCTCGTCTGGGCGCTGGCCGGAAGTGGCCGGCGTGCCCGCGCCGAGGCGCAGGGCGGTGCCGGCATGCCGAAAATCGTCGAGTACTCGCGATCCTTTTTCCCCGTGCTGCTGCTGGTGCTGGCGATACGCTCGTTCGCCTTCGAGCCCTACCGCATCCCGTCGAGTTCCATGGTGCCAACGCTGCTGGTGGGCGACTTCATCTTCGTCTCCAAGTACTCCTACGGGCTGCGATTGCCAGTGCTGCATACCGAAGTGGTGGAGACCGGCCGACCGGACCGGGGCGACATCGCCGTCTTCCGTCTGCCCTCCAATCCGGACATCAATTACATCAAGCGGGTGGTGGGGCTGCCGGGCGACGAGATCGTCTATCGCAATCATCGCCTGTTCATCAACGGCGAGCCGGTCGAGATGGAGGCTGCCGAGCGCTGGACCGAGGACGGCGAGGCGGGCCAGCTGTTCATCGAGCGTCTGGGCGACAACGAACACCTGGTCCTGCTCCAGCGCAGTCCGCTGTCCGGCGTCTACCGCTTCCGGGTGCCCGAGGACTGCTATTTCGTGATGGGCGATAACCGGGACAACAGTCGTGACAGCCGTTTCCCCCAGGTCGGCTGCGTGCCGGAGGACAACCTGGTGGGCCGCGCGAGCCGTATCTGGCTCAATTGGCAGTGGGGCGAGTGGCCCCGCTGGGATCGCATCGGCGATAAAATCCGATAATGTGGCGCAGGTCACTGCGCGATCGGTTAATATCGCGTGACATAACGCTTTCCCAGCAGGTTCCGGAGGCGGATATGGTGGAGCTTCGTCAGATCGATTGCAGCGGCAGACAGCGGGGCATGACCACCCTCGGTATGCTCATCCTGGTGGCCTTCGTCGGCCTGTTCGTCTTCGCCGGTATCCGCCTGGTGCCCGTCTACCTCGAACACATGAAGATCGTCAGCGTGCTCGACGGGGTGAAGGACGAGTTCGAGGGGCAGAGCCCGACCCGTCAGGACCTGATGCGCTCTGTCTCCCGCCGCTTCGACATCGAGAGCATCAAAGTCATCAGTGAGAAAGACCTGAGCATCAAAAAGATTGCCGACGGTTACGTGATCGAGGCCCAGTACAAGAATCACACGCCTTTCATTTCGAATATCTCGTTCACGGTGAGCTTCAACAAGACGGTCGAGGTCCGCAGCTGACCTCAGCTGATCGGGGGGCGACGCGACGGGCCTTGGAAGACATCACCCAATGGGTCCAGCGGACCTTCGACTACGAATTCGGCGACGCCACCCTGCTGGAGCGCGCATTCACGCACCGCAGCGCGCCGGGCCGCAGTAACGAGCGGCTCGAGTTCCTCGGCGACGCGGTGCTCGACTGCGTCATCTCCGACGCGCTTATATCGCTGCGGCCCGACGCCGAGGAGGGGGAGCTGAGCCGGCTGCGTTCCCGCCTCGTGCGCGACCATTCCCTTGCGCAGATCGCCCGCCAGCACGGTCTGGGCGAGCACCTGAAGCTCGGGCCCGGCGAGATGAAGAGCGGCGGTTTCCGCCGCGACTCCATCCTGGCGGACGGACTGGAGGCACTGCTGGGGGCCATCTTCCGCGACGGCGGCTACGGGGAGGCGGAGCGGGTGGTGCGGCGTCTCTATGCACGGCGGCTCGAGCATCTGCCCGACGGCGACTCGCTGAAGGATCCGAAGACCCGCCTGCAGGAATGGCTGCAGGCCCGCGGTCTGCCGCTGCCGGCCTACGAGGTGGTCGGCGCCAGCGGACCGGCCCACGCACAGCAATTCGAGGTCCGCTGCCGGGTCCTGCAGCCCGCCGGCGAGGAGACGGCGAGCGGCGCGAGCCGTCGGCAGGCGGAACAGGAGGCCGCCAGCAGGCTGCTTGCCTCCCTGAGCGCCGACTCGCCATCATAGGGCCCATGTCCCAACAGCAACAGCAGCAACAACAACAGCAACCGGATCACCGGTGCGGTTTCGTGGCCGTCGTAGGGCGGCCGAACGTGGGCAAGTCCACGCTGATTAACCGCATCGTCGGCCGTAAGGTGAGCATCGTCACGCCGCGGCCCCAGACCACCCGGCACCGCATCCACGGCATCCGCGAGCAGGCGGGTGCGCAGATCATCTTCGTGGACACGCCGGGCCTGCACGGCGATCAGCCACGCGCGATCAACCGGGCCATGAACCGGGCGGCTACCGGCGCGGCCGCGGAGGCGGACCTGCTGCTGTTCATGTTCGATGCCAGGGGCTGGCGGGGTGCGGACCAGATGGTGCTGGACCGAATCCGCAACTCGGGCCATCCCGTCATCGCGATCGCCAACAAGGCCGACCTGGTCCGGCCTAAAGAGCGCCTGCTGGAGACGCTGGCCCGGGCGGGCGGGAAGGCGGACTTCGCGGAGATCGTGCCGCTGTCGGCGCGCACGGGCAGCAACGTGAACCGGCTGCTGGCGATCATCCCTCCTTATCTGCCCGTCTCGCCATGCCTGTACGACCCCGATACCGTCACCGATCGCAGCGACAGCTTCATGGCGGCGGAGCTGATCCGCGAGAAGCTGATGCTGCGGTTGCGTGACGAACTGCCCTATGGGCTCACAGTCGTCATCGAGAAGTTCGACCGCACCCGCAACGGCTGGGAAATCCATGGCATCGTCTACGTGGACAAGCCCTCCCACAAGGGGATCGTGGTCGGACGGGGCGGCGGGGTCCTGAAGGCGGTCGGCACCTCTGCCCGACGGGAGCTGAAACGGATGCTCGGTGCGCCCGTGCACCTCGAGTTGTGGGTCAAGGTCCGTGAGAACTGGGCCGACAGCGAGAGATATCTGCGCGAGTTCGGCTACGAAACCCAGTGAACCAGCGAGCCCGTATCGCCTCCCAGCCCGGTTTTCTCCTGCACAGCCGGCCGTTCCGGGACTCGAGCCAGCTGATTGAGATCTTCAGCCGGGAGCACGGCCGCATCGGCCTGGTGGCGCGGGGCGTGCGCTCGGCCCGCTCGCGCTACCGCGGCGTGTTGCGGCCGTTCGCTCCCCTGGAACTGTCCTGGAGCATCGCGGGGGATCTCGGTACGCTCACCGGTGTCGAGCCGGCCGGCCGCCTGCCCGCGCTCGCCGGTGATGCGCTGATGGCCGGGTTCTACGTGAACGAGCTGGTGCTGAAGCTGACCCATCGCCATGACGCCCAGCCCGACCTCTACGCCGCTTACGAGGCGGCGGTGACTGGCCTGGCGAGCCGCCCCGACGTCGAGTTCACGCTGCGCTGCTTTGAACTCCGACTGCTTCGAGCCATCGGCTACGGCCTGGATCTGGAGCATGATATCGTTACCGGCCTGCCGGTGGAGGGGGACGCCTGGTACCGGGTTAAGGCGGCGGAGGGCGTCGCCCGGGTCACCGCCGACGGTCCCGACGCCTCCCTGTACAGCGGCGCCGAACTCCGGGACATCGCCGCCGAACGGCTGGAGGACCCGGCGCTGCTGACGCGGGCGCGGCGCATCCTGCAGGCGGCGCTGGAACATTGCCTGGAGGGCAGGGAGCTAAGCAGCCGGCGGGTGATGCGCGCGATGCGCAGGCGTGCCGAGGCGGGAGACGGCGGGCCCCGCTAGGGCGGGAGACGGCGAGTCCCGCCAGGCGGGAGCGACGCGCGACGGCCGCGCGGTCAGACAGGAACACAGCGAGATGCAGACACTGAGACTCGGAGTGAATATCGATCACGTCGCTACCCTGCGCCAGGCGCGTGGCACCCGCTATCCCGACCCGGTGGAGGCAGCGTTCATCGCGGAGCGCGCCGGGGCGGACAGCATCACGGTGCATCTGCGTGAGGACCGGCGCCATATCCAGGACCGGGACGTGCGGGTGCTGATCGGCACGCTGCAGACGCGTATGAATCTGGAGATGGCGGTTACCGAGGAGATGGTGGCCATCGCCCTCGAGCTGCGGCCGGCCGATTGCTGCCTGGTGCCGGAGAAGCGCGAGGAACTCACCACCGAGGGCGGTCTGGACGTGGTGGGGCGTCGCGACGAGGTGACCGACGCGGTACTGCAGCTCTCAGCGGCAGGCATCCGCCCGTCGCTGTTCATCGACCCCGATCCGGAGCAGCTTCGGGCCGCCTGGGACTGCGGCGCACCGGTCGTGGAACTGCATACGGGGGCCTACGCCGAGGCAGCAGGTCCGGCACAGGCCGGCGAACTCGAGCGTATCCGCGAAGCCGCGCGTTTCGGGACCGAGAACGGGCTGACGGTGCATGCCGGGCACGGCCTCCACTATCACAACGTCGAGCCCATCGCCGCCATCCCGGAGATCGTGGAGCTCAATATCGGCCATGCCATTATCGCGCGTGCCGTCATCGAAGGACTGGGTCCGGCCGTGGCCCGCATGCGTGCCCTGATGCAGGGAGCGCGGGGCTCTTGATATTCGGCGTCGGCACGGACGTCGTCGAGATCTCCCGTATCGCCGATGCCTACCAGCGCTTCGGCGAGCATTTCGTGCGCCGGCTGCTGATGCCCCGGGAAGCGGAACTGTTCCGCCGCAACAAACGCCCGGTCCGGTTTCTGGCCATGCGCTTCGCCGCCAAGGAGGCCGTGGTCAAGGCCATGGGCACGGGTTTCGCGCATGGCATGTGGATCCGGGATGCCGGCTTCGTCGCCGATCCCCGCGGCCGGCCGGTGGTGATTTTCTCCGAGCGCGGGCAGGGCGTGTGCCGGCGCCTGGGTATCGGCCATGCCCATGTCAGCCTGACCGACGAGGCGGGGCTGGTACTGGCATTCGCCGTCGCAGAGACCATGAACGGTCCGATTATGGATGATAATTCAAATTAAGAAGATTATTTAATGCATTGTTTTGCCTTTGATATTGAAACGATACCGGACATCGAATCCGGGCGGCGCCTATGGGATCTGGGCGATTTGTCGGACGACGACGTGGTGACGGCGATGACCTTCAAGCGCCTTCAGGACGCCGGCACCGACTTCATGCCGCTGCATCTGCACCGGATCGTCGCCATCTCGGTCGCGCTCAGGACCGGCGACGGTTTCCGGGTCTGGAGCCTGGGCGACCCGGATGCTGACGAGGCGGAGATCGTCGCCCGCTTCTTCGACGGCATCGAACGCTTTGCGCCCACGCTCGTGTCCTGGAACGGCAGCGGATTCGATCTGCCGGTGCTTCATTATCGGGCCCTCGCCCACGGTGTCGTGGCGCCTCGCTACTGGGAGACCGGCGACGCCGAGCGGGAGTACCGCTACAACAACTACCTGGGCCGGTTCCATTGGCGTCACATCGATCTGATGGACGTGTTGTCGGGCTATCAGGTGCGCGGCCGGGCGAGCCTGGACGACATCGCCGTCATGCTGGGCTTCCCCGGCAAGCTCGGGATGAGCGGCGACAAGGTCTGGGGTGCATGGCAGGCGGGAGAGTTGGAGGCCATACGCAATTACTGCGAGACCGACGTCGTCAACACCTACCTCGTCTACCTGCGCTTCGAATTCATGCGTGGACGGATGACCGCGGCCGACCTCGAGCAGGAATACGACCGGGTGCGCCGTACCCTCGCCGAGAGCGGCCAGGCGCACTTCGCGGAGTTCCTCGAGGTCTGGCAGGTCGGCGCCGGACGCTGAGTGATGCCCATGGCGAAGAAACAGCGCGCGCCGGAAGAGGCCGGCATCCTGGGCATTACCCATGACGGGCGCGGCATAGCCGATGTGCCCGGCAAGAAGGTCTTCGTCGACGGCGCCCTGGCCGGCGAGCGGGTGCGCTTCGTGCGCTTGCGGCGGCGGAAGAACTTCGACGAGGCGCGGCTGCAGGCGGTACTTGAGCCCTCGCCGGACCGGGCGGAGCCGCGCTGCGCCGTCTACGGCATCTGCGGCGGCTGCTCCCTGCAGCATCTGGCCGCCGAGCGCCAGATCGATGCCAAGCAGCGGGTGCTGCTGGATAACCTGGAGCGCATCGGCGGCGTTACGCCGGACCGGGTACTCGCGCCGCTGCGCGGGCCGGCCTGGCATTACCGGCGGCGCGCCCGGCTGGGCGTGCGTTACGTGCACGGCAAGGGCCGGGTGCTGGTGGGTTTCCGCGAGCGTTTCAAACCCTACGTCACCGACACGGGCCGCTGCGAGGTCCTGGCCGGGCCGGTCGGCGGCTTGCTGGGCGAGCTCGCAGAGCTGATCTCCGGGTTGTCGATTCGGGAGCAGATCCCCCAGATCGAGGTCGCCGTCGGGGACAATCTCACCGCTCTGGTGCTGCGCGTGCTCGAGGCGCCGTCAGCCGAGGACGAGGCGCGGCTCAGGGGCTTCGCCGAAGCCCATGCGCTGCGCTTCTTCCTGCAGACCGGCGGCGCGGAGACGGTCCGGGCCCTGCCGGATGCCGAGGGTGGCCTGCCCGAGCCGCTCTGCTACGAACTGCCGGAGTTCGAACTGGTGATCCGATTCCGGCCGCTGGATTTCATCCAGATCAACGGAGCGCTGAACCGGTCCCTGGTGTCGCGGGCGGTCGAGCTGCTCGCGCCTGAACCCCGGGAGCGGGTGCTGGATCTGTTCTGCGGCATCGGCAATTTCACGCTGCCGCTGGCCCGGCGGTCAGCGGAAGTCCTGGGCATCGAGGGCAGCGCCGACCTCGTGCGCCGCGCCGAGGAGAATGCGGCGGCCAACGGCCTCGGCAATGTCACCTTCCTGCACCGGGACCTGGCCGAGCCGGATCCGGGCGAGGGCTGGCTGGGCTCCGACTGGGACCGGGTGCTGCTCGATCCCGCGCGCCCGGGCGCGGACGCCCTCGCGCGACACTTCGCCGCCAGGGCGCCGCGGCGGCTGGTCTATGTCTCCTGCCATCCCGGGACCCTGGCAAGGGATGCCGCTACGCTGACCGCCGGCGGGCGCCTGCGATTGTCTGCGGCCGGCGTTCTGGATATGTTTCCCCATACGAGCCACATGGAATCCGTCGCGGTATTCGACAGAATATGATCAGGGTCAGAGTTTTAGCCTCGGATTTTCAAGTATTTTGGCGGTCCACGGCGAGATCTTCAGGCGAAGCGACGGAGGGACCATGTCACTCGGCCCGTTGATGGCGGACATCGGAGGGACGGAACTCACGCCGGCGGACCGGGACTTCCTCATGCACCCGGCCGTCGGCGGCGTGATCCTGTTCAGCCGCAACTATGCCTCGCCGGTTCAGCTGGCTGCCCTGACGGAGGCGATCCACCGGCTGCGCACGCCGTCGCTCCTGGTTGCCGTCGACCAGGAAGGCGGCCGCGTCCAGCGCTTGCGGGAGGGCTTCACGGAGCTGCCGGCCGCCCGCTGGCTCGGACGGCGCTACGACGTCGACCCGGACACCGGCCGGCGGCTGGCCCGCCACACCGGCTGGCTGCTGGCGGCCGAGCTGGGGGCTGTCGGCGTCGATTTCTCCTTCGCCCCGGTGCTCGACCTCGACTGGGGCCTCAGCGAGGTCATCGGCGATCGGGCCTTCCATCACAATCCCGAGGCGGCCGGCGAACTCGCGGCGGCTTGCATGTACGGCATGCAGGACGCCGGCATGGCGGCGGTGGCCAAGCACTATCCCGGACACGGCGCGGTGGTGCCGGATTCTCACGAGGAGCTGCCGGTCGACCGCCGCCCCTACGGCGAGATCATGGAGGACCTGAAGCCCTTCGAGCGCCTCGTGCGCGCCGGCGTGCCGGGCATCATGACCGCGCACGTGGTCTACAGTGAGGTGGATGCGCGCCCGGCCACCTTCTCCCGCTGGTGGATCGGCGAGGAGCTGCGCGGGCGGCTCGGCTACAACGGTGCCGTGTTCTCCGATGACCTCAGTATGAAGGCCACCGAGAGCGTCGGCAGCATGTCGCGCCGGGCGCGGGCGGCGCTGGACGCCGGCTGCGACATGGTACTGGTCTGCAACGACCGGGCCCGCGCGGAGGCGACGGCCGAGGGTCTCGGCGACTACCGCGATCCGCCCAGCCTGGTCCGCCTGGCCCGATTCCACGGCCGCCGGCGTACCGGCAGACAGCGGCTGCTGGCCGGCGAGCGCTGGCAGGCGCTGCACGCCGAGCTGGCGCAGGCCATGGACCGACCGGTGCTGGAACTCGATGCCTGACGACGTCTCGTACGGACAGGTTGGCGACGTTCGCATCCCGGCGGGCGCCGTGCGCATCGCCAGTCCGAAGGAGGTGGCCGCCGCCTTCGATCGGCTGGCCGCCGCCATTGCCGCGCGCCTGGCCGGTCGGGAACCCGTAGTCGTCGCCGTGCTGCAGGGCGGGCGCATGCCTGCCGCCGAGATCTCGCGCCGGCTCCCCATCCCCCACGTGCACGACACGCTGCGTGTGGGGCGCTATCGCCGTGGGGCGAAGGGTGGGGAGCTGCGCTGGCATGCGCTGCCGGAGACGCCGCTGACCGGCCGTGCCGTGCTCATCGTCGACGACATCCTCGACGAGGGTGTCACGCTGGCGGCGGTGGCGAATCATTGCCGCGATGCCGGGGCGGAGGAGGTGCTCACCTGCGTGCTCACCGTGAAGGATCTGCCTCATCGCGCAACGCCGTTCAGCCCGGACTTCTGCGGTTTGCTGGTGCCCGACCGTTACATCGTCGGCTGCGGCATGGACTATCAGGGACGCTGGCGGGAACTGCCGGGGCTGTATGCGCTGCAGGACCCCCTGTGATGGCGAGGTGATGGCGAGGTGATGGCGAGGTGATGGACGAGATGATGCGCGACAGCGGTATCGCAGTGATCGGCGGCTCCGGGCTGGAGCGCATGCCCGGCGTGGAAGTGGTTGACACCCGGGAGATGAGTACGCCGTTCGGCCCGCCGTCCGCGCCGTTCATGGAGCTGGCCACGCAGGGCGAGCGCTTCTGGTTCCTGTCCCGGCACGGCGACCGCCACGACATTGCACCTCATCGGGTGAATTACCGGGCCAACCTGTGGGCACTGGACCAGCTGGGTGTGTGCCGCGTGATCGCGGTCAACGCCGTCGGGGTCGTCCCCGCGGAGCCGCCGCTGGGTGCGCTCGCGGTCCCGGACCAGCTCATCGATTACAGCTGGGGCCGGGAGTCCACTTTCTTCGATGGCGAGTCCGGCCCGCTGGAGCACGTCGACTTCACCGAGCCCTATGATGCGTGCCTGCGCCAGATGCTGATCAGCCGCGCTGCCGCGCTGGCCATTCCCTGTCGCGCCGGCGGCATCTACGGCGTCACCCAGGGACCACGGCTCGAGACCCGGGCCGAGGTGAACCGACTCGCCCGGGACGGCGTTGAGTACATCGGCATGACGGGTATGCCGGAGGCGGCGCTGGCACGGGAGCTTGCGCTCGAATACGCTTGCCTGGCGGTGCTGGTCAACCGCGCGGCCGGCCGCGGTGAGGCGGCGATACACGCGGATCTGCAGGAGAACCTCCAGCGTGGCGCCGAAGCGGCCAGCCGCGTGGCGCTGGCGCTGATCGCCCTCGCCGCCGCGCCGACACCGGAGGATGCCTGAGAGCCGATGAAATCCCTCTCCAAGAGCCTGCTGGAATCGCTCCTGCTCGGTCTGCCCGAGGGGGTGATGGTGGTTGCGAGGCACGGTGAGGACTGGCAGGCGGTTTTCTTCAACCCGGCGTTCGGCGAGCTCGCACGACTCAGTCCGGGTGAACTGTCGGGCCAGAACCTGAAGAAAATACTCCACGCCACCGGCGGTCGCGACGACTGGCCGCGGCTGGCCCGGGCGCTGGCGGACCGGCAGCCGATCTACCTCACCGTCTATCCTGGGACGCCGGACGAGCCGGGAGCGCCTCTGTCCCTGTGTGTGACGCCGCTGAACGCATCCGAGGGCAGGGAGTACGCGGCCTGCCACCTCTCGTTGCGTCAGGGCGAGGCACAGGCGGCCGATGGTCCTCCGAGTCCGTCCGAGACCCTGCCCGCAACGCAGAGGAGGGATGCGGCGACGGGACTCGCGCCGCGTCCGTTCTTTGACGGGGTGCTGTCACACGATTGGGCACTGGCCCGCCGGGAAGGCCACCGGCTCTCGCTGCTGGTGTTCCGTATCCAGGCATTCCGGGCCTATCTCGATACCTTCGGCCGGCACGCCACCGAGTCCATGATCCGGCGCGTAGCGCGCTGCATCACCCGGCGCCTGCGGCGGGCCAGCGATATCGCTTCCCGGCTGGAGGAGGACTGTGTCGTAGCGCTGGTGCACGGCGGCGATGAGGCCGCGGTGCGGGCCTTCGCCGATTCAATCACCCGTCAGGTAGGCGATCTCGGCATCCATCACCCGCACTCGCCGTTGGGCCGTTTCGTCACCGTTCATTGCACGGTGACCGCGGCGCTGCCCGAGACCGGGCAGGACGCGAACGATTTCGTCATGCAAGCCCTCGCCCAGGGCTCGTCGGCCGAGCACTGATCGCGTCAGCGGGTCGCGGAGGCGGCCTCGGCCCGGTCCGGGACGGTCGCCTCTCCCGGTCCGCTGCCGGGATCCACGGCGGGTTCCGTGGCGGGCTCTGCCGCCGGTTCCACCGGCGTGACTCTCGCCAGCACGGCGTAGCGGGGATGATCGTAGTAATGGAGTTCGCCGCTGCGCAGCTTGCGGCGCTGACTGAGTCGGTACACGTCCGGCTGCAGCGCACTCAGCGGCTCGCCTGTGTCCCGCCTGCCTTGCCTTCGCTGGTCCGGCCTTCGCTGGTCCGGCCTTGCCTGGTCCGACCTGCTTCCGTTCGGCAATAGCGGCTCGGCCGCGGTCGTCCCGGGCAGGGGCGGGCCCCGCGTTGACCACAGTTCCAGGTCCAGCTCCAGATGCAGGAAGCGCGACCGGTACAGCCGAACCTCGCCGCGCAGCCGGTCCGGCAACTCGGCCAGCCGGGAGAGATCCAGCGCCCGGGCTGCCTCCGGTTCGTAGCCCGGCTGCTGCCAGGCGACGTGCAGCAGCGGTTGGTAGCCCTCGGTATTGCCGAGCTTCCGGTAGAGATCGCCCAGTTGCAGCTCCTCTTCCGGCAGCGGCATGAAGCGGAAAACCGGCTCCTCAGGCTGATCTCCGACGGCGCCGGTCCGGCCAGCCCTGTCCTCCGGCGGCTCCGTCGAGGTGGCGTCCTCGGAGGCACGCGGCTCCTGCCGTTCGCCCGGGAGGGCGCCCGCACCCGCTTCGGTCTCAGTGCCTCCCGCCTGGCCGGCGGTCTCGTCGTCGGCCGCAGTCTCCTCGGACGGCTCCTCGGCGGCGGGCGCAGACCAGTCCTCGGTGGTGCCGGCGAGGGCGTCGCCGTACTCGAAAACGATCAGCTCCACGCGGTATTGATCGAGCTCCTCGGTGGTTTGGCCGTCAGGCTCCTCGGTGGCGGTCGCCGTCCCGGCCGCCGGTTGTTGCTGCGCCAGGAGCGCGCCCGTGGCGAACAGGGCGGCAACGGCGGCCAGCGCGGGTGCAGCGAGGAGGATCCCGGATCGGCGTGTCTCGATGAGCGGTGTGATCATCGCGCTAGCTTGCCATCGCCTCCGGCCGCGCGCCAGCCGCCAGCCGGGCGAGCAGGGCATGCAGTTGATGCACCCGGTCGTCGATCTGCGGCAGCGGCGTTCGGAAGTTCAGCCGGTCGTCGTTCTTCAGGCGGTAGATGCTGCCCGGCTCCTGGATGAGTTCGATGAGCGTGATCGGTTGCACGGCCGGTTCCGGGCCGAACTGCACAGAGCCGCCTTCCGGGCCCACGTCGATTTTGCGGACGCCCAGCGGCTCGGCCGCGATGCGCAGCTCGGCCACCTGCATCAGACGGCGGGCTGGTTCCGGCAGCAGGCCGAAGCGGTCGATGAGCTCCACCTGCAGCTCCCGGAGATCGGCGGCGTTGCCGGTGCCGGCGATGCGTTTGTAGAGTACCAGGCGCAGATGTACGTCCGGCACGTAGTCGGCGGGCAGCAGGGCGGCGCAGTGCAGGTTGATCTCGACGCCGCCGTGCAGGGGCCTGTCGAAGTCCGGCTGATCGCCCCGGCGCAGGCTCTCCACGGCGCGCTGCAGCATCTCGGTGTACAGCGCGAAGCCGATCTCCTGGATCTGCCCGCTCTGCTCGTCGCCCAGCAGCTCGCCGGCGCCGCGAATCTCCAGGTCGTGGCTGGCGAGCGCGAAGCCGGCGCCCAGGTCCTCCAGCGAGTCGATTGCCTCCAGCCGCTTCACCGCATCCGGCGTCATGGCGGTCTTCGGCGGTGCGATCAGGTAGGCGTAGGCGCGGTGGTGGGAGCGTCCAACCCGGCCGCGCAGCTGGTGCAACTGAGCCAGGCCGAAGCGGTCCGCCCGGTTGATAATGATGGTATTCGCCGTCGGCACGTCGATGCCGCTCTCGATGATGGTGGTGCAGAGCAGGACGTTGAAGCGGCGGTGATAGAAATCCAGCATCACCTGTTCGAGTTCGCGCTCGGGCATCTGGCCGTGCCCCACCCGGATGTCCGCCTCCGGCACCAGTTCGACCAGCTTCTCGCGCACCCGCTCGATGTCTTCCACCCGGTTGTGCACGAAGTAGACCTGGCCGCCCCGCTTGATCTCGCGCAGGCACGCCTCGCGCACCATGGCATCGTTCCACTGGCTGACGAAGGTCTTCACGGCCAGGCGTTCCGACGGCGGCGTGGTGATCAGCGACAGCTCCCGCAGGCCGCCCAGCGCCATGTTCAGCGTTCGCGGAATTGGCGTCGCCGTCAGCGTGAGCACGTCCACGTCCGCACGCAGTGCCTTCAGCGCCTCCTTGTGCCGCACGCCGAAACGGTGTTCCTCGTCCACGATCACGAGACCGAGATCCCTGAACAGCGAGGTGTGCTGCAACAGCTTGTGGGTGGCGATGACGATGTCCACTCTGCCCGCCGACACGTCGGCCAGCACGCTTTCGCTATCCTTGCGGGAACGGAACCGGGACAGCACCTCGATGCGAACCGGCCAGTCAGCGAAGCGGTCGCGGAAAGTCTGGCAATGCTGCTGGGCGAGCAGGGTGGTCGGCACCAGCATGGCCACCTGCTTGCCGGCCTGCACGGCGACGAATGCGGCCCTGAGCGCCACCTCGGTTTTGCCGAAGCCGACGTCGCCGCACACAACCCGGTCCATGGAACTGGCGGTGCGCATGTCGCTCAGGACCTCGTCGATCACGCGCTGCTGATCCTCGGTGGGCTCGAACGGGAAATCCGACTCGAAGGCCCGGTAGTCGTGTTCCTCCAGCCGGAACGCGTGGCCGGGACGGGCCGCGCGGCGGGCATAGACGTCCAGCAGTTCGGCAGCGACATCGCGCACCTTCTCCGCAGCCCGGCGTTTCGCCCGCTCCCACTGATCGCTGCCCAGGCGATGCAGCGGGGCCTGCTCCGGGGAGGCGCCGGTGTAGCGGGAGATCAGGTGCAGCGAATGCACGGGCACGTAAAGTTTGTCGCCATCCGCATACTCGAGGGTGAGGAATTCGGCCGGTATGTCGCCCACCTCCAGCGTCGTCAGGCCCAGGTAGCGGCCCACGCCGTATTCCTCGTGCACCACCGGCGCGCCTTCGCGCAGGTCGCTTAACTGGCGGATGATGTTCTCGGGGTCGCGGCTCGCGCGCCGCCGCCGGCTCGCCTGCCGCGCCCGCTCGCCGAACAGGCTCTGCTCCGGGACGACGGCGATACCGGCTGCGGGCAATATAACGCCGTTTTCGAGGGGGCCGAGGGCAATGGCCAGCGGATCTTCCGTGGCAGTGAACGCCTGCCAGTCCGCGAGCCGTGTCGGCGGCCGTTTCAGGTCTGCGAGCAGGTCGGCCAGCGCTTCCCGCCGGCCCGGCGACTCCGCGGTGAACAGCACCCGCCCGTCGAAGCCGTCCAGGAAGGCCGTGAGGGCGCCTGCCGCTTCCTCCCGCCGGCTGTCCAGCCGCAGCACGGGAATCGGCCTGGCGCCGAAGTTCTCGCCTTCGCCCGGCAGCGGTTTGTTGCCTGAAAGCACAATGCGGGGGCGTCCGGCGAGCCGCTCGCGCGCGGCGTCCACCGGCAGGAACGCCTCGTCCGGATCGAGCACGGGTCGGTCCGGATCAAGGCAGACCAGGGCATGACGTTCCTCGATCTCAGCGCGGAACGCCGCCAGCGCGTCGTCCAGTTCCGTGCCGGCGACAATCAGGGTCGATGCCGGAAGATAGTCGAGCAGCGTCGCGGTCTCGTCGAAGAACAACGGCAGGTAATACTCGATGCCGCCGTGGGCGATGCCTTCCGAGACGTCCCGGTAGATCGGCGACCGGGCCGCCTCGCCGGCGAAGCGGGCCCGGTAACGGCGGCGGAAGCCGCGCACGGCATCGGCATCCAGCGGCACCTCCCGGGCCGGCAGTATCTCGATCTTCTCCAGCGTGTGGCCGGAGAGCTGGGTCTCCGGGTCGAAAGCACGCAGGCTGTCGATCTCCTCGTCGAACAGATCGATGCGGTAGGGTTCGCTCGCGCCCATGGGAAACAGGTCGATGATGGCGCCGCGCACGGCGAACTCGCCGTGCTCCGAGACCTCCGGGACGCGCAGGTAGCCGCCGGCCTCGAGGCCGCGGATGAATTCGTCCCGGTCGAGGGTCCCGCCGGTGCGCAGCGACAGTGCGCGGGCCGCCACATAGTCCGTGGGCGGCAGCTGCTGCATGAGGCAAGGCGCCGCAACGACGACGATGCCCCGCATGAGCGTCGGCATTCCTGCCAGTGTCGCCAGGCGCTCGGAGACGATGTCCTGGTGGGGGGAGAAGCTGTCGTAAGGCAGCGTCTCCCAGTCCGGGAAGTGGAGCACCGGGGTATCGGCACCGGCGAAGAAGCCGAGGGCCGCCTCGAGGCGATCCGCCTCACGCGCAGAGGCGGCGACGGCGAGTACCGGTCCGGGATGGCGTGCCGCAGCCTCGGCGATGGCCAGCGCAGCCGCCTCGCCCACGAGTCCGCCCCAGCGCACGGGCGATGCGCCGGTTGCAGGCAAAACCGGTCTGCGAAGTACGGTGGTCAAATGGATCGTCATATGAAAACGGGGCCGCCCGCAGGCAGCCCGGTACTGCGCGGGCCGCCTGCGGGCGGCTGCTTAGTATCTCATAAGCGGCGCGCCGTTGCCGCCGTCACTCCGCAGCCGGAGGCGGCGGGCAGGCAGAACCGCAGGCGAGGAGGACGATGAGACCGGGCGGGAGGCGGACTCAGCCTGTGCTGCCGCGCTTCAGCACCGCATGGATCACCCGGTTGTGCTCGAAATAGACCACGAACTGCGGGTATTCCCAGCGCGTGATCGGCGGTTCACCGACCGGCGCGCGGCGCATTGTGGGCTGTCCCCAGTCCGACTGCACTTTCTGCATGGTCATGCCCCGAGTGGGTCGCTCGCCGCCGGTGAGTATGGCACTGCCGGCACCCATGTCGAGGCTCTCCCCGTGGGCGGCACTGCCCAGGGCGAGCATCAGACTGACCATCGCGGTGGCAAGCGTGAGTTTCAGGCTCTGCATGGCGGCTCTCCGCTTCGAAACCGGTCCGAATATAGCACTGGCCGCATTGAGTAAAAACGTCGTAGTGCGTAGATTTGCTGGAAATTTTGTTGTAGGAGCAGGCCGTGGAGTTCGCCCACCCGCTGCGCGAGGCTCGCCTGGTGCGCCGATACAAACGCTTTCTCGCCGACGTCGAGTTCGCCGACACCGGGGAGGCGTGCACGGTGCACTGCCCGAATACGGGCGCCATGACCGGCTGCGCCGAGCCCGGCTCGCGGATCTGGCTCAGCCACTCGGATAACCCGCGGCGCCGCTACGCGTGGACGTGGGAGCTGGTGGAGACGCCCGGCGGTACCCTGGTCGGCATCCACACCGGTCGCACCAATGCCATCGTCGGCGAAGCACTGGAGGCGGGCCGCATCCCCGAGCTGGCCGACTATTGCCCGCAGTGTTCCGCAGACCCTGCTGCGGACCGTGTGGCGCAGAAAAGCGGCCTGCGCCGGGAGGCGAGATATCCGAAATCGCGCAGCCGGGCGGATTTCCTGCTCAGTGGCGAGCCGCCCTGCTGGGTGGAGGTCAAGAACGTCACTGCGGCGGTCAGCGGCCGCCGGGCCGTGTTCCCCGACGCCGTCAGTAAACGGGCATCGGCGCATATGCGCATGCTGGCAGAGCGCCTGCGGGCGGGCGACGCCGCTGCTCTGGTCTTCTGCGTACAACGCGACGACGTGGATGTCGTGGCGCCGGCCCGCGCGATCGATCCCGCCTACGCGGATGCGCTCGCCGCGGCCGCGGCCGGGGGCGTGCAAGTGCTCGCCTGGGGCGCCCGCGTTACGCCGGACGGCATCCGACTCGAGCGCCCGCTGGAGGTGGATGTGCCACGGTGAGCCGGCAGCCGTTGTGGTTTCGTTGTGGTTTCGTTGTGGTTTAATCGTGCCATGGCCGGCATGAAGGGACCGCTGGAACTCGCTATCGGATTCCGATACCTGCGTGCGCGCCGGCGGACCCGGTTCGTCTCCTTCATCACGCTGGCCTCATCCATCGGCATTGCGATTGGCGTGGCGGCGCTCATCGTCATCCTGTCGGTGATGAACGGCTTCGAGAACGAACTCCGTGGCCGTTTGCTGAGTATGACCGCGCACGCCTCGGTGACCGGCGCCAAAGGCACCCTGGAGCGATGGCCGCGGGTGCTGGGTCGGGTGCGCGAACAGCCCGGCGTACTGGCGGCGGCCCCCTACGTGGAATTCGAGGCGATGGCCCGCTCCCGGGCAGGACTGCAGCCCCTGTTCGTGACCGGCATCGATCCGGCGCTGGAGACCGGGGTCTCGGCCGCCGCCTCCAGCATGGTCTCGGGCCGGCTCGGCCGACTGCAGCCGGGCAGCTTCAACATCGTGCTGGGCCGGCTGCTGGCGATCAACCTGGGCGTGCGGGTCGGCGACGAGGTGATGCTGCTCATCCCCCTGCTGTCGGCGGGTGAGGTGCGCCCGGAGCTCCGGCGCTTCCATGTGGCCGGGGTGTTCGAAGCCGGTCTGCAGGACCACGATGCCTCGCTCGCCCTGGTGGCGCTCGCCGACGCGGCGGCCATCCAGCGGCTCGACGATGCAGTGAGCGGCATACGAGTGAAGACCGACGACGTGATGCAGGCGCCCCGGATCGCGGCGGCGTTGGGGGAGCGCCTCGGCGAGGGCTACGAGACCAGCGACTGGAGCAAGGAGAATGCGAGCTATTTCCGGGCGGTGCGGCTCGAGAAGACGATGATGTCGCTGATCCTCTCGCTGATCGTCGCCGTCGCCGCTTTCAATATCGTGGCGAGCCTGGTCATGGTGGTCACCGACAAGGAGACGGACATCGCCATCCTGCGGACGCTGGGCATGAGCCCGGGCAGCGTGCTGCGCGTATTCCTCACCCAGGGGCTGGTGATCGGATGGGTCGGGGCGATCGCCGGCGTGGCGCTCGGCACGCTGCTGGCGGTGAACGTGCCGGTGATCGTGCCCGTGCTTGAGCAGGCCTTCAGCTTCCAGATCATGCCCGGCGACGTCTACTACGTCACCGAGATCCCCTCGGACCTGCAGCTGATCGACGTGGTTGCAATCGCCACGGCCGCGCTGGCGCTCACCGGCCTGGCGACGCTGTATCCGGCACGCCGCGCCGCCGCTGTGCAGCCGGCGAGGGCGTTGCGCTATGACTAGGCCCGCGTCTCGCCGAGCGCCCGGATCGAGATACTGGGAGTGGGCGGTCGGGACGCGCTATGTGCGCTCCCGGCACCGCAACAGCTTCGTCTCGTTTATCTCCCTGATCTCGATGGCGGGCATCGCAGTGGGCGTGATGGTGCTCATCGTGGTCCTGTCGGTGGTCAACGGATTCGAGCGCGAACTCCAGGAGCGCATCCTGGCGATGTCGGCAGAGGCGACCATCGAGGGTCCCGCCGGCCGTCTCGAGGACTGGCAGCGGCTCGCCGACGGCGCGCTGGCCGACCCGCGCGTGAATGCGGTGGCGCCTTTCGTCTCGGGCCGGGGGCTCGTGGCCGGTGCCGAACGGATGAGCGGCATCGCCATCCGCGGCATCGACCCCGGACAGGAGCGCGACGTCTCCGGCATCGAGGATTTCATGCGGGAGGGCTCGCTCGCCGACCTGCAAGCCCGCTCCTACCGCGTGATTCTCGGCGTCGATCTGGCGCAGGCGCTGGGCGTCGCACCCGGAGAGCAGGTGCTGCTGATGCTGGCGGAGGGCGTGGTCACGCCCGCCGGCCTGATCCCACGGATGCGCCGCTTCACTGTCGCCGGCACCTTCCGCGCCGGTATGTACGAGTTCGACCGCCGGCAGGTCTTCATGCACATCGACGACGCGGCCCGGCTGTTCCGGCTGGGCGATGACGTGAGCGGGCTGCGGCTCGCGCTGGGCGATCTGTTCGACGCGCCGACCATCGTGCGCGAGGTGGCCACCTCGCTGGGCGGGGGCGTACTGGTCAGCGACTGGACGCGGCGGCATTCCGGTTTCTTCCGCTCCATCAAGATCACCAAGTCGATTCTGTTCGTGATCCTGCTGCTGGTCATCGCCGTCGCGGCATTCAATATCGTCTCGACGCTGGTGATGGTGGTGAAGGACAAGCAGCGCGACATCGCGATACTGCGCACATTGGGCGCGCCGCCCGGCGGTATCCTGTCCGTGTTCGTGATACAGGGCGCGATCATCGGTGTCATCGGCACGGGTGCCGGCCTCGTGCTGGGTGCGGTCATGACGCTGAATCTGGAGTCGATCGTGGGCTTCGCCGAAGGCGCGCTGGGTTTCAAGTTTCTCGCGCCGGACGTGTATTTCATTAGCGATCTGCCGGCGGACCTGCGCGCCGCCGATCTGGCGCTGATCTGCGGCGTGGCGCTCGCGCTGTCGCTGTTGTCGACGCTGTATCCGGCCTGGCGGGGCGCGCGTACCGACCCGGCGGACGCGTTGCGGTTCGACTGATTTCGAGCCGCATCGAGCAGAAACGGCGGCGGCTGCCGCGGCGACGGGCGCGCAGGATAGGTAAGGGAAGAGGACATTGACGGAACGGACAGAGCCGGTCATCGAGTGCCGGGGACTGAAACGCAGCTTCCGCGAGGCAGGCGGCGAACTGACGGTGCTGGAAGGCGTCGATCTGACGGTGGCGGCCGGCGAGCGGGTGGCCATCGTCGGTGCTTCCGGGTCGGGCAAGACGACGCTGCTGCAGCTGCTCGGCGGGCTGGATGCGCCGAGCGCCGGCGAGATCAGCATCTGCGGCCGGGCGATGCACCGGCTCAGCGATGGCGAGCGGGGCCGACTGAGAAACGAGGCGATCGGCTTCGTCTATCAGTTCCATCATCTGCTGCCGGAGTTCACGGCGCAGGAGAACGTGGCCATGCCGCTGCTGATCCGGCGGGTGGAGCGCGGGGATGCGATGGAAGCGGCGCGGGAACTGCTGACACGCGTCGGGCTCGCCGAGCGGATACACCACAAGCCCGGGGAGCTGTCGGGCGGAGAACGCCAGCGGGCGGCGGTGGCCCGCGCGCTGATCACCCGCCCGCGGGTGGTACTCGCCGACGAGCCCACGGGCAATCTGGACGGCTCTACCGGCGAGCACGTGCTGGACCAGATGCTGGCGCTGAATCGGGAATACGGCACGAGCCTGGTGATCGTGACCCACGACCTGGGCATCGCGGCGCGGATGGACCGGCAGCTGGAGCTGAAGGACGGCCGGCTGGCGGCGGCCTAGCGATTGTTGCGGCGCCTTGGGTCATTGCGCGTGGCGCGGGCCGCGCGGCGCCGCCGCGCCCGCACATAGCCGCTGACCGACAGCCGCCAGATCAGATTCAAGGAGAAATAGCCGACGGCGGCGGTCGCGCTGCCGAGTATGAAGCAGCCCAGCAGGAAGGGCTGCCAGATGCCCATCATCTCCTCGACCGAGTCGGCGGGGATGTCCACGTTGGTGCGGGTCCTCAGCTCCAGGATGGCGGCGCCGACCCGGTAGGCAGCGTAGTAGAAGGGACCCATGGTCACCGGATTGGTGATCAGCGTAGCGAGGGCGGCGACAGGGATGTTCACCCGCAGAGCCAGTGCGACCAGCGCCGCGACGATGCTGTGCCCGGGCACGGGAATCCAGGCGCAGAACAGCCCCACGCCGATCGCCGGCACGATGCTGCGCCGGCGCGTGCTCCAGATGCGCGGTTCGTGCAGGATGCGCTCGAACGGACGCATGTACCACTGGCGGGCCACGGCATGGCGATCGAAGTTCAGGCGGCGGAAGAAACGTCTGGGCATGGTCCCTGCGGGGCGCGGCGTCCGGGCGCCGTCATCTTAACGGATCGGGCCGGGGATTCCGACGAATGGCGCGGACGGCACTCGCCCTGCTTGCCGGCATGTTGCTGGCTTCGCGGCTGCCCGCCCTGCCGTCATTCTGGCTCATCCTGTCCGGTCTCGCCTTGGGTTGCGCCGGGCTGGTGCTGCGCCCCACGCGCCTGCCGGCGGTCGCTCTCGCCGGAGCGGCCTGGTTCGCCCTGCATGCCCACTGGCAGCTTGCCGAGCGCCTGCCCGCAGCCGACGACCGCCTGCAGGCGACGGCAACGTTCGTCATCGAGGACTTCCCCCGCCGCCGCGGCCGTGCGGTTACCTTCGTCGCGCGCGCCGCCGACCCCGGACTGCCGGGACGGGTCAGGCTGAACTGGTACGAGTCGCAGAGCACGCCGCGCATCGGCGAGCTCTGGCGTTTCACGGTGGTCCTGCGCGCGCCTCGAGGACTGGCCAATCCGGGCGGATTCGACTACGAGCGCTGGCTGTTCACCCGGGGCATCGGCGCCACCGGCTACGTGCGCGGCGACGGGCGTCGGCTCGGCGAACCCGGCCCCGGGCGACTGGCCTGGTGGCGCTCCCGGCTCGAGAGCAGACTCGCCTCCGCCCTGCCCGATGGTACGGGCCGCGGCGTGATGGTGGCGCTCGCCACCGGCAGCCGACACCGGCTGGATGCGGCGTCCACCGAGTTGTTCCAGGCGACCGGCACCTCGCATCTGATGGCCATATCCGGGCTGCATGTGGGCCTGGTCGCCGGGCTGGTTTTCGCCCTGGCCGGCCGGCTTCCCGGTGTCGGCGGCCGGGATCGGGCCGCCCTGCTGGGGCTGGCCGCAGCGACGGCCTACGGTCTGCTGGCCGGCTTCGCCACGCCGGTGCGCCGGGCGCTCCTGATGCTCGGCACGGTGGTGCTGGCCGGGCGATGGCGCCGGCCGATCGGTCCCGCGACAGGCCTTGGTCTGGCGCTGATCGTCGTGCTGGTGGTGCAGCCCCTCGACTGTCTCACGCCCGGCTTCGCGCTCTCCTTCGCCGCCGTGGCGGCGATACTCGCGATCGCCGGCAGCGACGCCGCCGGGGCGGGCGGCAGCGCGGGCGCCGGCAGGCTCCGGGCGCTGGCCTCGCTGCAGTGGCGTCTGTGGGTGCTGCTGGCACCGCTGACGCTGCTGTTCTTCGACCGCGTGGCCTGGTCGGCCATACCGGCCAACCTGGTGGCGATTCCGGCGTTCGGCCTGTTTGTGGTGCCGGCGACGCTGGTCGGCGGCGCCGCGGCTGCCGCCGGCGGGGTCGCCGGGCGTCCCGGCGCCTGGCTGTTAATGCTATGCCACGAGGTCCTGGATCTCTTGCTCGCCTTTCTGACGTGGCTGGCTACACTGCCTGGTGCCGGCTATCAGCCGCCCGGCCGCGGGCCGGTCGTGATCGCACTGGTCGCCATTGCTACGCTGCCGCTGTTGTTGCCACGGGGTCTGCCGGGCCGCTGGATACCCGTGTGTCTGACCCTGTCACTGCTGCTGTGGCGGGGCAGTGGCATAACTCCGGGCTGCGTCCGGGCTGACGTGCTGGACGTCGGCCAGGGTCTCGCCGTGGTGCTCCGCACGCGCAATCATGCAATGCTCTACGACGCGGGCCCGGCATACGCCAGCGGCTCCGATGCCGGGGAGCGGGTCGTGGTGCCGGCACTGCGCGCCCTCGGGGTACAGCGCCTCGACCTGATGATGCTCAGCCACGCCGATAACGATCACGCCGGCGGAGCGGGGAGCGTCGCTGCCGCGGTCGCGGTGGCACGGGTGACCAGCGGCGAGCCGGGCGAGGTGGCTGGACTGGACGCGGGCGCCTGCGAGCGGGGCGGACGCTGGTCCTGGGACGGCATCCACTTCCGGGTCGTCTGGCCGCCTGCGGCGGGCGCCGCCGGCAACGACAGCTCCTGCGTGCTCGAGGTCAGCGCCGGCGAGCGCCGCCTGCTGCTGCCGGGCGACATCGAGCGCGACAGCGAGCGTCGCCTGCTGGCGGCGGGGGGGTTGCGGCCGGCAGACGTAGTGCTGATGCCCCATCACGGCAGTTCCACCTCGTCGACGATGCCCCTGGTCGAAGCGGTCACTCCCGGATTCGCGATCGCAACGGCGGGATGGCGCAACCGCTGGGGCTTCCCCCGCCCGGAAGTCGCGCGGCGCTGGCAGGCGGGCGGCGCCCGGGTGATCAGCACGGGCGAATACGGGGCGCTGGCGGTCACGCTTTGCAGCGACGGTCGCGGACCCGAAATCACCGCCCACAGGCAGTCGCGGCGCCGGCTCTGGTCACCGGCGCCGCCTGCGGAGGCTTCTGGTCCCGGCAGTTCCTAGCAGGTATATTTCCGTTTTCTGGCGCAGCCTGGGACTATGGTCGAAATCATCAAAGCCGGCGGCTGGCTGATGCTGCCCATTATCCTGTGTGCGGTCCTCGCCATGGGCATCATGCTGGAGCGGTTCTGGTCCCTGAAACAGGAGCGCGTGGTCCCGCAGGATCTCACTGCCAGGGTCTGGGGCTGGATCAAAAAGAACGAGCTCACCCAGAGCCACGTCCAGTCGCTGCACCAGGGGTCGCCGCTGGGTCAGATCCTTGCCGCGGGTCTGGTCAACCGCAACCGGGACCGTGCGGTGATGAAAGAGAGTATTGAGGACAACGGCCGCCACGTCGTCCACGAACTCGAACGCTACCTGGATACCCTCGGCACGATCGCCGCGATCTCGCCATTGCTGGGCCTGCTCGGCACGGTGGTCGGCATGGTGGAGGTCTTCACGGCCATCACCACCCAGGGCGTGGGCGATCCCGGCGCGCTCGCCGGCGGTATCTCCGAGGCGCTGATCACGACGGCTGCGGGCCTCACCGTGGCCATCCCGTCTCTGATCGGCTATCGCTATTTCCGCAGCCGTGTCGACGCGCTGGTGGTGCAGATGGAGAAAGAGGCCCTGAAACTGGTCGAGGCCGTACAACGCCGGCGCGACGCGGACCAGCGTCGTCCATGAATCTCGGCACCCGTTCACGGGAGGAGCCCGAAGTGAATCTGACGTCGCTGATCGACGTTGTATTTCTGCTGTTGATCTTCTTCATGGTCTCCACCAGTTTCGTGAAGGAATCGCGGCTCACCATCACGCTGCCGGAGGCCGAGAGCGAGGCGCCCGCGGCCGAGGCCGAGCGCCTGGAGGTGGCAATCACTGCCTCCGGCACGTTGCTGGTCAACGGGCGGGAACTCGTGAACAACAGCCCCCGCACGCTGCGCCGCGCCCTGCTCGAGGTCTCCGGGGGTGACACCGGTCTGCCTGTCACCATCGTCGCCGACGCCGATGCCCGGCATCAGTCGGTGGTGACGGTGATGGATGTGGCAGGCCGCATGGGCTTCGTGAAAATCGATATCGCCACGGTGGACGGCGAGGACTGATACGGGATGGCCATCGCCTCCATTGCCTCCGTCGACTCCCACGGACTCTCCGTCTATCGGCGCCTGCTGCGCTACACCGCCAGCCATCGGCTGGTGCTGATACTGGCGGGCATCGCAATGGCCCTCTCAGCACTGGTGGAGGCGAGCATCGCGATGCTGATGGAGCCGCTGATGGACGAGACGCTGCTCGCGCGCAACGAGAGCGTCGCCGCATGGATGCCGATCGCGTTCATCGCCGCCTTCTTCGTACGCGGCATCGCGGGTTTCGGTTCGGAGTACGGGCTGGGCTGGATCGGGCGCCAGATCATTACGAAGCTGCGCAGCGAGACCTTCGACAAGTACCTCGTGCTCCCTGCCACATTCTTCGATATGCGCTCTTCGGGACCGCTGCTGTCGAAGATGACCTACAACATCGAAATGGTGGCCGAGTCCGCCACCAACGTCGTGACCGTACTGATCCGCGACACGCTGAAGATCATGTCGCTGCTGGCCGTCATGATCTACCAGAGCCTGATGCTCACTGCTTTCGTCGCCCTGGTGGTGCCGCTGATTGCGGTGCTGATCGGCTACCTCAGCAAGACCTTCCGCCGTTACTCCCAGCGCATCCAGAATTCGGTGGGCGACGTCACCCAGGTGACCGAGGAAGCGGTGCAGGGCCACCGGGTGGTCAAGGTATTCAACGGCCAGGACTACGAGCGCCGGCGCTTCGGTACGGCCAACGAGAACAACCGGCGTCTCAACATGAAGCTGGTCGCGGCCAAGGCCGGCGGCATCGCCGTCACCCAGATGCTGTTTGCCGTCGGCGTGGCGGGCGTGGTCTATGTGGCCGGCGTGCAGTCGCTGGCGGGCGAACTGACACCGGGGACCTTCACGGCGTTCATGACGGCGATGGTCTTCCTGCTCGATCCCCTGCGCCGGCTCACCAACATGAACGCGCCGCTGCAGCGGGGCATCGCCGCGGCCGACAGCGTGTTCGAGGTGCTGGACATGGAAGCGGAGCAGGACAGCGGCACCTGGGAAGCGGACCGGGTGGCCGGCAAGGTGGAGTTCCGTGACGTGAGCTTCGCTTACGCCGAGGAGAAGGGTGTGGTGCTCAGGGACGTGAACCTCACGGTCGAGCCCGGGCGTACCGTCGCCATCGTCGGTCGGTCGGGCGGCGGCAAGTCCACACTGGTGAGTCTGCTGCCCCGCTTCTACGAAATCGACGCCGGCGACATCCTGCTCGACGACCGCCCGGTGCGCGACTACACCCTGGCCAGCCTGCGCGCCCAGATCAGTCTGGTCAGCCAGGACGTCGTGCTGTTCAACGACACCATCGCCAACAACCTGGCTTACGGCGCCGCCGGGCGGGTCGACCGTGCAGACATCGCTCGGGCGGCGGAGCACGCCTACGTCATGGAATTCGTGCGGGAGCTGCCACTGGGTCTCGAGACGATGGTGGGCGACCGGGGCATGCTGCTCTCCGGCGGCCAGCGACAGCGCATCGCGATCGCCCGCGCGCTGCTGAAGAACGCGCCCGTACTCATCCTTGACGAGGCCACATCCGCCCTCGACAGCGAATCCGAGCGGCGTATCCAGCGTGCGCTCTCCGAGCTGATGGAAGACCGCACGACACTGGTGATCGCCCACCGGCTGTCGACCATCGAGAACGCGGATCTGATCGTCGTCATGGAGGCGGGACGGGTGGTCGAGACCGGTACACACGTGGAGTTACTGCAGCGCGAGGGGCCCTATGCGATGCTCCACCGCATGCAATTCAGCGATTATCAGGTCTGAGGATGCGCCGCTGGCTGGAACACGTCTGGTACGGCGACGGCTCCGACGGTGCCGCTGGTCTGCTGCTGCGGCCACTTGGGGCGTTGTTCGGGTTCCTGGTCAGCCTGCGCCGCCGCCTGTTCGCCGCAGGGGTGCTGCCGAGTCACCGGGTGGGTGCGCCGGTGATCGTCGTGGGTAACATCAACGTCGGCGGTACCGGCAAGACCCCGCTGACCCTGTGGCTGGCACGCCGGCTGGCCGGGCGCGGCCGGCAACCGGGCATTGTCAGCCGAGGCTACGGCGGCGACCCGGGGCCGCGGCCACTGCGGGTGGAGCCCGGTTCCGACCCGGCACGGGCCGGGGACGAGGCGCTGATCTTCGCCCGCCACGCCGGCTGCCCGGTGTACGTACATCCGGATCGGGTGGCTGCCGCCATAGCCGCGGTGGCGGCGGGCGCCGACGTGGTCATCGCCGACGACGGCCTGCAGCACTATCGGCTGGCCCGCGATGTGGAGATTGCCGTGGTCGATTTCGACCGTGGCCTCGGCAACGGCCGCTGCCTGCCGGCCGGCCCGCTGCGCGAGCCGCCCGCGCGCCTCGACACCGTCGACCAGGTCTTCAGCCAGGGCCTGACCAGCATCGATCATGCCATTGGCTTCACCCTGCGACCGGAAGGGGCGGTGAACCTGGCCGACGGCTCCCGGCGCGATCTGGCCGAGTTTGCCGGTCAGGCGGTCTACGCGATCGCGGGCATTGGCAACCCGGCCCGGTTCTTCCGCCTGCTGCGCGACGCCGGTATCAAGGTGATCGAGCACCCACTTGCAGACCATGCCGAGCCGTCGCCGCGGGAACTCGATCCGCCGGACACCCTGCCCGTATTCATGACCGAGAAAGATGCGGTGAAGGTGGCCGAGCGCGCCGGCCGGCGTCACTGGTACGTGCCGGTGAGTGTCGACATCGATGCGGCGACGGCTGCCGCGTTTATGCAGAGACTGGATGCGCGACTGGATGGGCGGCTCGATGAACGGCTCGATGAACGATAGCAATAGAATCTCCGTGCCCTTCCACGTTGTCATACCGGCGCGCTACGCCTCCGAGCGGTTGCCGGGCAAGGCGCTGGCGGATATCGTCGGCAAGCCGATGATCCAGCATGTGTGGGAGCGGGCGCGGGAGAGCGGGGCGGAGAGCGTGATCGTCGCAACGGACAGCGGGCGGGTGCTCGAGGCGGCGCAAACCTTCGGGGCGGACGCGGTGCTCACCCGCGAGGACCACGCATCGGGTACGGACCGCATCGCCGAGGTGGCGCGCAGCCGAGGCTGGTCCGGCGACACGATCGTCGTCAATCTGCAGGGCGACGAGCCGCTCATGCCGCCGGCGCTGATCGGCCACGCTGCCGCGTTGCTGGCCGAGGGCGGGGCCGATATCGCCACGCTGGCCGCCCATTTGCATGACGTGAGCGAATTCCACGACCCCAACGTGGTGAAGTTAGTGATGGACGAGGCCGGTCATGCGCTGTATTTCAGCCGCGCACCGATCCCGTGGCCGAGGAGTTCGACGGCCGAGCCGGAGCGTGCGCCCCCCCGTCACGCGCTGCGCCATCTCGGCCTCTATGCCTACCGCTGCGGCGCGCTGGCACGCCTGGTGGACGCCGCGCCCGCGCAGCTGGAGCTTATCGAACGGCTCGAACAGCTGCGTGCCCTCTACCTCGGCCTGCGTATCTGCGTTGGCATCGCCGGAGAGTTGCCGGCGGCGGGGGTGGATACCATGGCCGACCTGGAACGGGTCCGAAAGATCCTCTCCGAGCGGCTCTGACCTTCAGCGGGCGCCCGCGCGGTCCAGCGCCGCCTGGCCGGCTGCCGTGGCCAGCAGCCGCGAGGCGTGCCGCATGCTCTCACGGGGTGTCAGTGCGGGGCCGATGAGCCGCCATTCGGTCAGGCCCGCGGACAGGACCGCGTCGGCGTCCGGTCCCGCCGCGCCGACCAGCGCCACCGTCGGCACGCCCTGAACGGCGGCGGCCCGCGCGACGCCCAGACAGGCCTTGCCCGCGAGGGTCTGTCCGTCGATTCGCCCTTCGCCGGTCAGGCAGAGGTCGGCTCCCGCCAGCCGCTCGGCGAAGCGGCAGGTCTCCAGTACGCGGTCGATACCGGATTCGAGGCTCGCGCGGGCGAAGACCGCGAGGCCAGCGCCGAGACCGCCGGCGGCACCGCCGTACCGCAGGCTGGCCATGTCCGTCCCCAGCTCCCGCATCACAATGCGGGCGAAGTGGGTGAGACCGTCCTCCAGCTCCGCCACGGCCCCCGGGTCGGCGCCTTTCTGCGGCCCGAAAACCGTGGCTGCGCCTGCGGGTCCCAGCAAGGGCGCATCGACGTCGCAGGCGCCGATGACCTGCACGCCGGCGAGCGCCGCATCCGCGCCGCCGGTCTCGAGATGCAGAATGTGGCGCAGATCGCCACCGGTCAGAGCGGATTCGGGCATGCGGCCGAGCGCATCGCGGAAGCGCCAGCCCAGCGCCTGGGCCATGCCGCAGCCGCCGTCTACCGTGGCGCTGCCGCCGAGTCCCACGATCAGGCGCCGGGCGCCGGCGCGCAGGGCGGTGAGCATCAGTTCGCCCACACCGAAGGTGGTCGTGCGGCGCGGGTCCCGCCGGTTGCCCGGCACGAGCTGCAGTCCGGCCGCCCCGGCCATCTCGATGACCGCGTTACCGGATCCGAGGAGTCCCCAGCGAGCAGCGACGGGCTCGCCGCAGGGACCGGTCACGGTACTCTCGCGGTATTGTCCGCCGAGGGCGGTCACGAGAGCCTCCACGGTCCCTTCGCCACCGTCGGCGACCGGGCAGATGTCCACCTCGGCGTCAGGCAGCGCGCGACGTACGCCTTCCGCCATGGCGGACGCAGCCTCCGTGGCGGACAGGCATTCCTTGTAACTGTCGGGTGCGCAGATGACCTTCACGCCGGCGATCACTTCTCTCCGGTACGCCCGGTAACGATGTTATAGAATCCCGCTGTCCGGAATGTAGCAAGGCCGCAGCCTGGGAGCGGAGCGACGATGACGGAAACGGGCGAGAAAGTCTCGGTACTCTTCGTCTGCATGGGCATTATTTTTTGATACTTCTAGAAACAGTAGCTTGGACGCTTCGGGCACAACTCTGGCTACAAGTTCGAATCGTAACTTCGATGATTTCTATCCTGGATCCGGGTGAATCGATTCGGACGCCGTCGGTCGATAAATAGTCTGCAGGCATTCCTGCTCTGAACCGGGGGGGGCGTGCAGCGATAATTGAAAGCTGCGTTTCGAGTTCGGGCAAAATTCCGTTAATCAAGATTCCGCCAAAAAGCAGCAATCCGGTGAATCGTTGCAAAAGGGATTGAGTGCAAAAAGAGAATCCCGGACAGGGTGACGGGATGGACTCGCGGCTCCAGTGCTCGGGCCGGAAGCGATTTAATTATACGGTTTTGTTGACGTATTCGTAAACAAAACCGTATAATCAATCCATGTTGATGGACACCGCACTCCGCGAGGTCTTTCATTTCTGCTTTCTGCAGCGGCTTTTGCGCATCTCCGATCCGGACCTCTATGTTCTGAAGGGCGGCGTCAATCTGCGATTCTTCTTTTCAAGCCCGCGCTACTCGGAGGATATGGACCTGGACGTGCTGGCCGGCAGCGTCGCGACACTCAAGAAGAACGGGTACAAGATCCTCGAAGATGCCGCCTTCGGGCGCAGCCTGCGCATCTACGGGATTGATGGCATCGCAATCAACGACCCGGACAAGGCCAAGCACACCGGGACGACTCAGCGATTTCGGTGCTCCCTGATAACGGAAGCCGGGCAGCGCCTGCCCACGAAGGTCGAGTTTTCCCGTCGGGCCGAGGATCCGGATGCCGCGGCGCCGATCGAGACAATCAATACAGAGATTGCCCGCCGATATCGACAGCTGGCGTACAGGTGCCGGCATTATTCAGGGGTGGCGGCCGTTGTGCAGAAAATCGAAGCGCTGGCAGGACGCGCTTTGACCCAGGCGCGGGATGTGTTCGATCTCGGCATCCTGCTGCAGGGTGGCTACCTCGCTGCTGCCGCGCGTGACGAGGCGCTGGCCGGCGCCCCGGTGCAGCAGGCAGTAGAATGCCTGACAGGACTGGGCTGGGATGATTACGAGGGACAGGTTATAGAGTTCCTCGATGCGGACAGTCGCGCCGAATTCGGCACCCAGGCGGCGTGGAAAGCGCTTCAGGCACGCGTATTCGAGGCCCTCGAAGACCATGCTTGAACGCTTCAGGCAAGCTGAATTCGTCGTATTCACAACGCGCGATTTCGCCAATGCGAATCACCTGAGCCTGTCGGCGGCTGCCAATCGTCTTCGGCGTCTGGTCGACGCGAACTTCCTCACCCGAATTACGCGGGGAGTGTGGGCGAACGAAGGTCACCCGTATTTTCAGCCATTGGCCTGCGTGCCCTATTTGCTGGGAAAGGAGCAGGGCTATGTATCATTCCTTACAGGGCTGCATCTGCATAATGTCATTTCGCAGATTCCCGGAGCCATCCAGGTTGCGACGACAGGGCGCGCCCGCGTGATCCATTCACCCGTAGGACGTTTCGAGTTCCTGAGAATAAAGCCTGAACTGATGCGAGGAGGGGTCGAGTGGAGCGCTACCCATCAGCCGTATCTCATTGCGACCGCAGAGAAAGCACTGTTTGATGTCTTGTATATTTCGACACGCAAGAACAGGCGCTTCGGGAAGCTGCCGGAACTGGATTTAACCGACAGCGGATTCGACCGGCGTGAATTCGAGCGGCTCTTGAGTGACACGGCACTTCCGGTACGAATCCGCTCGGCGATGCAGGAACGTTGGCAAAGGCTGGCCGCGCTGGCTGCTGAAATTCCAGGATAGAAGCCCTGGTCAACTGCCCCTGCTAAGGTGGCCATAAAGAACAGATTAATCCAGTCTTGCGGTTTCTGCGGCTCTGCCGGGATATCGGTAAACGTCACGTGACGCACTGCTCGAAGTTCGGGTTTCGCGCGTACGGAGAGTTCACCACCTCGTCATCGAGCTACTTGGATTTCGATTTCGTGCGGACTGCATTCTCCATACGCAGCGCAGCGTACCAACTGAGATTATTGTGAACTGCGTAGCGCCAGACTCATGAGCCCGGTTCCAGCTCGCTCCAACGGTTGCGATGCCGACATAAGTCCCCTTCTTATCACTACTATCGGCCGACGCCGCTCTTGAAGTTCTCGTTGATGCGCATGAGGTTCCGTCCCCCGAGCAGGCGGGCCAGGCGCTGCATCTTACCCTTGTTCAGTGCCATGACCGGATCGCGCGACGACTCCTGTTACAGGCCGTGGTTAGCGCGTTCAGCGTAGCAATATTCGCGGCCAACAGCGCCTGGCAGGTCATGAGCATGCTCGCGTTCAATCTGATGCGCGCGCTGCAGACCCGGGCAACCGAGCGGGACTGCTCGTGCAGCCCAATGGCTGATCGACGCTCGATGTCGGCAGCAACGCGATTGTCCGGGAGCGCTTTCAGGCCGTCGAACGGTCAATCGCGGCCTGATTTATTGCGACATTGAGGTTACTCGTCTCCCTTCATTCCGATTGTGCAAGTCTTTTACTACAAAAATAGCAGTATCAGGGATGTTTGAGTTCGTTAGGTTTTGACAGGAGATAATGGGAGCTTCATCAATGCGATGCTTGTGCGTACGGGTACTGGTGTTTTCAACGTTCAATTCCGGATTTATTGCAGCCGAAGCTACGGCATCGAACCAATCCGAAGGATAACCGGTTCTCAAATTGCCGGCAAAAATTGATGGTATAGGAGGCGGTTCAAGTCAACTCCCGCTTGTCGTCGAGCGACCCAACAGTTTGCCGGCCTCCGACAATTTCAATTGCACAGAAGGAAAGATCTGTTTTTTTACGAAAAGCGAAACGAGTAAGAACCTGTTTGCACCGAAAGAGAATGACCAGTCGCAAAACCGTGGAAGAAAGGCAGGCTGGTAGGCCAGAAGCCGGCATTGAAAGAGCGGCCATCGAATGACGGTCGCTTTCCGGCCGCTGTGTTAACCAACGATGTGATGCAGTACCTGACCCATTGGAGACACTCGACCATTTGGCTATAATTTCGACGGGCGAGCATGACTTGGGCCAGCTGATGTGCGCGCACACCATTGGCGATTACTGCGGTGAGCCTTGGCAACACGCGGATGCCGCACAGGCTGAAGCGGGTAGGGCGGCCGGGGAGTCGCGCGATGATCACTGGATCGACGGTCGAAACAGACGTTGAGTCAGGAGACACCTGGTGCCGTACCGATACGCTCATTATTTTGTGTTGATGCTGATCCCTGCGGCCGCTCTCGGCTTCATCAGCTACCTTGGCGCGCTGGAGCAGGCCGGTATTGCGAAGCACCTGCACGCGATCGCGGCGACCCTGTGGATTCTCCTGCTGGCCGGACAGAGTGCGACGATCCACAACGGCATGAACCGACTACACAGGCGCCTCGGGTTCGCAAGCCTGTTCCTGTTTCCGGCATATCTCTGCGGCTTTTTCCTGGTCTATCGCAGCGAGGCTCAGCGGATGATCGATGGCGATACTTACGCTACGGTCTTCGGCCCCGGAATAGGTGCAATCACGCTCATCGCCATCGCGGCAACCGCCTACATTTACTATTCTGGCCTACGTAACCGCACAAATGTCCATTTGCATGCGCGCTGGATGTTCGTGACGGTCTTCCTGTTCGCCGAGTCCGTTTTCGGCCGGATCTTCAACAATCTCGTGCCGGGGTTGCTAGTGGTCGGAATCGAGGACGTCCGCAAGATCTACGACGCCTTCCACCTGTCGCAGCTTCTGGCTATAACGTTGGCATTTGTTCTTTTCTCCCGTGACCGCAAACACGGCAGACCATTCATTTTTATCATCGCGGTATTGGTCCTGCAGAGTGTCGCCCTGGAGCTATTTGATGGCATTGATGCTTGGCGGCAGGTCTTCGTGCAATCAGGATCGTGGCCGCAGGCAGCCTTCGGGGTGACGGGCCTGGTCTTTGGGTCTGCCTGCGCCTGGTATGGTTGGAGGCAGGGTCATCCGCAGCGAGGACCGGGAGCAGCGGCTAGCGCCGCCTGAAACTTTTTCAACAGCCTGCTAGTGTCCTGCTCTATTAATTAATTGAATTATTCTATGCAGAAATTGTCGTA
>CAYRUH010000007.1:100426-107335 GCA_964427415.1 uncultured Woeseiaceae bacterium | reverse complement strand
CGCCGGCGGCGTCTCGGATCTCGCCGGCTGCTATCAACCGTCCAGCGATCTGGCCCGCGCGACCCGGCTCGCGACCATGCTGGTGGGCAGCGCCGGACTGGGGGCCCGACGCGGACTGACCTGGTGGCCTGCCCTCGAGGGTGCCGACGACGAGACCCTGGATCGGGAAGTAGACGCGGAGCTGCACAGCGTCTACAGGGAGACAGTACGACGACTGCAGGCCGAGGCCGACCTGCTCGAGGTGATTGCGGCTGCGCTCGTGCGCGAGCAGGAACTGACCGGCGATGACTTGCGGCAGCTGGTCCGCGCGGGAACTGATCCCGCCGCTCAGGGGTTGTCCGGATCACCCGGCCCGGACGGCACCCAAATGCCGTAGTCGCAGCGCAGGTGGGCCGTGCCGCTCTTCACCAGCGTCCCGTGCGCATAGGGCGTGCCGTTGAAATAGCAGAAATCCTCTCCCGGGATGCTCTCGCGCAGGCTCTCCGTATCCTCGTCGCTCTCATCGGCGATGGGGGAATTGCGGAGCTCGGGATCCTGTGCGCCCACGTCGATGACACCGTCGCTCATCACTCGGCCTCCTTTTTCCATCTCGCTTGCCGACCGACTCGTCGGTTCCCGGTCTCGATGATACCGATGGTCGGGATCGGCTTGCGTAAGGAGTTGCGCGTACTGCCGGTGCTGGCCTGCAGCCGGTTCCTGTTGCACGCTTCAGCCGCGCTTGCCGTCAACGCGCGGCAGCAGCAGGACCGGTGCATAGGTCAGCGAATACAGCAGGAAGGCCAGCAGCCAGAGCGCGCCCGCGACCGCGACGGTGGCCGTGTAGCCCAACGGCAGCCAGGCGGGCCCGAACACCCGCACGACGACGGCGGCGAGCACCAGCAGGTAGGCGGCCGTCACCGGCGGCGACGCCCGCAGTTCGCGGCCCGTGTGACCCAGCGATGCCCGGCTCATGACGGCCAGGATCATCGTCGCCGCGGCGCCGGCGCCGAGGGCATGCAGCCAGTGGGCGGCCCACGGCAGCGCGCCCAGGAACCAGGCCGCCTTCAGCAGCAGGCCGATGGGCAGCCACAGATAGGCGGCATGGAGTATCCACACGATGGGTTCGCCGAGGGTGCGCCAGCCCTGCCAGCCGGCCAGACGCACGGCCTGGCCAATGCCGGCCGCGAGTGCGACCAGGCCTGCGGCGCTGCCGCCCGGCCAGACGATATCGACCGGGATCGCAACCGCCATGGCGGCGATAACGATGCGCTCCAGGTGGCGCGATGCCCGCAGCCCCGGCGTCTCCCCGCGCCGGCGCAGCGCATTGGCGGTGAACGCGGGCACGATACGTCCGCCGATGACCGTGACCAGCAGGAGCACGAGGTTGAGCGCCGCGCGCACGGCCGTATTGGCGAGGCCGGGATCGCCTTGCGCCAGCGCGTAGACGAAGACGGCGTCGGCCGACCACAGCAACGCCAGCACGAACAGCAGCGGCGTGTTGCGGTTGGTCGCGCGCAGCAACGGCGGGGCGAGCAGCAGCGCCAGCATCGGCAGAAAAGCGAGTTCGGCGAGGCCAAGCAGCCAGAACGGGATCGCGTCGCCGGCGAACAGGGCGATGCGCCCGGCCAGCCAGAGGACGGTCAGCGCGATCAGCGGTACGCCCGCGAAGCCCCGGCTGGCGGTCCAGCTGGGCACCGCCGTCAGCATGAAGCCTGCGATGGCGGCACCGACGAAGCCGAACAGCATCTCGTGGCCGTGCCAGAGCCGGGCCGGCAGGGTCGCGAGCGGCCCCGGCGCTGTCGGGTATAGCCACAGCCAGAGGCCGACGGCGATGACGGCATACCAGCCCGCGAGCAGGAAGAAGGGGCGGAAGCCGTAGGCGAAGGGAACCAGCTTGCGCATGGCGGGGATCAGGTTATCACGGCGTGCAGTGCGCCGAGAGGATGATGGCTGTGGGCGATCGTGACCGTCGAGGCATAGACGCAGGCGGCGGCGATCAGGAAGGCGAGGCGCTCGCGCCGGCTGTGGCCCCGTTTAAGCGCATAGCTGCCGAGTACGACGTAGGCGACCAGGAACGACACCTTGGTTGTGAGCCAGCCGTTCGCGAAGACCGCCCCCGGCAGGATGGCGAGCAGCATGAAGGCTGCGGTCAGCAGCACGGTGTCGATGGTGTAACTCGCATATCTCAGGGGTGCGGCCATGGCCCAGCGGCTCCCGCCCTGCACCGCGATTCCGCGCAGCAGGAACAGAGAGCCGCTGGCGATCACCGCGGCGACATGCACCCATTTGATTTCGGTATAGAACTCGATCATGGTTTCAGCCGCGTGCGGCTCCCGAGCCCGCCGGCAGGCTCTCGCTCGCCTTGCGGGGCGCGATCCAGAGCCGGCCGACGAACCAGGCCAGCGTGATGCCGCCGATGCTGAAGACGATGTCACCGGGAACGCGCATCCACACCAGCAGGTCGACGACGGGCTGCTGCATGAAATCCGCGGAGCGGGCGTACCAGTAACCGTTTTCGATGGCGGCCACCAGCTGCATCACGCCGAGGGGCAGCAGCGTCATCAGCGACATACCGATCAGGCCGATGTTGAGCGACCAGAATGCGGTCTTCAGCAGCGATTCGTTCCAGTGCGCCGCCGGCTTCATGCCTCTGAGGCAGAACAGCATCAGGCCGATGCCGAGCATGCCGTACACGCCGAACAGCGCCGTGTGGCCGTGCAGAGGCGTGAGGTTGAGGCCCTGCATGAAGAACAGCGGCAGCGGCGGGTTGATCAGAAAGCCGAACAGCCCCGCACCCACCACGTTCCAGAAGGCCACGGCCGTGAAGAACATGATCGGCCAGCGGTAGCGTGCCATCCATGGTGTCGCCTTGCCCAGCTTGTAGGTCTGATAGGCCTCGAAGCCGATGTAGGCCAGCGGTACCACCTCCAGTGCGGAAAACGAGGCGCCGATGGCGATGACCGCCGTCGGAGTGCCTGCGAAGTACAGGTGATGGAGCGTGCCCAGGACACCGCCGGCCAGGAAGACGATGGTGGCGAACAGCACGGCCACCGTGGCGGTGCTGACCTTCAGCAGGCCGAGGCGCGTGAACAGGAAGGCAATGACGGCGGTCGCGAAGACCTCGAAGAAGCCCTCCACCCAGAGATGCACCACCCACCAGCGCCAGTACTCGACCATCGAGAGGTGGGTATGCTCGCCCCACATCAGGCCGGCGCCGTAGAACAGGCCGATGGCCACCGTGGAGAGGAACAGCAGCGTCACGATGGGCCGCGACTCATTGCGCTGACGGATGGCCGGCCACAGCGCCCGGCCGACCAGCATCAGCCAGAGGCCGAGTCCGATGAACAGGAACCACTGCCAGAAGCGGCCGAGGTCCACGTATTCCCAGCCCTGATGACCGAACCAGAAGTTGTTCTCCAGGCCCAGTGTCTGCATGACGGCGAACCACTGGCCGGCGAAGGCGCCCACCACGATCACCAGCAGGCACACCCAGAGCAGGTTGACGCCCAGGCGCTGGAACTTCGGCTCGTGGCCCGAGATGGCCGGCGCGATGTACAGGCCGGTGCCGAGCCAGGCGGTGGCGATCCAGAGTACCGCGAGCTGCGTATGCCACGTGCGGGTGAGGGCGTAGGGCAGGATCTCGCTCAGCGCGAAACCGTAGAACTCCTGGCCCTCCACCTGGTAGTGGGCGGTGATGCCGCCGAGCAGTATCTGCGCCAGGAACAGCGCGAGCACCACCCAGAAGTACTTCGCGGTAGCGCGCATGGAGGGGGTCACGTTCATCATCGCCAGAGGATCGGAATCGGGCAGCTTGTCGGCCCGTTCCTCCCGGCCGAGGGTGACGGCGTAGTACCAGCCCAGCAGCGCGATGCCGGCGATCAGGAACAGGACGCTGAACACGGTCCAGATGTAGGTATTCGCCGGCGGCACGTTGCCTACCAGTTCCTCGGCCGGCCAGTTGCTGGTGTAGGTGATGTCCTTGCCGGGGCGCTCCGTGACGGCTGCCCAGGCAGTCCACCAGTAGAAGGCCGACAACGCGCGGCGGTGGTCCGGATCGGGCACCGTGTCGTTTTTCATCGCATAGGCTTCACGCAGCGCGGCGGTCTCCGGCTCGTTGGCGAACAGGCTGTCGTAGTGAGCAGCCACCTCGGCGATGGCGGCCGCGCGGTCGGCATCGATGGTGATCGAGCCCCGCTCCGGGTCCCAGGTGTTGCGGCGGATGTGCTCCTCGAGGCGGCTCTGCAGCGCGGCCTGCCGGGGAGCGGGCAGATCGGCGTAGCCGCCGACGAGGTAATCGCGCTGCGCCAGGATATCGAGCGCAGCAAGCGCCTCGCGATGCAGCCAGTCCGCGGTCCAGTCCGGCGCCACATAGCCGCCGTGGCCCCAGATGGAGCCCAATTGATGGCCGCCGATGGATTGCCAGACCTGGCGGCCGGTCTCGATATCGGATCGCGTGAAGACCCGTTCACCGTCGACGGTGACGACCTCTTCCGGCATGGGCGGGGCCTGGCGGTGGATCTCGCCGCCCATCCACAGCAATACAGCGAACGACACGGCGAGCAGGGCCGCCAGTCCGGTCCAGAGTTTCTGTGTGGTGGTCATTTCCAGTCTCCTCCAGAGATCGGGGGAGATGGTGTGCCGGGCGCGGCCGGCGCGCCCTGATCCAGATCAAGTGGAGGGTCAGTTGCGCAGCACGTTCCGGGCCAGCGCGTTCAGACCCGGCAGGTCCAGCAACTCGACCTCGCGCCTGTCCACGCGGATCAGGCCGTTCTCCTGGAAGCGCTTCAGGATGCGGCTCACCGTCTCGGCCGCGAGGCGCAGGTAGTTCGCGATGTCCGTGCGCGCCATGGTGAGGCGCATGCGGGTGGGCGACAGGCCGCGGGCGGCATAGCGGCGGGACAGCATCAGCAGGAACGCCGCCATGCGCTCCTCGGCGGTGAAATCGCCTGCCAGCATGGTGGCCTTGCCGATGTCCTCGCTGAGCAGGCGGAACAGCTGCTGCTGCAGGCCCGGCATGCGGGTGGCCAGCGTGGCCATGCGCGGGAACGAGAAGCGGCAGAGCAGCACGCTGTCCAGCGCCACGGCGTTGCAGGGGTAGCGCGCCTGCGAGATGGCGTTCAGCCCGATGACCTCGCCGGGCAGGAAAAAACCCTGGATCTGCTCGCGCCCGGCCAGATCCGTCACATAGGTCTTTACGGTGCCCGCGCGCACCGCTGCAATCGCGTTGAACTCGTCGCCCTCGCGGAAGATATGCTCGCCCTCGCGATAGGGCCCCACGTGCTCGACCAGGACATGGAGTTCCAGCAGACGCGACTTGTCGTAGCCGCTCTCGAGGCAGGCGGACGAGAAGGCGCAGGTACTGCAGAAATTGAGCTCGTCACCGTCGTCCGCGAGGATGCCGGCACGGCGTTCCAGTGCGCCGGGTTCGGCGGTCAAGCCGGGCCTCCCCGGCGACATGGGCCTGCGCCGGGTTTCAGTGCAGTCCGTTCGGGGCGGGATGCGGCCCTGCGGCGCCGGGCTGCGGATGGTCGGGCGTGAAACACAGCGCGATTATACGGATAGCATCCCCGTCCTGCGATACGATCCGGAGCTCGTCGGGAGCGATCGCGATCCGGCCCAGTTCCTCGTGCCTGCGCAGCCTCGCGAGCTCTGCAGCGAAGTGGCCGGCGAAGTCCACCTGCCAGCGTCGTTCGACGGCCCGGATGTCGATACGCCGGCGGCACAGCAGATCGCGGACGATATCGGCGCGCAGGCGCTCCTCCGCGTCCAGCCGGTGGCCGCAGCACAGCGGCAGCCGCTCGGCGTCGATCGCGCTCTCCCAGGCGCGCACCTCCGCGAGGTTACGGCACCACACGTCGCCGATGCGGCTGAGGGCGCCGGCGCCGAAGCCGAGGACGTCGCAATCGCCGGCGGTGCAGTAACCGCTCGGGCCGATACCGAGCCGGCCGGTCGCCGCGGCAATGGCGATATCGTCCCCGGGGAGGGCGTATTCGTCGGGCCCGATCATGAGATAGCCCTGGTCGGCGAGCGCGCGATGAATCGTCCCGGCGACCTGGGACAAGGCCCGGCCGGTCAGCGAGATGCGCCCGGGCCGCTCGGCCACGGGCGCGGCTACCGTGTCGGCGGCGATCTGCGGCTCGTAGGCCGCGTAGTCGAAGCGCAGGGTCAGGGCCGTGCTGCGCAAGCCTGCGTCGCGGCAGGCGGACAGCGCCTCGAGTGCCGGCTCGATGCTGCGCCCGCGCAGCGCTGCCGAGCGCCGGCCCGGCACCGTCACGGAGAGCGCGGCCCGGTTCAGGCCCGCCTCTGCGAAGCGCCGGATCTCGGCCAAGCCGGGTGGCGCGCCGCCGAAGGCGACGCGGAACTCGCGCGCGGGATCCGCGCAGAAATGGAACTGGCGGCCGAGGCTGTCGACGATCCGCAGTACCTGCCCGATGTCCAGCAGGCCGCTGAAGTGTTCGAGCACCAGTTGCACCACGTCCCGGTCCCGATCGAACAGCGGTGCGATCCTCTCGATCTGGCGCAACAGCCGTTCCACGTACATCTCGCCCGCCGCCCGGGAGTACGCGGCGGGCACGCCGTGGATCAGCCGCAGTCCGCGGGGCGCGCACACCTCGAGTGCCAGCGGATGCGGTATCGGTACGGCGTTGCTGCGCCTGGCGGCATCGACGAACGCGGTCTCCCCGAACGGCCGGCGGAATGTGCTCGTCGAGGGAAAAACATGACTCTGCTGCACGCCCGTCGTCGGTGCGGGCACAGCGCAGCAATCGATGCGGGATTCGCCGGGCATGCGCGGACTATGCGGCGCATCGCCGGCATCCGCCTTGACCTGGATCAAGGTGCCTGTGGTGCGAGGCGTCTAGTCTGCAGCCATGGACGATCGACGGACAGCATTGACGCTCACCGCGGCCGCCGCCCGGCCGCTGACCTGGC
>CAYRUH010000007.1:53081-100326 GCA_964427415.1 uncultured Woeseiaceae bacterium | reverse complement strand
GCTGACCTGGCTGCTGACGATGAGCGCACCCGCCGTCGCGGCAGAGGCCCCGGCGTCTTCGGCTCGGGCAGCGCCGCTCGAGGAGATTGTCGTCGTCGCCACCCGTTACCGCACGCCGCTGCGGGACGTGGCCGCGGACGTCACGGTGATCACCCGCGCGGAACTCGATGCGACGCTGAGCACGTCGCTGCCCGACCTGTTCCGCTTCGTGCCCGGTGTGAGCCACCAGGGGGCCGGCTCGCGTTTCGGCGCCGAGGGCGTCTCGATCCGCGGCATCGGCGGCAACCGGGTCGCGCTGGAGATAGACGGCGTGCCGGTGTCCGAGCATTTCGCGATCGGCAGTTTCTCCAACGCCACGCGGGACTTCATCGATCCGGCGCTGGTCGGGCGCATCGAGATCCTACGCGGGCCCGCCTCGGCACTCTATGGCAGCTCGGCCCTGGGCGGCGTGGTGGCGGTACGCACCCGCGGCGCCCCGTCGGCTGCCATGGTGGCCGACCGAGACACCGATCGCGACTCCGATACCGGCACCGGGGGAGAGGCCGGTTTGGTACGCCACGGCCGCGACGACAGCTCCCATCTTACCGGCGGACTGCACTGGTCGAAGGACGACGGCGCACTCGCGCTGTCGCTGGCCGGTGCGTACCGCGACGGCGGCGCCAGGGAGGCAGCCGGCGCAGCAGGTCCTGCGGATGAGCGCAGCTATCGCCGTGACGCCGGACTGATCGGGGTCTCCGGACGGAACGGCGCCGGCCACGACTGGCGCGTGACGCTGCTCCGGCAGGGCGCGGCGGTAGACAGCGACATCCGCTCGGTGCTCGGCACCGGGCGATTCGCCACGACGACCGCGCTCACGGGCGAGGACCGGTCCGTATTCGAGCTGGCGAGCGCGGAGTACCGCCTGCCGACATCGCTGCCCTGGCTGGACGAGGCGCTGCTGCGGGTCTTCCACGCCTCGGCCGACGTCGATCAGGATACGATCGACGAGCGGGCCGCGGCATCCATGCCCGTCAGCCTCCTGCGCGAATTCGACTACGAGCAGCGGTTACGCGGCGGCGAGTTCGAGCTGTGGAAAGCGCTCGACGCCGGCGGCTGGTCCCATCGTCTGGGCCTCGGTGCGGAGTGGACCGAACGGCGGACCGAGGAGATCCGGGACGGGCTGTCACGGAACCTCCTCGACGGCTCCACCGATCACCGGATCCTCGGCGAGGAATTCCCGCTGCGGGACTTCCCCGTGACCGCGACCCGGGAACTGGGCCTGTGGCTGTCCGACCAGGTGACGAAGGGACCGCTGACGCTGTCGGCGGCCCTGCGTTACGACGAGAACCGACTCGATCCGGAGCCGGATGCCATCTACCGGGAGGACAACCCGGCGGTCGAGCCGGTCTCCGTCTCGGTGTCGGACGTCTCGCCGAAGCTCGGCCTCCTCTACCGTGCCGGCACGCGGACCGACCTGTTCGTGCAGTACGCCAGGGGTTTCCGTGCGCCGCCTTTCGAAGACGCGAACATCGGCCTGGATATCCCGCTGTTCAACATCCGGGCACTGCCCAACCCGGAGCTGCGCTCCGAGACCTCCGACGGCTGGGAGGCGGGACTGCGCCGGGAAGGCCGGCTGACCCGGTTCGCGGTCGCGGTATTCCAGACCGACTACGACGATTTCATCGAGACCAAAGCGCGCATCGGCGTGGACCCGGACAGCGGCCGGCTGTTGTTCCAGTCCCGCAATATCGACCGGGCGCGGATCCGCGGCATGGAGATGCGCGGATCGCTCACGCCCGGCGGCCGGCTGCGCGGCCTGACCCTGGAGGCCGCGGCCTACCTGGCCGAGGGCGAGAACCGGGTCACCGGTGAGCCGCTCGGCAGCGTCGGTCCGGCCCAGGCGATCCTCGGCGCGCAGTGGCGCTCGGACGACGATCGCATGGGGCTGCGCGCCGTGCTCACGCTCACCGACGGCTGGTCCCGGCAGGACCAGACCGAGGGCGAGCGCTTCGAGCCGGCCGGATACGGCGTGGTCGATCTTTATGCCACGCGCCTCGTCGGCGACCGCCTCACGCTCACCCTCGGCATCGGTAACCTCACCGACCGGCGCTACTGGCGCTGGGCCGATGTGCGCGGACTCACCCCGCAGGACCCCGTGTTGCCGATCCTCGCGCAGCCGGGGAGGCATTTCTCGATCGGTCTGCACCGGGATTGGTAGTCCCGTCGACCGTCAAGGAGGAGACAGATGACGAGGCAGGAAAAATTACGCCGCACAGGCCCGTGGCTGGTGGCCGGTGCCGTCATGGCACTCGGTCTCGCCGCCGGGCTGTCCGCCCAGGACGCGCAGGTACACCGCGCGGAGACTGCCACGGACGACGTCGCGGAACTCATGAGCGCGGGCGAGACGCTTTATCGCACCCACTGCGCCGGCTGTCACCAGCCGACGGGGCGGGGCCTGCCCGGCGCGTTCCCGCCGCTGGCGGACTCCGACTACCTGATGGAGAACCGCACGCGGGCGATCGAAACGGTGATCCTCGGTCTCGCCGGGCCGATCACGGTGAACGATCAGCCATACAACGCCGTGATGCCGCCGATGGGTCATCTGGACAACGAGGAGGTGGCCGCGATCCTGACCTACGTGACCAATACCTGGGGCAACGAGGCGTCGGCGTTCGGCGCCGGCGAAGTGGCGGCGGTGCGTACGGGCACCGTGGCCGAGGATCGGGCAACCGGTGAGCGCCACCCCGGCGCGACCGAGGGCGAGATGCGCTATCGCGGCACGCCCTCACCGATGGATCCGCAGGACGTGCGCCAGCGCATGGAGCCCGAAGGGCCGGCGCTGAGCCAGGCGGAGTACAAGACGGCCACGCGGGTCTACTTCGAGCGCTGTGCGGGCTGCCACGGCGTGCTGCGCAAGGGCGCCACCGGCAAGCCGCTGACCCCGGAGATCACCCGGGAGAAGGGCACCGAATATCTGCAGGCGCTGATTACCTACGGCTCGCCTGCCGGCATGCCGAACTGGGGTACCTCCGGTGAGCTCACCGAGGGGGAGATCGACATGATGGCCCGCTTTCTGCAGCAGGAGCCGCCGGAGCCGCCGGAGTTCGGTCTCGCGAAGATGAAAGAGACCTGGGAGGTGATGGTACCGCCGGAGGAACGCCCGACGGAGCCGCAGCATGACCGGAACACGGCAAACTTCTTCGCCGTCACACTGCGCGACGCCGGCCAGGTGGCCATCATCGACGGCGACACCAAGGAGGTGGTCTCCATCGTGCCGACGGGCTACGCGGTGCACATCTCGCGGCCCTCGGCCTCCGGTCGTTATATCTATACCATCGGCCGGGATGGGCGCATCGACATGATCGATCTGTGGATGGATCCGCCGCAGGTCGTGGCCGAGATCAAGATCGGCCTCGAGGCCCGCTCGGTGGAGACATCGAAGTACAAGGGCTATGAAGACAAGTACGCAATTGCCGGCGCCTACTGGCCGCCCCAGTACGTGATCATGGAGGGCGATACGCTGGAGCCGCTGAAGGTGGTTTCCACCCGCGGCATGACGGTGGACACCCAGGAGTATCACCCGGAGCCGCGGGTGGCGGCCATTGTCGCTTCCCACGAGCACCCGGAGTTCATCGTCAACGTGAAGGAGACCGGCCACATCCTGCTGGTGAACTATGCCGATATCGAAAACCTCACCGTCACGGATATCTCGGCGGCCCGCTTCCTCCATGACGGCGGCTGGGATTCAAGCGGGCGCTACTTCCTGACGGCGGCGAACCAGTCCGACAAGATCGCAGTGGTGGATGCGCGGGAGCGCGAACTCGAGGCGCTGGTGGACGTGGAGAAGATTCCTCATCCGGGCCGCGGCGCCAACCTGGTGGATCCGGAGTACGGGCCGGTGTGGGTGACGAGTGCCCTCGGCAACGCCGACATCACCTTCATCGGTACCGACCCGGAGGGGCATCCGCAGCACGCGTGGAAGGCCGTGCGGGTGCTGCAGGGCCAGGGCGGCGGCTCGCTGTTCGTCAAGACCCATCCCGAGTCCGGCAATCTGTGGGTGGACACGCCGCTGAACCCCGAGGAAGGCGTCTCCCAGAGTGTCGCCGTCTTTTATATCGATGACCTGGAGGCCGGTTACAAAGTGCTGCCCATCGCCGAGTGGGCCGATCTGGGGCCGGGGCCGAAGCGCATCGTCCAGCCGGAGTACAACGTGGCCGGCGACGAGGTCTGGTTCTCGGTCTGGAGCGGCAAGGAGGAGGAGTCCGCCATCGTGGTGGTGGACGACAAGACCCGGACGCTGAAGTCCGTCATCAAGGGGCCGGACATCGTGACGCCGACCGGCAAGTTCAACGTCCACAACACCGTGGAGGACGTGTACTGAAGAGACGGGGACGGCTGATTCGATCCGGAATCGGGTCAACCGTCCCCGGCATTCAATTGGCGGCCAGGCTCGCGTCGGTGCCGCTCCGGGTCCACTTCGCAAGCAGGCTCTCGATGGCGTCGACTTGCTCGTCGACGCTCATCTGTTGCGCCTTCGCGGCCTGTGCGAAGGTGCCCTGGATGATCGGCATGCCGTCGACCTCCGTCGTCAGCACCAGGGTGGCTCCGTTCGCCAGGCGCCGGTCCCAGGCCTCGCGCACCCGTGCCCAGTAATCAGCAGTCCTCTCCCAGTAATCCCGCGCCGGGTCGAAATCGAAGCCGGTGATAGTGCGATAGTCGTTGAAGCCGAATTCACGCACCAGTGTCGCCACCGCCTCGCGGCCGTCGCGCACCGTTTTCGTATTGTCCTGCTCGTGGGTCCAGCCATGGGGAGTCACGGTATGCCGGTTCTCGGCGTTCAGCGCGTTGTAGTCCTCGCGCTTGGTGTACTCGCGGCGCGGCAGGGGCCGCCAGCTGCGGTCGCTGGTCCAGGTGGAGACGCCATAGCGGTGATTCCACTTACCGGTGCCGCAGTAGCGCGGTGCGTCGGAGACTTCGTAGACGCACTGGGTCCAGGCGCCGGCGGTCTTCTCCGGTTCGATGGCACTGACCTGCCAGGTCTGGTCGGCGACGAATTCGAAGCGCTCGTCGGCCTCGTAGACCCAGTCCTGACGCCAGTGCTTGATGACGTGACCGCCCGGCATGACCAGCAGGTGCTGCAGGACGATGCGCTGGTCGCTGTCCTCGGCGACGAAGACCACCTCGTAGCCGCCGCTGTTCTTGTCGTCGCGGCGCTCGTAGCCGGCGGCGAGCGGGACGGTCTCGGTGAAGTGGAAGTCCACCACGTACTCGCCCTGCATGGCGAGGATGGCGAGGCGGTCACGCCCCGCTTTATCGTCCGCGTCGCGGATGGCCGTAAAACGCGGGTTTTCGACTTCCCGGTAATCCGGCGATGCGGGTGCTGATGCCGAGGGCGCATCGCCCGCGGTCTGCACGCCGGTGCTGGCGCAGGCCGAAGCGAGCACTGCCAGCGGGATGAAGAGCAGATGTCCGGTTCTCATGGGTTCCTCCGATGGGCATCGATGGGATCAGAATTTCCAGTCGAACGCCACGCTGAAGTGGCGTCCGGGACGGCGGAAGCGATCGGGGTCGGCGACGTCGGCAGGTATGCCCTGCACGTCCCGGTAGCTGAAGTACTGGTGGTCGGTGAGGTTGTAGACGCCGGCCCGCAGGCGCACGGCAGGGTCGGGCTGCCAGTAGCCGAACGCGTCGTAGACGACGTAGCCTGCCGGTCTCAGCAATGCGCCACCGGATTCGTCCAGGTCATTCTGAGCCGCGGCGCCCCGGGCGATGAAGCTCGCGCCCCAGGTGCCGTCCGGTTCGGCGTATTCCAGACCGAGGACGGCGTTCAGCGGCGAGACGGAATTCAACGGCGTGCCCGTGGCGCGGTCCTCGCCGTCAGCCCACGCCGCCGACACCTTCAGGCTCAGGCCCGCGGGCAGCAGCGCCGGGGCGAAGCGGCCCTGCAATTCGGCGCCCTCGATCTCGACCTCGTCCACGTTGATGGACTGAAAGATGATCAGGGAGTTGATCGGATCGAAGCCTACGACCTGGAATGATTCGATGAAGTCATCGTATCTTGTTGAGAAAACACCTACTTCCAAAGACGACGTTTCACCGTAGTAGCGGAGGCCGGCGTCGTAGCCGCGGCTGGATTCCGCCTGCAGGTCCGGATTCGGGATGGTCGTATAGCCGAACTGGAAGTTGGTGAAGCCCACGTTGACGTCGTTGACGGGCGGTGCGCGGAAGCCCTCGGCATACTGGGCGTACAGCTGCCAGCGCTCGCCGATATCCCAAAGGGCGCCGAGCTTCGGCGACAACTCGCCTTCCCTCAGGGACACCGGCTGGATGCCCGGGTTGTCGGCGAGGAATAGGGCATCGGGCTCGGGCTCCAGCTGGTAGCGGTCCCAGCGCAGGCCGGGGACGAGAGAGACGGCGCCGACGGTGATCCGGTTCTGCAGGTAGATGCCGGTGCGGGTGGTCTCCGACAATGGGAAGTCGCGCACCGGGAAGAGATCGGGCCCGACCTGGCTGGAGGTCGCGCCGGTGGCGGGAACGGTCTCCGTGCCATCCCGCAGCTGGCGGGTGTCCGTGACTTCGTGCTCGAGTCCCCAGGCGAGCTCGTGGGCCATTCCGGCGAGGGAATACCGGTTCGCTGCGTTCACCTCCAGACCGGTGAGTTCCTGTTCGAAGCGGAACGAACGCCGGCGCTCGGCCGCGGATGGCTGGCCGGCGATGAAGCTCTGCCGGGCTTCGAAGGTATCCTGCCGCGTCTCGCTGTCCTGCCGGTACAGGCGCCAGCGCAGATAATCGGTGCCGAAGCGGCCGCCGGTCCATTCCTGGCCCAGGCTCAGGCGGTTGCGTTTGCGTTCGTCGTCGCCCGTGACGACAGACGTGTCGATGACGAAGGGGAAGCCGAAGGCGGCCGTGAAATCCTGGACGCGCTCCAGGGAGTCGACCTCTGTCTCGCTGGCGGCCCGGTAGTGCTCGACGGAGAGTTCGAGGCCGCCGGCGCCGGCTTCGCCGAAGCTGAACCGGGCGAGCGCGTTCAGGCTGTCCTCGTCGAGGGGATCGGCGCCGGGGACATCGCGCTCGGCGCCGTCGCGCCGGGTGGCGCGCAGCAGGGCGCCGACATCACCGATGCGCCAGGCGAAGGTACCGCCGGCCACAGTGCTGTCGTCCACGCTGTTGAAACCGCCACTCACGTCGTAGTACCGGTCACGGCCGCGCAAATAGTCAGCCGGGGCCTTGGTGACGAAGCTGACCACGCCGCCGAGGGCGTCGGAGCCGAACAGCGCCGAGGAGGGGCCGCGTATGATCTCCACCTGCTTGAGATTGGCGACGTCGACGAAATCCCGGCTGGCGTTGGAGAAGCTGCCGATGGAGAAGGCATCGGCGGTCGGCACACCGTCCACCTCGATCTGCACCCGGTTGCCGCCGATACCGCGGATGCTGAAGCCGGAGAGGCCGAAGCGGCTGCCCTGATCGGCGACCTCCACACCCGGCTCGTAGCGGATGAGATCGTCGATGTTCTGCGCGAGCTCCTGCTCGATGCGCCGTTCGTCGATCACCGTGACGCGGCTTGCGATGTCCGCGGCGGGAGTCGGGAGCTTGGCGGCCTCGACGGTGATCACTTCGATCCCGGCGTCGGCGTCCCGGGGAGTCTCGGCCGGCGCATCGCCGACGGCAGCCGTTGCGGCCAGCAGCCACAGCATTTCAGACGACATCACGGTCCTCCTGATGTTTGTCGCTGGCGTGCTGGCGTGGAGCTGGCTGGCTGGCGGGGTTTACTTGGTCAGTATCAGCTTGTCGTTGCGCGTAATCCTCAGGCGGTAGGTTTCGCCGCGGTACTCGATGGTGATCTCCTGGCGACCTCTGAACAAATCGGATGCCCGCAGCGGCCGATTCGCATCGGCCGGGCGCGGCTTTTGTTTATCCGATCCCCTGTCCATTCTACATAAATGATAATCATTCGTATCTATATTGCAAGTGGTCATGTCAGCGGTATGGACCACCGGGAGATCGTCAGGCCGCTTGACCTGGATCAATGCGGCGCCCGCCGGTCCTCCTATCATGGCTCCCGTGGACCGGGGTTATCCATACGCGATACGCTCTTGCCGGCTGTTTGGCGACACCGCTGACGTAGGGTTGGATCCCATAGCCGGACGGCGGGGATTCTTGCGTTCCGACAGCCCGGCTGCCCTTGGTCGAGCATGCTGACAGGCGGAATGAAGAGATGAACCATTGCAGGCACGGCAACTGCGCGCTGGCCCTGGTGACGGGACTCGCCCTCACGATCGCGACTCATGCGCTTGCCGCGGACGACCCCAGTCTTGCCGAGGTCATCGCTGGCGGTGAACCCGGCGTGGAGCTGCGCTATCGCTACGAGTTCGTGGACCAGGCCGGTTTCGATGAGAACGCCAACGCCTCCACGCTGCGCCTGCGCCTGAACTACGAGACCGAAAACTGGCGCGGCTTCAGCGCTTTCGTTGAATTCGACCATCTGATGGAAGTGCTCCTGGACGACTTTAATAGCGGTGCCGGCACTTCGAGCACTGACCGCAACCGGTACCCTGTTGTCGCCGACCCCAATGGCTCTGATCTGAATCAGTTCTACTTCCAGTACTCGCAGGGCCCGGACTGGCTCGCGCGTCTCGGCCGCCAGCGCATCCTGCTGGACGATCAGCGTTATGTCGGCGGCGTGGGCTGGCGCCAGAACGAGCAGACCTACGACGGGCTCTCCTTCACTTATGCCGGCTTCGAGCGGACGCGGGTGGTCTACTCCTACGTGGCCAACGTCAACCGCATCTTCGGTTCCGATGTGCCCGCGGGCGATCACGAGCAGGACACGCATCTGCTGAACGTGAAGACGGGGCTCACCGACCAGGTCGATCTGGTGGGCTATGCCTATCTCATCGACAACGATGACGCGCCGGCATTCTCGACGAACACCTTCGGCCTCCGCGGTACGGGTGCACTCGACTTCGACTTCGGCAGGATCGCGCTGCTCGGCGAGTACGCCGTGCAGTCCGACACGGCGAACAATCCTGCGAGCTATGATGCGGATTACTTCCGCCTGCAGGCGGACTGGTCCCGTGAAGCATTCTCCGCCGGCATCGGCTTCGAGTCCCTCGGCAGCGACACTGGCGAGGGATTCCGTACGCCGCTCGCCACGCTGCATGCCTTCAATGGCTGGGCGGATCAGTTCCTGACGACGCCCGGCGCAGGATTGGAAGACCTCTACCTGAAGGCGGGCTACGCCGTCGGCGGCTGGAAGCTGCAGGCCGTTTACCACGACTTTTCCGCGGAGAGCGGCAGTGAGGACTACGGCAGCGAGATCGACATCGCCGCCTCGACAACCTTCGGCGGCCGCTACAATCTGCTGCTGAAGGCGGCGCGTTTCAGCGCCGATGCCGCCCCATTCGCAGACACGACGAAAATCTGGATCATGTTGACGACGAGTTTTGGGGACAATTGACGCAACGGCCATTCAGTTCACGCATCACGGCAGTTGCCGGAAGAGAGACATGAAAAACCGAAAAACCCCCCGCACCAGCCGCAGCGTCCGGGTGCTCTCTTTCGCCGTCGCGATCGCGGTGGGGGTGCTGGGCGGGCTCGGCGCCTTCACCATCGGCTACGGCAACGGTTTCTCCTACCTGACCAACGACCCGAAAGCGTGTGTGAACTGCCATATCATGCAGGACCACTTCGACTCCTGGGTGATGTCGAGCCACAATGAGGTGGCTGCCTGCGGCGACTGCCACCTCCGGCACGATTTCGTCGGCAAGTGGCTGACCAAGGCGGATAACGGCTTCTTCCATGCGCTGGCGTTCACCACCGGGGACTTCCATGAACCCATCCGGATCAAGCCGCGCAACCGGCGCGTGACCCAGCAGGCCTGCCTGCACTGCCACGGCGATCTGGTGGATTCCCTACTGCCCGCCGAGCACGGCGGCGACATGCAGAATTGCGTCCATTGTCACAGCGACGTCGGACACTCGGGCCGGCGCTGAGGTACGGGAAATACGACGGGAAATACTATGGGTAATACTATGGGTAATACTCAGGGGAGATCGGTAATGAGAAAGATGATGCGGCAACGCCCGGTCCTGTTCGGCCGGACCGGGGCAGGAAGGCAGCGAGGCGCCGTAGTGCTGCTCGCCGTCGTCTTCCTGGTCGCAGTGGCGGCAACGGCAGGCGTGACCTACGTGCTGATCACCATGTTCGCCCACAAGCAGGACGCCAGGCAGCCTTTCGTGCGCGTGGTTGAGGTGAGCGAGATCACTACCGACCCGGAGCCCTGGGGCAAGAACTGGCCGCGCCAGTTCGACGGCTGGAAGTCCACCGCCGGCGACGAGTTCTACGGCGGCAGCAGCGCCATGCCCCAGAGCAAGCTCGACACCCAGCCGTGGCTGAAGCGGCTGTACGCCGGCTACGCCTTCAGCATCGACTACCGCGAGGCCCGCGGACATGCCTACATGCTCTACGACCAGGGCGTGACCGAGCGCGTGACCAAGAAGTCCCAGGCAGGCGCGTGCCTGCATTGTCATGGTTCGACGACGGTCCTGTATCGACGGGTCGGGCTCGAGGCGATGGGTGAGGAGGTGACGGAGGACAAGCTCGCCGCCGAATTCAATATGCCGGCGGTCCGGAAAGGCTTCGAGGAACTGAGTCGAAGACCTTACCGGGAAGTGCTGGAGATGCTCTACGCCACACCGGACGGCACGCCGGGCGAGAACGAGCCGGTCTTCCCGCTGGCGCCGACCGGCGGGTTCACGGGCGAGTATGCCGGTGAGGAAGTGCCCGAGGGACACGCAATGGTCGGCGAGGCCCACCCGGTGACCTGCATCGACTGCCACAGTCCGGACGACATGAGCATCCGCGTCACCCGCCCGGGCTTCATGCAGGGCATCGCAGATCTTGCCGCCAGCGACGCGCCGGTACCGCATCTGCCCAGCATCGAGCAGTGGCGAAACGGCAACCGCAGCGAACCCTACGACCCGAACAAGTACGCGACCCGCCAGGAGATGCGCTCGTTCACCTGCGGTCAATGCCACGTGGAGTACTACTGCGCCAACAAGACCACGCTCACCTTTCCGTGGGGTAACGGACTGAAGGCCGAGAACCTGGAGCGCTTCTGGGACGAGATGAAGTTCCCGGACGGCAGCGACTTCTACGACTACCAGCACGGCGAGACCGGCGCCGAGGTGTTCAAGGTGCAGCACCCCGAGTTCGAGCTCTGGAGCCAGGGCATCCATGCGCGGAGCGGCGTCAGCTGCGCCGACTGCCACATGCCCTACGAGCGCGAAGGCGCCATGAAGGTGAGCAACCACAACGTCCAGAGCCCGATGGAGTTCGTGAACAGCGCGTGCCAGACCTGCCACAACGTCTCAGAGGACGAGCTGCGCGCCCGGGTCGACACCATTCAGTCGCGCACCGTCGCCATGACCGAGCGGGCCGGCCAGGCGATGAGCGATATGCTGGACGCGATCATGGAGGCCAAGGTCGCCGGCGCAAGCGATGCGGACCTGAAGCCGGTCTACGACCTGCAGCGCAAGGCCATGTGGCGCCTGGACTACATCAGCAGCGAGAACTCGAAGGGTTTCCACGCCGACCAGGAGGCCGCGCGCATCCTGGCCGAGTCCATGGACTACAGCCGTCAGGCCCAGGCCGCAGCGCTGCGCATGCAGGCGCCCGAGGCGCCGTCGACGAAAGACCTCCCCACCGGGGACGTGCAGGGCGTAACCCCGACGGACAAGGCCCCGATCCCCGAGGACTACGCCCCCGAAATCTGAGTGTAGGAGGGCCTTCAGGCCCGACCGACAGGGGAATCGGGGCTGAAGCCCCTCCTACGGCGATATTCATGTAGGAGGGCCTTTAGGCCCGATCGAATTCAACACTCGATCACGTTAACGGGAACCTCAATCACGTTCACCGCGAGACCGCCCCGGGCGGTCTCCTTGTATTTGCTCTTCATGTCGCGGCCGGTGTCGCGCATGGTCTTGATGACCTTGTCCAGCGAGACGAAGTGACGGCCGCTGCCCCTCAGCGCCAGCCGTGCGGCATTGATGGCCTTGATGGCTGCCATGGCGTTGCGCTCGATGCAGGGGATCTGGACGAGGCCGGCGATGGGGTCGCAGGTGAGGCCGAGATTGTGCTCCATGCCGATCTCGGCGGCATTCTCGGCCTGCTCCGGGGTGCCGCCGAGGCCCTCGGCCAGCGCCCCGGCGGCCATCGAGCAGGCCGAGCCCACCTCGCCCTGGCAGCCGACCTCCGCACCGCTGATGGAGGCGTTCTCCTTGAACAGCACCCCGATGGCGCCGGCAGTCAAAAGGAAGCGCACGATATCGTCCTCGTCGGCGCCACGGAAGCGCACGAAGTAGCGCAGCACCGCCGGGATGATGCCGGCCGCGCCGTTGGTCGGCGCGGTGACCACGCGCCCGCCGGCGGCGTTCTCCTCGTTCACGGCCAGCGCGTAGAGATCCACCCAGTCCATGACGGTCAGCGGATCGCTCAGGGAGCGCTCCGCCTGGGACGAGAGCTGGGCCTGCAGCGCGGCTGCCCGCCGCTCCACCTTCAGGCCGGGCAGGGTGCCCTCGGTGGCGCAGCCGCGATCGATGCAATCGTCCATCGCCCGCCAGATCCCGAGCAGCCGCTGCCGGGTCTCGTCGGCCGGGCGCCAGGCCGTCTCGTTCTCCAGCATGATGTCGCTGATGGCGAGCCCGGTGCGCCTGGTGTGGCCGAGGAGCTCGACGGCGGTGGTGAAGGGGCAGGGCAGTTCGGTGTCGTCTTTCTTGATCGGCCCGTGCTCGGCGTCTTCCTGGTCCACCACGAAGCCGCCGCCGACCGAGTAGAACGCGGCCTCGAGCAGCGTCTCGCCCGCCTCGTCCCGCGCCGTGAAACGCATGCCGTTCGGATGATGGGGCAGCTGCTGGCGCCGGTCGAATAGCAGGTCCTGCCGGTGATCGAAGCCGATCTCGCGCTCGCCGCCGAGGCGCAGGCGCCCGCCCTCGCGCACGGCCTCCACCCGCTCGGGAATCGAGGCGACGTCCACGTCTTCCGGGTTCTCGCCCTCCAGTCCGAGGATGACCGCCTTGTCGGAGCCGTGGCCCCGGCCGGTGGCGCCGAGGGAGCCGTAGAGCTCGACGCGGATCCGGCAGACGCGCTCGAAAGCGCCGGCCTCGCGCAGTCGCGCGACGAATTGAGCGGCGGCTTTCATCGGCCCCACGGTGTGGGAGCTGGAGGGTCCGATACCGATTTTGAACAGGTCGAAGACGCTGATGGGCATGCGCGGTCACCGTCGAGATGTGTCTCGGTATGATCGATCCCGGCGCGGCCCGATACAAGGGCCGGCGTCAGATGGAGGGCTGAGGGCCCGGGTGGCGGAGTTCTGCCAGCGCGTGGCGCACGACCCGCAGCGCCGAGCGCAGGAACAGCACGACGAGCGCCGCGGCGACCAGCCGGTCAGGCCAGCCGGACTGGAACACCCAGACGGCCCCGGCCGCGGCGATCACGGCCACGCCGTCGAAGATGTCGTTCCGCGAGCATTCCCAGACCGATGCCATGTTGATATCGGTCTCGCGCAACGGCGTGAGCAGGGCGAGGCAGACCGCATTGGCGCCCAGGTTGAGCACGGCGGCCAGGCTCATCGTCTCGACCGCCGGCATGCCCGGGTGCAACAGGCTCCAGGCGATTTGCGCGGCGACGGCCAGGGCGGCGGCGGTGATCAGCAGGCCCTTGAACAGCGCCACCTTCGCCTTCGCCCTCGCCGTGGCGCCCACCACCGCGAAACTGAGCGCGTAGGTGAGCGCGTCGCCCAGGTTGTCCAGCATGCCGGAGAGCAGGGCGGACGATCCACTGAGGACGGCGGCCGCCACCATCATCACGAAGGTGGCCAAATTGATCGCGAGCACGGCCGTCAGCACGCGGCGCTGGCGCCGCTGCAGCGCGGCCGTCTCGATCGTGTTGCCGCAGCAGTCGCTCATGGCTCAGGGGTCAGGGTGATTAATCGACACTCAATGCCCGAACTGCCTGCCGTTTACGGCCGCGACCCGCCTTTCAAGCCGGCCCGGCCGGGCTCAATCCGCCAGCAGCCGGTCCAGCGATTCGCGCACCAGGCCGGCCCAGGCTTGCGCCGACTGCGCGGGGGGCAGGCTGTCCCTGCCCGGCGGCGGCGCCACCCGCTCGGTCAGGTCGATCAGGAAGCGGTTCATGGCCACTGTGCCGTCGCCGTCGACGACGAACAGACCCGGTGTCCCGGTCACGCCGTAGCCGTAGGCGACCTCGTCGCCTTCCAGTGCCAGCACGAAGTCGTAGCCGTTGCGGGCGACGAACCCGGCCGGGTCGCCGTCGTCCCAGACGCTGACGGCGAATACCCGCACCCCCTGATCGGCGTAGTCCTCGCGGATGGACTGGAGATGGGGCATGAGCGCCTTGCACCATGGGCACCAGGTGGCCCAGAACAGCAGCACCGCGGGCCGGTCGTCGGCGTCCGCCGGGAATTCCACGGGCGTACCGGACGGCGAGGGCAGGTTCCAGGTTGGTGCGTCCGCGCCGTGGGGCAGCGGCGGTGCGGCCTCACGCGCGCAGAGCGGCGCTGCCGCGAGCAGGAAACTCAGGGCCAGCCAGGTGCAGAATGCTTTCATGCTTCGGTGTCCTTCTGTCGGAGTGCGGCCCTAGCGCCGCTCCAGGTTGCGACCAGGTAGGGTACGAGGAAGTTCAGAAACAGGTGCGGCAGCGATAGCCCCTGGCCGAGGCCGACGCGCTCGCTCTGGTTGATAAAATTCAGAACTATGCCGACCACGAGCGCTATGGCCAGCGCGCCGCGGATCATGTGGGGACTGAACGCCGCGCGCAGCCAGGCGCCGGGCCCGCGGCTTCGGTCGCTCACTGCCGCCTCTCCTGTGTTTCCGGCCCGATCGCGGTGCCGTCTGCCGACAGCAGGACATGCAACAGATTATCCTGAAAGTGAATATTGCCGGTCAGCTGGTCGTGCTTCTCGCACAGGAAGAACGAGTAGTCCAGCGGGAAGTAGATGTAGCGGTGCCGGGAGACCGTCGGATCCAGGGTCTGGCGGGCGAGAAGCGAGGGTTTCGTCACCACCCCGTCACCCGGTTCGAGCAACAGCCGCTCGTAGTCGATGCCCTCGCGCCGGTCGCGGATCTCGGCGGGCTCGAGCCGCAGGCGGGAGTCGCCGTCCCATTCCTCCACCAGGATGCGGGCGGGCGTCAGCGTGCAGTCGCCGCCGAAGGTGACGAAGCGTACGGTCGGCTCGGGTTCGGGCACGGTGAGTGACCAGACGAAGCGTCGGGCCCGCTCGATGCGCTTTTCGAAATACGCCTCGTAGGTGCGCAGACGTTCTGCCGCCCGCTCCGGGTCATCGATGTCGGCGCAGATCCGCTCGCGCACCTCCTCGTCGTACACCGACATGCGGAAACGGCGCCAGAATTCGCTGGAGAATACGTCACGCTCCAGGGGCTCACCCTCGGCGGTGATCAGCCAGGTATTCAGCGGGTGCGGCAATAACTGATAAGTGCTGGGGAAGGTGGCGACGACGTCCTGCGGGATGCGCTTGAGCCCCACTTTCGAGCCTTCCCTCAGCGTGCGGAAAGCTTTTACCACGCCCAGGTTGGGCGTGCCGAGCAGCACGACGCGCCGCATATGCTGCGCGCCGCGGTTGCTTACGGGGAAGTCGTTGTCGTCGAGGACATCACGGGTTCCGTAGCGGCCATAGTAGCGGGCGATCAGGCCGCCCATGCTGTGGGCGATGATATCCACCCTGAGTCGAGGGTCGCGGTGATCGCGGCGGATCTGCTCGAGGAAGGCATCGAGTTTTCGCACCGTGCGCACGTTGTCCTGCCGCCAGTCGTAGGTGAACACGTAATAGTGCTTTGCGCCCTGGCCGGGCGGCTTGCCTGCGGTGGCCCTGCGGTAGCCGCCGTAGCGCTCGAGGACGCGCAGTATCTCGGAATAGAAATCGCGGCCGGCCGCCTTGTCCGTCAGTCCCGAGACGACAAGCTCGTCGGGCCGCGGCTCCAGCGTCTCCGGGTCGATCTCCAGCGCGAGCTCCGAGTAGTCGGCGAATAGGATCTTCCAGACCGGGCCCGGCCACACCTCGCGCCCGGTGTCCGCGTGCGCGAGCCGCGAGCCGAGCGCGCCCGGGATGAGGACCACGGGCGGCTGGATGTCCGGATTGGACTGCATGGAGTACAGCCGCGCGAGGTCGGGCGCCGGCCCGGCGCAGGCGGCCAGGAAGAGAGCCGCCGCGATGACCGGCAGGCGGCGCATGGCGTCAGCCGCGGCGGTTACCGGCGGCCGTGCTCAGCAGCGTATCCTGGTCGCGCAGCAGGAACAGCGCCAGGCAGGCTGCCAGCATGGGCCAGGCGGCGAAGAACAGGATGTTGGGGCCCTCGAACGGCGCCAGATATTGCCGGAAGGAAGAAAACGTGGAGACCGTATGCATGGCCAGTACGGCGCCGTAGGTCCAGGTGCGCCAGGCGCCGGCGAGGAAAGCCAGGACGACGATCAACTGCAGCGCGCCGAGCACATAGAACACCGTCTCGCCGAGACCAGGCAGGGCATAGAACGCACCGAAAACACCGGCCGCATGCTCCGGGCGCAGCAGTTTGTCCACTGACCACACCAGCATGACAATGGCGACGCCAACGCGCAGAGAGAGCAGTGAAATTCGCAGGTTTCGCTCAGAATTTTCCATTGCAAGCAATCCTCCTCAGACTTTGTAGCCGCCCACCTCGTCGTCACTGTGCTCGACGCCCAATCCCAGTGCGATGCGGTTGACGAAGTTGAAATAAGCAACGATCAGGTTGGCGAGCAGGATGTCCTCGTCGGTGTAGCCGTAGCGGCGCATGGTCACGATGTCGCTCTCTTCGACGGTCGCCGGGGATGCCGTCAGTTTGCTGGCGTAATCGAGCAGGGTCCGGTCGCCCGGCCGCAGATCCGCCGTTCGATAATCGCTGCAGATCCGGTCCAGCAGATCTTCGTCCTTCACGTATTTCGCCAGCGCCTCACGGTGGTGACTGACGCAGTACTCGCACTGGTTCTCTCTCGATACGACCACCGCGATCATCTCGCGCTGGGTCCGCGAGAGGCCGCCGGAGCCGAACAGCAGCCCCATGTAGAGATCCAGATGGTGGGCCAGCGCCGACGGCCGCAGGCTGTGGACCTTGAGAATGTTGGAGACCCGGCCCCGTTCTTCGCGCAGGCGGTCGTAGAGGTCGGCGATCTCGCCCTCCGCGCCGTCTTCCGAATGTACATGTATCCAGCTCATCGGTTGTGCTCTGCGATCTCTCTGCGTTGCGACGCTTGTATTCTGAACTGAGCGATACTAAATTACCACGCCGCAGAAAGCAGATTCAATCAGCGGACAGCCTACAAGGGATTGCACACAGAAGGAGCCCCCGATGACCGACGTACTGACTGCGACCCGTTCCCTCTATGACCGTTTCATTGCGGCACTCGGTCCGATGGACGGGATCGGACCATTGTTGCTGCGGCTCTATCTCGCGCCGGTGTTCATGCAGGCGGGCTGGAACAAGCTGGCGAACTTCGAGCAGACCGCTCAGTGGTTCGGCAATCCCGACTGGGGCCTGGGACTGCCCTTCCCGGCGCTGATGACGGCGCTGGCCGCCGGCACGGAATTCTTCGGCGGAATCCTGCTGATCGCGGGTCTTGCGACGCGCCTGATCGCCATACCGCTGGCCGTCACGATGCTGGTGGCGATGTTTGCCGTGCACTGGGAGAACGGGTGGCTGGCCATCTCGGATGCTTCCAGCTGGCTCGCGAACGAACGTGTCATGGAGGCGGCGGAACGCAGGGAGAAAGCGATCGAGCTATTGAAGGCGCACGGCAACTACAGCTGGCTCACTGCGCGGGGCTCGATCACGATGCTGAACAACGGCATCGAATTTGCGGCGACGTACTTCGTGATGCTGATTTCGCTGCTGTTCACCGGCGGCGGGCGGTTTCTCAGTATGGACTACTGGATTGCCAGGGCGGCCGGCAGCCGCCGTGAGGTGGTTTGAGCTTGCCCCGGGGATGGCAGGCCCCTCTCGTTTGCATTATGAACTGATCAGTACTAAATTGAGCCCATGAGCCGAGGCCGACCACTCGAATTCGACCCCGACACCGCGCTGGAAGCGGCGATGCAGCTGTTCTGGAGCCGTGGTTTCGAGGCGACGTCGCTGCAGAATCTGCTGGATTCCATGGGTATCGCCCGCAGCAGTTTCTATCAGGCGTTCGGCAGCAAGCAGGCAGTATTTCTGCTTGCCGTCGAGCGCTACCGCGATTACCTAGTCGGCGAGTTACGCGCCTCCATGCAAAGGGCGGACTCGGGCCTCGCGTTCATCGAAGACACGCTGAAATCCGTGGCCGAGGATACGAAGTGTGCGGATGGCCGGCGCGGCTGCCTGGTCTTCAATTCGGCCGCCGAGTTCGGTCAGAAGAATCCTGAGGTGGCCGGCCGCGTGGCGGCTAGCATCGACGCCTTTACCCGGGTGTTCACCGACGCGGTGCGGCGGGCGCAGCGAGAGGGTGATACGCCGCCGGATCGGGACCCCAGGCTGCTCGGCCGTCATGTCGTCTGCACCATGAGCGGTTTGCGCACGCTGTCCAAGGCGGGAGCCCGGCGCAAGGAGCTGGTGGCACTCGCCGAGCTGGCGATGCAATCGCTGGGCTGAGCGTTTGCGCCGCCATTCTGCGGCGCGGCATGAGAACGTGCCGTTGCCATCACTATTTTCACAACAGTGGACGGAACACAGGAGAGAGATCATGCAGTTTCACGTCAATGACATCGACAGCGCAGCGGAGGAATCACGCCCCGTCATGCAGGCCGTCAAGGAGAAGTACGGTTTCCTGCCCAACCTGTTCGGCGTCTTCTCCCATTCGCCGGCGGCGGCCGAGGCTTATGCCTCCATCGGCAAGGCACTGGAGAAGGCGGCGCTGGATCCGGCGGAGCAGCAGGTGGTGTTTCTGACGGTGAGCGCGAAGAACGGCTGCGACTACTGTGTGGCGGCCCACAGCACGCTCGCCAAGAGCACGGACATGTCCGACGAGGTGCTGGAGGCGCTGCGCAGCGGTGAGGAGTTGCCGGACGAGCGTCTGCAGGCGGTGTCGCGTTTCGCAGCGGCGATGCGCGATCATCAGGGCTGGGTGCCGGAGGACGAACTGAAGGCCTTCGAGAAGGCCGGCTACAGTGAGCGTCACGTGCTCGACGTCATCACCATCCTGGCGATGAAGACGCTCAGCAATTACACCAATCACCTCGCCGGCACGCCACTCGACGCTGCATTCGCGGATCAGGCCTGGGAGGGCGGCCGTCACGCCGCCTGAAGGAGACCGTCGATGACGTCGATGATAAAGGGGCAGTCCGACCGGCGCGGGCAACTGTTGCAGCCGTCCTCCCGGCTCGCGCTGGCCGTGCTGCTCTTTTTCGGTCTCGCTGCGGTGGCGGAAGCTCAGGGTTGGGAGACCGATATCCTCCGCGATACCTTCGGTTACGGCGAGGGCACGCCGGCGGATGTCGACTGGAGCGAGATCGAGCAGGGCTGCGGTGCGCGAGATTGCATCCCGTCCATCGACAAACCCCGTTTCGTCTCCGCGGACGAGGCGGATTTCCTCTCCGCGGCCGAGGTGGTGATGGGGATAGAGGTCGACGGCGACGCGCGGGCGTATCCGATCTCCATCCTGAATTACCACGAGATCGTGAACGATGAGATCGGCGGGAGGCCCATTGCGATTACCTATTGTCCGCTGTGCGGATCGGGTATCGCGTTCGATCGGGCGTTCGGCGAGCGGGTGGTGGAATTCGGTGTCTCCGGTCTGCTGCGCAAGAGCGATCTGATCCTCTACGACCGGGCGACGGAGTCGCTCTGGCAGCAGATCACCGGCCGCGCTTTCGCCGGGCCGATGCGCGGTGAGGAACTCCGGACGGTACCGGTCTCCATCACCCGCTGGGTGCGCTGGCGCGAGGCCCATCCGGAGACCCGGGTGCTGTCCACCGATACCGGCTTCGAACGCCCGTATTCGAACAAGACCCCCTACGGCGACTACGATGAGAGCCGGCGATTGCTGTTCCCGGTGGCCTACGACCGCAGCCTGCACCCGAAGACGGTCGTGCACGGCGTGGAGGTGGGCGATGCCTCCTACGCGGTCACGGACAGCGTGCTGCAGGCTCACGGTGAACTGGAACAGCACTCCGGTGGCGACGGTTCCGAGGATCCCGGCGTACGCTGGGAGATGCTGCCGAGCGGTGAAGTGACCGCCCTGAGGGGCGACACCGGTGAGCGGCTGGTCACCCACCGGATGTTCTGGTTTGCGTGGTACAGCTTCCATACCACGACGCGCCTCTACACGGAGAAAGACGACGCAGGCGACGACGGCGGATGAGCGGCACGCTGCAGCGAAAGGATCGGCGGCATGTGGTGATCGTCGGCGGCGGATTCGCCGGCGTCGGCGTCGCGCGCCGACTCGAGAAGCGACTCGGGCCCGACTGGGAAATCTACCTTCTCAGCGAAGAGAACTACCTGACCTACAAGCCGCTGCTGCCGGAGGTGGTCGGCGCCTCCATCCTGCCCAGTAATGTCGTCGCCCCGCTGCGTCAGATGACCCGGCGCACGCGCCTGCGCATGGTGCGGGTGGAAGGCATCGATACCGCGGCGAAGACGGTGCATTACCGCGGCCGGGAGCCGGGCAGCCTGAAGTTCGATGAGCTGGTGCTGGCCTGCGGACAGCGGCCGCGGGTTGATCTCATCGAGGGGATGGATCGCTACGGTAGCCCGCTCGCCACGGTGGGCGATGCGCTGCATCTCAGAAACCGGATTCTCGCACGCCTGGAGCAGGCGACCATCGAGCCGGATGAGGCGACGCGGGACTGGCTTACGCGCTTCATCGTCGTGGGCGGCGGCTTCAGTGGCGTCGAGGTGGCCGGGGAGTTATTCGACTTCCTGTGCGCTGCCGTGCGCTATTACAAGAATGTCTCCGCACAGAATTGCCGGGTGGTACTCCTGCACGCGGGCGACCGGTTGCTGCCCGAACTCTCGCCGCGGCTCGGCGAGGTCGCCGGGAAGAATTTCGCCAGGCGCGGCATCGACGTGCGTCTGAATGCCCGCGCTGCTGGTGTCGACGCCGATGGCGTGACCCTCGCGGACGGCGAGCGCATCAGCGCCGGCACGGTGATCACGACCATCGGGACGCAGCCCCAGCCGTTCACTGAGGCGGTCGATCTGCCGAAAGAGAAGGGCAGGTTCGTCACCGGCCCGGACATGCGTGTGGAGGGGGCGGAGGGCGTCTGGGCAATCGGCGACTGCGCGCTGGTACCGAATGCCTGGGACGGCGAGTACAGTCCGCCGACCGCCCAGTTCGCGGAACGCCAGGCGCGGACGCTGGCGGACAACCTGCTGGCCGACACCGCCGGCAGAGAAACCCGCGAATTCCGCTACCGGCCCCGCGGCCAGCTCGCCTCCATCGGTCATACCAAGGCCGTTGTGGAATTGCGCGGCGTGCGGTTTTCGGGCTTCATTGCCTGGCTGGTGTGGCGGGCCTTCTATCTGGTGCGCATACCCACCCTGGCGCGCAAGACGCGGCTCTACCTGGAGTGGACCTGGGCCATGTTCTTCCCGCCCGACATCGCGCACATGAATTTCGACCGTACCGGTATGGCGAGCTCGGCGGTGGAGCGGCGGGACGGCGGGCTGAATGATCCTGTTCCGGAGAAACGCTGAATGTGCCGTTGGCTTGCCTACTCCGGGCCGGAGATCCATCTCGATACCCTGCTGATCAAGCCGGAGCACTCGCTGCTGATGCAGAGCCGCTTCGCTCGCGAGAACTACGTGTCGGGTCTGCCGGATTTCCCGGACGGCGCTTTTCCCACCAACGGGGATGGCTTCGGGATCGGCTGGTACGCAGATAAGCCCGAGCCCGGTCTGTACCGGGAACTGCGCCCGGCATGGAGCGACGAGAACTTCTTTAGCCTCGCGGCCAGCATCAGGTCGGGGTTGTTCATGGCTCATCTGCGGGCTGCCTATGACGGCATCGTGCAGCGCAGCAACTCCCATCCGTTCGCCTGCGGCAACTGGATGATGCAGCACAATGGCGAGGTGGTGGGTTTCCAGGCGATGCGCCGCGAGCTGCTGCTCGAGCTCTCGCCGGAGGCGTTCGCCCGAATCAGAGGCACCACGGACACCGAGGTCTGTTTTCAGCTGGCGCTGGATTACGGGCTGCGAGAGGAACCCGTGCGCGCGCTGGAGCGGATGGCCGGGCGAATCGAGCGGGCGCGCGAGGACTACCGTATCGACGGACCATTCCGCCTGACCTGTGCGCTATGTGATGGCGAAGCCCTGTACGCCGTTCGCTACTCCAGCGATCGTCGCTCGAAGACGTTGTATATCAATGAAGGATCTGCCGCGCTGCAGCGGTTGATCGGCCGCGGTGACGAGCTGCCGGCGTCGGGTCACGTCGTGCTGTCGGAACCCCTGGATGATTGCGCGCGTGACTGGGCCCTGATCGATGAGTCGGGTTTCGTCACGGTGCGGGACGGTAACGTCGCCGTCTCCGACTTCAGTCCCGTGAACTAGGCAAGGTATCGGCATGCCCCCGACCGTTATCCGTCCAGCGTCACTCCCTCCGGCAATGCCATGCCGCGGGCAACGGCGGGGCGGTCTGCAACTTCATCGCGCCAGCGCAACAGATGAGGGAAGTCCCGGATATCCAGGGTTGTCCAGTCGCTCACTGCCACCCACGGGTACGCTGCCACGTCGGCGATCGAATAATCGCCGGCGAGGAAGCGGTGCTCGCCGAGACGTCGATCCAGCAGCCGGTAGAGACGTTCGGCGAGCGCCATGTTGTGCGCCAGGGCGACATCGGAGCGAGTCTCGGAAAGCTTGCTCCAGTGGTGGGTCTGGCCGGTGATGGGTCCGAGGGATGTGAGAGCTGCCATGAACCAGTGCAGTACCTCGTCACGGGCGCGCCCTTTCTGCGGCAGGAATCGGCTACTGCGCTCGGCGAAGCGCATGAGGATGGCGCCGGATTCGCATAGTACCCGGACGCGATCGCCTTCTTGCCAGGTGACGACGGGTATCTTCGCCGCCGGGTTGAGTGCGGTTATCCGGTCGGCGAATTGTTCGCCACGGCGGATATTGACGGGCTCAACCCGAAATTGCAGTCCGAGCTCGCAGAAGAGTATGGCGACCCGGCGAGAGTTAGGAGTCGCCCACATGTACAGGGTGAGATGTCTCATGTTCAGGCGAGCGTACCACGGGCAGCACGGCGGTACGCCTCGCTGCAGCGCCCCTTGTGAGCCAGCGTTAGTTTATGATGACCGGAAGATTTTTCCGGTCCGGCGCATCGTTGCGTATGATCGGTGAGGGTGATCGGTACCGAGTCCTTTGGTTTTTTTGTGTATGACGACAGGGTGGTGAGATGAAGAAAACGAATCCTAAGCAAAACCGGGCAATGGGGCGTTCGGCGGTTGCGATGGCAGTGGCTCTTGCATTGAATCCGACGGCACAGGCCCAGAGCGGCGGGGAAGACGAGGCGGTCATCGAGGAGGTCGTGGTCACGGGTTCGCGTATCCGTACCGGCCGGCAGGCGCCCTCTATCCCGGTCGATACGCTGTCCTCCGAAGAGATCAGGCTGGCGGGCTTCCAGAACCCGGAGGAAGTACTGAACAATATGCCCCAGTTCATCCCGTCACGTACGGCAGCAACCAACTCGACGGCAGATCCCACGGCGACCGGTGCGGCCACGCTCGATCTGCGGGGCCTCGGCGGACAGCGGACGCTCGTGCTGGTGAACGGCCGGCGCTACATGTTCTTCGACTCGAGTCAGCGCACGGATATCAATGTCATCCCGACGTCCCTGATCGAGCGTGTCGAGGTGGTCACCGGCGGCGCCTCGGCCGTGTACGGTTCCGATGCCATCGCCGGCGTCGTCAATTTCATCCTCCGCGACGATTTCGAGGGCGTGGAGTTTCGCTCCCAGTTCAATCAGACGACCGAGGGCGACGGGGAGATTCTCGACTTTACGCTGACGCTCGGCGGCAACTTCGCCGACGATCGGGGTAACGCCGTGGTCAGCTTCAATTACTTCGACCGCGACTCGATCCTGACCACCGACCGCGATTTCTCCTCGAGTGTGCTCACGGATGTGACGGACGCCAACGGCAACCGGGTGCTTGGTCCCGGCGGCAGCAGTTTCGTGCCGAACGGGCGTTTCAACCGGGTACCTTTCGGTGATGCCGCTGCCGCGATCCCCGGCTTGCAGGACGCACTGGCCGCCGCCGGCCTCAGCACTCTCGGTAACGACGGATTCATCCCCGACGACAGCGGCCAGAATGTGCGGCCTTTCGCCCGTCCGGACGATTTCTTCAACTACACTCTGGACAATTTTCTGCGCATACCCCAGGAGCGCTATTCGGTCACCTCGCTGGCCCACTTCGACATGACCGAGACCGATACCCTGTATTTCGAGGGAGCCTTCTCGCGTAACGAGACGACCACCGGTTTCGCCTCCAGCTTCATCAACGGCGCATTCCCGTTGGAGGTTGACAATCCGTTCGTCAGCCCGGAGGTGCAGGACGTATTCCGTATCATGGACGAGAACGGTGTCGGCGGTCCGGCCAACGACGGTCTGGTGGAACTCGGCGTCGCCCGGCGCCTGGTCGAGCTGGGTCCGCGGCGAAACGCGGATAATCGCAACGCCTTCCGTGCCCTGGTGGGCGTGCGCGGTGATATCGGGCGCTACCGCTACGACGCCTATTACTCCTATGCACGCTCGGACAACACCCAGCTCCAGTTCGGCAATGCCTCGCTGGAGGCGTTCGCAGAGGGCGTGCTTTCCGGGTCGGCGCCGGACGGTGGTCCGATATTGAATCCGTTCGGCCCGAATATCTCCCCGGCGGGTGTCGACTTCCTCGATATTGCGACGACCAATACCGAGGACACCGAGCTGGAGGTCTTCGGCGCGACCCTGGATGGCCAGCTCCTGGAGCTGCCGGCCGGTCCACTGTCGGTGCTGGTGGGCGCTGAATGGCGCTCCAGTTCGGTGGATTTCCAGCCGGACGAGGCACTGCTCACCGGCGACGTGGCGGGCTTCAATGCCATCACCGAGGCGCGCGGCGAGATCGATGTGTGGGAGGTGTTCGCCGAGTTCAGCGTGCCGCTGCTGGCCGATCTGCCGGCGATCGAGTCGCTGGATTTCACCGGCGCCTATCGTTACTCGAACTACGATCTCGACCAGACCGATGGGGTGAATACCTTCCTCGCCGGTCTGGACTGGAGGCTGAACGAGAGTCTCGCCTTCGGCACTCAGTTCCAGCGCGCGATCCGCGCGCCCAGCGTCGGCGAGGCGTTTGGCGGTCAGCGCATCTTCCCGGTGAGTGCGACCGACCCCTGCGCGGTGCCCGAGGCGGCGACGGATCCCACGATCCGCAGCCTGTGCGAGTCGACCGGCGTGCCGGGCAACCTGGTCGGCGACCCGACCCTGCGCCCGAACACCGAGATCCCCGGGCTGTTCGGCGGCAATCCGAACCTGAGTGAAGAGGAGTCTGACACCTTTACGCTGAGCGCTATCGTCACGCCCGAGTTCGTGCCAAACCTCCGCGTGACTCTCGATTATTTCGATATCGACGTGGATGATGCCATCGGCGTATTCGGCGGGTCGGTCTCCAACGTGCTGAATCTCTGCTACGTGCAGATCCAGGATCTGGGAAGCCCTGCCTGCCAGGCGGTCAACCGCAATCCCACCACCGGTGTGATCGATACGCAGAACCCGGTGGAGGTGACGACGGTCAACGTGGGCCGACTGGAGACTTCCGGACTGGATCTGGGTGTGTCGTATCTGCACGAACTCGATTTTGGACTGTTCGGGCCCGTCAGTGATCTGACCTTCAGCCTGAACGCCACCTTCCTGGACGACTTCAAGATCACGCCTATCGCGGATCTGGGCATCGTCAACGACTGCACGGGTGCATTCGGCCGGACCTGCGGCGAGCCGAAGTCCGAGACCAAGGTGAATACGGCCGTCAACTGGCGGACCGGTGACCTGACTCTCGGGCTGCGCTATCGGTGGCAGGAGTCCACCGAGCTCGACGATGTGGTGCTGCCGGCACGCCGCGGGGAACCCGGCCCGTCGCCCGAAGACGTGGCCGTGTTCGAACTCGACGGCAATGGCTATCTGGACCTGTCGGTGAACTACGAGGTCAACGATGCGCTGAGCATCTGGGGCGGCGTCATCAACGTGCTGGACGAGGACCCGCCGCTGCTCGGTTCCCGTCAGGTGCGCGCGAACACGAGCCCGGATACCTTCAGTCCCACGGGTGCCGAGTACTTCCTGGGTGCATCCTACCGGCTGCGTTGATGGTGCGGGCGGGAGACGATGTGGGAGTGGAATGCCTACTGGCAGGCCGAGCATGAGGAATCCTGTGTCCCGTCGGATGGAGCCGGCGCCGCCGGTATAGTCGGGGTCTGGCGGACGTTCTTCGAGTCTCTGCCACCGGGCAGCCGTATCCTCGACCTCGGCACCGGCAACGGCAGTCTGGCCGCCGTAGCGGCCGCTGCCGGGAAGGAGCAACCATTCGCAATCGATGCAATCGATCTTGCGGCGATCGATCCGCTGCGCTTCCTGCCGGCCAGGCGGGATCTGCTTCGCCCGGTCCGTTTCCATGGCCGGGTAGCGATGGAATGCCTGCCGTTCGACGACGACGCTTTCGACGCCGTCGTCAGCCAGTACGGTATCGAATACTCCGATGCGCAGCGCAGTGTCGCCGAGGCGCTGCGGGTGCTGGCGCCGGGAGGACGCCTGCGCCTCCTGGTGCATGCCGGCGGCGGCGTCCTGAGCGAGCGCTGCCGTTTGCAGAGCCGCCAGGCCACGGACCTGCTCGCCAGCCGGCTCTTTCCTGAGCTGGTCGATCTGCTGGAAAAGCTGCATGCGGCGGAGCGGGGCGGCGGGTCGGCATCGCAGGACGATGCCCTCGCCGCTGTGCAGGCGTTGAAGTCGGTGCTGGACTCCTTGGGTCAACGGTTCGGGGGCGATCCGGATACGAGCCTCCCCGATGCCGTATTCGCGGCGGTCCGCCGGCTGCCGGATCTGCGCTCATCTCTGGATCACGGCACGCTGATGGCCACGGCCGGCCATACCCGCCACCTGCTCGAGGCCCAGCTGCGGCGTCTCGAGGCCATGCAGCGTGCGGCGCTCGACCGGCAGGGTGCCGAAGCGCTCGCACGGCGTCTGCGACAGCTCGGGATGCGGGACGTGCGGCTGGCCGCGGCCGAAGCGGATACGGGCGGCCACCTGCTCGGCTGGTGGCTGGGAGCCGCGGCTTGAGTCTCACCCGCCGGCAGTTCATCGCCGCCTCTGCCGCCCTGATGGGAGCAGGGCTCGGCGCCTGCAGCCGGCCGGACGACCGCGAACTCCTGCGTGCCGTCATGCATGCGGACCTGTCTTCCCTGGACCCGATCGTGACGACGGCGGGCATCGTGCAGCGCCATGCGCTGATGGTCTACGACTTCCTGTTCGGTCGCGACGAGGCGGGCAGGCCGGCACCGCAGATGGTGAAGGAATGGGTTCTCAGCGACGACAAGCTCGATTGGGAATTCCGGCTGCGTGACGGTCTTGCGTTCCACGACGGTGCGCCCGTCACGGCCCGCGACGTCGTTGCCTCGCTGCAGCGCTGGGCCGACCGGGATGCCTACGGTCGCCAGATTCTCGGCGTCACCCGGGGACTGGAAGCGGTGAGCGAGCGCTCATTCGTCTGGCGGCTTGCGCGGCCCTACGGGCTGCTGCTGGAGGCGCTGTCGAAGACCGGCGGACCGGTGGCGGCGATCATGCCGGAGGCGATCGCCCGCACCGATGCGTCGAGCGCCGTCGACGAGGTGATCGGCAGCGGGCCATTTGTCTTCGACCGGGAGGCCTGGGTCCCGGGCGCCAGTGTCGTCTACCGGCGCAACGAGAGTTACCTGCCGCGCACAGAGCCTCCCGCCGGGACGGCGGGCGGCAAACATGTGCACGTGGACACGGTGGAATGGCTGAACATCCGCGATGCGCAGTCGGCCGTTCTCGCGCTGGCCAACGGCGAAGTGGATTTCGTCGAGAGCCCGGCGCCCGAGTTCCTGCCGCTGCTGCGCCGCTCCGGCATCGTCATCGAGCGTACGGACAAACTGGGCTACCAGGGCATGCTGCGCATGAATCACCTGCACCCGCCGTTCGACGACCGGCGTGCGAGACAGGCGCTGGTCTACCTGATCGACCAGCAGCGTTATCTGCAGGCCATGTTCGGTGATCCGGAAGTGACCCGGGTGTGCCACGCTTTCTTCGTCTGCGGTTCGGCCCTGGAGAACGACGCCGGCGTGCCGGCCGATGTCGGCGGAAATCGGGACAAGGCACGGCGGTTGATGGAGGCGGCGGGCTACGACGGGCGTCCTATCGTCGTGCTGCATCCGACGGATATCCAGTTCATGAACCTCGCCACCCTCGTGCTGGCCGAGGATCTGCGCTCCATCGGCCTCGAGGTGGATCTGCAGGCGATGGACTTCGGTGCCATGAGCGCCCGGCGCGTGAACCGGGCCGCGCCGAAAGACGGTGGCTGGCACATCGGCCTCACCTACTGGCCCGGCGGCAACATCGCCGACCCGGTGGGCAATGTGCCGATCCATGCCAGTTGCGAGGACGCCTGGCCCGGCTGGCCCTGCGGCCCGGAACACCAGGCCAAGATCGAGGAATTCCCCTTTGTCCCCGATCCGCAGGAGCGCCGCGCGCTCGCCCGGCGTATCCAGGCGAGTGCCTACGAGCTGGTGCCCTACGTGCCCATCGGCCAGTGGTTCTCGCCGGTCGCCTACAGTCCGCGGCTGAGCGGTGTGCTGAGCGTCCCCGGCAGCACCGTATTCTGGAACGTCGACAAGGGGCCCTATCGGCCGTCCTGAGGCCCCGGAGACTGCGTGGCCGGCATCGGATCGTCCGGGTAGTGGCAGGCGACCGCATGGCCGGCTGCGGCGGCCTCGAGGGGCGGCTCCTCCCGTGCGCAGCGCGGGCGCGCGATCGGGCAGCGGGTGCGGAAGCGGCAGCCGCTGGGGGGATTCGTGGGGCTGGGTATGTCGCCCGGCAGGAGGATGCGGTTCTCGGCGGCATCCGGGTCTGTGCGCGGGACGGCGGAGAGCAGCGCTTTCGTGTAAGGGTGGCGGGGTGCGGCGAACAGCCGGGCCTTCGGCGCGATCTCCACGATGCGGCCCAGATACATCACGGCGACCCGGCTCGATATGTGCTCGACGACGGCCAGATCGTGGGCGATGAAGAGATAGCCCATGCCCGCCTCGCGCTGCAGATCGGTCAGCAGGTTGATGACCTGTGCCTGCACGGAGACGTCCAGCGCGGAGACCGGCTCGTCCAGCACGACCAGGCGGGGACGGGTGGCGATGGCCCGCGCGATGCCGATCCGTTGACGCTGACCGCCCGAGAATTCGTGCGGATAGCGGTCGAGGTGATCGGAGCGCAGGCCCACCCGTTCGAACAGGGCCTCGACCTGGCCGCGGACGCTGCCGGCGGCGAGGCCGTAATTGGTGATCGGCTCGGCCACCGCGGCCCCGACCGTGCGGCGCGGATTGAGCGACGCATAGGGGTCCTGGAAGACCGCCTGCAGATCCCGGCGCAGCGGCCGCAGCCGGCGCTGCGGCAGACGGGTGATGTCTGTGCCGGCGAGTGTGATACTGCCGGCGGTGGGTTGCAGCAGGCGCAACAGGGACCGCCCGACCGTGGACTTGCCGCAGCCGCTTTCCCCGACGAGCCCCAGGGTCTCCCCCTCGGCGATGGAGAAGCTGACGCCGTCGACGGCATGCACGACCCGGGGCGGTCTCCCGGTGAGCCCGGCGAGCAGGCGGTTATCCAGCGGAAAATGCTTTACCAGGTCCGTGACTTCGAGCAACGGCGTCATGCCGTTCTTCCCATGTCGTTACTGCGCCAGCATGCCGACACATGCCCGTCAGCCGCCACCGTTTCGAGCGGCGGCGTCTGCCGGCGGCAGCGCGCTATCGCCAGGTCGCAGCGCGGTGCGAATGCGCAGCCCGGCGGCGGTGCCGACAAGGAGGGTACCTGGCCGGCTATCTCCGTCAGGCGGCCCCCGTCCGGCGTACCACCAAGGCGCGGCATCGCCCGCAGCAGGCCCTCCGTGTAGGGGTGCCGGGGGGTACGCAGTACCGCACGCACCGTTCCCTCCTCCACTTTACGGCCGGCGTAGACGACCAGTACCCGGTCGGCCAGCTCGGCCACCACGCCCAGGTCGTGGGTGATGAGCACGATGGCGGTGCCGGTGCGCCGGCGGATGTCTCGCATGAGTTCGAGGATCTGGGCCTGCACAGTCACGTCCAGCGCCGTCGTGGGCTCGTCGGCGATCAGTACGGCGGGCGAACACGACATCGCCATCGCGATCATCACGCGCTGGCTCATCCCGCCTGACAGCTCGTGCGGATACTGGTCGAGCCGCTGTTCGGGTTCCGGAATCTGCACCAGACGCAGCATCTCGAGGGCACGCCGGCGTGCCGCGCGGCCATCGGCACCCGTGTGCAGCCGCACCGCCTCGGTGATCTGCTCGCTTACGCTCAGCACCGGGTTGAGGCTGGTCATCGGCTCCTGGAAAATCATACCGATCCGGCTGCCGCGTACCTTCTGCATCTCGCGCTCCGGCAGCGCCAGGAGTTCCCGTCCCTCGAGGCGTACCGAACCGCCGGTTACGCGCCCGGGCCTGCCGATCAGGCCCATCACCGCGAGCGCGCCGACGCTCTTGCCCGAGCCCGACTCGCCGACGATGGCCAGTATCTCTCCCGCGTCCAGAGAGTAGGAGAAGTCGCTGAGAACGGTGGTATCGCCGGCCTCCCCGGCGAAGGCCACCGAGAGATTGTCCACCGCGAGCAATGGCTGGCCGGCGTCGCTCACAGGCGCCGTCCGTAGCGGGGATCGAGTGCGTCGCGCAGACCGTCGCCGAGCAGGTTCACGCCCAACACGGTGAACGACAGGGCGAGGCCGGGGAACAGCACGATGTGCGGCGCGATGGAGAACACACTGCGCCCGTCGGCGATGATGTTGCCCCAGCTCGGCGTGGCCGGCGGGACGCCGGCACCGATGAAGCTCAGGATTGCCTCGGTAAGCACCGCGGAGGCGAAGATATAGGTCGCCTGCACGATCAGCGGCGCGACGGTGTTCGGCAGGACATGGCGCAGCAGCAGCAACGGGAAGCGGGTGCCCGAGGTAATGGCGGCGAACACGTAGGTCTGCTCCCGCACCGACAGCACGACGCTGCGCACCAGTCTGGCGACCCGCGGAATTTCGGCGATGGCGATGGCGGCCACCACATTGCCCAGGCTGGCGCCCGTGAGCGAGATCAGGGCGACGGCGAGCAGGATCGAGGGGATCGCCATCACCCCGTCCATCACCCGCATCAGTGCCTGATCCACCCAGCCTACGAAGCCGCTCAACAATCCGATGGCGAGGCCGAACAGGGTGGCGATGGCGACCACGCCGAGACCGACGGCGAGCGAGATGCGAGCGCCGTAAACCGTGCGGCTGTAGACGTCGCGGCCGACCAGATCGCCGCCGAACCAGAAGTCCGCGCCCGGCGACTCGAGGCGATGGAACGGCGAGAGCGCCTGGGGATCCGTGGTGCCGAGCCACGGCGCCGCGACGGCCGCTGCGGCGGCCAGTGCGAGCATGGCGGCGCCGATCAGCAGATTCGGGTGGCGCCGCGCGGTACGGCGCAGTACGCCGTACCCCTGATACAGTGCCGTTACCTGCGCCGCGCTCAATACTTGATCCTCGGGTCGAACAGACCGTAGCTGAGGTCGACCATCAGGTTGATCAGAACGTAGGCGGCGGAGAAGACCAGGATCACACCCTGGATCACCGGGTAATCACGGCGCAGTATCGCATCCACCGTCAGGCGGCCCAGTCCCGGTATGTTGAACACCGTCTCGGTGACGACGACGCCGCTGATCAAGAGCGCGAAACTGATGCCGATGACCGTGACGATGGGTACCGCCGCATTCTTGAGCGCGTGGCGCAGGATGATCCGGGAGACGGGCAGGCCCTTCGCGCGCGCCACCCGGATGTAGTCCTGCTGCAGGATCTCGATCATGGTGGTGCGGGTGATGCGCGCGAGCAGCGCCGCATTGACCACCCCGAGCGACAGTGCGGGCAGAACGAGATGGCGGGCGAACGGGCCGGGCCCGTAGGCGAGCGGCACATAGCCCTGCACCGGCAGGATCCGCCATTCCAGAGCGAACAGCGCGATCAGCAGGTAGGACAGGACGAATACGGGGATGGAGAAGCCCAGCACCGCGAAGCTCATGGCCAGCCGGTCGACGGCGCCGCCGGCACGCCAGGCGGCGATCACGCCGAGGGGCAGGGCGATCAGTACCGCGACCAGCAATGAGGCGATGGTCAGTGCGACGGTCGGCTCGAGACGCTGGACGATGAGGTCCATGACCGGCTGGCGGGAGAAGATCGACGTGCCGAGATCGCCCTGCAGCACTGCCCCGATCCACTGGCCGAATCGCACCAGGAAGGGCTGGTCCAGGCCGAGCGTGCGGCGGACCCGCTCGATGTCTGCGGCCGTGGCCTGTTCTCCGGCCAGCACCGCCGCCGGATCGCCCGGCGTCAGGTAGAGCAGCGAGAAGACGATGATCGCCACTATGGCCATTACCGGTAGGGTGGCGAGGAGGCGGCGGAGGATGAATCCAATCATTCGGCTGGCGAGCTGCGGCAAAAATACTGTCGGCACCGATAGTACCGTATTGTCCGCTTGCGGATTGCGCTAGGATGCTGCCATGTGCCGATGGCTTGCCTATCTCGGTGAACCGAGACCGATCGAGCAGTTCGTCTACGACGATCCCTATTCGCTGTGTCAGCAGGCGCAGCATTCGCGCAAGGCCAAACTGGGCGTGCACGGCGACGGCGGCGGGCTGGGCTGGTATGCGCGTGCTCCCGAGCCGGCGCTGTACCGGCGTGCCGGACCGGCCTGGTCGGACGATAACCTCCGCGAGCTGACCCGCGTCATCGAGAGCCCGGTCTTCTTTGCGCACGTGCGAGCCTCCACGGGAGCGCCGAATATCGAGATCAACTGCCATCCGTTCCGATCCGGGTGCTTCCTGTTCATGCACAACGGTCAGATCGGCGGGTTCCGGCAGTTGCGCAGGCGATTGACCGCGTGCCTTTCGGACCAGAGCTACGACGATCTGGCCGGCGGCACAGACAGTGAACTGCTGTTCCAGATGATGGTCACGAACGGATTGGCAACCGACCCTGTGCAGGCGATTGCCGACACCCTGCTCCGGGTGGAGCGACTCCGGCGCGCGGACGGGATCGCCGAGCCCTTCCGCGCAACATTTGCGCTGACCGACGGCAAAATCCTCCAGGCCCTGCGCTGGTCCTCGGATCATTTGGCGCCGTCGCTGTTCGTCGGCGAGCAGGAGACGGGCGTGCTGGTCGTCTCCGAACCGCTGGACGGGGATAAATCGCGCTGGCGCGAAGTGCCGCCGGATACCCTGGTGACGGTGCACCGCGACCGGGGCATGTCCGTGGTCCGGATCCGCGAGGGCTTTCTCGCATCCCGCCTGTAACCTCTTTGCCGCCAGCGGCAACTCTATCCATGCAAGCCGTTGAAACGGCGGCAATCAGGAAGGAGAGAGATGAGGGCAAGGCTCGGCGATTGCGGATTCGGAGGTACCATGCGGGGAGCGGCAATGATGCTGGCATTGGCCGCCATGATTGCTGCGGCGCCGGGCCCGGCCCTGGCGGCTGCGCCCGGCTCCGCTGTGCCCGGCTCCGCTGCGCCCGATCGCCATGGGTCCGACCGGCCGGACGGGGCTTCGGGCGAGCACGAGACTGCCCGTTCGCCTGCCTCGCCCCCGCCGTCCGCCTACCGTCCCCGTTTCGGACGCCATGCGGATGGGGATCCTGTCGACCGCAACGTGGGGTTGTTCTCGGTGCCGCTGCCGGACATCATCGACCGGGTGGGGCTGCGCCATGCCACCGCGACCGGCGATACATTCGGCGATCTGACCCAGGACGCGGCTTTCATCGACTTCCGTTTGCCCTGGCATTTCGTGACCGCGGGCGGAGTGCATGTCACACCGCGGCTCACCCTGGAAGGCGGTCGTTACGAAAGCGGCGGCGACGACCGGCTCTTTGCCTCCTTCGGCCCGGCGTTACGCCTGTCCAATCCGCGCTGGCGGTTGCCTCTGGTGGTCGATGCAGGGATCAGCCCGACGTTCATCGACGGCTCCGAATACCAGGGACGCGAGTTCGGCACCTCGGTGAATTTTGCCTCGCACCTGGCGCTCGGACTCGAGTTCGGTGAACGCAACCGTTACCGGGTGGATCTGCGTTTCCAGCACATCTCCAACGGCGGACTGAACGACGATAACCCCGGCGTCAACATGTTCGGTCTCGGCTTCTCCGTGGGTTCACGCTGAGAGGCGCTCATCAGAGATGTCCGGCGAACACGTCTACGTTACCCCCGGTATGCCCGCGCTCGAGCACGGGCAGCGGGTGGTCTCCCGCTTCGAATTCTGGCCATTGTGGGCCATGTACCTGCCGGTGGCCCTGCAGTGGATCGGACTCTCCCTCTGGTATCGGTCGGCCACGCTGCCGCTGCTCGCCAATCCGCGGCTGCCCGTCTCCGGCATGATGGGTGTCGGCAAGAGTGAGCTGATGGCGCAGGCCGAGGGACCGGCGGAGCATGCGATTCTCCGCTGGCTTGGATACCGGGTGGACGGTCGTGAAGCGGGCGAGCAGGCCGCCGACCTGGTGGCTAAAGCGGCGCTGCGAGGGATCGAACTGCCGTTCGTCTGCAAGCCCGACATCGGCTGCCGGGGTTCGGGCGTCAAGCTGATCGAGTCGCTGGGAGATATGGAATCCTGTCTCTCGGCTTATCCGCGGGGCGCCGCCCTGATCGTGCAGACGTTGTCCCGCTATGAGCCGGAAGCGGGCATATTCTATGTCCGCATGCCGGGTGAACCGGAAGGACGCATCGTCTCCCTGGCGCTGAAATACAGCCCGTATGTCGTTGGCGACGGCCACAGTACGCTCGCCGAACTGATCGCCGCAGAGCCGCGGGCCGGACGCCTGCGTCATCTCTACGAGCAACGCCACCGCGAGCGCCTCGATCGCGTCCTTGCCCGCGGCGAACGATTCCGGCTCATCTTTGCCAACAGCCATTCCCGCGGCGCCATCTTCCGCGACGCGCGGCATCTCGTCACACCGGCGCTGACCGCGGCGATCGACTGTATCCTGTCCGGCCTGCCGGACTTCCACTACGGTCGGCTCGACGTACGCTTCCCCGACATCGAGCACCTGCGCGCAGGCCGTGAGCTGCAGGTTGTGGAGATCAATGCTGCCAGCGCGGAACCCCTGCACATCTGGGATCGCGGCGCACAACTTGGCAAGGCTTACGCGGCGCTGCTCGCACAGTATCGTCTGTTGTTCCGCATCGGTGATCATAACCGGCGCCGCGGCTTCCGGCCGCCGACACTGCGCGAGATCCGGGCGCGCTGGCGCGCGGAGCGACAGGGTTACCGCTACCATCCGCCGACCGACTGATCCATGGATACCGGCCATCCCCTGCACATTCCCCTCCGCAGTCGTGCCGCCCGGCAGGCGCTGACCCGGGTCACGGGCCTGGACGCGCTGGCAGCGATCTACGACCGTTGGCAGGAGAGTGCTGCCGCCGCAGCCGGTGCCGATGCCGGTGATTTCCTCGACTTCTGCCTCGCGCAGTTGGGTGCCACGCTGCAATGGCGTTACAGCGACCTCGCGGCGCTGCCGGGTAGCGGTCCGGCGATCGTTGCCGCGAATCACCCGCTTGGCTGCCTGGAAGGCATGTTGCTGTCCCGCGAGCTGCTGCGGCGGCGCCCCGACACGAGAGTGCTTGCGAACGAATTGCTCCTCCGCCTGCCGGAGTTCCGCGAGCTGTTCATCGGTGTGGACGTGCTGCGTGTCGATTCGGCCGCCCGCAATGGCGCTGGTATGCGGGCCGTCTGCCGGCATCTGGCCCACGGCGGGGCGCTGCTCGTATTCCCGGCGGGCACCGTCGCCGGCTACAGCCTGCTGCGCCGTCGTCTGGAGGATCGGCCGTGGAATCCCATGCTTGGCCGGCTGGCGCTGCGCTACCGGGCCGCCTGCCTGCCGGTGCACGTACGCGGGCGCAACCGGCTCCGTTTTTATTTGAGCGGGCAGATTCATCCGCGGCTGCGCACGGCCCTGCTGCCCCGGGAACTCCTCGCGGCGCGCGGCCGGGCGGTGGAAGCGGTTGCCGGAGAGTTGCTCACCGTCGGCGAGCTCAGGGCGCTGGGGGATGCCGGTGCGGTGACGCGATGCCTGCGCTTTGCCTGTGATGCACTTGGTCCCGGTGATGCCCGTCCCCGGCAGGCGCCAGCGCGCGTGAGCGAAAGGAGAACAGCGGCGATTGCCGGCGGCGTACGGCCGTCAGTCCTGGCCGCCGAGCACGATCGTCTGGCGCCCTACCGGCTGCACGAGCAGGGTGACCTCGCGGTGTACTGCGCGCCGCACGGCAAGCTCGGTATCGTGATGGAGCAGATCGCGGTGGAGCGCGAGCGGACTTTCCGCGCCGTCGACGAAGGCACAGGCCGGGAGCTCGATCGGGACCGTTTCGATCCGCACTACTGGCATCTGTGGGTCTGGCATCGGGCCAGCCGGGAGGTGGCCGGTGCCTACCGCATCGGGCGGACCGACGAGATCATCCGTGAGCACGGTGTGCATGGGCTCTACAGCCGGTCGCTGTACGCCTATGATGCCGGTTTCCTGGACGGCATGGGGCCGGCCCTCGAGGTGGGCCGATCGTTCGTCAGTCTGCCGTACCAGCGCCATGCCCGGGTGCTCGACATGTTGTGGCGGGGGATCGGCGCCTTCATGCTCGCCAATCCCGGTTATCACACCCTGTTCGGGTGCGTGAGTATCTCGAGTCACTACTCGGCGCTGGCCCGTGCCTTTCTGGCCGATACCATGATGACAAATTTTGCGATGGCGGCACCCTGGTGCCGTCAGGTGCGGCCATCGGTGCCATTGCGGGTGCAGGGCAAGCACTGGTCGCCGGAGATACTGGCACCCCTCAATAACGTGGCGGTGATCAATAAATTGCTGGGGCACCTGGATCGCGGACGGCGCATACCTATTCTGCTGCGCCACTACCTGGCGCTGAATGGCCGCTTCGTCTCGTTCGGCGTGAACCGCGGTTTCAACGATTCCCTCGATGGACTGATCGTCGTCGATCTGCGGCGCGCCCCGCCGCGTTATCTCAGCCGCTATATGGGTGAGATCGGGGCCCGGGCGTTCCTCGCGAACTGGCAGGGAGACGATGAGCAGGCTGCGTGAAGGTCTGGTGGAGGTGCTGTCCCAGTTCCGGGGGCTGATCCTGGCCGTGGAACAGGCCTCATCCCGTGATTTCCCGCTCTACAGCGAGATCGGCATCGGCCGCCACGTGCGCCACGTCGTCGATCACCTGCGCCAGTTCGAGCTGGGACTGGAGAGCGGCGTGATCGACTATAACCGGCGCAACCGGGCCTGCGCGCTGGAATTCCATTCCGAGACCGGACTGAAGGAACTCGAACGGCTGATCCTGCGGGTGCAGACCCTGCCGGTGGCGGACGAGCCGGTGACGGTGATCTCGGAGGTCTGTACCACGCGTCGGGTCGACGTGCGTCTCACCAGCACGACCCAGCGGGAACTGCTGTTTGTGCATCAGCACAGCGTGCACCATCTCGCCTACGCGGCGCTTCTGGCACGCCACCATGGCGTGGTTCATGATGCCGGGACCGGTATCGCGCCGGCCACCGCGACATGGCTGCGCGAGCAGGGCGCGCCAGCCGGGTGATATGCCACGCCGGTGTCCCGAAGGCTGACCGTCACGGAACGGGCCGGCTGATTACCGCCGCGGCGCCGTGGCTGGCGGCTGCCGTTTTCGGCGGCTGGGCGGCGTTTGTAAACCTCGGACACGGAGAGGTTGCGGCCGTGCGCGCAGGGCTGGGGCAGGGCGGCTATGCGCTGGTCGCAACCTGGCTGGTCACGCGCACCGCGGTGTGCGTGCTGAGGCGGGCGGGCGGAGGGGTTCGCGGCGCGGCGCTGGCATTTGCCGCGGCGCTGTGCGTCATGATCGCGCTGCCCCTCGCCGTGCATCTCTCACTGGGCACGCCGGAGATCGCCGCCGCGATGGGTCCGGGTCTGCTCTGGGGCGGCGGCTACGTCGCCGTATTGCTGGCCTGGCGTATTCGCCGCGGCTAGCAGCCTGTCGGACTCAGGGCATCGTCGCGAGGCGTGTGGGAATCGAGGACAGAATCCGGTCCGGCGCTATGGTTTCACCGACGAGCGGCAGGCAGAGTCGGGGCAGTGCCGAGCCCCTCTCGATGCCGGCCGCTCGCCGGCGAAGCCGTTGAGTCGTTGTCCGATCGGCGCAGGGGCAGGGCTTCGGTGACGCCATGGATCGCCGCCGCCTTCACCAGACCCGGCGTCGCATCATGATAGTGCAGCTCGATACCCTGCGTCGTGCACCATAGCGACCATTCCAGCAGCAAGGCGAGCCCGGCGGAACTGGCGCAATCGCAATCGCCGAGGTCGACAGTGATCGACGAGGTGCCGGTGAAGGCTCGTTTTCCCTCGGCCAGCAGCCGCCCGGCATTGCCGGAATCGGCCGTGCCGGAGAGACAGTATCTATTCTCGCCTCTCGCCTCGAGGCGCGCGCGCTGCGCGGTCCCCGCGCGGTTTCGCCGCAGGTTCATTCCCCGTCCCTGCCGATGAGATACTTGCCCACCAGATCCTCCAGCACGATCGCCGACTGGGTGAATATGATTTCGCCCTCGTCCCGCAGCAGCAGGGTATCCCCGCCGGGCGATATTTCCACGTATTTGCCGCCGAGCAGGCTGGTGCTGGCGATGCTGGCGAAGGTATCCGCAGGCAGCTCGGCCATGCGCTTGTCGATGCGCATCATGACCACGGCCTGATAGTTCCGGGGATCGATGCGGATGTCCGTGACCCGGCCGATCGTCACGCCGCCGAGTGCCACGGGCGCGCGTTCCCGGAGGCTGCCGATATGGTCGAAGCGGGCCTCGACCTCGAACGTCTCTGCGCCGGAGACGGGTCCCCGGCCGAGGCTCTGTGCGACCAGGAATAGCATGGCGGAGAGCCCGAGCAGTATGAAGAGCCCGACGCTGAAATCGATGGCGCGTGTCTGATGCATTGCTAAAACTCCGGCAGTGTGATGCCCGTCAGTATGAAATCCAGCAGGAGTATCCAGACTGACGTGATGACGACGGTCCGGGTCGCCGCCCGGCTGATTCCTGCGGCGGACGGCGCGGCATGGAAGCCCTCGAATACCGCCATGAGACTGGCGGAGGCCCCGAAGATGAGGCTCTTGAGCGCGCCGCTGAAGACATCCTCGCGCAGGTCGACGCGCAGGGCGATCTCGTTCCAGAATGGACCCTCCTCGATGCCGAGCAGGATCACGGCGATGAAATAGGCTCCGAGTATCCCCATCGCAGCGAAAATCGCCGCCAGCAGCGGGACGACCGTGACGCCCGCGATAACCCGGGGCGCGATGATGCGGCTGAGCGGATCGACGGCCATCATCTCCAGCGCGGAGATCTGATCGGTAGCCCGCATCAGTCCAACCTCCGAGGCGACGGCGCTGCCGGCCCGCCCGGCGAACAGCAGGGCGGCAACAACAGGGGCGAGCTCGCGCACCAGCGCCTCGGCGGCGAACGCGCCCATGGAATCGGCGGATCCGAACTCGATCAGCGTCGCATAGGACTGCAGCGCGAGGACCATTCCGACGAAGGTACCGGCGAACATGATGAGGACCAGCGAGAGTGCGCCGAGCGCATAGATCTGCTCGCTGACGAGACGGGGACGCACGAGTGCAGCCGGGACGTGGCGCAACAGCCGTAACGAGAACAGCTGGAAGGCACCGAAAGTCGCGGTGAAACCGTGGAAGGTGCGCCAGCAGTCCCGGACCAGGTCGGTCATGCGCCCCTCATCTCAAGCAATATCTCCTCATAACCGGGCCCCGGCCGGTGAAACGCGGCCGGGCCGTCTGCCCGTCCTTCCATGAACTGCCGCACGATGGGCGAGGCACTATTGCGCAGTTTGTCCGGTGTTCCGCCGGCGGCTACTTCTCCGTCGACGAGCAGGTAACAGTGGTCGGCAAGCGCTTCTAAGCGTGCAATGTCGTGGGTGACGACCAGACTCGTGATGCCGAGCGAATCATTGATGTCCCGGATCAGGCGCAGAATGACCGCTGCTGCGATCGGGTCAAGACCGGCGAACGGCTCGTCGTAGATGACCAGTTCCGGATCCATCACCAGCGCGCGGGCGAGCGCCACGCGTCGGACCATGCCGCCTGAGAGCTCCCATGTCATGTGGCTCCAGGCGGTGCGCAGGCCTACCGCCTGGAGCTTCATCAGCACGATCTGGCGGATCAGCGGCTCGGGTAGATCCGTATGTTCGCGCAGAGGGTAGGCGACGTTATCGAACACGTCGAGGTTGCTGAGCAGTGCTCCACTCTGGAACAGTACCCCGATCCTGCGGCGCATGGCGTAGAGCCTGGCCGCGGAACACGGACAGACACCCCTGCCGTCGAACAGGATTCTGCCGCGTGCGGGTTGCAACTGGCCGGTGATCAGGCGCAGCAGCGTTGTCTTGCCGATGCCGCTCGGGCCGAGTATGACCGTCACGCGGCCGCGCGGCACGGCTATATCGATACCGTGGAACAGCCTATGGGCGCCCCGGGCATAGTGGAGATCGTCAATCTGCACGAGATTCTCTTCGGTGCTCATTGCCTGCCTGTCCTGCTACCCGAGCCCTGCAATTACGCTCCTCAGCCATGAAGTTGCCCCGGCGGCCGCAAAGGTTACGATCCCGCAGCGTTCGGAAGATGGCGGAGACGGCCCGGTGCCGTGCGGGCGCTATGGAACCGGGACAGCTGCGGGGTGTCGGACGCAGAAAGGAGGCGGGTGAATGGTGAGCATTACGCGGCCGGGGACGGCCGAAATTGCCGGTGAGGCGGGCGATGATCCGGATGTTCACGGCGCGGACGCCGCGGATCACCGGCTGGCCGCGGCGGTTCTGCGAGGCGACCGCGAGGCGCAGGAGACACTGGTCCGCCAGTACGGACCTGTCGTACTCGGCGTGGCTCGCCGCTACCTCGGGTCCGAGGCGGATGCCGCGGACGTATTCCAGGAGACCTTCATCGCCGTTATTGACGGGATCGATAAGTTCCAGGGACGGAGCAGCCTGCAGTACTGGATCCGCGGCGTGGCGATACGCCAGTCGCTCATGGCGCTCAGGCGCAGCCGCCGCCGGCGGGAGCAACCGATAGAAGACCTGCTGCCCCGTTTCGATGAGCACGGCCGACGTCTTGACGGTCATGGTGCTGCCGCCGGTCCGATGGCGACGCAGCAACTGGTGGAGCAGGAAGAGCGCCGCCGTTTCGTGCGCGAGCAGATCGATGCACTGGGCGAAGATTACCGGCTTGTGCTGCTGCTTCGTGACATAGACGGTTATTCCACTCGGGAGACTGCAGATATACTCGGCATCCGCGAGAATGCGGTGAAAACGCGCCTGCACAGGGCACGCTCGGCGCTCAGGACACTGATCGAGCCGTTGCTGCGGGGGGAGGCCGATGCTGATGCTTAGCTGCAGGGAATTCGACGAATTCATGATCGACTATCTGGAGGGCGGCCTGCCCGTGTGGCGGAGATGTCTGTGCTGGGTACACGTGAAAATGTGCCGGGAGTGCGCCGAGTTCGTCCGCCAGTACCGCCGCACCGTGGAGCTCGGCCTTGATGCCTTCGATGCGCCCGATGCCCCGGTACCGGATTCCGTGCCGGAGGAACTGGTTCAGGTGGCTCTCACGCACAGGCGGCGCAAGGATTAGATTCCCGCGGCCGGCTCCCTCGTCGAGGCGGGAGCCGGGTACAACTCTTCCAGCGATCGGCTTCGGCCGGCTTCGGTGACCACCCGGGCGTGTTGCCGGCGCAGCCGACGGGGTTCCGGCACGCCGCAGGAATGAGCGATGATCCCCACTTCTTTCATGATGTTATGCGCGTAACTGGCGACGCGCTCGGCTTTGTTTTCCGGCACGAGGCCGCGCTGAAGCTTGGGATTGTGCGTCGTCACTCCCGTCGGGCAGGTATTGCGATTGCATTGCAAGGCCTGGATGCAGCCCAGCGCGAACATGAAACCCCGCGCGGAGACCACGAAATCCGCGCCGACGCAGAGTGCCCAGGCCACTTCCGTCGGATTCACCCGTTTGCCCGCGCAGCCGAGCCGGATCCTTTTCCTGAGACCGTGACGCTGCAGCAGGTCCGCGACCAGCGGCAGTGATTCCTGCAGCGGCAGTCCGACGTCGTCCATCAGCGCCATCGGCGCCGCCCCGGTGCCGCCGTCGGCGCTGTCCACCATGATGAAGTCCGGCGCGGATTCGATGCCGCGCCGATGAATCTCCTCACAGAGTGCATCCAGCCAGCCATAGGCGCCGACCACCGCCTTGAAGCCCGTCGGCTTGCCGGTAACGCCGCGGATGTGCCCGATCATGTCGAGCAGGTCCTGCACGCTGTCGATCTCCGGATGCCGGTTGGGGCTGATGGAATCCTCACCGGCCGGGATGCCCCGTATGCGTGCGATCTCTGCGGTGACTTTGCCGCCGGGCAGGATGCCGCCCTTGCCGGGCTTGGCACCCTGACTCAGCTTCAGCTCGAACATACGCACCGCGTCGTGGGCCGCCACCTCGCGCAATTTCTCATCGCTCAGATGCCCGGCGCCGTCGCGCACACCGTACTTGGCGGTGCCGATCTGGAATATGATGTCGCAGCCCCCCTCCAGGTGATGGGGCGACAGACCGCCTTCGCCGGTGTTGAGCCAGATGCCAGCCTTCGCCGCGCCCAGAGACAGGGCCCGCACGGCCGGCGTCGAGAGTGCGCCATAGCTCATGCCCGAGATATTGAAGAACGACGCCGTGCTGTAAGGGTGCTCGCAATACGGACCGTAGGTAACCGGTTGCGGCGGCACCGCATCCTCCTCCAGCGTCGGAAAGGCGCAATTCACGAACATCACCGTACCTTCCGGGCGCAGATCACGGGTGGAACCGAATGCGATGGTGTTATCCAGGTTCTTCGCCGCCCGGTACACCCAGGAGCGCTGGGCGCGGTTGAAGGGCAGTTCTTCGCGGTCCATGGCGAAGAAGTACTGGCGGAAAAATTCGCCGAGGTGTTCGAAGAGGTAGCGGGCGCGGCCGATGACGGGGTAGTTGCGCCGGATCGTATGGGTCTTCTGGGACTTGTCGGCGACGTAGAGGACGGCAACCGCCAGCACGCCCAGTCCGAGCGCGAAGATGAAAAGGAACGCCAGTAACTCCAGCGCGGTGAAGACGAAGGTGCCGATATCCTGCATGTTCCGATCCCTGTGATTGCTGCGTGTAGGCCGTGCGGAGCCGGCGTCAGGCGATCTCGCCGGATCGCAGCACCATCATCTTCTCCACCTGCATGTCGGCGATGGTATGGGGGATGCCGCCGGTGCCATATCCCGAGGCGCCGAGTCCCGCAAAGGGCATGCCGTCGACGCGGAACGCCGTGTGGTCGTTCACCATCACCGCGGAGGCATCGATGCGGCGGTAGATACGCAGCGCGGTGTCGAGGTTGCGGGTGAACACCGCGGCCTGGAATGCGTACGGCAGCGCGTTGGCCCGCGCCAGCGCGTCGTCGAGTTCCTCATAGCCGTACACGCATACGACCGGTCCGAACACCTCCTCCCGGGATACGCGCACCTGATCCGGCGGGTCCAGAAGCACGGTTGGCGCGTAACAGTTGCCGTCGAGCCGTTCACCGCCGGCGAGCCGGCTGGCGCCGGCCTGCTCCGCCTCGGTAACCCACTCGGCAACACGATCGACCTCCTTCGGCCGGATCAGCGGCCCGACCTCGGTGGTCTCCAGCAGGGGATCGCCCGTCGCCAGCGCTTGCGCTCCCTCGGCCAGACGTTCGGCGAGGCCGCGGGCAATGCTCCGATGGGCGAATACGCGCTGCACGGAGACGCAGACCTGTCCCGCGTGATAGAAACCGCCTTTGAGGATCGACGGTATGGCCTGGTCGAGATCCGCGTCCGCCGCGACGATCAGCGGTGCCGCGCCGCCGTGCTCCAATGCGCAACGGGTGCCGGCCGCGAGCTTCGAGCGCAGCATCCAGCCCACTTTCGCGCTGCCGATGAAGGAGAAGAAACCCACCCGCGGGTCCGTGACCAGCGCTTCGGCGAGGGCGAGATCCCGGGGCATGACGAAGCGGCACCACTGCGGGGGCAGGCCGGCCTCGTGCAGCATGGAGACGACGCTCCGGCAGGACAATGGCGTGTCCTCGGCCGGCTTGACGATCACCGGACAGCCTGCCGCGATCGCCGGTACGACCTGATGGACGATGAGATTCAGCGGGTGGTTGAAGGCGCTGATCGCGACCACGACGCCGATGGGCTCCTTCGTGGTGAAGGCGATCCGTCCGGCTCCGGCTGCGGTGCCGTCCATCGGTATCACCTCACCGGCCTTGCTGCGGATGCTCTCGATGGCAATGCGGACGCCATCGACGGCACGGGCCGCCTCGGCTTTCGAGTCGAGCAGTGGCTTGCCGCCCTCGGCCGCCGCCTGTCGGGCCAGTTCCTCCTGGCGCTCATCCATGAGGTCCGCCAGCCGGTTGAGGATCGCGACGCGCTGGTGCAGCGCCAGCCACTGGTCCCGGGCCGCGAACAGCGTGCTCGCGCTAGCGAGCGCCTCCTCGATGCCCTCCTGACCTACCGTCGGCACTTCGCCTATGCGCTCGCCACTGTAGGGTGAGATCACATCCAGCACGCTGGTCCCGCTTTCCGCATTCATTTCGTCTCAACCTCCCACGATTCCGGCGCCGATGATCTCGCCCAGCCGGCGGGTCAGCTCCCGGTTCTCCCGGTAGTCCACCGGCGCCACCACCAGGCTGGGGCCTGGCTCTGCGAACGCCGCTTCCAGTGTCGCCCGGAACTCCGTCGAGCGCTCGACCCGGTGGCCGCTCCAGCCAAAGGACTCTGCGAGCTGCAGCCAGTCCGGGTTGCCAAAGCCGAGCGCGGTGTGGCGGCCGAACTCGTCCTCCTGCTTCCAGCTGATCAGCCCGTAGCCGCCGTCTTCCCACACCAGCATGACGATATCGCTTGCCAGCCGGTGCGCCGTCTCCATCTCCTGCACGTTCATCAGAAAACCGCCGTCGCCGGCGATGCCGAGCACCTTCCTGTCCGGATGCACGATGTTTGCCGCGATCGCGCCGGGCAGGGCCGAGCCCATGGAGCAGAAGCCGTTCGGTATCAGGCAGGTGTTGGGCTCGTGGCAATGGAAGTGGCGCGCAATCCACATCTTGTGGGCGCCCACGTCCGATAACAGAATGTCCGCCGGACCCATCACCTGGCGGGCGTCCCAGAGCATCTTCTGCGGCCGGATCGCGCCTTCGGTATCGTCCTCGGCGCAGGCGGCGAGCTCTGCGCTCATCCGCTCGCGAACCGCCCGCTGGGAGGCGAGATCGAAGTCCGGCAGTCCCCGCTCGCGTACCCGCTCGTTCAGCATCCACAGCGTGTGAGCGAGATCGCCCACCAGTTCCACCTCCGGATGGTAGTGCTGGTCGATCTCGGCCGGCAGGAAGTCGGCGTGGATGATGGTCTTGTCCCGGTCCGGGTTCCACAGCCGCGGGTGGTACTCCACCATGTCGAAGCCGAGCGTGATCACCAGATCCGCCTCGTCGATGGCCAGCGTCGGGATGTCCTTGGCGCCCAGGCCGATGGTGTAGAGGCAGTAGTCGGCGTCCATGTCCACCGCGCCCTTGGCCATGAAGGTGCTCAGCACGCCGATGCCGGTGGACTCGCAGAAGATGCGGAGCTGCTTCGAGGCCCGGCGGCGTATTGCGCCGTTGCCGGCGATGATTACCGGGTGTTTCGCCTCGGCCAGCATGGCGAAGGCCCGGTCGGTGATCTTGTCGTCCGGGCCGGGGCGGCGGAAGCGCCGGGGCTCCATCGGTTCGGCCTCCACCTCGCGCTTGGCCACGTCCTCGGGCAGCTCGATGTGCACGGCGCCCGGCTTCTCGGTGCGCGCGAGGCGCACGGCCTTCCTGACGATCTCGGGGATGGTGCGCGCGTTGTGGATAGTGGTGGCCCACTTGGTGACCGCCTCGAACATGCCGACCACGTCCATGATCTGGTGGGACTCCTTGTGCAGACGCAGGGTGGAGCCCTGCCCGGTCAGCACCAGCATCGGCGCCCGGTCCATGTTGGAATCGGCCACGCCGGTGATGAGGTTGGTGGCGCCGGGCCCCAGCGTGCCCAGGCAGCCGGCCGGATTACCCGTGAGGCGCCCGTAGATCTCCGCCATGAACGCCGCGCCCTGTTCGTGGCGGGTGAGCACGAAGCGGATTTTCTCGCTTGCCTCCAGCGAGAGCATGAAGTCCGCGTTCTCCTCGCCGGGCACACCGAAGATGTATTCGATGCCCTCGGCCTCCAGGCAGCGGACCAGTAGATCAGAAGCTTTCATCTGTAATACCCTCTCAGGCTGGTTATCATGCGCGGTAGTGTGACGGAGCGCGGCCGGGAAGACGCCCGTGCCATGAACCGGACCGCTTTTTTACCGTGTTTATTCCGAGCGGCTACGGTGCCGGGCAGGACCCTGCGAGGCGCAGGGTATCAATAATCCATGGCCCTTGCTCTGCCGCCGGCAGACGTTGGCGGGGCGGGGCGCAAAGCGCGAATCCGGTGGAGGTATGCCGCCATGCAGAATAGTTTCAGGGAGCAGGTCCGGCGTAATGTCGTTGCCCTGATCAGCCTGGTCGTGGCGCTGGTTGGACTGACCTACAACACCTGGCGCAACGAGCTCACCGAGCACAACCGCAATCTGCGTGCTGCCGGCTTCGAGATGATCCTGACGCTCGGCGAATTGCAGCAGATCGTGTTCTTCAGCCATTATGATCGGGACGAGTACCGGGGCAATCCGCGCGCGGGCTGGACCCGCGTGCTGCTGCTCGACGACCTGTCCGCGATCATGCCCGGTCACGTGGGCGAGGCGAGCGACCAGCTGCGGGCCACCTGGAACGACAATTGGAGCGGGCTCGGCAACGAGGCGGAAGCGGAACAGCGCATTACCGCGGCCATCGATCGGGTCCGCGACGAGACGCTGGAAGCGCTGGCCGATCTGGACTGAAATCCGGTATCGAGGTGCCATGGCGATGATCAGAGCGATGAC
>CAYRUH010000007.1:0-52981 GCA_964427415.1 uncultured Woeseiaceae bacterium | reverse complement strand
CGATCTGGACTGAAATCCGGTATCGAGGTGCCATGGCGATGATCAGAGCGATGACGACGGCGGCATCGGCTGCGGCCCTTGCGCGCCGATGGGCAGGTGCCGGGTTCGGCCTGCTCATGGCCTCAACCTTACTTGTTTCGGCTAATGCGCAGGCCGCTGCCTGCGCCGACCCCGGCGTCGCCTTGCAGGTACTCGGCTCCGGCGGGCCCATCGCGGACGACGGCCGCGCCTCCACGGCTTACGTCGTCTGGATCGATGGCGAGTCCCGGGTCCTGATCGATGCGGGTGCCGGAGCCTTTCTGCGTTTCGGCGAAACCGGCGCCGATTTCGCGGCGCTCGCCTTTATCGGTCTCAGTCACTTCCACACCGATCACTCCGCCGACTTACCGGCGCTGCTGAAATCCGGCTCGTTCTCGCCGCGTTCGGCGCCGCTGCGGGTTGCGGGGCCCTCGGGCAGCGACCGCTTCCCGGACCTGGACGGATTCCTCCACGGCCTGTTGAGCGCGGAAGCGGGGGCGTACCGCTATCTGTCCGGGTATCTCGACGGCACGGGTGGGCTGCCTGCCATCGATACGGTGCGGGTCAACGACGACTCCGGTGCAATGCGCGTGTTCGAAGGCGAGCACGGTCTCGTGATCGACGCCATGCACGTGCCCCACGGCATCGTGCCGGCGCTGGCGTTCCGTGTGCAGATCGGCGAGACCTCGATCGTCTTCTCGGGCGACCAGAACGGCTCCAAAGAGAGCTTCATCGACTTCGCCCGCGAAGCGGACCTGCTGGTCATGCACATGGCCATCCCTGAGGGCATCGGCGGGCCCGCGAGCCGGCTCCATGCGACGCCCGGCGAGATCGGTCGCGTGGCGGATCGGGCAGCGGCCCGCAGGCTCGTGCTCAGCCATTTCATGGCGCGCAGCCTGCGAGATCTGGACGGCAATATCCGGCGGGTGCGCGAGCACTACGACGGCCCGCTCGCCGCTGCCGACGATCTCGACTGTTTCCGCTTGCCCTGAGGGACAGCGCCGGCGCCTGCACCGGCGCCGGGCATCGAGGCGCCGACGCGGATGGCGCTGTCGAAATAATTCCGGCGCCGGGCGGGTCGTCTTACTATGGCGCGAAAGCCGGAAACCTGCAGTTCAGTTTCGGAGTCATCCTATGCATCCAGAACCTGGACGGGCGCGAGCCCGTCTGATGCCGCTCTTTATTCTCGCACTGACGACGGCAGCGGAAGCCGGCACGGACAACGGCGGGGCGGACGAGGCGATTGCGGAGATCGTAGTGACCGCGTCGAGGGCCAGTCAGCGCACTGCGTTCGATTCGGCGGTGCCCGTCGACATAATCACCGCGCGTCAGCTCGAGAGCACGGGTGCCGTTGCGGGGGAGCTGGGAGAAGCGCTCGCCGCCGTGTCACCGGCATTCAGTTTCCCGCGCCAGTCGAATTCGGGTACCTCCGACCTGATCCGCGCCGGACAGTTGCGCGGGCTCAGTCCCGACCAGCTGCTGGTGCTGGTCAACGGCCGGCGCCGGCACACTTCCGCGATCGTGAACAGCGAGACCAAGATCGGCCGCGGCACGGCGGCCGTCGACTTCAACACCATCCCACTCAACGCGGTCGCCCGGATCGAGGTGCTGCGCGACGGCGCCGGAGCGCTCTATGGCTCGGATGCCATCGCCGGCGTCGTCAACGTTATCCTCGACGACACTCCCGGTTTCTCGACGGGAGTGAGTTACGGTGCCCACCACACCGACCTCGCGCCCATCGGGCGTACTCTCACCGACGGCCAGACATTCACTGCCGATGCGAAGTACGGCTGGCGGGTGGGTGATGACGGGTTCCTGAAGGCGGGCGCGGCCTGGCGGAGCCGTAACTCCACGAACCGCGCCGGCTTCGACCAGGTGCCGTTCTTCGTGGCGCCCACGCCGGCCAATCTGGCGCTGGCGGGGCAGAGGAATTATGCCGAGGGCGACCCGAACGTCGATGAACTCAGTCTGTGGTTCAATACGGAAATTCCTCTCTCTGCGGCGCAATTCTACGCCTGGGGCACGTGGGCGGGTCGGGAGAGCGACGGCGGGGCGGCGTTCTATCGCTATCCGGACAGTGCCGCCAACGTACGCGACATCTATGACGAGGGATTCCGGCCGGAGACCCGTGCGGATGATCGGGATTTCGCCTTCGTCAGCGGCCTTCGCGGTGAGGCGGGCGCCTGGCAGCTGGACGGGAGTCTCGGCTATGGGCGCAACCGGTTCGAGTTCGGGGTGGATAACTCACTGAATGCCTCCCTGGGGCCGTCCAGTCCGACCAGCTTCGATTCGGGTACCTTCACGCTCGAGCAATTCAGTGCCAACCTGGACGTACTGCGGGATTTCGAGCGCACCTGGTTCGGTGCGCCGATCAGCCTCGCGGCCGGCCTGGAGTACCGCCGGGAGAACTACGAGACCGAGGCCGGTGAGCCGGCGTCCTTCCGGGCGGGGCCTTTCGATGGCGAGATCGGTGCCCAGGCGGCCCCCGGGCTGACGCCCGATGACGTGGTGGATATCGACCGCGACATCGTGAGCGCTTATCTGGATGCCGGTGTCGATCTCACCGACCGGCTTTTCGTGGAGGCGGCGGCACGGCTCGAGGAATTCAGCGATTTCGGCAGCGCCGCGACGGGCAAACTGGCCGCCCGCTACGAGGTGACGTCATCGATAGCTCTCCGGGCGGCGGCGTCCAACAGCTTTCGGGCGCCAAATCCGGCGCAGCTCGGTTTCTCCGATACCAGCCTGAACTTCGGCGAGAACCGGACCCTGATCCGTACGCGTACGCTGCGTGTCAGCGACCCGCTGGCGAAAGCGCTGGGCGCGCGCGATCTGGATGAGGAGCGCTCGGTGAATTTCAGCGCCGGCGCCGCCGCGCGTCTCGGCGGCCTGTCCGTTTCGCTCGATATTTTCCGTATCGACGTGGAGGACCGCGTCACGCTGTCCGAGCGGCTGTTCAGTCCGGCATTGAGTGAATTCCTTGCTGCTCAGCCGGGCGGCGAAGATGTGGAGTCGGTGCGTTTCTTCACCAACGCGGTCGATACCGAGACCACGGGAGTCGACCTGGTGGCGGATTACGGGAGGCGCTGGATCGGCGGGGACCTGCAGTTGACGGCGGCCTACCACTACGCCGGTACCGACGTCGAGGAGATACGGGGCACCACACCGGAGCTTGCCGACATCGACCCGGATCTGAGACTGATCGGCGTGGAGGAGATCAACACACTGGAAGAAGCGGCCCCCGAGGACAAGCTGGTGCTGACGGGCCGCTGGTCGAATGACCGGTGGCGGTTCCTGACCCGGGTGTCACGCTTCGGCAGTACGGTGCGTGTGTTCAACTTCGGCGGCGGCTTCGAGCCGCGTCAGGAATATGGCGCGGAGATCCGGCTGGACCTGGAAGCGGGTCACCGTTTCGACAATGGTTTATCGCTGGACATCGGCGTGCTGAACGCCCTCGATGAGTATCCGGATCTCTCCTCTGCCGACATCAACTTCTTCGGCAATCTGCCCTATGACATCCTGTCACCGGTAGGGGTCAACGGGCGCTATCTCTACCTTCGCGCACGTCTGGAGTATTGATGATCAGGACATTGCGTTTCGGCCGACTCGTGGCGGTCGCGGTGCTGGCGGCACCGGTCCTCGCGCCAATCATGGCATCTGGCCAGGGGATCGATCATGACGGCTGGCAGGTGCTGCTGCAGCGCCATGTCGTCGAGATAGACAACGGGGCCTCGACGGCGGTCGACTATGGCGGCATGGCCGCGGATCGGCCGGCCCTCCGGCGTTACCTGCAGAGGACGGCTGCGGTCGGCCCGGAGGCATTCCGGCGGTGGAGCGAGTCGGAACAACTGGCCTTCCTCATCAATGTCTACAATGCCCGCACGGTGGAACTGATCCTGACCGGGTGGCCGGAGCTCGCGTCCATACGGGAGCTCGGCAGACTGCTGGAGTCGCCCTGGGAGATCGAGTTCTTCGATTTGCTGGGCGAGCGGCGGTCGCTGGATGAACTGGAGCATGAGATGATCCGGGGGCACTACGATGAGCCTCGTATCCACTTCGCGGTCAACTGCGCGAGTATCGGGTGCCCGGCGCTGAGTCGGGAAGCCTACGACGGCCGGCGGCTGGAGAGTCAGCTGGAGGCGGCGACCCGCCGCTTTCTGGGTGACCGCAGTCGCAATCGGCTGGAGGGCGGAGTGCTTTACGTCTCACCCATCTTCGACTGGTATCGCGGAGATTTCGAGACGGGATTTCGAGGCGCTGACGGTGTGGCCGGGTTTCTGTCGCTGTACGGTGAATCGCTCGGGCTGAGCGCACCGGAACGGCGCGCCCTGCGGCAGGGCAACATCGACATCCGTTATCTCGATTACGATTGGCGGCTGAACGGGACGGCAGGAGACGACCTGCCATGACCCTGAACCAGGTTACCATCCCCTGCGTGGACTACGCCGAATCCGTCGCCTTCTATCAGGCGCTCGGGCTGGTCCAGATCGTCGACGCGCCGCCGCGCTACGCGCGCTTCGAGAGCGAGAGCGGCGACGGTGCCACGCTATCGCTGCATGCGGTCGATCCGACCTCGGCTTCGGCGGCCGCGGCGGGCATCGTGATCTATTTCGATCACGAGTCCGCTGCGGCGCTGCGGCGCCATGTCCGGGAGTTGCAAGAGCGGGGCATGACCTTTGACACGCTGCCGGCGGACCAGCGCTGGGGTTGGCGGGAAGCACGCCTCACCGACCCGGCCGGCAACGAGGTGTGCCTGATGTTCGCGGGTGAGAATCGCCGCTTTCCTCCCTGGCGGATCTGATTCTGCCGGTCCTGCGACCGCCGCCGCGGGCTGTGGTCGAATTTCAGCGCGATCGTTAAGATGCACGCCCGAACCCGGAGACCCGTGCATGGAAGCGTTCCTCATATCCACCTTCTCGGTGGCACTGGCCGAGATCGGCGACAGGACGCAGCTACTGGCCCTCGTCCTCGCTGCCCGATTCCGCAAGCCGGCACCCATCATCGCCGGCATCCTGCTGGCGACAATCGCCAATCACTGGGTGGCCGCCGAGATCGGCGCGCTGATCGCCGACTGGCTGCCGCCGGACGTCGGCCGCTGGCTGATCGCCGCTGCGTTCATCGGCATGGGCCTGTGGGTCCTCGTCCCCGATAAAGAGGACGACGCGGCCGCCCGCTACCCCTATGGCGCCTTCCTGACGACGTTGATCGCCTTCTTCCTGGTGGAGATCGGCGACAAGACGCAGATCGCGACCGTCGTGCTCGCCGCGCAGTTCGAGGCGGTCTGGCTGGTGGTGGTCGGCACGACACTCGGCATGCTCGCGGCCAACGTGCCGGTGGTGGTGCTGGGTCACTTCAGCGCCGAGCGTTTGCCAATGCGTCTCATTAACACGGTGGCCGCCGCCGTGTTCATCGCGATCGGTGTGGTGGTGCTGTTCACGGGCCTCTCCTGAGCGGGTCGCTGCGAGTGCGGGCTGTGCTAGGATTCGCTCGCGTTGTCCACGGCCAGGGAGAAGAGCCATGAAACCGAGACACATTCTTGTCACGTCGATCAGTATTGCCGCGCTCGCCGGTTGCGCCGGCGGCGAGACCATCCAGTGCACGACGGAGCCGCGCTCGGCGTGGCAGGATGCCGATCAGTTCCAGCAGAACCTTACTGACCAGGGCTACAAGATCAACGCCTTCAAGGTCACCGAAGGTAACTGTTACGAGATCTACGGTTTCGACCCCGACCAGACCAAGGTGGAGATCTATTTCAACCCGGTCGACGGCAGCGTGGTCAAACGGGAAGAAGGCTGATGCGGTGAGTGGGCCGGCGTCCGTCGTGATCTGGGATCCGGTGGTGCGGATTTTCCACTGGACGCTGGCCGCTGTCGTCGTTGCCAACTATTGGCTGACCGAGCCGGGGGAGGATGTCCATACCTGGCTCGGCTATACCGCGGTGGCGGCCGTGCTGGTCCGCGTCGTGTGGGGATTCCTCGGTACGAAGCACGCGCGCTTCGCCGACTTCCCGGTCAGCCTGGCCGCGCTGCGCGAACACTTTGGAGAGTTGCGTGCCCGAGCGCTTCCCGCCGACGCCGGCCATAATCCGCTCGGCGCCATGATGATCTACCTGATGTTCTTCCTGGTAGGCTTACTCGCCTGCACCGGCTGGCTGCACGAGGAAGTGGATGCGCTGTACGGCAACGACCTTCTGCAGCAAGTGCACGCCTATGCGGCGCACACGCTGTGGATAGGCGCCATGATACATGTCGCGGCCGTCTTCATCGTGCAACACGTTGGCCGCATCGAGCTGTTACGCCCGATGATCACCGGGCGGCGCCGGCTTACGCCGTAGCCCGCATACCCGGATTCACCGATGGCGATGAATGTCCCGCCTGCTTCCCTGTCGTGGCGAGGCCGGCTCAATTTCCTGCTCACGAACCGCATCCCGAGGCGCTGGGCCACGCTGTTCGTGGGTCGTCTGAGCCGTATCGAGAACGAGTGGTTCGCCCGACTGTGCATCGGCATCTGGCGGCTGTTCGACCGGGATCTCGACCTCACGGAGGCGAAGCGGACCCGCTACCGGAGCATGCGGGATTGCTTCACCCGCGAACTGAAGGAAGGCGCGCGGCCCATCCACGAGGACCCCGCCGTAGTGGTGAGTCCCTGCGACGGCATCATCGTCTCCCACGGCACCATCCGCGGCACGCAACTGCTGCAGGCCAAGGGCTTTCCCTACACACTGGAAGAGCTGCTGGGCGACCCGGCGCTGGTGCAGCGCTACCGGGACGGCCTTTACGTGACGCTGCGGCTGAAATCGAGCTTCTATCACCGCTTCCACGCGCCTTGTGACGGCAGTATGAACGAGGTTGTCTATATATCGGGCGACACCTGGAACGTGAATCCGCCGGCGCTCGCGCGGATAGAGCGGCTCTATTGCCGGAATGAACGGGTGGTGATGAATCTGGGCCTGCCGGCGCCCGGTGAGCACGTCAGCCTCGTCGCCATCGCCGCCATCCTGGTCGCCAGTGTCCGGCTGCATTGTCTGCCCCATGATCTCGATCTGAGGTACCGCGGCCCGAACCGGCTGCCATGCGATGCCGCTTTTCACAAGGGTGATGAACTCGGCTATTTCCAGCAGGGCTCCACCCTCATCGTGTTCGCCAGCCGGGGTTTCGAGCCCGTTGCCGGCATCGCACAGAACGCGAGGCTGCGGATGGGCGAGGCGCTGCTGTGGCGGCCGCGATGACGGCGACGGCAGAATCGGGCCGGCGCTGTAACGCCAGTGTCACGTTACGAAGGCATGTATAGCACCTGTCAGAGGCCATTCGCCGGAGAACAGTCACCATGAGCTTCCTGGAAGAACTGCGAGAACAGCGTTGGGACGATCATCGCTACTATCATCACAGCCGGGTGAACCAATCGCTGCACCTCGTGAGCGCGCTGTGCTTCGTCGCGGCCTACGCACTGGTCGCATTCAACCCGGTGGCCTCGGTATTTCTGGCGTGGTTCGTGGCAATGTGGTCACGCCAGATCGGGCATTTCTTCTTCGAACCGAAGACCTACGACGTCGTCAATCACGCTACCCACGAGTACAAAGAGGCGATAAAGGTCGGTTACAACCTGCGTCGCAAGATCGTGCTTCTCGCCATCTGGGCCCTGACGCCGTTCGCACTCTACGCGGATCCGAGCATGCTTGGCCTGCTGCCGGCGCCGACGGACTGGTCGGGGTTCATTCACAATCTGTCAGTCATGTGGCTGCTTCTGGGCGCGGCGGCGCTGGTGTTCAGGACGGTGCAGCTGTTTTTCATCCGTGATGTGCGAACCGGGCTGGTCTGGGCGACGAAGATACTGACCGACCCTTTCCACGACATAAAGATGTACCACAAGGCGCCGATCGCGCTGCTGCGCGGCGAGACCATCGACGAGATGATCGGTCAGCGGCACTGAGCGGCGGGCGTTTTCGCTCCGCCCGTCTCAGCCGAGGCGGGCCGCGACCATCTCGCGCAGGATGCGCTTCTTGATGGACTTGTCCGTCAGGCCCGGCGCCTGCCACCACCAGCCGTCGGCCTGCATGGCGCGGGCGGCGGCAACGAAGCGCTCCGCCACCTCGCCGAATTCCTGGTCGGAGAATGAGTGGCTGAAGATGAGCCGCCCGGTGCCGATCCAGGGCAGGGCGAGTCCCTCGGCGCGCAGGTAGTACTGGAACATCCAGTTGTAGCGGCTCGGAACCGAGTAGGTGACGGTCCAGATGGAGACCATATTGGCCACGCGCACAGGGAGGTTGTCTTGCTCTAGCCGCCGGTTCAGTGCCGCCGCACGGCCGTCCCAGAGCTCGTCCAGACCGGCATAGTGGTCGCGGAGCTCCGGTAGCTCCAGCCGGCGCAGAAACTCGTCCATGGCGGCCAGCACGTGCGGATGGGAATTGAAGGTGCCGCGGGCGAAGCAGATGCGCGTCGGCCGGTCCTCGCGGTAGCGGCGCATGTAGCGGCGCTTGCCGCAGACGACGCCGACCGGCAAGCCGCCGCCGAGCGTCTTGCCGTAGGTGAGCATGTCCGCGGCTACGCCGAAGTATTCCTGGGCGCCGCCCCTCGCCAGGCGGAAGCCGACGAAAACCTCGTCGAAGATCAGCACGATGTTGCGCCGGGTGCAGACTTCCCGCAGCTTTCGGAGCCACTCGGTGTACGCCGCTCGGTCGAAGCTCGCCTTGCGCTGACTGTTGATCAGCGCGCCGTCGCCGGGTGCGGCCGCATTCGGATGCATCGCCTGCAGGGGATTGACGAGCACGCACGCGACATCCCGGCGGGTATCCAGCACGGTGAGGGTGGCATCCGACAGCTCGGCCAGCGTGTAGACGTCGTCCACCCGGCGCTCGCTGCCGACGCCCGGCTGCACGCCGTCCCACCAGCCGTGATAGGCGCCGGAGAAGCGCACCAGATAGCGTCGCCCGGTGTGGAACCGCGCGAGGCGCACGGCCTGCATCACCGCCTCGGTCCCGGACATGTGGAACGAGACTTCGTCCATGCCGGAGATTTCCTGCAGGCGGCGGACGTTGTCGGCGATGACCGGGTGGTAGGGCCCGAGTACCGGGCCGAGGTCCCGTACCCGTTCCGCGCCCCGCTCCATGCATTCCTTGTAGAAGTCGTAGCCGAAGACGTTGATCCCATAGGAGCCGGTGAGATCCCAGTACCAGTTGCCGTCCAGGTCGCGGACGCGATTGCCGGACGAGGCGTCGGCCAGCGACCCGGTGGGCAGATGTTTGCGCACGTGATCGCGGTACTGGAACGGCACCCGGTAGGCCGCGGTGAATGCGACGTCCGAGACGTCGTCCGCCAGACCCGCACTGGCCGCGATGGTCTGCGGGGCGCGCTCGGCGAGCAGGGCGGCGAGACGCTCGAAGCCGCGGCGGCGCCGGTCGGCGATTTCGGCCGGCGCGTCGTCACTGCTGAAGAAGGCGTCGGCCTCGTAGCGATAGAAAGGGACGAGGCGCGCGATCAGTCGCGAGAGCCTGACATGCCCCTGGAGAGACGGATGCTTGGCTCGCGACAGACGCAGCCGCGCCGGGAGTTTCGCTGCCAGATAGACGCCAGCTGCGATAATCAGCAGGGTGAGGGCATTGGGCATTGCGGGCCTCGTCGGGAATTATTCCGGGGCCGAAGCTAATCACGCGACTGTTACAGCGAGATAACGGCATGAGACCTTCGCCTCCAGTTCGCCGCGGCAGCCCCGGTCCCGGGTACGCCGGCATGAGGCCGGGGCGAGGTGGCAGCGCGGCCTCCGTCTGGCGAAGCCGGCAGGACAGACGGCGGCGGTTACGCCGGGATTACGCGAACGGCTGCCCGATCACCCCGGCAAAGAGTCGGCCTGGTGCGACTGGAAAAAGGCCTTTCGTACCGTGTCGAGGGACGGATAAGCCTGGGCGGGCGCCCGGTTGAATCGTTCCCGGAAAGCCTTGCGCTGGATCTGGTCCACGAGATCGACGGCGGAGGACATCGCGCCAGGGGACTCGATTGATCCGGCTTCGTCTCTGCGCTCTGGGTTCTGATTCTTCATTGTTATTACGCCGCTATTACGCCGGTACTTCGCGCCGAGAATAGTTCAGTTCCGCCGCTCGGAAAATGGGCGTATCCCGGGGGAGGCGGCAACCTGCTGCTTTTTAGAGTTTTCTCCTGCCGTTCGCCTGCGGACCGTAACCCGCCCGTAACAGAAAGGCGACGAATTTTCCGCGCATGAGCAATAATTCCGCTTGCCTGGCTCACCGGGAGGAGCGGGATTCCCGCCGTGATGCACAATCGATGCAAAGGGTGACGACGGGGTTCGCATCGAGGCGTGCCGCTGCGATCGGTTCGTCGCATTCCAGACAGTCACCGAATAATCCCTGATCGATTCTCGTCAGTGCCGCTTCTATGCGGGCAAGCTCCAGTTGCGACCGCGCTTGCCCCGCCTTGGCCATGGCCTGCAGCTGCAGGGCATCCATGCGCGACAGTCGTCCCGTGCGGGTCTGGTCGAGCTCCACGGTGGCACTGCTGCTGCGCCGGGAATCCTCCATCGACTCGATCGCCTTGCGCAATTCAAGCAAACGGTGCCGATAGTGCTGCGCTGCATCGCTGACCAATGGAGCCTCCTGAGTCAACCGAAAGCGGTGGCGGCAGGCGCAGTATAACGTGGCCGCAGGCGTGCGGTTTCTGATCAGGTGCGAGTCCCCCATATGCGCCGGGCGATATAACGCGATAACAACAAATACGTTCCCCGTCTCGCGGAGAATCCTTATCGTGCAGTCTCGCCGGACCATGGCGGTCCGCGGTAACCGGTGCAGGGACAGGGCGGGAGTCTATGAGCGGAGCGGCAGCAGATCGGGTACAGCCCCCACTGACGGATGAGCGCCGCGAACGGCTGCAGGCCGCGGTAGCCGGCTTGTCGGAGGCGCAGCTGACCTGGGCGAGCGGCTTTCTCGCCGGTCTTGCCGCTGCCGGCAGCGGCGAGGCCACGACCGGCTCCGCGCCGTCAGCGCAGGCCGGCTCCGAGACCCGGGAACGGCTGACCATACTCTACGGCTCGCAGACCGGGAACGGACGGCGCATCGCCGAGGCGATGCAGGCGAAAGCAGCCAGCCGCGGCCTGGCCTCCCGGCTGGTCAGCATGGCGGAGTACCGGCCGGCGGAACTGCGGCGCGAGACGCTGCTGGCGGTGGTGGTCAGCACCCACGGCGAAGGCGATCCGCCGGATGACGCGGAGATGCTGCACGAGTATCTCTCCGGCCCGAAAGCGCCGCAGCTCGGATCGCTGCATTACAGCGTGCTCGCTCTCGGCGATTCCAGTTACGCGGATTTCTGCCGCACCGGACGGGACTTCGACGAACGGCTGGCGGCGCTCGGCGCCAGCCGCTACGGCGAGCGGGTGGACTGCGACGTGGACTACGAGGACCCGGCGGCGCGGTGGCGCGATGCGGTTCTCGATGCGGCCCGGGACCGGCTGGGTGAGGCGGCGCCGGCTGCGCACCTGCACGCGGTGCCCTCGGCGCCGCCGACGGCGGCGGCGCATGGCCCGGTCATGGCCGAGGTGGTCGCTAACCAGCGCATCACCGGCCGCGATTCGGGCAAGCGGGTGCACCATGTCGAGTTCGCCGTCGAAGGTCTCGCCTACGAGCCGGGCGACTCGGTGGCACTGGTCACGCGCAATCCGGTGGCCGTGGTGGATGCACTGCTGGAGACCCTCGGGCTCGACGGCGGGAGCCTCCTCGCCGGCGGCCGCGCGCTTGCCGAGGCGCTCACCGCCGATTTCGAGATCACGAAGGCGAGCGCCGGCTTCCTGGAGCGTTACGCCGCGGCCAGCGGCTCGGGCGCACTCGCCGAACTGCTGGCGGACGGGCGCCGACAGGAACTCGCCGCCTACCTCGCCGAACGTCAGGTGATCGATGTGCTGCACGATCATCCCGCGGAGCTGTCGGCGGACGAGTTCGTGGCCTGCCTGCGGGGCTTCAAACCGCGGCTCTATTCGATCGCGTCCAGCCCGCTGGCCAACCCGGACGAACTGCACCTGACCGTGGCGGCCGTCGAGTACGACGCCTGGGGCAGGCGTCACTTCGGCTCCGCATCCACCGCGCTGTCCGCCCTGGAGATCGGCGCGACGCTGGAGGCGCGCATTGAGCCGAATCCCCGTTTCCGTCTGCCCGCGGACCCGTCCGCGCCGGTCATCATGATCGGCCCCGGTACCGGTGTGGCGCCGTTCCGGGCGTTTCTGGAGCACCGCGAGGCGATCGGCGCCGACGGGCGCAACTGGCTGTTCTTCGGCGACCGTCAGTTCGCCAGCGATTTCCTGTACCAGATCGAGTGGGCGCGCTTTCGCAAGCGCGGCGTGCTGGACCGCATGGACGTCGCTTTCTCGCGCGACCAGGCCGAGAAGGTCTACGTCCAGCAGCGGCTGCGCGAGCAGGCGAAGGACGTCTACGCATGGCTGGAGGAGGGCGCCTGCGTCTACATTTGCGGTGACGCCTCCCGTATGGCGCCGGACGTCCATCAGGCGCTGGCCGGCGTGATCGAGGAGGCCGGCGGGCGCACGCCGGAACAGGCAGGGCAGTACCTGAAGGAACTGCGCCGCGCCGGCCGTTATCAGCGTGATGTGTACTAGTGTCCCGAGGAGACGAGATGAGCAGCACACCGAGCCCGGTGGAGAGGATCAAGGCCGATAGCCGGCACCTGCGGGGTACCCTCGAGCAGAGTCTCGAGGACCGGCTGACCGGCGCGCTCGCCGAGGACGACACCCAGCTCTCCAAATTTCATGGCATCTACCAGCAGGACGACCGGGACCTGCGCAGCGAGCGCCGCCGCCAGCGGCTGGAGCCCGCGTACTCGTTCATGATCCGCGCCCGGGTACCCGGCGGCGTCTGCACCCCTGCCCAGTGGCTGGCCATGGACGAGTTCGCGCGCAGCCACGCCAATGGCACACTCCGGCTGACGACGCGGCAGGCGTTCCAGTTCCACGGCGTCATCAAGACCCGGCTGCGCGAGACCATCCGCGGCATCAACGCCTGCCTGCTGGATACGCTGGCCGCCTGCGGCGACGTCAATCGAAACGTGATGGCGGGCGTGAATCCCTGGCGCTCGGCGCTGCATGCGCGGGTGGCGGAGCTCGCCGACACGGTCAGCGCCCACCTGACGCCGGCCACCCGCGCCTATCACGAGATCTGGCTGGACGGCGAGAAGCTCGAATCCGATCGGCACGAATCGGACCGGGACGAGCAGGAGCCGATCTACGGCGCCACCTATCTGCCGCGGAAGTTCAAGATGGGCTTCGTCGTGCCGCCGGAAAACGACATCGACGTGTATTCCCAGGACCTCGGCTTCATCGCCATCGAGGAAGACGGCGAGCTGGCGGGGTTCAACGTGGTCGTCGGCGGCGGCATGGGCGCAAGCCACGGCGAGCCGGACACCTGGCCGCGGCTCGGCGACGTCATCGGCTACTGCACGCCGGAGCAGGTGATCGCGGTGTCCGAGGCGGTGGTCACCACCCAGCGGGATTTCGGCGACCGCACCAACCGCAGGCATGCACGGCTGAAATACACCATCGAGGACCGGGGCGTCGACTGGTTCCGCGGCGAGTCGGAACGCCGGGCCGGTCTCACGCTGGCGCCGGCGCGGCCGTTCCGCTTCACGACCACCGGCGACCGCTACGGCTGGATACGGGGCGACGACGGACTGTGGCACCGCACGCTGTTCATCGAGAACGGACGCATTGCGGACCGGGAGTCCGTGTCGCTGATGACGGCGTTGCGGGAGCTGGCGGCGCTCGATCGGGGCCGTTTCATCCTGACGCCGAACCAGAACGTGACCCTGAGCGGGCTGGACGACGGCGGCCGGGACCGGGTGTCGGAGATCCTGCGGCGCAACGGCGTCGACGGTGCCGGCGCACCCTCGGCGCTGCGCAGCCACAGCCTGGCCTGTGTCGGGTTGCCCACCTGCGGACTCGCCATGGCCGAGAGCGAGCGCTATCTGCCCGACCTGCTCGGTCGGCTCGAGGAACGGATGGCGGCGCACGGCCTCGGCGATGAGCCGATCGTGATCCGCATGACCGGCTGCCCGAACGGTTGCGCACGGCCTTATCTTGCGGAGATCGGCCTCGTGGGCAAGGCACCGGGGCGCTACAACCTCTATCTGGGCGCCGGCTTCAGCGGCGACCGGCTGAACCGGCTCCACCGGGAGAACATCGACGAAGAGACCATACTGGCGGAGCTGGACGGGCTGTTCGGCCGCTATGCGGCGGAACGTGGCGGCGACGAGCACTTCGGGGATTTCCTGGTGCGAGCCGGCGTGATTCGGGCGGTCATTTCGGGGCCCGACTTCCGCGCCGACGAGGACCAGGTGGCATGAGGGCGCTGGGCGAGAACGACAGCCGCCGCCGCGCCGTCAAGGCAGCGAGCGCTCGGCTCGCGCCGCTGACTGCCGGGGAGCGTATCGCGTGGGCGCTGGAGTATCTGCCCGGCAGTCATGTGCTGAGCTCCAGCTTCGGCGCTCAGGCGGCGGTCAGCCTGCATCTGGCCACCCGCATCCAGCCCGACATCCCCGTCATACTCATCGATACCGGCTATCTGTTCCCGGAGACTTATCGCTTCGTGGATCAACTGGGCGAGCGCCTCGCCCTGAATCTCCACGTCTATCGTCCGGCGCTGAGTGCCGCCTGGCAGGAGGCGCGCTACGGCCGGCGCTGGGAACGGGGTGCGAGCGGGATCGATGATTACAACCGGGACAACAAGGTGGAACCGATGGAGCGGGCACTCGCGGAACTCGGTGTCGGCACCTGGATGGCGGGCCTGAGGCGCCAGCAGTCGGACTCCCGCGGCAGTCTGCCGGTGGTCGCCGGCGACGGCGAGCGCTGGAAGCTGCATCCCATCGTCGACTGGACCGACCGGGACGTGCATCGCTACCTCACCCGCCACCGGCTGCCCTATCATCCGCTGTGGGAGCAGGGCTACGTCTCCATCGGCGACGTCCACACGACCAAGCCCCTGCACGAAGTGCAGGACGCCGCCGCCACGCGCTTCTTCGGCCTGAAGCGCGAATGCGGCCTGCACGAGATGGACTTCGGCAAGACCGGCTGAGTCAGCCCGGCTCTCCGCGCGCCTCGGCACAGCCGCCGCGCAGCGGCAGCTCGATCTCGCGCAAGATCGCATCCACCTCGGACTGGTCCGCGGCTGCCAGGCAGCGCGTCACCAGCGTCTCGGTCAGATGCGGTGCGAACAGTTCCATGAAATGGCTCATGTAGCGGCGCAGCACGGTGTCACGACGGAAGCCGATCCAGGTGGTGGAGCGGGGGAACAGGCCCTCGGCATCGATCGCGACCATGTCGTCGCCGCAGTCGTGCGCCATGCTCGCGACAATGCCCACGCCCATGCCCATCCGCACGTAGGTCTTGATGACGTCGGCGTCGCGCGCGGTGAAGACGACGTCGGGCGTGAGCCCTTCGGCGGCGAACGCTTTCTTCAGGGACGACTCGCCGCTGAAGCTGAACACATAGGTCACCAGCGGGTGACGGGACAGGGTTTCGATGGTCAGCGGTCTGTCGAGCCGGGCGAGTTCGTGATTGCGGGGAACCAGAATCGTGCGGTCCCAGCGATAGCAGGGCAGCATCACCAGGTCGGCGAACAGCTCCTGGCCGCCGGTCGCGATGGCGAAGTCGATCTGGTGTGCCTCCACCATGTCGGCGATTTGTTCGGACGTGCCCTGATGGAGTTCGAGCGCGACATTCGGATAATGTTCGCGGAAGCGCGCGATCACCTCCGGGAGCACATAGCGCGCCTGGGTGTGGGTGGTGCCGATCGCCAGCGTGCCGTGCGTTTCATGGCGGGTATTCAGCGCCAGCGTGCGGATATTCTCGATCTCCCGGAGCACGGTGCGCGCCCGCGCGACGACCTCCTCGCCGGCCGGTGTCACGCTCGCGAGACTCCGCCCCTTGCGCTCGAACAACCTGAGGTCGAGCTCCTCTTCCAGCAGCCGGATCTGCTTGCTTACGCCCGGTTGCGAGGTGTAGAGCTTCTCCGAGGCCGCCGTGATGTTCAGGCCGTTGTCGACAATGGCCAGCAGATAGCGCAGCTGTCGCAGTGTCATGTATTGCCCTCTGTTGCCCTCTGTTGCCCTCTGTCGTCTGCGCGCGTATCAGCGTGTCCCTGCCGCTGAATCATACGGACTCGGCGCCTGCCGCGTTATAACGGCTCGGCATGTTTCCAGACCCTTTCATTATTTCTGACGCGGGCTCCGGGCCGCTATAGTCCGACCTTGTCAAGACCGACCAGCGACGGACGAGACACGCATGGATTTCCTGCCCGTATTCGTGAGACTGCACGACATACCCTGCCTGATCGTCGGCGGGGGCGAGACCGCCGGCCGCAAGTTCCGGCTGCTGACGGCTGCGGGCGCGCGGGTGACGGTCGTGGCGCCGACACTTATGGACGAACTGGACAGCGCGCGCCGACAGGGCGCGCTCATGCACATCGACGGCGAATTCGAGCCGGCACATCTCGACGGCCAGCGGCTGGTGATCGCTGCCACTTCCGATCGAGCGCTGAATCGATGGGTGGCGGAACTCGCCGACGGCCGCGGCATGCTCTGCAACGTGGTGGACGACCCGCAGGCCTGCCGCTTCATCATGCCCGCCATCGTCGACCGTTCGCCGGTCATGGTGGCGATCTCCTCGGGGGGCACCGCCCCCGTTCTCGTGCGGCGCCTGCGCGAGAAGCTCGAGGCATTGCTGCCGGCACGTATCGGCAAGCTGGCCGAGCTGGCGGGGCGCTGGCGATCACGGGTCGCCGAGCGTCTCCGCGACGGCGCAGCGAGACGGCTATTCTGGGAGCGCGTCTTCTCGGGACCGGCATCCGACGCCGCACTGGCGGGACGCGGGGCGGAAGCGGATCGCATCATCGCTCGTACACTCTCCTCGGCAGCCGGCGGCCGCGACCGGCGCGACACCGGCATCGGCTGGCTTGTGGGCGCCGGCCCCGGCGACCCCGGACTGCTGACGCTGCGCGCACTCCAGGTCGCCCAGGAAGCCGACGTCGTCCTCTACGACCGGCTCGTCTCGCCGCAGGTGCTGGAGCTCACCCGGCGGGATGCCGAGCGCATAGCGGTGGGCAAGACGCCCGGCGGACATTGCATGCCCCAGGAGGAGATCTCGGCGCTGCTGGTGCGCCTGGTGAGAGAGGGCAGGAAGGTCTGCCGGCTGAAGGGCGGCGACCCGTTCATCTTCGGGCGGGGCGGCGAGGAAGCCGAGGCGCTCTCCGAGGCGGGACTGCCCTTCGAAGTGGTGCCCGGCATCACGGCGGCAGCGGCCTGCGGCGCCTACGCGGGCATCCCGCTGACCCACCGGGCGCATGCCCAGGCGGTGGTCATGATTACCGCCCACGGCAAGGATTCCATAGACCGGCTGGACTGGGCATCCCTGGCTCGGGACCGGCAGACGCTGGCCTTTTATATGGGCGTAGGGCGCCTCGGTGCGATCCGCTCACGGCTGCTCGAACACGGTCGCGCACCCACCACGCCGGTGGCGCTGGTGGAGAACGGCAGCCTGCCGGGCCAGCGGGTCCTGGGCGGGACGCTGGCCGAACTGTCGATGCTGGCGGAGCGCTATGCAGTGCAGCCGCCCGCGATTCTCTTCGTGGGCGAAGTGGCCGCCCTCGCGGGACGACTCAGCTGGTTCGAGGGAGACGAGAATCCGGCACCGCTCGCGCTGTCAGCCTGAGTTGTCAGCCTGAGTTGTCGGCCTGAGTCGTCGGCCTGAGTCGTCGGCCAAGGCGGCTGTCATCAGGCGCTCGAGCGCACACTCAGCGCTGTCACGGTGATCAGGATAAGCGACATACCGAGGACCTGCGTGGCGGTGAGACTCTCACTCAGGATGACGACGCCGAACAGCGATGCCGTGACCGGCTCGACCATCGCGATGATCGAGGCCACGGCCGGAGCGGTATTGCGCAGACCGATCACGTAGAGGAAAAACGACAGGCCCGCCCCGAGTACACCGAGTGCGATGAACAGCGGTAACTCGGGCGAGCCCGGCGCGGCGATGATCTGCTCGAAGTCGCTCGGCCAGACGAGTGTGGCGGCGAGTACGGCAAAAGCGATGGCCAGCGTCGCCTGCGGACTGCCATGGGTGGCCGTGTACTTGAAGCTGAAAATGAAAACGGCGTAGCACATGCCGGCGAGCAGTCCGGCGCCTGCACCGACCAGGGTCACGTCACCGGCGCCGGCCTCGTGGACGCGCGTCAGTAAAGCGATGCCGAGCATCACTACGGCGATCGCGGTCCACTTGGACGGGGTAGGGGCTTCGAGCCGCCGCGCGAAGGACACCAGATAGACGAACACCGGCGCGCAGTACATCAGTGTGGCAGCAACCGCAACACTGCCCTCTGCAATGCTGACGAAGTAGAAAGCGAAGTTGCCCGCGACGCCGAGCCCCGCAATCGCCGACCAGAACCATTGCCGGGGGTTCGCCAGTCCGCTGTCGTGAGGATGCGACGCCAGCCAAATAAGAACGAGCACCAGGCCGATGGATCCCCGATAGAACGAGACCACGAACGGGTCCCAGCCGTCGGCGATGAGCATGCCGCCGATCCCGCCCGACAGTCCCCAGCAGAAAGCCGCCAGTACCACGAAGGCGGGGCTGGTAATGGCGATGTGTCGTCTTTCCCCAATAGTCATCGGTCCGTGTGCGGCCAAATGGGGCAGAAGCCCCCGGGGCCACACGCCCGGGCGACTCCTGCGCGCAATCCGGCGCTCAGGTCAGCGCTGCAGGGGAGACGTTACGCGGGATCGGACCGCTCGTACAGCACTTGGAGGGGTCAAGGTGCTCTGCGTTCCGCGCCGGTCGAAAGCGACTTTTATGACGCTGCGTGGTTTGTGTTCTCTGCGTGGGTCGTTCACTGGGCGCGACGCCGGAGCATCGGAGTACCGTGCATCAGTGCAAGCGTGCAAGCAGAGCAGCCAGCGCTTCGGGATCCTGGTATCCGGCGGCGGTGCTGACGATGCGCCCTGTATCGTCGACCACATACAGTCGCGGTGTGCCCTCCGGCCGGCCGAGCAGATCGAGAAGAGCAGGGCTGGCGAGGTAGGCGGGCACATCTGCGCGGAATCTGCGCAGTTCGCGCACCAGATCCATGCGCCTTCCCCGTATGCCGAGAGCGATGATCCGGATCTCCGGGGTCACGTCGGCCAACTCGAGTGCGGCGCGGAATTGCCGCTCACACCATGGGCAATCCGGCTGGAACAGGATGATGACTCCCGGCGTACCGGCCTGGGCGGCGAAGGCCGGCGCTCCGGCGAGGGGCGTCGCCGGCTGGTCGAAGATACCGGCAGCCGCCGTCTCCTGCGGCGTGGCGCCGGCGATCCCCGACCAGAGAACAGCCAGCGCTGCAAGCAGGCGCACGGCCAAAATTAGAACTCCGCCCGGAAGCCTGCGTACATCTCACGGCCGCGCAGCGGCGCATAGATGTAGCCGACGTCGAAGGCGCCGTCGGGGCCGAAAAACAGCGGAGTATCGTCGTCGCCGGCTTGGTTGTAGTCGGTCAGGTTGCGCCCGCCGGCGTAAAAGGCGACGCGGTCGCTTATCGCATATTCCACCCGCGCGTCCAGCGTCACATAGGCGTCGCCGACGAGCGCTTTCGGGAGGGTCGCTGCCGCATCGTTGTAGCCTTCGTAGCCGTAGCGGGTCAGATCACGCTCGCCGATCCAGGCGAGCGTGACGTCGGCGTCCCAGGCACCCGGCGTCCATTCGATTCCGGTGACGAGCCGTTCCTCGACCGGTGCGACGCCGAAGATAGAGCGGGCAAGCTCGTCGTGGTCGAAGGTTTCGGCCGTGACCGAGAGCGACAGATTGCCGGTGACCTCGTAGCCCACGTCGAAAGTCACTGCGATGACCGTGCCGGTGCCGTCCCGCCGGGTCAGGATCGGCATTGACCGCCCAGTGAGCGCGCGCGTCGAGAAATACCAGGTCGTTGTCGGTGCGGTAGTCGAAGCCTTCGCAGAACGAGTCCTGTCGATGGTCGGCCAGGCTGACCGCGGCTTCCGCATTCAGATTCTCGCCGAGATCGCGGAAATAGCGCGCACTGAACTCGAGCCGCTCGGTCAGGATCCATTCGGTCGTCTCCCAGGGCTTGCCGACGAAGCGGTTGCGAACGTCGTCGCCGGCAAACAGTTGATCAGAAGTCATATCGTCAAATCCGGCGAGAGTCTCGTCGATGGAGCCCACAAGGTCGCCGAGCATCGGGCCGCCGAAGATCTCGGACTCCGTCCAGCCGGCTCGGAGGTTTAGCGTGCTGACGTCGCTGGGATCTATGGCGAGGGCCGCGCTGACGTTGTGGTTGCGGACGAACGGACTCTCGTTGACGCCGTTGCCGTCGCCATCGTACTGGTCACGGGAGTCGTATTGATAGGCGGCCAGTCCACGGATGCTGCCACGTTCGTTCGTGTACGTACCGATGACGCGGCCCTGCCGGTAACCGTTCTCGCCGCCCGAGGCGTCGATACTGCCGCCCGTGTAGTTAGGGCTGTGGGTGACGATGTTCACCGTGCCGCCGATCGCCTCCGGTGCGATGAGGGACGCACCTGCGCCGCGCCGGCGGGGTGAGCTAACGACGATCTCTTCAATGGGTTCAGTACCGGGAGAGTCTTCGGCGGGGGCACGGGAGGAACCTGCCGATAAGGGCTTACCGAGAGAAATTTGCAGGCTATCTGTTTATTGCCGGGTGCGGACTTCCTGGTCGGCTCCCTCATCGACACTAGCAGCAGCGAGCCGCAGGGCCCCGTAGCCTTGCCAGAGCGCGGCCTCGAGCTCGTCGGCCGCGGCTGACACCGCCTCCGCGCCGCGCGCCTCCTCGACCGCTTGTTTGAACACGACCAGCGCCTGCCAGATGTCGGGGTAGGTCACCGATGCTTTTGTCTCGATGGCCCCATGAACTCCGACTTCCTCCCAGTGCTCGACGAGTTCGTCCGGCGCCGGGGCGGCACTGTCTCCGCCCGCTCCGGCACTCGCGATGGCGCGGATCTCGGCGACGAGCTCCTCGACTTCCTCTTCATAGTCGTCCAGGTGCAAATGGAATTCGTCGAGGTGCTCCGCATCGATCTCGCCGTGGGCGAACGCAGGACTGAAGGGCTGCGCTGCGAGACAAAGCGCGACCATCGCGGCGATCCGGTAGTGACGTGTCTGCATGAGATTCCTTGTGAGTATAAAACGAAATACGAATCATTCGCATATCTATGATACGCTTTCACCGTCCAAAGTCAAAAGGCTAAAGGTGCACGCTCATGCTCGCGACAACCATTCCCCGGGTGACGTTCGATCTGCGCCTGCCCGGCGACGATCTGGGCCGCGAGAACCCGTTTCGCTGGGAGCCCACCGATACCGAGGAATTGTTCGGCGGCCGCCGCGTGGTGCTCTTCGCTGCGCCGGGCGCCATCCACCCCGGTTGTAAGGCGACCCAGCTGCTGGAGTACGAGACGCGTTATGTCCAATTCCGCGAGGCAGGCATCGATGAGCTTTATTGCGTCTCGGTGAACGAGGCGCCGGTCGTCTTTCAGTGGGCTTACAGCTTCGACATCTGGAACGTGCTGATGCTGCCGGACAGCGATGCGGAGTTTACCCGGGGCATGGGGATGCTGGCCCGCGACAGAACGGGGCAGTGCATCGGCACCACGTGCTCGTATGCGGCCATCGTCGATGACCGGAGAATCGAGCGGTTGTTCGTCGAGCGGGGACCGGCCTGCGCAGGCCCGGGCGCGTGCTGCGGCGCGCCGGATGCCGCAACGGTGCTCGCCTGGCTGCGGGACACTAGGTGAACAGGTAGCGGATGCTCGCGATCGCCAGGCAGGCCATGACCAGCAGGCTCTGCGGCAACAGGTAGCGGCGCGGGATACGGTCGAGGGCCAGGCGCCAGACGGCTGCGATCCGCTCCGCCGGGCGCCGCAGTGATGCCACGCTGCGCAGCCCGTAGAGATAGACGCCGCTGAGAGAAAGCAGCGTCATGAACGCCCCGAACAGGGCCCACAGATATCGCGTAGCCGCGCCGGCGAAGTCGCCGAAGTGCAGCGGGTCGGCGGCCTCGGCAATCCGATTATGCCAGCCGAGTGTCTCGCCCCTGCGCATGTCGAGCACGCGGCCGGACACGCCGTCGAAGGCCACGTGGTTGGCGCGGTCCCTGACCAGCGCCGCCTCGGCCTGACCCTGCAGGACCACCGCACCGTCGTAGAGGTCCGGGAACACAGAGCGCACACGCAGACCGGGATACTCGATGGCGGCCCGCCGGACCAGCTCGTCGAGAGCCAGGGGGTCTCGCTCGAGCAGTCCCGGAGTCTCCCCGGCTGGCGCCGGCTGGTTCTGCAGCGGCGGCAAAGTCGCATTCAGTCCCAGGTGTTCCAGGAGATACCAGGCGCCGGTAACCGCCATCAGTAGCACGAACCACAGACTCCAGACGCCGGCGAGCCGATGCAGGTCACCCCAGAACCGGCGCCGCGACTTGATGGTCCGACTTTCGTCTCCGTCGGCGCCGCGCCTCGGCAGACGGAAGAAACCCCGCCACCAGCGCTTGTACACGTACAGGCTCGACCAGACCGTCACCAGCAGCGGGACACTGAGCAGCGCGACTATTGTCAGTCCGATCTCGAGCGGCATCACCAGGTGGCGGTGCGCTTCGCGCAGGAACCGTTGCCAGTTGAGCCAGCGGCCGGTGCCCTGCACGCGGCCGCTGGCCCGGTCGAAGAACACGCGGAAGCGCTCACCCGCGGTGTCGACCGCGACCAGCTCGGGTGCTATCCAGCCCTCCTCCGGCACCCTGAGATAGCTTGCGCGAGCCTCCGGAAAGCGGCGCCGGAAATCTGCGTACATCGTGCCCCAGCGTACCGCGCCGTCCGGTGCCGTCGACGTCGCCCTTTTCGCCGGCGTCGTGAGCCAGTCCAGTTCGGGGGATAGCGTCGCGAGCGTCCCCGTGAACAGCACGAATGCCATCAGCACGGACACCTGCAGACCGACCCAGCTGTGCCAGGCAAACCAGCGGCTGCGCCGCATCACGTTATCCCGGGCAAAGCATTGCCGTCGGCTCAGAAGCTGTATCGCAGTTGCGCGATCACCTCACGGGGAGCGCCCGGGAAATGCCCCGTGCGCTCGATGAAACCGCTCACCGCGTGTTCCTCGTCGAAGAGATTGCGCACGTTGATCTGTAATTCGAACTGATCCCAGGCGCTGGTCCAGCTGGCGTCATAGACGGTGTACGGCCTGACCCGCTGGCCACTGAGGCTGAACTGCTCACTGACATAGTCCGCGCCGAAAGCGACGGCGGAGTTGATGGCGGGCAGGGCGTAGCGCATCCAGATGCCGAACTGGTGTTGCGGCGCGTTCGCGAAACGGCTTCCATCGCCAAAGGTGTTGCGCAGACTGTCGATGTCGACACCCTCGATCACCTCCACGTCGTTATAGGCATAGTTGGCCGTCAGCGTGAGACGCTCCGTCAGGTCACCGACCAGCGTCGCTTCGAAGCCGTCACTCTCGACCTCGCCCAGGTTCAGCAGCGCGGGGATGCCGTCGCCGGGACCGGTATCTTCCGGATTCGCCTGCGCCACGTCCTGCTTGTTGATCCGGTACAGCGCGAAGGTGGTCAGTATGGCGCCGTTCAGCCATTGCTGTTTCCAGCCCAGCTCGTACTGGATGCCGCTCTCCGGCGGCAGGGTGCCGTCCTCGGCGACGTTCCCCTGGTTGCCCAGCGAGGCAGGATTGAAACTTTCGGAATAATTCAGATAGACCGATGCGCCGGTCGTCGGCCGGAAAATCACGCCGGCGCGGGGTGCGATATCGCTGTCGGACACCGAGAAACCGCTTGCCTTGTCCGTATCCCTGAAATCGTTGAAGCGGAAGCCGGCCATGACGCTCCAGCGGTCGCTGAAGCGGACATAATCCTGTACGTAGAAACCGTAGCGTTCGGACTCGCCGCCGTCGCGATTGAGGTCCGTCAGGTTGTAGGCGGAGGGATCCGTCTCGCCATAGTTCGGCTGGAATACGTTCAGATCAATGACGTTGTCCGCCTCGTAGCGTGCCCGCAGGTAGTCGAATTCCGTATCCGCGGTAAAGTAATCGGTGCCGACCAGCAGCTGGTGCTCCAGTCCGCCGAGTGTGAGGTCGTAGACCAGATCGACGGTCAGGCTGAGTTCCTCGTTGGCGCGGAACTGGTCCCGGAATTCCCGGCGGATGACGCCGTCCGAACGGTTTGCCACGCCGTCGCCGTTGTCGTCCACCCAGCCGCGGGGCTCGTGGTAACGCTGCTCGCGCTCATTATCGAGCCAGCGTAGCGTTGCATCGACAGACAGCGCGTCGGTGAAACGGTGCTCCAGAATCGCCTGCAGGACGGTCGCTTCGAGGTCCTGGAAATCGCTCGCTTCGTTGGTATTGAAATCCCGGTCGACGATGAAATTGCCGTCGTCATCGGCCAGCACGCCGCGCAGGCGATGACCGCCCAGGTCCTGCCGGACGTGGTCGAACATCGTCGTCAGAGAGGTATCCGGCGTCAGCTCGAACAGGAGCCCGCCGGCCACCTGCAGGTTCATCGAGTCGGCGTTGTCACGGAAGCTGTCCTGGCTCTCGTAGTAGGCGGCGGCCCGGTAGGCTACGGCATCCGAGACCGGCCCGGTGGCTTCTGCGGCACCGCCGATCAGGCTGAAATTACCGCCGGTGACCATCAGCTCCGTCTCCCGGTCGAAGGCCGGCTTCTTGGTGACGTAGTTGATCATGCCGCCCGGCTCGCCGCGCCCGTACAGCGCCGCAGCCGGGCCCTTCAGCACCTCGACGCGCTCAATGTTGTAGATCAGCGGCACGCTGAAGCCGGAGAACGGATCGCCGCGCACGCCGTCATAGAACACGTTATCGCTGTCGCGGAAGCCGCGGAACGTCACCCCCGAGTAACTGAACTCGCTGACCCCGGCGATCGAGCGGTACAGGTCGGTGATATCCCGTGCCGCCTGATCGATGATCAGCTGTTCCGGGAGGACCTGCGCCGACTGAGGCAGCTCGAGGAGGTCCAGATCCAGCTTGGAGCCGACCGACGTCTGCTTCTCCAGGTAATAGTCCTGGGCACGGCCGGTGACGATGATCTCCTCCACCGTATCGGTGCCGGACTGGGCGAGGGTGCTGCGGCTATACGGCAGCGAAAGGCTGGCGATGAGCACCGCCGTGACAATAGTTCTTGTTGGCATCCCGTACCCCTGAGTCACTTTTTTAACGCGAATGAGTATGATTCGCGTTATCTGTAATTTCAACCCTCTTTGTCGCAGGACCGGAGTCTCCGGCGGCATACAGACGCGTGATCCCGTGCATGTGCTGCCGTCGCGGCAATTATGTGAACTCGTTCACCGTTGGCTAACGCACCGTTCTGTATGGTATTTTTCTACCAGCATGGGGTAGCAGGGAATGCGCCTCATTAGCCGCCGGGAACGGGGTTGCGGTGCCCGGAGCATGGAAGAAACGGCCGGTACGAATTGCGACGCTGTATGTGATCTGCGGCGTCGGCTGGATTCTGCTGACGGATCAAATGGTGTTCGCTCTCGTGGACGATGCGGGGCGCCAGGTCTTGTGGCAGACGGCGAAAGGCTGGTTCTTCGTTGCGGCCAGCGCACTGTGCGTCTACATCATCTCGCGACGCAGTGCCGCGCGCGAAGCGGATGCGCTGGCGCGCGAGCGCGAACTGCGCATCATCACCGACAGTCTTCCCGGCCCGGTCTCGCGTGTCGATAATGAAGGCCGCTATATTTTCGTCAACGCGGCCTAAACCGACTGGTTCGGGTTCGCGCCCTCGGAATTGATTGGCAAGACACCGCAGGACATTTTCGGTCCCGCCCATTATCAGATGCTCGAGCACCATTACCGGGCCGCCCTTGACGGGGAGCGTCGTCAGTTCGTGACACGCATACGGACGCCGGGCGACGAGGCGCGGGTTGGTCGTGGCGAGCGACAGCAGCAGCGACGCCGAGCTGGTGGAGGGCCTGCTGACGAAAGAGTTCCCGCAGACGGTGGCGTGCAGTGAGCCGGCGCATTTCGCACGGGAGTTCGACCGGGTTCGCCCGCAGGTGCTCGTGCTGGCGATGCGCGCGACACGCGCGGCCGAACACCATTATCTGGGCATACTTCGCCACAGCAAGTTTGCCAGCGCACGGGCGCACCGAACCATACTGCTCTGCAGCAAGGAGGAGACGCGGGAGGCCTACCAGTTGTGCCGGCAACAATACTTTGACGACTATGTCGTGTTCTGGCCGATCGGTTATGACGCATACCGCCTGGTGATGTCGGTGCATCAGAGCGTACACCAGATGAAAGCGGCCGAGCGACACGGTGACCATACCGGCGTCTTTGCCGTGCGTGAGCACGACGTGGAGGAGCGGGCCGTGCGTGCGCGGACCGCTCGACCCACTGCGGGTGACGGCGAGCCGGAGCCGGCCGCGCCAATGGAAGGGACGGCGGCCGATGAGACCGGGGGCGGCCCGCTGATCCTGCTGGTGGATGACGATCCGCTGCAGCACAGCCTGCTCAGGCATGCTCTGCGGGATACGCCCTATCGGTGGCAGGCCGTGGGTTCCGGCCCCGAGGCATTAGACGCCTTGCGTCGTCAGGTGCCGGATCTGGTGCTGATGGATTTCGAGATGCCGGAGATGGATGGTATCCAGACAATAAAGGCCATCCGGACGGAGTTGCAGCTGGAGCGATTGCCTGTCCTGATGCTTACAGGTCACAGCACCCGACAGGTTGCCATTACCAGCATTGACGCCGGAGCGCGTGATTTCATCGTCAAGCCGTACCAGCGCGGCGTCCTGCTGGAGAAGATTCGAAGTTGCCTTGAAGGCGGGCGGAGAGACGAATCAGCGTAGTGGTGGCAGCGCATCGCCATGACATTTCCGCGATGAGCGCCGTGGATGATGCCCACATCGCCGAGAAATACAGATTGCGCCGATAATGGCTTGGGTGGACAGATGGGCATGAGGATCTGGAGCGCGAGATCGAGACGCGGTGCGATTCTCCTCTCCCCGGCCGTTACCTGGGTAAAAGTAGCACCCTGCGCGCTGGAGCGGCGTGGCCGGGCCTTGCGCTGTACCCCTTCGTCTGCAGATTGTCGAAGCTGTTCATCAGGTTGCGATAGTCGGGAATGTGCCGCGCGAAGGGCAATGGGAGGTAAAGCGGCGGCTCTGGAAGATCAGCTCGCTTGCGTCAGCCTGTGGCAGGCATACGCCCGAAGCGGCCGCTGCTGAGGTCACGCACGGCCTCGGCAATCTCCTCGTGCGTGTTCATGACGAACGGACCGCGCCCGACGACCGGCTCGTCGAGAGGCCGGCCGCCGAGTAGCAGGACCACACTGTCCTGCGCCGCATCGAATATCAGCACCGAATCCTCGCGGTCGAAGACGGCCAGCTCGGCTGCGCCGACCGTCTGGTCATCGATGCGGAGCAGTCCGCTCAACACGAACAGTGCCGTCGTGTGTCCCGGTGGCAGCTCGAGCGAAATGTGCCCTCCGGCCTGCAGCCGCAGGTCCCAGAGATTCACCGCCGTGAAAGTACGCGCCGCACCGGCCACCTCGCCACAGCGACCCGCTATGATGCGCGCGGTGCCGGCCCCGTCGGGCAGTGCCACTCGGGGGATCTCATTGTCGCTGATACCCTGGTAGCCGGGTGCGGTCATCTTGTCACTGGCCGGCAGATTGACCCAGAGCTGTATCATCTCGAACCGCCCGCCACGCCGCGCATACGCATCGCTATGGAATTCCTCGTGCAGGAGTCCCGAGCCGGCGGTCATCCACTGCACGTCTCCGGCGCCGATCGTCCCGCCGGCGCCGGTCGTGTCGCGGTGCGCGACTTCGCCATCGTAGACGAGAGTGACGGTCTCGAAGCCGCGGTGCGGATGTGCCCCCACGCCCCGTCGCCGGCTGGTGGGCGCGAACTGATGAGGACCAGCGTAGTCCATCAGCAGGAACGGCGAGAGCTCGTCGGCGAGATCGTCATAGGAGAACAGGGTGCGGACCGGAAAACCGTCACCGACCCAGTGGTCATTGGCACTGCGCTTGATGTAATTGAGCTTTTTCATGTCGCCTCCGGAGTTGACGGGCGCGAGTCTACGGGTGCCTGCCAGCTGCGACTAGGTGGTAAAATCGTTAAAAACTTTTCAACTGATTGAATAATCGGCATGAATCTGAACGAGACGGCGGTTTTCGTCAAGGTCGTGCAGGCGGGCAGTTTCAGCGCGGCCGCCCGACAACTCGGCCTGCCGATCTCTACTGTCAGCAGCCGCATCTCGCGTCTGGAGCGGCGGCTGGGTGTGACCCTGCTGCAGCGAACGACCCGGCGGCTCAGGCTGACCGAGCTCGGGGAACTCTTCTACCGTCATGCGGCTGCCGGACTGGGGCAGATGCTGGAGGCCGAGGCTGCGGTGACGGCCTCGGTCGGCGAGCCCGCGGGTCGATTGCGAGTGACCGCTCCTGCCGATTTCGGCGATGTCTTCCTTGCTGGATTGCTCGAGCGACTGGGAGAATCGTGTCCGCGCATCGATGTCGAACTGCTGCTCACCGATGACTACGTCGACCTGGTGGGCGAGGGGGTGGATGTTGCCATTCGTACCGGCGAGCTGCGGGACTCGACCCTGATCGCAAAGCGGGTCGGTATCGCCTGCTGGGCGCCGTTCGCCAGCCCGGATTATCTCGACGCTGCGCCGCCGCTGGCGTCACCGAAGGGACTCAGTCGCCACCGTTGCCTGCAGTTCACGTCGTTCGGCAAGTCGCAGTGGGTGCTGACGAAGCGCAATCAGAGCGTCACCCTGCCGATGGCGGGGCACCGGATCGTCAACGACCTGGGGTTGATCCGCTTGATGATCCTGCGCGGGCGGGGAGTCGGCCTGCTGCCAACCTATATTTGTCGCGAGGATGTGGCGGCAGGTCGACTCGTCAGGGCATTGCCCGACTGGGTGGCCAAAGCGGACCCGGTGCATCTGGTCTATCCACGCCAGCGTTTCGTGCCACCCAAGCTGCGGGCATTCATGGACATCGCCGCGCCGGAATTGGCAGGCTTACTTGGGGATGGGTGAGCAGAGGGCGGTCGGCTCACACGCGGAATCGCCAAAGGGTATACCAGGAACTGTTGAATTGTAGAGGGACGCTCCGGAACCATTGACGAGTCACTGCTCCCACTGGTAGGAAAATGTCGCGATGAGCTGCTGTGAGTCAGTGCGTAATCGCCCGCTCGGGTCCAGATCGTCCTCGCGGCTGCCGTTGTAGACGACATAGAGGTAAGACAGCGGGCGAAACTCCCATGTTGACGTTTCCAGGGCGCTCAGTTTCACCGGCGAGAGCGCCATCGCGACGGTAGGTGACCATGCCACCGATCCGGCTTTGTTCGGCGAGGTTGTGTACATAGCGGGCTACCCCGAAGTTCGCGGCCGGACTTTGTCCGAGGCGCTCCTGACGCATGGCCAGCATTGCCACCTCATGCCGGGTATTGCGGCTCGTAAGCCGGGCGCCACCGGTTATCGGGATTGGCGGGCCGAGATCGTCAAGGCCGATTCGGCGGCTGAAGAAAGGCTGGATCCATCGGGTGACACTGGCATCGAAGAGACTGACGTTCTCGAGGAAGCATTGCCGGCGCTCGCGGAAGAAGGCACTGAAGCGCTCGAGATTTACCACCTGGCGATCGACCTCGGCCTGAGCAAAATCCGTATTGACGGTCAAATCCAGCACAGTTGCTGGCGAAATTGCCCATTTGAGTTCGCCGTCAGTGCCGGAATCCCCGGCCCTAGCCTGAATGTCGCAGGCAGCCAACTCCAAGACTGGGAGTCGTGGTTTCGGGCAGGTGACAAGGCGCATTGGCAAATCTGCGATTCCGCCGACGGGCGCCGCGTCTGCTCCGGTCGGAACATTAGCCCTGGCTCATAGCCGGCGCCGATGCCGACGCACTGTTCTTGAGTTCGCGCACAAGATCGTGCAGCGTGTCGCAAGCGATGGTGGTCGACCCGTAAAGCAGGCGCCAACCATCCTTGCCGAGTAATTCCACGGATGGGCAGTCTGCGCAGGTATCGCGATCGTCCCGGACTGAGCGGAAGCCACTTCGCTCCAGGGCGCGGGCCGTCCACCGCCTTTGCAGGCTGTCTCCGCCGATCAGTCTGATGGGACCGCCGCCGTCTCTCCTGAGCTTGAAGCTGCCGTGTGAGGGGTCGAACTCGATCCCTTCATCAGCGAATGCTCTGGCGAAGGATCCGTCGAGAACCAGGTCCTCCGGTGCACCGGTAACCAGGCTTCCATCCGCGTGCATCAGCCAGATACGATCGGCAGTGCGGAGTGCGAGATCCAGATCGTGAGTAGAGATGAGAACGCTGCGCTCCCCTTGGCCGGCCAGCCTGCGCAGAAGGCCTGCCATTTCTATGCGCCGTGGAAGATCCAGGAAAGCGGTGATCTCGTCTAGGATCATCAGCCGGGGCTCCTGCGCCAGCGCCCTGGCCAGCATCACGCGCTGACGTTCACCGTCGCTGAGCTCGCTGACAAAGCGGTCACTGAACGCTTGCGCCCCGGCGGATTCGATTGCCTCGCGGACGGCTTCATGGTCCTTGGCGGTCAGGGTGCCGAACCAACGGGTGTGCGGAAACCGGCCAAGGGAGGCCATCGCGTAACCGGTCAGCAGGCCTGCGGTGACACGCTCGGTGAGCACTACGCTCAGCCGCGCGGCACGCTGGTTCGGCGTGAGCGCCCGAATATCCACCCCATCGAGCAAGACCGAGCCGTTGAGCGGGGCCTGCATCCCCGCAATCGTCCGCATCAGGGTCGACTTGCCCGCACCGTTCGGTCCGAGCAGGCAGACGAACTCGCCATCCTCGAGATTGAGATTGATGTTCCGGGCAACCGATGTCATGCCTTGTCGCGATCGGTAGCCGATTTCGAGATTCCCGGCGACCAGCATCAGATCTCCAGCGCCCGCATACTTCGATTGCGAAGCAGGATATAGATAACAAAGGGAGCACCGATCACGGCGTTGACCGCATTGAGATGCAGGACATGTCGGTCCCAGGGCAAGTGAACGAAAAGATCGGCAGCGAGCGCTACAGCGGATCCGAGTAACAGGGTGGCAGGCATCAGCAGACGGTGATCGGAGATATTCAGAATGCCACGGGCGAGATGAGGCGCGATGATACCGATGAAGAGAACAGGTCCGCAGTAAGCCGTCACGGGACCTGCCAGCAGCACCGCGCAACCCAGGGTCATCAAGCGGGCACGCTCGACCGGCAGGCCGAGCGATGATGCATACTGCTCGCCCAACAAGAGCGCGTTCAGCGGCTTCACCATGGCGAGCGCGATGACCAGACCCAGGAACAAGGTCGGCAGAAGGATCGGCAAGTCGGTCCACTGCACACCGCCGAAGCTCCCATCGCTCCACGAAGCGAAGACCTTGCCCTGGATTTCCGTGGTGAAGTGCAGAACGATGCTCACGAGGCCCTCGGCGAGATAGCCAAGCATGAGGCCGACGATCAGGAGTGTCATGGTGCTGACATGCCGAGACACGGCAGCCACGATGGCGGCGACGAGGGATGCGCCGATAATCGCACTGGAGACGGTGCCTGCCCCACTCAGAAATTCAAACCGCGCGAGTGTTGCGGAACCGACGAACGTGCCGGCCGCTATCGTGACGGCGGCACCGAGCTCCGCGCCTGCGGTGAGTCCGAGCGCCCATGGGCCGGCGAGGGGGTTTCTGAACAAAGTCTGAAGCTGCAGGCCCGCAGCGCCGAGGGCGGCGCCACAAACCAGCGCGGTGATCGCGCGCGGCAATCGCAACTCCCAGAGGATCGTTTCCCAGGTCGCGTTGTCGAGGCCGGCACCGGTCAGATATCGGATGACCTCACGGACGGGGATCGGGATCGAACCGACGGCAAGTTCAAGGACGAACAGGGTCGCGACCAGAATCCCGAGGAGGGGTAGCCTGAAAGACGGGAATCGCCTGCCCGTATCCGCGGGGTCGGCAGCCACCTTTAACGGCGTGCCGATCACCGCTCCTCGATTCCTCGCGCCCGATAACCTGAGCCGCCTGCGGGCTGCAGGTAGCGGAATGTGTGACCGGGTAACAGATCCGGGTGCAACAGCGCGACGAAGTCCTCGAGCACCCGGTCAACCTCGATGACCGCACTCTCGTACCAGTCATAGGCATCATGTGCCGGACGCGAGCGTCGGTGCACGTCATACAAACGTCCGGCTCGAACCGCATCGGCCGCGTTCAGAGCCCCGAGTAATCCGGTTTCACTCAGCGCTGCAGTGGTGGTTACGAAGGCCGCTGCGTCGTCGCTGGCAGTGAGAATCTGCTCGGTTGTGACGATCCGGGTTGGCGCACCCCCGGCATCCGCCCAGGGCGTCCTGCCCCCGGCGTCACTGATCAGCCTCGCGGTCCAGTCGCTTTCCGGCACTCGCCACTGGTCTTGCTGTTCGGCGGAATCGAGCCAGATCAGTGTCGGTCGGGACTCCCGCGCCCGGGCGCGTGCGGAGAGGTGTCGGTACCGTTCCTTGATACTGTCCATGATTTCATTCGCCTTCTGCTCGGCATTCAGGAACGCGGCGGTGTGGTAGACCCATTCGGCCTGTCCGAGCACGGAGGGTTCTATCCACGACAGTGTCGGTACCGCGGGAAGTCCGAGCGAGCGGGCCCGCTTGATGGACGCCGCGCGTTCTAGCGAAGCCGTAGACAGGAACACTACGTCGGGCGCGGCCGTCAGGAGCTTCTCGTAATCGGGTTGCCCGTGAAAGGACTCACCGATTGCAACGGCTGCCCCCGTTTCCCATCTGCTGCGCAGTTCCGGCGCATAGAGACCTTCTCCTCCCACGGCAACGATTCCGTCGGTGTAGCCGAGGATGCGGGCGCGATTCAGCGAGAGATCCTCATTCGCGCCGAGCGTGCGCGTGGGGATGGTGATCTTCGTTGCCGTCGCCAGCTTGCCTTGCAGGCGCGGGGCCGGCGCGCCGCAATGTATCAGCACGACCACGTCCCGCGCACCGCTGCCATCAGGCCGGTGAACAGTGAGGACTTTGTAGTGTCCATGGTAGGTGACGCTGAATGCCCGGGCATGGTCCACCTTCGCCTTATCCGGGAAGTAGTCCGTATCGGGATCAAAGTCCTGAATGCAGCCGTCACGTATTGCCGCGCCTGCCGCGTCGGCCATGAATATCGCGGCCACGGTGACGATGAAGTAAATCCCGAGGCGGCCCGCGGAACGCCGTGCGAGGGTACTCCCGGTCTTTCGCAGCCCTGCCGACATCAGGGCCGCCAGGCGAAGGTAACGAGGACGCGGCGTTCGTCTCCGGGGACCACACCATTGCCACCGAATGCCCCGCGCAGCAGGTAATCCTCATCGCTCAGATTGTCCACTTTGATATCAACCTGGAACGGTCCACGTCGCGCGAAAGCGCCAAGCTCCAGAACATCATAGCGGGGTACCGAGAGATTGCTGCCGATACCGATGAAGGCTGGGGAGTTATAGCGCCATCCTCCCGTGAGTCCGCCGAGCCAGCCGCCGCCGAGTTCGCGGGCGTAGCGCGCCCAGATGCGTCCGGAGTGCTCGGGGACGTTGTCCAGCGGGGTCCCGCTCGCGATCACGTTGTCTTCGGTCACTTCCGCGTCCGTGTAGCTGTAACTCGCGAGCAGGGTGAAGTTATCAATGGGCTGCCAGGTATTGATGAGCTCGATCCCGCGTGATCGCTGCTCGCCCGTGGGGACGCGGAAGAACGGGTCCGCCGTGTCGACCGTCAGGACGTTCCTGAGCTGGATGTCGAAATACGCGAGGGTGGAGGTGAGACCCGCCACCGAGGCCAGTTTGATACCAACCTCCCACTGCCGTCCCGTTTGCGGACCGAACGGTGCGCCGTCCGGCGAGCGCACGAAGCCGAAATTCGGGTTGGCTTCAAACGTCTCGGCATAGGACGCATACGGAATGACGCCCGGGCCGATCTCCCACGACAGACCCAGGCGCGGTGAGATCTCCGTATCCGAAGAGGATCCGGCCGAGCCGAAGGAGAAGTCTTCGGTTTCGTTCTCGAGCCGATCGACCCGCGCACCGGCGAGGACAGTGACGTCAGCGCCAAGTTCGGCAACGCCCTGCAGATAGCCTCCCAGTTGCTCGAAGCGGTCGCGTGAGCTTGCCAGCAGAAAAACTCCTTCAATGGGCGCACCATAGACGGGGTCGAGAAGATCCAGTGGCGCGACGGACCCGCGGAAAAAATCCGAGTCGTACGTCCACTCCGCATAGTCGAGGCCAGCTGAAACCGTTGTTTCGAGAGGCCCGAGTACGAGCTGTCTAACGATCTGCGCGCCGACTACGACCTCGTCCTGCGCCTCGACAAACCGATTGAAGCGCCTGTCGAGCGTGCGGCCATCGGCCTGAACGCCGGCAGGCGCCACGGAAGGCTGGTCATATTCGGTGTCGGTATAGCGAACATAAAAGCGTTCCAGGCTCGAGCCATCCGGGTCTCGCTCAGCAACCAGAGTCTGCACCAGCGTCTCGGAAGTGGTGTCGCCCTGTGCGGGCTCGCCGGTGAACAAAGAGTGCGGGAGTTCGAAGGTGCTGGTGTCGATCAGTGTCCCTTGCAGCGGCAGCGAGATGTAGCGCAACCCCTCTCGCTCGCGGTAATCGGCCCGATAGCGCAGAACGATGCCGGAGGAATGCGCCCATTCGAGACTCGGATTGAACTGCATACGTTCCACTGAGACGAAGTCAACGAAGCTGTCCCGATCCTCGTAGGCTGCTACGAGCCTCGCGCGCAGACTGCCGTCGGCTGCAAGCGGACCGGTCAGGTCGATCATGGCCTCGCGATGATCGAAGTTGCCGAGAGCGATGGATGCCTCGAGGCGGCGCATCGACAGCGGCTTTTTAGTCACGATATTGATAACACCGCCCGGCGAACTCAATCCATAGACTGCGCCGCCGGGCCCGCGCAGCACCTCGACCTGGTCGAAGCTCGCCAGGCCTTCGGTCTGAATGTTCAGCGAATTGGTATTGCGGATACCGTCGACGACGGTCTGACTGACCGTGAACCCCCGCATCTTGAATGAACTGAAAGGCTCCACGCTGTTGCGGGGGCTGCTTATGCCCCCGGTCACGGCCACGATATCCGAGAGAGTCGATGGCTTGAGATCTTCAATAAGTCGTCCGGTAACCACCTGGATGCTCTGCGGCATACGCGCGATGTCCGCGGGGAAGCCGAAGCCGATCTCCGCCTGTTTCTCGAGGTAACCCGCGTCCAGTCGTTCGCCGGTGACCACGATTTCATCCACAACCTCCGCGGACTGCGATTCCGAAAATACGGTGTGCGGTGTGAGAAGAAGCGGATAAATCGTGAAAGCCGCGCGGGCGATAACGCTTGCGGATGACGTTGTCATTGTTCTACTCCGAATGTGTGGAGGGGAAAGAGGAAGACGCCGGGCTCTACTGCATTACCGGGGTGAAGATCGGGTCCAGTGACACCAGTAATCGCGCATCGTTCTGATGAGGTGACCGATGCACGACTCCGCGGAATCCTTCGCTCCATTTGCTGCCCTTGAGCAGTGACCATGAGCCGGTGTGCAGGGTCCCGATCGTCCCGCCCGGCTTGATCGGCACCTCGTCATTTGCCCGATCGGCGAGCAGGTCCGGGTCGACGTCGTCACCGGGGATCCACTCGGTACCTGATCCGGCCACGGTGATCAGCAGGCGGCATGGCACTCGATCCGCATGAAAGCGGGGGCACATAGGACCACGCAGCGTCCTGACCCGGATTCCCGCGGCTGCGCATCCCAATAGATCGGCGAGGATGTCGACGGCCTCTGTAATTTCGGCGCCGAGCGCAGCCTGCAGTTCCTCACCGAGCGACCGCCAGGGTCCGTGCGTGATATGGATACGTTCTCGCGCAGGCTGCGTCCATTGCGCCTGAACCTCTGCTGCCGATGCCAGGAGGTCGTACGCCGCCGCCCGGAGCGCATGCGACTCCGGGCGCGCAATGCTGACGAACTCCACATCATCGTCATAGATGTCCGCAAGATCTCCCCACTGATCTGTTATCACCTGACGCATCAGGCGGGCTCCTCCTCGACTTCACGAATCCACTGCGGGAACGGGTCGGGCAGGGTGGTCCATGCCGCCTTTCCTGCGGCGAGTTCGGCATCGCTGAGGAGGCAGTCATCCAGCGCCCGGCGTGCATCGGTTTCGTCAAGACGCTGGCCGATGAAGACGATCTCCTGCCGCCGATCGCCGTAGGGCGGTTCGCACTTGCTGCGAATGGCGGCTCGATAATCGGGGTTCTCCGGCCAGTGGTCCTCGGGCACAGCGGACCAGAACAGACCGGCAAACCCGTGCTGCATGATGCCGCCGGCCTGCGACCAGGCGCCGGCCTGGTCGTATCGGGTGGCGAGCCAGAAGTAGCCCTTCGAGCGCACGAGGTTGCCGTAGCGCCAGCCGCTGGCCAGAAAGTCATAAAGGCGCTGCGGATGGAACGGCCGGCGCGCCCGATAGACGAAGCTGCCGATGCCGTATTCCTCGGTCTCCGGCGTAGCCTCGCCGCGCAATTCAGCCAGCCAGCCAGGGGCACTGGCGGCCTCGTCCATGCTGAATCTGCCCGTGCCCAGAATGGACTCCGGCGCTATCCGCCCCTGCTCCGCGACAAGCACTTCGGCGCGGGGGTTCAGGCGTCGCAGTGTGGCCAGCAGGGCATCCGTGTCGGCTTGGCCGATGAGATCGGTCTTGGTCACGACGATGACGTTGCTGAACTCGACCTGATCGATGAGGAGATCGGCCACATTGCGCTCGTCTTCCTCACCGATCTCCATTCCCTTTTCTTTCAGGCTCTCGGCTTCCGCCAGGAGGGTCGGGAAGTTGTAGCCATCGACGACGGTGACCATCGTGTCGAGACGCGCCACGGCGGAAAGAGACCGTCCGGTCTCGTCCGCGAAGGTGAAAGTCTCGGCCACCGGCAGCGGTTCCGACACCCCGGTGGATTCGATGAGCAGGTAGTCGAAGCGGCGCTCCCCGGCCAGCCGGGCCACCTCGACGAGCAGGTCCTCGCGCAGCGTGCAGCAGATGCAGCCGTTGGTCATCTCCACGAGTTTCTCGTCAACCCTCTGCAGGGAGACATCGCCACGCAGCAAATCCGCATCGATGTTGACTTCGCCGATGTCGTTGACGATGACCGCGACCCGGAGTCCTTCGCGGTTGTTGAGCACATGGTTCAGCAGCGTGGTCTTGCCGGCACCAAGAAAGCCGGACAGGACGGTGACGGGAAGGGGTGATGACAGGTTCACGACCAGACTCCTTTGCTGCTGAGCAAAAAACGTTATAACATTACATATGGAATTGGCAAGTGGAGTGGCCTGTGGGAGAGGTTGATGAGATTTCGTTGCGTCGTATTACGGCGCCGCTGGGGCCTGGTACGGGCATGCGGCTGACGCGAAGTGAATACGTCTAGCAGGCCGCTCGGTCGGGTAGCCGGTCGCCTGGATCTGTACGCGGCCGCGCTGTCGACACTTTGCCTGATTCATTGCCTGGCGCTGCCGCTACTCGCCACGTTGCTGCCACTGGCCGGCCAGCTATCGGAGACGCCGCTGGTGCACCGGGCGCTGGTGCTGCTGGCGGCACCCGTGACGCTGTGGATTGTCTGGCAGTCTCTGCCAATGCAGGGCGCGAGCGTCTTCATAATCGCTGCATTGAGCGGCCTTGCACTGCTGTTGCTGGCGGCGTTTAGCGGTACCGTAGCGGCCTTTGAGCAGCCGATCACCGTTGCCGGAGCGCTGCTTCTGGGCGCAGCCCATCTTTGGCGCTGGGCCCGACATCGCACCGCTATGCGGCGCCGTGGCGAGGCATGCGTCGCGAACCAGTAGCCGGAGGGCTCGCTGTGCCCGCGACCCCGGCCATCGCTGTTGCTGACCTGCGCTTCGGCTACGGTGAGCACCCGGTCGTCGCCGTAGAGCACCTTGGCCTGGGCCAGGGCGAGAGTATGGCGGTGATCGGACCCTCCGGTTGCGGCAAGACCACACTGCTGCATCTGCTGGCGGGTCTGATAGGTCCCGGTGCGGGGGTCATCCGCATACTGGGGCAGGACCTCTCGGCGCTGCGCGCCAGCGATCTGGACCGCTTTCGCGGCCGCAATATCGGCCTCGTGTTCCAGCGCTTTCACCTGTTACCGGCGTTGACGGTCCGCGAGAACGTGCTGCTTGCACAACGGCTTGCCGGCGTCCGGGTCGATCCGGCGCGGGTGCGAATCGTCTTCGATCGACTCGGTCTGGCCGGTCTCGAGAAGCGCAGGCCGTCGATGCTGAGCCACGGACAGGCGCAACGGGTCGCGATTGCACGCGCACTGGTGCACGAGCCCCGTCTGGTGATGGCCGACGAGCCGACCTCGGCGCTGGATGATCGTCACGCCGAGGAGGCGCTGGATCTGTTGCGAGACTCGGTCGCGGCCGTCGGCGCGGCCCTGGTGATCGTCACTCATGATCAGCGGGTGCGCGGTCGCCTGCAGCGCGAATTCGACATGGCGGTGCCGCCGTGACCTGGCTGCGGCTCGCGCTCGCGAACCTGGGCCTCGCTCCGCTCACGACTGCGGTGAATGTGGTGCTGATGGGGCTTGGCACGGCGAGTATCGTCCTGTTGCTCCTGACCGGGGCACAGCTGTCGGAGACACTGTCACGGGATGCCCGCGGCATCGATCTCGTGCTGGGCGCGCGGGGCAGCCCCGTCCAGCTCGTGCTCGCCACGGTCTACCATGCCGATGTCCCGCCAGGAAATATTCCACAGCGACAAGCGGACCGCTGGGCAGACGATTCTCGCGTCGAAAGCGCGGTTCCTGTGTCGTTGGGCGACAGTTACCGGAGTTTCCGGATCGTCGGGACAACCAAAGCCTACGCAGCGCTTTATGGTGCCGAGCTGGCCGCCGGGCGGTTCTGGGAAGCATCCATGGAGGCGGTGGCCGGATCGGCGGCGGCCACCGCTGCCGGTCTCGATGTCGGGTCCGGATTCGCGGGCGCGCACGGGCTCGCCGGCGCAGCTCACAGCCACGACGCGCAGCCCTATCGCGTGGTCGGTGTTCTCGCCCCCACCGGAACCGTGCTCGACCGTCTGATACTGACGTCACTGGAGAGCGTGTGGGATCTCCACGCAGATGAGGCGGTAGCACACGCTGATGGACACGAGCCGGAGGAAGATCACGGGCATGCTGAGGACGCACACGACCATGAGTCCGACCACGAGCACGCAGCGGAGGAAAATCATCCTGACACGGATCGGGAGATCACGGCGATGCTGATCCGCTATCAATCGCCGTTGGCAGCCATGACCCTGCCACGCGAGGTGAACGCGGCCGGAGCCCTTCAGGCCGCCTCACCCGCGGCGGAGATCGCACGGATACTGCAGTTGGTGGGTATCGGCCTGGACGGCCTGCGCGCGTTCGCCTGGGTGTTGATTCTGACGGCGGGTCTTTCAGTGTTCGCGGCGCTGTACGGTTCCCTGCGTGCGCGGCGAGGCGACCTGGCCATGCTCCGTTGTCTGGGAGCAACACGATGGGAGCTGCTGATGGCGCTGTTGCTCGAAGGGCTGCTATTGTCGGCGGCAGGGGTTGCACTGGGTTTCCTGGTCGGCCATGGCGCCGTGGCGCTCCTCGGCGTATGGCTGGAAAGCACGCGGGGTGTCGCATTGACCGGATGGACGTGGATACCGGCCGAGAGCCTTCTGATCGTGGGCTTGCTCAGCGTAGGCATCATCGCCGCGGCGATACCCGCGGTGCAGGCCTACCGGACAGATGTGGCCAGAACGCTGGCGGAGGGATGATGGTGTCGCGGCCCCGGAACGTGTCTGTGCTTCGCTGGGGAATCGCTGTGATATTCGCGGCGGCCGCGCCCGGCTGTGGCCAGGAACCCGCAGCCGATGCAGAGCCGCCGCGTTCCGGGCTAACGGCGGAGGAACTGGCGGCCGAGCCGCCCGCGTACGAAGAAGAGAATCCGCGCCCGCGGCCCGCGCAACCGGTGAGCGCGGCCGAGGCAGTCGATGTCAGGATCGAGGTCCTGGCCGAGGCCGGCTACCACGACGAGCGGGGACGTTATGTCATCGATCTGCTGGAGCGTGACTATGCCTACCTGGCGGTACAGCTCGAGACCGGCAATGGCCGACCGGTCGAGGGTGCCGCGCCAGCCTTCTCTATCGAGGGGACCAGTCAGTTGCTGGAACCGGCGGAGGTTTCGCCGCGGTCGACGTCAGACGAGCGGGGAATGGTCGAGTTCGCAGTGGTCGGCGGAGAGATGGGCCTGGACCGGATCACGGTCGAGTTCGGCGGGGCGAGTACCGAAATCATGGTCAACCTCATCAGCCTGCGGGCCGCGGGATTTCCGGCGCCACCGGCCGTAGAGGGCGGTCTGCCCTGGGAAGAACTCATGCAGGCGAGGATCCGGTATGAGGATTGGGTGCTGGTTGCCGAATTTCCGACGGCGATTTCGGAGCATGCCGGACGGACGGTCAAGCTGTCGGGTTTCATGATGCCGCTGGAGCCGGAACTAAAGCAGCGTCGTTTTCTGCTCACATCGAATCCTCCAAGCTGTTTTTTTCATGTCCCCGGCGGGCCGGCAGGCGCCGTGGAAGTCTTTGCGGACGAGGGTATCGAGGTGTCCTGGGATCCGGTGGTGGTCGAGGGACGCTTCGAGCCGCAGCAAAAGAGCGAGGTCGGTGTCGTATACCGTCTGTATGACGCCCGTCTCGTAAGCCCGTAGCCGCAGAGTTCATTCACTCAGAGACTGGCTGACGGGCTCAGGTTGCAGGAGACGCAGATTGGTCGAGACTGCTGTGACAACACAACGCCTGGATTCGAAACGGCGCAAGCTCGCCGAGTTGCGTTGCGCCGAGAGAGGCGAGCGATTGACATCAGCCCGTTTGACGGTCTATGAGGTCCTCTGTGCCAGCGACCGTCCGCTGTCTGCCTACGAGCTGATCGCTTTGTTGGCAGAACGGCAGAATCGCAGGATCGCGCCGACAACCGTTTACCGGCATCTGGATTTCCTCATGCGGCTCGGTCTGGTTCACAGACTGGAGTCCGCGCATGCCTATCTGCCTTGCAACCATCCCGGGCAGGCTCATGAAAGCCAGTACCTGGTTTGTTCCGATTGCGGTCATGTTGACGAGATCGAGTCGAGGCGCCTGGGGACGTTGCTGAACAAGATTGCGGACCAGCACGGGTTCCGGCCGGAGAATGCGGTCGTTGAGGTCAAGGGTCTTTGCGGCAGCTGTGCGGACAGACAGTCGCCGTGCGTCACGGGGAGAGCGCTGCGCGGTGATCCTGACGCATTTCCTGAAAAGAAAAAGCGAACATGATGTTCTCGATAATCTGTTTTATTTAAGTGTTTTGCGCTGCTACCTTCGCCCGGACTACGGCTGGGGATCCTGCATCCGGCGGTGTTCAGCCGTAGCAGTAGCAACCCGTTTTCGAACTGGAGGAATACAATGTTGGCAACGAGAAAAGCGAAGATCGCCGCTGCGGCGGCGGTCATTCTGACGTCCGCCTGCGGCGCATCCGCTGACGGCAGCGCCGGGATTACCGCTGCGCAGGTCGCCGCGGCCCAGCAGGCGTGGGGACAGGGCATCGTCAGGATCGGCCGGCTGCATACGCAGGGCGGTGACGTCGAAGCGGCGGCGCGGGAGCATATCGAGCAGTTCTACGCCTACGGCGACCGGCCGGTGCTGTTCAAGCCGACGCTGGCCGCGGAGGACCAGTTTCGCGAAACTCTGACCGAGGCACTGTCCTACTTCGTCGGCGGATCGATCGCGGAAGACAAGGGCTTCGCGCTCGCCCCCTACACGGACGTGCGCTGGGAGAACCACGCTACGGTCATTGACAGCGACAGCGCCATGGCCATGGGTAACTACTACTTCACGACCACCGCGGGTGACGAGGTAAAGGCGGAGTACAGCCTCGGCTACGAGCGCGCCGAGGACGGGGACCTGGTGATCGTGCTGCATCACTCCTCGCTGCCTTATGACCCGGAGTAGCAAAGAGGCAGGATAATCCACGCCGCTTCAGGCTGTCGGTCGTGCCTTCGAGTACTGTGTTCAAGGAGAATCTCCCATGCTCAATGCCCGCGCTCTGCGCGCCCTGCTCGCCGCCGCAATGCTCCTCGCCGGTACCGAAGTACTGGCAGACTGGACCCTCGACTCCGGCGCTTCGACGCTCGGTTTCGTCTCCGTGAAGAACGGTTCGACCGCCGAGGGTCACCGCTTCCGCAGTATCGAGGGCCGACTGGACGACCGCGGTGCTGAGCTGATCGTCGACCTGGCAAGCGTTGACACGCGCATTGAGATCCGCGACGAGCGCATGCGCAAGATGCTGTTTGAGGTCGTACGCTTCCCCCATGCCGTGTTCAGGGCCGGCGTGAGTCCGGCGATCGCCGAGGAGCTGGCGGTCGGTGCGTCGACCGAGCAGGAGGTGGTCGGGACGCTGGCCGTACAGGGTATCGAGGTGCCTCTGACGGCCACAGTGCTGGTGACTCGCTCGGCCCCAAACCGGCTTCGTGTGGCGAGCGCGCGGCCGGTGATCGTCAGCACCTCGGCGCTGGAGCTGGACCAGGGGCTTGAACAGCTGCGCAAGGTAGCCGGTCTGGACGGAATCACGCCGGAGGTACCGGTGTCTTTCTCGCTGTCCTTTCGTCGCGATTGACGGGACGGTCGCAGAGCAGGGCCCGACTCGAAGACACGGAACCGTCAAAGATACGGCGCGCCTCGCTTCGGTTATTACTGACTGATCGCAGGTTTTAGCGCGTATCACGATTAGTAAAGTTGTGCTACGGTCGGTCCCGGAATTGACTGCAGGCCGACCCGATGATCGATCCGCTGCTGACTGCCGTTTACGCGCTCACCAGTGTGCTGCTCTGGCCCGTCGTGATCACGCTGCTGATCGGTGTGACACGGAGCGCCTTTCTCGTCGGCGAACTGGCCATCGAAGCGCGCGAGCGGCGGGCACCGGCCGTGTCGCTGCACAATCTCCGGGAAATTCCACCATCGATGGCGCGGCGTCACGGTATCCGGGAATGGCGCGATCAGCACGGCAAGGAATCCTCGGCTGATCCCTGGCTGCTGCTGGATCGCACCGAGGCGGCGCTGGCCCGGCGTGTCGACCGGGCCCGCATGTGGGTGCGGCTCGGGCCCGCGCTCGGGCTGGCCGGCACCCTGATTCCGCTCGGGCCGGCGCTGGTGGCGCTGGCAGAGAACGATCTGTCTTCACTCTCCGAACGGCTCATACTGGCTTTCGGCACGACTGTGCTCGGATTGCTCGCGGGCGGCATCTCCTGGGTCGTGGTGAACAATCAGGACCGCTGGTATCGGCTCGACCTGGCGGAACTCCGGCATGCGCTGGAGGCGGCCGATGGGTGAGCGCCGGCGACAGGGGCTCGGCCTGCTCGGCCCGACGGAAGACGACGACCTGCTGAGCGGCGTCGCCAACCTCTTCGATGTCGCTATGGTATTCGCGCTGGGCTTCATGGTGGCCCTGATCAGCGCGCTGAATCTGCTGGATCTGTTCGCGCCGGACCAGAAGGTGACCATCACAAAAGAGCGGGAAGACGGTCTGGAGATTATCGTCCGGGAAGGCCGCCAGACCACCGTACGCCGGCTCACCAGGTCGGTAGGTAGCGGGGATGGCGTACGTCTCGGCACGGCCTACCGGCTGCAGGACGGCAGCGTCGTCTATGTCCCGGAGAATCCCGGCGAAGAGGTTGCGGAGCCGTGAACCGGCGGCTCGCCGGCTTCGGTCTGGCAGCCGGTTTCCTGGCTGCACTGATCGTGGCCTGGTGGGCTGCGCCGTCCCCGATCGCGGATCGCTACCGGGTCGTATTCGTCGCTTCGGATCCCAGCGTCGAGAAGATCACCCGCGGGCTCGACCGGCTGTACGCCGAGTACCCCGACCTGGCGCGGCGGCTCGACGTGCTGATAAGGGCGCCCTCCAATACGCTGGAGGAGAGCGCGCTGCCGCATCACGATCTGCTGCTGGTCGAGATTCTCGACCGCCGCTGGGTCGGGCAGCAAGCCCGACGGATAGAGACGGAGGGCCATCGCCGGCGCTTCGCCATCGGGCCCTCCGGACTGAGCGATGACCCCGGCCTTCCCGAGCGCATCGCGCTGGAGTCGGACCCAGTGCTCGACCGTTACTGGGAGAACTCCGATCCGGTGTCCATGGCGGGTTTCTTTGTCTACCTCGGGGTCCGCCACCTGGGTATCGACGGAGCGCTCCCGGAGCCGCCGCCGCCGCCCCTGGCCGATGGGTACGTGGTTTTCGAGGACGGGAGATCGCGCATCACCGACGTGTGGCCGTCGGACGCCGGCGACGGGAGACCGCGGGTCGCGATCCTGGAGTACGCCACTCGCGCTCGCAGCGGCGGCCTGGCGCTGACGCGCGCGGTCGCCGCGGCACTCGAAGCCCGCGGTGTCGAGCCGGTCATCATCTTCGGCGAACGGGCCGTACCCATGCTCGAAGCCCGGCTGTTCGACGAGAAGGGAAAACCGCGTGTGGCCGCGGTTGTCTCCTTTCACCTCAAGTTCTTCGAGGCCGAGTCTGCCGCCGTGCTCGAGCGGCTGGGCGTGCCGGTCATCAACGCAATCCGCGTCTTCGGCCGGACGGTGGAGGAGTGGCGGCGCTCGCCGCGCGGACTCACCGCTGGCGAGGTCGCCTTCCAGCTGGCGATCCCGGAGCTGGCCGGCCTCGCCCCACCCAATGTGGTCGGTGCCATCGACAACCGGGGCCGCTCGGTCGGCACGGCGCCCATACCGGAACGGGTCGAGCGGGTCGCCGACCGGGCCGCGAGGCTCGCACGAATCCGCGGACGCCCGCCCGCCGGGCGCCGCGTCGCCGTCCTGTACTGGAATTACCCGCCGGGAAAGCAGAACGTCGGCGCCAGTTATCTGAACGTGGTGCGGAGCATCCCCGGGCTGCTGCGGGAACTCGCCCGGGCAGGCTATGCGGTCGACGGTCTCGAAGACACGACGGACGAAGCCCTGCAACAGCGCATCCGCGATCGGGGTCTGAACATCGGACGCTTCGCCCCGGGCGAACTCGAGCGCCTGGTCGCCGCAGGCGATGTCGTCACGTTGCCGGCTTCGCGTTACCGCGAGTGGTTTTCCTCGCTGCCCCGCGCTTTTCGTGAGGCGGTGATCGACCACTGGGGCGAGGCCGAAGACGCGCAGATCATGCGCACCGATATCCATGGCGAGCCCCATCTGGTGCTGCCAGTGATCGCTTTCGGCAACGTCATCGTGATGCCGCAGCCGGACCGGGCGCGCATGCAGGACCTGGAAGCGCTCTACCAGAGCCAGGAACTGCCGCCCCACCACCAGTATGTGGCGGCCTATCTGTGGTTGCAGAGGGAGTTCCGGGCCGACGCGGTCGTTCATACCGGCACACACGGTACCCACGAGTGGATGTCCGGCAAGGAGGCGGGTCTCTCGGGCAGCGATCCCGGTGAGGTGCTGGCCGGCGATCTGCACATCGTCTACCCCTACATCGTCGACGACGTCGGCGAGGGCATCGTTGCGAAACGGCGCGGCATGGCGACCGTCGTTGACCACCTGACGCCCGCACTGGGCGACGCCGGGCTCTCGCCGGAGCTGACCGGGCTTCGTGATCTGCTCGCTCGATGGCGCCTCGCCCGCGGCACCGCTCCGGAACGCGCGGGCGAGATCGCCGACCGCGTCGATGCGGCGGTCAGGAAGAGAGGTCTCGATCTGGACCTGGCCGATCGGGGCTGGTCTGACGCTGCCGCGCAGAACCGCGGCGCGCGCTTCGCCGCCCTGGAGGACTACATTGCCCAGGTACGCGACCAGACGATCCCGCTCGGGCTGCATACCTTCGGAGTCAGCCCCTCGGGCGAGCGGCTCGCCCGTTTTGTCGATCGAATCACCCAGGCCAACGGCAGCAGCATGGCGGACACGGCAAGGCAACGACTTGTTGCCAGCGGGCCGGCGGAGTTCGAGGGGCTGAGGACGGGGCTTGACGCACGCTATGTGCGTCCCGGCCCCGGCAACGATCCGGTACGCAATCCGGAGGCGATTCCCACCGGCAAGAATTTCGGCACCTTCGATCCTCGCACCGTGCCGCTGCCGGCCGCCGACGAGTTGGGTGCGCGCATGGCGGAATTGCTGATCGCGCGCCATCGGGAGCGCCACGGCGAGATGCCTGAGAAGGTGGCGCTGCAGCTCTGGGGCGTGGAGACGCTGCGTCACCAGGGCGTGCAGGAGGCGCAGGGGCTCGCTCTGCTGGGCGTGCGGCCGGTGCGCGACGAGCGCGGGCGGATCTCCGACCTGGCGCTCATCCCGCGCGACGAGCTGGGGCGGCCCCGCGTGGACGTGGTCTTCCACGCAACCAGCCTCTACCGGGACACTTTCCCGATGCTGTTCGAGCTGATCGACCGGGCCGTGCAGCTGGCCGCCTCGTCGCCGGAAGCCGACAACCCGGTGCGCAAGCACATCGATGTCCTGAGCGAGCAGCTCGTCGCGGAGGGCATGGACAGGGAAGGGGCCGCGCGCCGTGCCGCCCTGCGCATCTTCGCCGAGCCCAGCGGCAAGCACGACTCCAAGCTGCATGCCATGACCCACGCCTCGGGCAGCTGGGACGAGGAGGCGCAGGTGGCCGACAACTACATCCGCCGCATGGGCCACGCCTATGGGGGCGGTCTGTGGGGCGTCCCCGCCCGGGAGGAGTTCAGGGCCGCGCTCGCCGACACCGACACCATCGTCCACTCCCGCGCCTCGAATCTCTACGCCACCCTGGACAACGACGACTACTTCTCCTACGGCGGCTCGATTGCCCTCGGCGTCAGGCGTGCCAATGGTGGAGGCCGCAGCCCGGACTTCTACGTCACCGATCTGCGCCGCGCCGGGGAGGAACGCCATGAACCCCTGCAGCGCTTCATGGGCCAGGAGCTGCGTTCACGCTATCTCAACCCCGAGTTCGCCGGGCAGATGATGCAGGAGGGCTATGCGGGCGGCCGGCACGTCTGGAAGGCCGTGGACTACCTGTGGGGCTGGCAGGTGGTCTACCCGGAAGCCGTCGACGCCGCCAAGTGGCAGGAGATGCACGAGGTCTGGATGACCGACCGGTATGACTTCGGCATCGAGGCCTTCTTCGAAGAACACAATCCCTATGCCCGTCAGGGCATCGCCGCGCGCATGCTCGAGGTCGTACGCAAGGGCTACTGGGATGCGCCCGCGCAGACCCGCGCGGAACTGGTCGAAGCCTACGTCGATTCCCTCGTCCGCCACGGTCCGGCCTGCGATCACCTGAGCTGCGACAACCCGGAGCTGCAGCAGTTCGTGCGCAAGACTGCGGCCGCCGCCGGGCTGGATCCGCAGTGGGTCGAGGACGCGATGGACACCATCGAACGAGCCACCGGGCGGAGCATCGAGGCCGCGCTGGCCGGGCGCATCGCCGACAAGATCCGCTGGCACCAGCCGCCGCCGGAGCCCGTCGAGTCCGCAGCAGAGGCGCCGGGGACAGAGCAATCCGTCACCGGATACAAGATGGTGGAGGAGGAGAGGGAGCCGCAGGACGCGCTGCAGCGCCCTGCTGAAGAGATGATCGATCTGCTTGCGCTGGCCGGCCTCGCATTCCTGCTGGCGAGTCTTTTTTCCGGATCCGTGAGCCGCTATCGCGATGGTTGTCGGCTCTCCTCGCAGCGTGCATAAATTCACAGGAGACGAGGGCATGAGTTACAGAAAAATAATGGACCTGACGCTGGCGGTGGGTGTGCTCGCAACCGCGCCGGTGCCGGTGTCGGCGGAGGAGATAGAGCAAATCTTGGTGACTGCCACGCGGACGGAGCGGGCGGTGGATTCCCTGGGCAGCGCCGTCACCGTGCTCGGCGAACAGGACGTGCGACGCAGCGGTGCGCGCCTCGTCATGGAGCTCCTCGATCAGGTGCCCGGCGTTTATGCCTATCAGGCCGGTGGGCCGGGAGGAGCCACGAACCTGCGCATCCGCGGCGCCGATTCCGACCAGACGCTGGTGCTCATCGACGGCGTCAGGGTGAACGACATCGCTAGCGCCCAGGGCGACTTCGACTTCTCGTCACTGCTCACCACCGGTATCGAACGCATCGAAGTGGTGCGCGGTCCCCAGAGTGCCGTCTGGGGCAGCGATGCCATCGGCGGTGTCATCAACATCATCACGAAACGGGGCGAGCAGGGGCTGCAGGGCTCTGTCGAAGCGGAGGCCGGCAGTTACAATACACGTCGACTGGGCGGCAGCCTGCGCGGCGGCGGAGAGGCCGGCACTTTCGCACTGAGCGCGAACGCCCTGACCACCGACGGCTTCTCCCGGGTGGCCGAACGGCTGGGTGCGACGGAGGACGACGGTAGCGACAACTGGACCGTGACCGGCCGCGGCGATTATCGCTACAGCGATCGCTGGGCGACGGAGGCGGCCTTCCATGCCTCCTCGGTGGATGCGGAGACCGACCCCAGCATTTTCGGCGCGGTGGATGGCGAGGCCAGCGCGGAGAAGCGTGTCTACTCCGGGAGTCTGACCCAGAGGCTCGACCCGGCTTCTTTCGCCAACACGGAGCACGCCGTCACCCTGTTTGCCCAGAGAACGGAGAGAGAGTTCTTCGACGCCACGGTAGCCGTGCCGAACAGTGACTTCGACGGCTCGAGCACCGGGTTGGAGTATCAGGGCACGGTGGACTTCGAGCAGGTGTCCCTGCTGGCGGGACTGCGCTACCAGCGCGACTCTGCCGAGCACAGCCGCTCGGGACCCGGCACCGTGATCGAGCAGTTCGACGCCGAATTCGACACCCGTTCGCTGTTCGTCCAGGCCGAGTGGTCCGGCTCCGACGCTTTTAACGTGACCGCCGGCTCGCGACTGGACGACTTCGAGGTCGGCGGCGTTCATGCGACGTGGCGGGTTGCGGGCAGTTACCTGCTGGCGGGGAGCGGCAGCCGCTTGCGGGCCAGTTACGGCACCGGAGCGAAGGCGCCGACGCTGTACCAGTCGTTCTTCGATGGGCCGGAGCCGATCTTCGGCAGCATCCTGATCGGTAATCAGGAACTGGAAGTGGAGGAGAGCCGGGGCTACGACCTGGCGGTCGAGCAGCGCCTGTTCGACGATACGCTGATGCTGTCCGCCGGGTACTACCGTCAGGACATCGAGAACCTGATCGAATTCGAGATCGACTTCGCGACCTTCACCTCGACCTACGTCAATATTGCCGAAGTGGAGACCAGCGGCTGGGAGTTCGAAGCACGGTGGCAGCCGGCGGCCGCCCTGGGGCTGTCGGCGACGTATACCACCACGGAAGCGACGGACGAGTCGAACGGTTTGGATCTGGCGCGAACGCCTGAGGCCCAGGGCAGCCTGCGCGTCGACTTTGGAACGACCGGGAGCCTGTATCTCGGAGCGCAGCTTGTCTACGTTGGCGAGCAGTTCAACCGTTCCCGCGAGCGCGATCCGCTGGATTCCTGGGTGCGCGTCGATCTGGACGGTACCTGGCAGGCGGGCGACGCCTTGCAGCTATTTGCCCGTATCGAGAACCTCTTCGACGAGGACTACGAGGTCATACAGAATGCCGGTGTGGCCGGTCGCTCCGGTTATCTCGGTCTGCGTTATCGATGGTAGCGTCAGCGGGATCGCGGGGGCGTGCACCGCCTGGCGTGCCTGTCAGTGAGTGCGGTAGCGGTTTGGCACGAATCCTGCTATCGCTATTACAGGGTGCGTTATCGATTCAGCACCGGCCCTGACAATTGAGATGCTTTGAATGACTGTCCTGGTTTTTCTCGGTTCCGTGCGCACGACAACACCGCCGCGTCCGGCCCGGCTCGGCGCACCTGTTGCGGCAGTGAACATGCGGACCTTCCTGTCGGAACTCGGCTGCCTGCCGGTATCGGAGCACCGAGTCTGAATTTCATAGGGACCGACCCGGACGCGCTGGAGCACGCCTTTGCCGTGAATGTCACGGCGCCGCTAGCCTTGAGCCGGTCATTCCTCTCCGCCTTGAGAGACGCGACGCCCGCACGGATATTGCTGGTGGGGGCGGGTATCGCCGATCGCCCCCAGCCGGGCACCGGCATCTATGGCGTCACCAAAAAGGCTCTCGCCCGGCTCTTCGATCAGATGATCGCGGATTTCGCCCATGAAGCGGATGGAGACGCGCCGGCGGTTGCTTTGTTTCAGCCCGGATTGGTCGATACCGAAGGCTTGCGCGAGCATGTCGATGCGGCACGGCATTGGGGCCTGCCCCATGCGGAGTATCTCGCTACGGTGCTCGGTCGCGGCGAAGCGCGCCACCCGGCGCTTCGACGTGCCCAAGGTTCTGCGTTCGCTCCGCAGGGTAATCGACGAGATCGTTGTGACGGGGACCCCGCTGTCCCGGAGCACGTGTTTGTCGTTCGCGTCTGGCGCAGTGCGCGCCTGTTTGAATTCTCAAGCAAGGAGTTGGAGTAGCACCAACGGGCTGGACCATCATTCCGATCGTTCGGGAGCGATGTTCTGGTTGGCACGAAACAGGTTGTCCGGATCGACGGCTCCTTTCAGGGCTCTCAGTCGCTCGAAGTTGCTGCCATAAATATCGGCAATGCGTTCCTCGTCGCCCTCCGGAATGAAGTTTACATACATGCTCCCCATAGCGTAGGGTTCCAGTCGTCGGTGCAGAGTTCTCGCCCATTGCCGACAACGATCGTCATCGCCGGCGTCCTGCCAGCGCGTGTGAACGTTCACCGCAAAGTGCGGTTCACGATTTGGCCAGGCCGTCGCCGATGTCGGCACCCGTGTCATTGCGCCGCCCACGTGGCCGAAGAACACTTCGCACTCATCGGTCGGAAGCTCGCTGATCGCATCGGCGATGATTTGGAGAGCCTCGTCGCTAAACGAGGCGACATCATGGCTTTTCCAGTAATTACGAGCGCCGGGAGTCAGCAGTGGATCGAACGCCGCTTGCCAGTCAAGGAATGGCATCGGTTCCACCATGTCGACGATCGGGTCGCCGATGTCACGGAAGGGCGCGGCGGTCTCTTCGGCATTCGCTAAATCACCGATATTACACATTGCGAGCACGACGACCTCGCGTCCGTGCCATTCTTCAGGCAGAAAAGGTAGGGGCGGAGCTTTCCGCAAGATCACCCAGCAGCTGATGTCGTCCGGCGCGCGATCGAGTGCTGCCTGATACTGTGTCACGACGTCGCGCATGTCGGCGAAGGGATGTACCACCATACCTGCGAGCACCTGCGGCCCGACCGGCTTGAGATCGAACTCGAACTCTGTGACGACGCCGAAGTTTCCACCACCGCCACGGACGGCCCAGAACAGGTCCGGATGGCTGGCCGCATCGACTGTCAGTTTCTGACCCGCCGCTGTGATGAGGCGCACTGAGCGCAGGTTATCGATCGTGAGCCCGTACTTGCGGGTGGTCCAGCCGAACCCACCGCCCAATGTCAGTCCTGCTATCCCCGTAGTGGAGTTGATGCCAACCGGGACGGCCAGCCCGTGAGGTTGCGTGGCAGCGTCGACGTCGCCGAGCGTTGCGCCGGGCTGAACTTTGGCGATACGTCGCTCCGGATCGACAGTGATCTTTTTCATGTGGTGGAAATCGACCACGATGCCGTTATCCATCATTGCTTTGCCGGCGATGTTGTGGCCGCCACCCTTTACCGCGATCGCCAGATCATTTTCCTTCGCGAAATCGACCGCTGCGACGACGTCATTTTCCGTCCTGGGCCGAACGACCAGAGCAGGCCGCCGGTCGATCATGGCGTTCCAGATACTGCGTGCCTCGTCGAAGTCTTTCGAGTTCGGAAAAAGGAGGTCTCCGCTCAGAGCGGATTCCGCACGGGCTCGCTCGTGCTGGATCGTGGACCCGTCCAGTCGTGCAAAAATCAACGTTTCCATGAAATTACCTCAAAGTTGGGATAAATGCGGTGATCAGAGCCTGCATGATCCTCGAAAAGCGGTTGATCGGGAATTCGCGATCGTCTTTAATTTATGCCGGAGCGTCCAGAAAGAGAAGGCGCGAGGGGCGCGCGAACGCGCGAGCGTGAAGCAGCGGTGGGGGAGGGAAACAATGGACGTCTTGTCCGAAGTCCTCAGGGCGGTGCGCCTGCGCGGCGCAATGTACTTTGAGGTGAACGCCGCTCATCCCTGGATCTCGATGAATCCATCAATGGCCGAGATCGGCGGAGCCATGATGCCGACAGCGGGGCACGTGATCCCGTTCCACGTCATGGTGCACGGAAAGGCCTGGGTGATGCCGCAGGATCGATCGGTACCACCTGCCGCCTTCGCCGAAGGCGATATTCTGATGTTTCCGTATGGCAACAGCCATATCATGACGTCAGATCTGGAGACATGGCACGGGGAGCCGCCAGACCTCGACTTCTATCATCGAGTCGCCAAGGAGAAAGATCGACCATTCACATTTGTGGCCATCGGTGGAGAGCGCGTCTCGGCGAAATTTGTCTGCGGTTATCTCGGATGCGACGCTGCGCCATTCAATCCATTGCTCGGTGCGTTGCCGAAGATGCTTCTCATTCATGCGGCTGTAGGGAGCAATCCGTTGCTTAGGGAGCTTTTGAGAGCTGCGGTGCGCGAAGGTGATGACGAGCGCGCCGGCACTGAGACTGTCCTCGCCAAGTTAAGTGAACTTATGTTCGTGGACGCTATCCGGCGCTATATGGACAGCGTCACAGACGAAGAAGAAAGCTGGCTACTGGCGCTGAAGGACCACTATGTCGGCCAGGCTCTTAAGGCACTCCATAATGATCCGGCACGTGCCTGGACTGTCGAAACACTGGCCGGGAAGGCGGGATTGTCGCGTTCCGGCTTCGCAGAACGCTTCGCGCGCTACACCGGAGATACACCTATGAGCTATCTTGGAAAGTGGCGTATGCAGCTGGCCGCGGGCTTGCTAAAGGACGGTCTCACGATGGGATCAATTGCTGAGCGAGTCGGCTATCAGTCGGACGCAGCTTTCCAGCGGGCGTTCAAGAAGCACGT
>CAYRUH010000006.1:0-115271 GCA_964427415.1 uncultured Woeseiaceae bacterium | reverse complement strand
CTGTTCGGCCTGATCCTGCCCAGCCTGCTCGGCAACATCATCGGCGGCACCGGGCTGTTCGCGCTGCTCGCCTACGGCCAGGTGCAGGAGGAGTTCTGAATGGCCATCCGGCCGATCCTCCGCATGGGCGATCCCCGGCTGCGGCAGGTCTCCCGGCCCGTCGAGGCCTTCGACACGCCGGAGCTGCACGACCTGATCGCGGACATGTTCGACACCATGGCCGCCGCCGACGGCGCCGGGCTCGCCGCGCCCCAGGTTGCCGTGCCGGTGCGGGTCATGATCTTCGGCGTGGAATCGAACCCGCGCTACCCGGACGCCGAGCCGGTTCCCACCACCGTGCTGGTGAACGCGAGCTACGAGGTGCTGGACGAAGCGCAGGTGAGCGGCTGGGAGGGCTGCCTTTCCGTGCCCGGCATGCGTGGCTGGGTACCCCGCTACCGGCGCATCCGTTACCGGGGCTTCGACCCGTACGGCGAACCCGTCGAAAGAGAGGCGGACGGCTTCCACGCCGTGGTCTTCCAGCACGAGTACGACCACCTCGACGGCATCCTGTACCCGGACCGGATCGTCGAGAAGGAGAAGTTCGGGTTCGAGCGCGAGCTGACGGAGGCCGGCGTCTTCGACTAGCGGGCCGTTCGATGGTGGTGATGGGTGGATTTGAACCACCGACCTCAGCATTATGAGTGCCGCGCTCTGACCAACTGAGCTACATCACCACGGCAGGAGACCCCCGGCTCGGGGGGCGAGAATTGTCGGCCGCGGGGCCCGCGGAGTCAAGCGCCGCTGCCGGGTCCTCTCTGCCGGTATAATCCTGGTCCGTCTCTGCCCCAGACCGCCTCCCCGATGTTCGAGAATGCCGAAATACCGCTGGAGTCCCTGCCCTCCGTGGAGGAGCTGAGCTGGCAGCCGATCGCGCGCAGCTACCTGGCGGAACTCATCGCGGGGCACGTCGTCGGCCTCGCCATCGCGCTCCTCGCGGCGTTCGGCGGCACGGCCCTCGGTATCATCAACGCGTCCACTTCCCTGCCGAAGGGCGTGGCGCTCTATGCCGCCGTGCATCTGCTCGCGGTAGCCGTCTGGTCGCCGCTGTCGGTGCGGCACCGTGGCTACGCCCTGCGCGAGCACGACCTGCTGTACCGGGTCGGCGTGCTGCGGCGCAAGCTGATCGCGATCCCGTTCAACCGCATCCAGCACGTCGAGACCACCAGCGGCGTCACCGAGCGTCTGTTCGGCCTGGCCACGCTGGTGGTGTACACCGCCGGCGGTAGCGGTGGTGACCTCAAGATCCACGGACTGGAGACCGCCCGGGCCCACCGCCTGCGGGAACACATCCTGCACCGCACCGGACAGGCCGATGAGTCCGGCTGACCCGGACGGCTGGCGGCGGGCCTCGCCGCTGTCGGTGCTGTTCTACGTCGGCCAGATACTGCGCGGGGTGGCGCGTAATCTGCTCCAGACTGCCGTGCCCGCCGCCGCCGTCGTGATCAGCACCGGTTGGACCACCCCGGAACGGCTCTACAGCCTGGCCGGCGCCCTGCTCCTCGTTCTGCTCCTCGTGGCGGTCGGGCGCTGGCTGCGGTTCCGCTTCCGCATCGACGACGCAGGCATCCGCATCCGGCAGGGCATCTTCCAGCGTGAGGAACTGGACATCGGCTACGGCCGCATCCAGGGCATCAACACCACCCAGAACCCGATCTACCGGCTGTTCGGCCTGGTGGATTTGAAACTCGACACGGCAGGCTCGGCCACCGCCGAGGGCCACCTGCCGGCTATCCCCGCCGACCTAGGCGATCGCTTGCGGGGACGCATCCGGCGCCGGCGGGAGGAGAGTTCGGATCGCGAAGCCGACACGGAGGGAGCGGATACGGACGAGGGCGAGATCCTGCTGGCGCTGTCCCCGGGCGACATGGTCCGGATCGGCCTCACGAGCAACGGCGCGCTCATCCTGCTCGCCGTACTGGCCCCTCTCGCCGATGAGCTCGGCGAACGCGCCGGCCCCTGGCTCGAACGCACCTTCGGGCCCGTCGCCGAGACGCTGCAGGGCCTGCCCGCCGGTGCAGCCGCATTGGTGGCCATCGCCAGCATCCTGGCCGCTGCTATGGTTCTGATGGGCATCTCCATCCTCGGCGCCTTCCTGCGCCACCACGGCTACACGCTCGCCACCGACGGCGAGGTCATCCGCTCGCGCGGCGGACTGCTCACCACCCACGAGCACTCCATGGGGCTCGGCAAGCTGCAGGTGCTGCGCATCCGCCAGGGTCCGCTGCTGCGGCTGTTCGGCGCCTTCCGCCTGGTCGCCAAGCAGGCAGCCAGCCACGCCGTCAACACGCGCAAGAGTTTCCTGATCCCGCTGGCATCGTCGTCGTTCGTCCAGCGCGCGCCGGCCGTGTTCTTCGGCGACGAAGGCCGCGATCTCGATCTGCGCATGGACGGCAATGGCTTCCACGCTATCTCCCGGCGCTACGTCCGCTCGCGAGCGCTGCTGTTCGGCGGGATCGGCGCCGTTGCCGGCCTGCTGCTGGTCGCCATCAACGCCCCCTGGCCTGTCGCCGCCGTCACGGCCCTGCTCGTACCGGCGGCTGCCTGGCCTCTGATCCTTCGTCGATACGCGCGCTGGGGCCTCGCACTCACCGCAAACGCCGCCGTGGTGCGCCAGGGCTTCGTAGGCACTACGCTGCAGACCTTCCTGTTGCGAAAGGTGCAGCGGGTGGACGTGGTGCAGTCGCCGTTCCAGCGCCGCCATGGCCTGGTCACGCTGCAGTTCGTGCTGGCGGCGGAAACGGTGACCGTGCCCTGGATCGACGAGACCGTGGCGCTGCGCCTCTGCGACCGGGTGCTCTACCGGGTAGAATCCAGCCGCCTGGCCTGGCTGTAAACAATGCAGGAGGGCCTTCAGGCCCGATCCAGGCATGCGCATATGAAAAAAGGCTTCCGTTACGACCGATCGGCCAACGAAACTGTCGCACGACCACGACCACGACCGACGTCCGCGGCCGACGGAATTCCATCTCGTCCGCCGGGTCAGAACAGAGACACGATCAACCGACGGTCGAATTGCGCAGAGAGGTTCGGGATGCAAAAACGATCGGGCAACGCAGCAATACGACTCCCGGCCATGACACTCGTGGCTATGACACTCCTGACGATCGCCACCGGCGCGCAGGCGAATCCACCGGACGAGCAGAAAGCGGCCCCGACGACGGAAGACGCCAGCCCTCCGGCGTCGGACCCCACGGGAGTCTGGCTGTCCGCGGACAGCGAGACGAGACGGACGCTGACCCTGGACGGCGATCGGCTGGAAGGGCGTTGGGGACGGGATTCCGAAGACGGACGCTACCCGACGGGCGGCTACCGGCTTACCCGCTTCGATGCGGAGAATTACCGCGGTGCCGCCAGCGCGGAATGGCGATGCTGGTACTACACTCAGGGCTATCGGCGGGAGAACGATTGCGTGGCCGAGTATCCCATAGAGCTCAGGCTGACAGCCGCCGACCGGATCGAGGGACGCCTGTTCATGCCGAGCCTCGACGCCCAGCTCACCGATGAAGAGCGTGCGAGAGCCTGCGATGCCTGCGGCGAAAACAGGGAAAGTGTCTGGCAGAGTTTCCTGTGGATCCGCGAAGAAGACTAGGACGCAGTGATGCGCCGGGGCTGCGGCACTCCTTCGCAATCACGATAACGCTTGCGGTCGCATTCGCGCTCTTGTTCTCGTTCTGCGGCCCGTCCGCCTCAGCCGCCGATCTGGAGTTCCACTTCGCGGAACGCTTCGACGCCGCCGAGCGCGCGAAACTCACCGCCTGGGTCAGCACGGTTGCCGACGCCACCGAGGAACTCGCGGGACCCTTCGGCTTCCCGATTCACGTCCACTTCGAACGCACCCGCTCATCGCAGCCGGTGCCCTGGGCGCGGACGCTGAGGGGCCGCCGTCAGGGCATCCGTTTCTACGTCGACCCCAGCCACCCGGCCGAGGCATTTCTGGGCGACTGGACGGCCCCGCACGAATTCAGCCACCTGCTGCTGCCCTATCTCGGCAGCCGGCATGCCTGGTTCGCGGAAGGCTTCGCCAGCTTCATGCAATACCAGGTGATGCACGTGATGGGAGTGCTGGACGCGGCAGACGCGGCGCGGCGCTACCGCGAACGGCTACAGCGCGCGGAGCGGGCTTACACACGGCATGGCGAGACCTTCGTCGCCGCGGCTCCCCGGCTGCGCGCCGAGCGCAAGTACCCCACCCTGTACTGGGGCGGGGCGGTGTTCTTCTTCCGCTTGGACGCGCGGCTGCGCGCCGACGCGGACCTGGGCCTGCTCGAACTGCTGAGGGATTACGTGGCCTGCTGCCGCCGTAACCGCGACGATCTGACGGCACTCATCGGCGACCTCGACCGGCTGCTGGGAGCGAATCAGTGCGCCGGCGAACTTGCCGCTTTCGCCGCGGAGCGTGGCTTTCCCGAATACCATGACCTGGAGCCGGGCATCCTGGAGTCGCGGTCCGAAAGATGAGATCCAGTCGCCGGCACTATTCGGCGGAACACGCCCGGGCTGATCTTGGTATTGATACCGAGCAGTCTGCCTTCAGCATCGACCAGCGCTCCACCGCTGTCGCCCCTGCGAGCCGGCGCCGAGTGGATAATCCGCGCATAAGGCATCCCGCCGGCGACGCTCTCCTCGATCGCCAGCAAAACGCCTTCCGAGGGCGCCAGTTTCGTCCCGCCGAGATAAACTGCAGCGCCGAGCTGTTGCCCCTCTGCCCACAGGAACGGATGCACCGGTATTCCGGTAACGTCGACCAGCGCGAGATCGAGATCACGCGAACACCGCAGCCATCGAACGCCACCGACTTCCCTTGCGCCCGGCTCCCTGGGCAGAACCGTTGCACGGTGCTCTTTCCCTTCCGGCAGCTCCCACTTGTCGGCATGAAGGGAAGTCAGGGCGTATCCCTTTGTCGAAATTGGCGTCAGCACCCGGATGGTGTACTCCATATGCTCGGCAGTCTCGGCGATCTCAACCTCGGTGATGCCTGAGGCATGCGTCTCTATCGACAGCACCTGTACCCCGATAACGATATCCCGCAGCCGGCAATCGGCAGGCAGGCAACGATACCGAGCAGCGTTGCGCGCGCCCGACGCATGATCCGTCAAACGTTGAACCGGAAGTGCATCACGTCGCCCTCCCTGACGACGTAGTCCTTGCCCTCCAGGCGCAGCTTGCCGGCCTCCCGGGCGCCCGCCTCGCCGTTCTTCGCGACGTAGTCGTCGTAGGCGATGACTTCGGCGCGGATAAAGCCCTTCTCGAAGTCCGTGTGGATCTCTCCCGCGGCCTGAGGGGCCGTGGCGCCGGTCCGGGTCGTCCAGGCCCGCACCTCTTTCGGCCCGGCGGTGAAGAAGGTCTGCAGGCCCAGCAGACGGTAGCCGGCGCGGATCACCCGGTTCAGACCGGGCTCCTCCAGGCCCAGGTCCGCGAGAAACTCCGCCTTCTCGTCCTCGTCGAGCTGGGCGATCTCCGCCTCGATGGCTGCGCAGACCGCCACCACCTCGGCACCCTCGGCAACCGCCAGTTCCCTGAGCGCGTCCAGGTAGGGGTTGTTCTCGAAGCCGTCTTCGTTAACGTTGGCGATGTACATCACGGGCTTGCGCGTCAGCAGGAACAGCTCGCGCAGGTCCGCCCGCTCGTTGTCGTCCAGCTCGAGGGTGCGGACCGGTGCGGCGGTATCCAGGTGGCTCTTCACCCGCTGCAAGAGATCGCGCCAGGCCACGGCCTTCTTCTCGTTGGTCTTCGCGGCCCGCTCGGCCTTGTCCAGCGCCTTCTCCACCGACTCCAGGTCCGCGAGCGCCAGCTCGGTGTTGATGACCTCGGCATCGCCCACCGGGTCCACCCGGCCCGCCACGTGGGTGACGTCATCGTTCTCGAAGCAGCGCACCACGTGGGCGATGGCGTGGGTCTCGCGGATGTTGGCGAGGAACTTGTTGCCGAGGCCCTCGCCCTTCGAGGCACCTGCCACCAGCCCGGCGATGTCGACGAACTCCATGGTGGTGGGGATCACCTTCTCCGGACGGACAATAGCCGCCAGCCGCTCCAGCCGGGGATCCGGCACGGGCACCACGCCCACGTTCGGGTCGATGGTGCAGAAGGGATAATTTTCGGCGGCGATCTCCGCCGCGGTGAGTGCATTGAATAGCGTGGACTTGCCCACGTTGGGCAGTCCCACGATGCCGCATCTGATTGCCATGGTCCGGGTCCGTGCGCCCGCGCCGGCAGCGGGGCTCTGTATAATCGAATTGACTCAAGGGGCGTCCGACAGGGCGCGTATCCTAACAAGAATGCCCGGCGCGCATAAGCCGCTACACCCCCCGGAGGACCAATGGTCAAGCTCTACCAGTTCGAGGTCTCGCCGTTCTGCGAGAAGGTCAAACGGGTGATGAACCTGAAGAAGGTCTCCTACGAGATCGTCGAGGTGCCAATGCTCGCCTTCCTGCGCGGCAAGGCGAAGGCCGTGTCGTCCACCAACAAGCTGCCGGCCATCGAGGACGGCGGCGTGCGGCTGGCGGATTCCACCGACATCGTCGAGTACCTGGAGGAGAAGTACCCGGAGCCGCATGTGTATCCCATCGTCCCGGCCGAGGTGGCCATCTGCCACGTGCTGGAGGACTGGGCGGACGAGTCCCTGTACTTCTACGAGTTCTACCTGCGCTTCGCGGTGCCGGAGAACGCCCGGCGCTGGGCGCCGGAACTGCTGAAGTACGACCCCGAGTGGTTCCGGAAACTGGGGCCCCGGATCATCCCGCGTGCGGCGCTGAAGGCGACCCGGGCCCAGGGCATCGGCCGCAAGTCGCCGGAGACCATCGCGAAGGATCTGGCCCGCCATGTCGACGCCATCGACGGCCTGCTCGGCGATCGGAAGTGGCTGGTGGGCAAGTCCCTCAGCATCGCGGACATCTCGGTGTTCGTGATGCTGCACTGCCTGCAGGGCGTGCCCGAGGGCGAGGCGGCGCTGGCGCGGAAGAAGGACGTGCGACGCTGGATGCAGCGGGTGGACGAGGCCACCATGGCGCCGGTGCTCTAGACCACGGAGGAAGACCATGTTCAGAGACGACCTGCTGAAGGGCAAGCGCATCCTGGTGACCGGCGGCGGCACCGGACTCGGCAAGGTGATGACCGAGCAGTATCTCCGACTCGGCGCCGAACTCTACATCTGCGGCCGGCGCCAGTCCGTGCTGGACGAGACGGCCGGGGAACTGACCGACAAGCACGGCGGGCGGGTGAACACCCGCACGCTGGACATCCGCAACGCCCAGGCGGTGGACGAGGTGCTCGACAGCATCTTCGCCGAGGGTCCGCTGGACGGCCTGGTGAACAACGCCGCCGGCAACTTCGTGAGCCCGACCAAGGATCTCTCGCCGCGGGGTTTCGACGCCATCGCCAGTATTGTCTTCCACGGCACATTCTACGTGACCCACGCCGTGGGTCGGCGCTGGATCGAACTGGGTCACAAGGGCAGCGTCATCTCCATCACCACCACCTGGGTGCGCAACGGCTCGGCCTTCGTCGTGCCCTCGGCCATGTCGAAGTCCGGCATCGATGCCATGACCAAGTCGCTCGCGACGGAGTGGGGCCGCTACGGCATCCGGCTGAACTGCATCGCGCCGGGGCCGTTCCCGACCAAGGGCGCGTGGGAACGGCTGAACCCGGGTTCGAAGGCGGCGGAGAAGCAGGTCTCGATGGAGCGATCCAACCCCTGGGGACGTTACGGGGAGATGCCGGAGCTGGCGAATCTCGCCACCTTCCTCATGGCGGACGGCTGCGACTACCTCACCGGCGAAACCATCGCCATCGACGGCGCCCAGGGACTCGCCACCGGCGGCAACTTCTACTCCCAGCTGATCGACGTCACCGACGACGAATGGGACGAGATGCGCGAGGAGATCCGCAAGGCGAACGAGCGGGACAAGGCGGCGCGCAATGGGTAACGTCCGGCTGTGCCGACTGGCGGCGATAATTGTCCTGCTCTGCCTGCCGCTGCCGCCTGTTCAGGCCGCCGACATCGGTCTCTCCCGCTGGCGAACAGTCGAGCCCATCCCGTCGCCGGCGGGCGATGGCAGCGCCCAGCCCCATCTCGCCGTGGCACCGGACGGCACGGTCGTACTGAGCTGGCTCGAGCCGAAGGGCGACGTTCATGCGTTGCGCTACTCGCGGCTAGAAGGCGAGACCTGGAGCGAGCCGGTGGAGATCGCGTGCGGCACGGACTGGTTCGTAAACTGGGCCGACTTCCCGTCGGTCGTGCCCATCACCGACGAAATTTGGGCCGCCCACTGGCTCGCGAGATCCGCCGACTCCGCCTACGCTTACGATGTGATGCTGACGGTGTCCGACGACGCCGGCGAAACCTGGTCGAAACCCTTCCGGCCTCATACCGACGGCACACCCACCGAGCACGGCTTCGTAACCCTGTTTCCCTGGCAGGATGCCGTCGGCGTGGTCTGGCTGGACGGACGCAACATGACCGGCGGCCATGGCGACCATGGCGGCGGCATGACGCTGCGCTCGGCGCTGGTCTCGCCCGCGGGCGAACTGATCGACGGGCAACTGGTCGACGGGCTGGTCTGCGATTGCTGCCAGACGGATGCCGTGGTCACGGGGGCCGGACCGCTGGTCGTCTACCGCAATCGGACCGAGGACGAGATCCGCGACATTCAGGCCGTGCGTGCCGGCGACGATGGCTGGGGGGAACCGGTGGCGGTCCACGACGACGGCTGGAAGATCGCCGGCTGCCCGGTCAACGGTCCCGCCATATCCACTGACGGTCGGCAGATCGATGTCGCCTGGTACACGGCAGCCGACGAGCCGGCGGTCCGATTCGCTCGCTCCCACGATGGCGGTGAAACGTACTCCGAACCGCTGCACGTCGATCTCGCGCCCCGCCCGACCTGGGGCCGCGTCGATGTGGTGACGCTCGAGGATGGCAGCTCGGTCGTGAGCTATGTCGATCACACAGCTGCCGGCCGAGGGCATGTGATGCTGCGCGAGATCACCGCCGCGGGTGAGCTCGCGCCAGACGCGAGTTTTCTCTCCGGAGACGAACCCGCGCGACAAGTCGGCTTTCCCCAGATAGCGCGTGACGACAACGACCTGATCGTGGCATGGACGTCTGCGGAAGGCGAGGACACACACCGCGTCCACACCGTCCGCGTAACTCCGAACAGGTAGGAGGGCCTTCAGGCCCGATTCGCCAAGACAATCGGGCCTGAAGGCCCTCCTACGAGGACGGCGCTTTCTTCTTGCGCTTCCTTTTTTTCTTCGGCGCCGGCGGTGCCTCCGCCGCCGCCTTCAGTTCGCCCAGCGACTGGCGCAGGCATTCCACGAAGAAATCAATATCCGGCAGGATGTGACGGGTGGAGGTCACGTTGAAAGTGATCTCGCCGTTGTAGCTGGGCGTGCCGATGAACAGCCCCATGCCGTCGGCCAGCGGCGCCATGCCGAACGAGTGCAGGTTCAGCGCACCGGCCATGTACAGCGGCTGCTGGGGCCCCGGGACGTTGGAGATGAACAGGTTGCAGACCCGCTGGGCGGCGCCGGCACGCAGCACGAGGCGGCCGGCCAGCGCCTGGGTGGCCGCCGGGATGTGCCGGGAGATGTCGGTCATGAGCCGGGCGGAAATCCCCGACTTCGCCTCCTTGCTCTGCCGTGTGCCCGCCGTGATGGCGGCAAGACGGGCCAGCGGGTCGGCCACGTGGGTATGCAGACTCGCGGTCATCGCCGTGATGCGGTTGCCGGAGGCTTCCACGTCCACGCCCGTACTCTTGCCCGGGCGGGCATTGATGGGCACCCAGGCCACCAGCGGGTCCTCGGGCAGCTCGCCGTGGTGCTCCAGGTAGCGGCGCAGACCGCCGGCGCAGACGGCCATCACCACGTCGTTGATGGTGGCGTTCTCCACCGCCCTGCGGATCTGCTTGAAATCGTCGAGCGCGAAGATGGCGGCGTCGAACATCTTGTGCGGACCCACCGGCACGTTGAAACGGGTGAACGGCACGCGCTTGCTCGTGCCGTCGTCGCGGCGGAGGGCCTTCTGCGCGAGGCCGGCCAGCGCCGGCACGGAGCGCACCACCGTGTTGGCCAGCTGGAACGGTTCACGCACGTTGTTCACGACCGCGCGGCCGAACATCTCCCGCGGGGTCGGTTCGGTCGCCGGCTCCTCTTCCCGCTTTGGCACTACCAGCGCGGGCGTGCCCAGCGCATCCACGTCCGACATAGCCGCATAGAAGCGGATGACGGCGGCGCCGTCCACGGCGGTGTGGTGGAGCTTGGTCGCGACGGCGTAGGCGCCCTCGGGAAGACCCTCGATCCGGTCGAGACCCTCGATGACGTACATCTCCCACGGCGGGCGCTGCATGGCCAGCGGCCGGGAGTGATAGCGGGCCACGTGGATGCAGAACTGGCGCCAGTCTCCCGGCTCCGGCAGCCGCCCGTGGGTGATGTGGTATTCGATGTCGAAGTACTCGTCGTCCGCCCAATAGGGGAAGTCCAGCTCCAGCGGCACGCGCACGAGCCGGCGCCGGAAGATCGGCGAGGTGTGCAGGCGGCTCTCCACGTGGGCGATGATGTCCTTAAAGCGCACCTTGCCGCCCGGCGCGGTCGAGGGGTCGAAGACGTGCACACCCGTGACGTGAGTGAAGTTGTTCGCCGATTCCATGTACAGGAACTGGGCGTCCTGAGGGCTGAGCTGGTGCATGGGCGCTACCTGGGGGGTCCGCGGACAATACCCGCAGTGTACCGCTACGCGGCTTGCGTGGCAGCGGATCGGGGCACGCCGCCGGCCTCCGAACCTGCATGCGCGGCCGATCTGCGGTAACTTTACGGGTCAGAACCGACCGCGGCGGCATGCCGGCGGCCGGGCGGCACAGACAGAGGTATATCCCATGAGCAGCGGAGCAGCAGCGGCGGTCACGCCGGCCCGGTCACCGATACGCAACGGCGAGGAATACATCGACAGCCTGCGCGGCCGGAATCTGAAGGTCTGGCTTTTCGGCGAACTGGTCGACGAGCCCGTCGACCACCCGATCATCCGGCCGTCGGTCAATGCTGTGGCCCGCACCTACGACCTCGCCGTGGAGAACCCGGAGCTGGCCACCGCGCTGTCCCCGTTCACCGGCGAGCGCGTCAACCGCTTCCTGCACGTGGCCCGGTCTGCCGAGGACCTGGTGATGCAGAACAAGATGCAGCGCCGCCTCGGCCAGCTCACCGGCACCTGCTTCCAGCGCTGCGTAGGCATGGATGCGCTGAACTCCCTCCACTCGGTCACTTACGAGATCGACGAGAACCACGGCACGGACTACCACGCCCGCTTCACGGAGTTCGTGGCCGAGGCCCAGCGTGACGGCGTGGTGATCGGCGGCGCCATGACCGACGTGAAGGGAGACCGCAGCCTGCCGCCCCACAAGCAGGCGGACCCGGACCTGTTCGTGCACGTCACGAGGCGCGACGACAAGGGCGTCTGGATCACCGGCGCCAAGGCCCATCAGACCGGCTGCCTGAACTCCCACTGGCTGGTCGTCATGCCGACCATGCGCCTCGGTGAGGGCGACGAGGACTACGCCATCGTGGGCGCCATCCCGGTGGAGGCCGAGGGCATCACCTACATCTACGGCCGCCAGTCCTGCGACACCCGCGCCATGGAAGGCGGCGACATCGACACCGGCAATAACGAGTACGGCGGCCAGGAGGCAATGGTCATCTTCGACGACGTCTTCATCCCCTGGGACCGCGTGTTCATGCACGGCGAATACGAGTACGCCGCGATGCTGGTGGAGCGCTTCACCTGCTATCACCGACGGAGCTACGTGTGCAAATCCGGCGTGGGCGACGTGCTGATCGGCGCGGCGGCCACCGTGGCCGAGTACAACGGCGCGGACAAGGCCTCGCATATCAAGGACAAGCTCACCGAGATGACCCATCTCAACGAGACCATCTACTCCACGGGCATCGCCGCGAGCTACCAGTCCCACAAGCTGAAATCCGGCGCCTGGATCTGCGACGACATGATCGCCAACGTGTGCAAGCACCACGTGACGAAGATGCCCTACGAGATCGGCCGTCTGGCCCAGGACCTCGCCGGCGGCCTGGTGGTGACGCTGCCCTCCCAGAAGGACTTCGAGAGCCCGGAGATCGGCGGCCTGCTGGAGAAGTACCTGAAGGGCCGGGCGGACATCCCCACGGAGAACCGCATGCGCATCCTGCGCCTGATCGAGAATATGACCATGGGTCGCAATGCCGTGGGTTACCTCACCGAGTCCATGCACGGCGCGGGCTCGCCCCAGGCCCAGCGCATCCAGATCGCCCGCGGCGCCCAGATGGACTTCAGAAAGGCGCTGGCGAAGGAGCTGGCCGGCATCGAGGAGTCGGACCGCGAGGAGATCCTGGAGACGTTCACCGACTATTTCGCGCGGGTATTCGCCACAGTGGAACCGAAGGTACAGGCGTAGCGCCGGCAGGCCGCCCGCACCCGATGTCCGAAGAGCGCGAGTCCGAGGACAACGGCAGCGAGCCGATCGCCTCCATCGAGGAGTCCGGCACCGGCACCGCGGATCAGCCGGACATCGTCGCCGCCACCGCCCGGTGGCTGGTGCCGCTGATCCGGCCCGCCGTACTCATCCTGCTGGCCGGCCTCGGCGCGGGACTCTGGGTCTCGGCGAACGTCGACCGGCACTGGGTCGAGCAGAAGGTCACCTATAACGTCTACGAGAACGAGGCGGGCCGGCTGGTGTACCGGGAACGCGGCCGGGAGAAACGCGTCGTCGACGTCATCTCCTACGCCGACTCACCCTTGCGCCAGGCCGCCCTCGACGAACTGGAGGGCGAACCGCCACTGGAGGAGCAGTGGGTGGTGGAGACGGCGCCGACCGACGACGGCCCCGAAAAGCGCTATTCCCTGCTCGAGCCCACCTACCACTTCGGACTCTGGTCGCTGTTGCCGGCGGCGATGGCCATTGCGCTGTGCCTGCTGACCCGCGAGGCGCTGACGGCGCTGTTCGCCGGCGTCGTCACCGGCGCGTTCATGCTCGGCCGGTTCGACATCACCAACGCCGTGCTGCTGCCCAGCCTCGCCAGCGAGAGCGCCGCGGCCATCCTGCTGCTGTATCTCTGGCTGGTCGGCGGCCTCATGGGCATCTGGTCGCGCACCGGCGCGGCCCAGGCCTTCGCCGAATTCATGACGACCCACTTCGTGAAGGGGCCCCGCTCGGCCAAGCTCGTGTCCTGGCTGATGGGCGTCATCTTCTTCCAGGGCGGTACCATCAGCGTGGTGCTGGTGGGCACGATTGTGAAGCCGGTGGCAGACAAGGAGCGGGTGAGCCACGAGGAGCTGGCCTACATCGTCGACTCCACCGCCTCGCCCATCGCCTCGGTACTGGCGTTCAATGCCTGGCCCACTTACGTGCAGGCGTTCATCTTCATCCCCGGCGTCGCTTTCCTGGCCACCGAGGAAGAGCGCGTGCGTTTTTTCTTCCAGAGCGTGCCGTTCAGCTTCTACGGCATACTCGCGGTGCTGGGCACCCTGCTGCTCTCACTCGGCATCACCCGCTTCGCCGGCCCGGGCATACGAGCCGCCCGCAAACGCGCCCGGGAGACCGGCGAGCTCGACGCCCCCGGCGCCATCCCCATGAGCGCGAAGGAGCTGCACGCGACCCACGTCCCCGCCGGCTACCGCCCCCAGGTGGCCGAGTTCTTCGTGCCGCTGGCCGTGCTGATCGCTATCGCCGTCGGCACCTTCGTCGCCATGGGCACGCCGCGGGTGAACTGGGCTTTCGGCGCGGCGCTGCTGCTATCGGTGCTGGTCGCGCTGTTCAAGGGCATGCACCTCGGCCAGGTCATCGAGGGCATCGGCGACGGGCTCAAGGGCGTGGTACTCGCCTCGGTGATCCTCATGCTGGCGGTCACCATCGGCGGCATCAGCCAGGAGATTGGCGCCGGCACCTACCTGGTACAGCAACTCGGCGAACGCATCCCGTACTGGGCGCTGCCCGTGGCGCTGCAGCTCATGACCATGATCATCGCCTTCTCCACCGGCACGAGCTGGGGCACCTATGCAATTGCTTTCCCGCTGGCCATCCCGCTGGCCTGGACGGTGGGCCAGGTGCAGGGCGTCGCAAACCCGGAGATCTACCTCTCCATCTGCTTCGCCACCGTGCTCAACGGCAGCGTCTACGGCGACCAGTGCTCGCCGATCTCGGACACCACCATCCTCTCCGCGATGACCACCGGCTGCGATCTCATGGATCACGTCAAGACCCAGATCGTTCCGGCGAGCTACGCGGCCGGGGTCGCGGCCCTCCTCTGGACCCTGGCCGCCTCCGCCGTCGCCTGATCCCGTGTAGGAGGGCCTTCAGGCCCGACCAACGCCCCCAACTCCCGTCGAAAAAGCTGAGCCTTTCCGGTTTGCCGCAATATCGATCGCACCGGGAACACGGCGCAGCGGGCACGAATAACGCGGCTGGGTCGACCTCCCGGCTACTGCAGCACCTGCTTCGGCGTCCGGTCGCTGTAGTACAGCCCCCAGTGCTTCTCCGCCTTATCCATCGGGTTGTCCCCGTCGAACCCGCCTTTCCACTTTTCGTCGAATGACGTGAAGTAGAAAGAGACCACCTTATTGCGGTCCACCCACGGATCGTACTGGTTGAAGAAAACCTCCTGCTCGAGCTCGCCCGCTTTACCGATCAGACCGCCTTCGTGGCTGCCGTCGTCGTAGATCCGGCTCGTCGGCCAGCCGGTTTCGCAGTAGGCGATCTCGTGATCGGGATGACGGCTCGCTATGTCGCGGTAGATCGACTCGGTCCATTCCATCGCGACGTCCAGCGTCTTGTCATTCCAGAACGCGTAAGCGTGCAGGCAGATGAAGTCCAGTTCATCGGCGACGCGCAGCGCCTCGGGCTTGTTCCAGAAATTGTAGTCGTCTGCCACTGTTACCGGCTGAGGGATGCCCGCACGCACCTGCCTGATTTTCTCGATGACACCGTCCATGTCATCGATCCGGTGGTATGACCAGTCTACGAATATCTCGTTGCCGATGTTGACCGCGATGATGATGTCGCTGAAGCGATTGGCGTATTCGATCGCTCGCCGGACCTGCTCGTCATTCTCTTCCTCGGTCTTGTGCGCATCGAGCCAGATGCCTTGCATGACCCGGATCGGCAGACTGTGCTCCTCGATCACCTCGAGGATATTCAGCGATTGCTCGTCCGCGCCGTAGAGGCGGATCAGGTTCCATCGTTGCCCGAGAATCTTCAGGTCTTCGAGTATGTGCTCTTTCGACGTCAGCGCGCCCCCCGGCGCTTCGCCATCGCGGTACGCGCCATACGAGATACCGTTGCCGATCCACTTGCCGTCGAGCATCGGCTCGAACGGGCGTTTGGTCACAGCGTTACTCTGCGCGACGTCGATGCCCGTGTCCGGCGTCGACGGCCCGCAAGCTGTCAGCGCGAGAGCCGACGCAGCCAGTACCCAGGAATTCCGATATTTCATGGAGCCAGTCCCTTGTTATTCTCGTGTTGCTGAATAAGCTATTATACAAGTGCTGCATCGGTCGCACCGACATTGCAATGCTTCACCATGAAGCCGCCTCGCGGGTCTCCGGGCCGACAATCCGCGTATCGACGCCCGCTAACGCGACAACCGAGAATGACGGAAAGGGCCCTGCCCCGATTCCAAGTGACCAGGAGGTCCCCGTGAATAACAGCATGAACAACAATAGCAATGTCCGCCCTCTCGCGGTGGCGATCATCATGATGATTTTTCCCGCCCTGGTGATGGCGCAACAGGGCGAAGAGGCCGGCGAAGGCATGTCTCCCGAGCAGGCGGCGATGATGGAAGCCTGGACGGAGGCCATGACGCCGGGACCGGAACACGAGCGCCTGGCCGAGGCGGTCGGTGACTGGAAGGCCACGGTAACGATGTGGATGGAACCCGGCGGCGAGCCCAGCGTCAGCGAGTCGACGGTTTCCAGGTCGATGAGCCTCGGTGGTCGCGTGCTGGTCGAAGAATGGCAGGGCGAGATGATGGGCCAGCCGTTCATCGGGCATGGCCGAACCGGCTACGACAACGTCAACGAAAAGTACTGGTCGACATGGACAGACAACATGTCCACCGGCCTGATGTTATTCAACGGGCATTACGATCCCGATACAGGGAAATTCACCTTCGACGGTAGTTTTACCGACCCGATGAGCGGCGAGAGTATCCAGTCGCGGTCGGTCTCCTGGCAGGACAAAGCCGGGCGCGAAATGATGAAAATGTATGAAATTCGTGGCGGGCAGGAAGTCAAGACCATGGAAATGACGCTGCAGCGCCGTTAGTCCCCTTCGATGTCTGCATTGCGCCAGCACGGTCCAGCCGGCAGCGCCGCTTTTCAGCCGCGGTTTCCGTTGACGGGAGGTTGCGATAAGCGACCCGCCCGCCAGAGGAGACCGTGCCCGGCCGCGGCGCGGGAGCGGGCGGCCAAGGATCGGGGCTGAAGCCCCTCCTACCCTTTCTTTTCGCGCAGGCGGCGGGTCATGCCGCGGGCGTAGAGGCGCGGTGTGAGTCTGGCCATGTAGTAGGACAGACGACCCAGGAAGCTGAGAACGACGATGTGCCTGCCCTTCTTCGCGCCGCGGACGATGGCATCCGCCACGTCGTCCGGCTCGGCCAGCCGACCGATCATCGTGCGTTTGGTACCGGCCGGTTCGCCGTCGCCGCCCATGGCCCGCTGCTCGAACGGACTGCGCACGAAGTTCGGGCAGGCCATCATCACCCGCACGCCGTTCGCGGCAACCTCGCAGCGCAGCGATTCGAAGAAGCCGTGCAGCGCATGCTTGCTCGCCGCGTACCCGGTACGGCCGTACAGCGGTGCGATGCCCGCGATGCTGCTGGTGACGACGATCAGCCCCCGCGTCGATTTCAGGTGTTCCAGCGCCGCCTTGGTGCAGTTCACGCTGCCGAAGAAGTTCACCTCCATCACCTTGCGGTAGACGTCGAGCTCGGTCTCCTCGAACAGGCTGCGATGCACCGTGCCGGCGTTGTTCATCAATACGTCGAGACGCCCGTAGCGGCCCACCACGTCCCGGACGGCGCGCTGGCAGGCCGCATAGTCGGTCACGTCGCACTCGACGGCCATGACATCCGCACCCGTCACGCGGAGCCCCTCGGCGGCCTGCTCGAGCGGTTCGGGCTCGAAGTCCAGGAGCGCGATGCGCGCGCCCTCCAGCGTCCAGCGCCGGGCCAGCGCACGGCCGATGCCACCGGCGCCGCCGGTGATGGCGACCACCGGGCGATAATCCGCGTCACCGGCCAGGCTCTCGTCGGCGGGCTCATCGCGATCCTCGAGCCAGATGCGGAATGCAGCCGCCGAGGAAACGGGCGTGTAGCCGAACCCGCTTTTCAGCCGCTCGTTGGAAAGGACCGGCCGATAACGCAGGAAGTCCACCGTCTCCGCACCGTTGACGGTCTTGCCCAGTCGCTTCGCGAGCCAGAGCCCGGCAGCCAGCAGGCCGGCCGGCACGGGCACGTAGGGCTTGTGCAGTGCTTTCGCGATCGCCTTCGCGGTCAGCGCGCCGTCGCCGGCGACGTTGTACACGCCGGTCTGGTCGCCGAGGGCCGCCTGCACGAGTATGGTTACCAGATCCCGGTCCCAGACGAACACGAACGGCGCGTCCGTGCCCAGGATGCCTGGAATCACCGGCCCCTCGAAGATCTCCGTGACCGGACTGCTGGTGCCCTTGCCGATGACCGTGCCGGGGCGCAGCAGCACCTGGGCGAGTGCCGGATGCGTGACCCGGTACTTGGCCAGTATGCGCTCCACCTCGCTCTTGTTACGGCTGTACTCGAAGGCCGGGTGGCCGCGGGCGGGCGCCTCCTCGGTCATCCAGCGGGGATTGTCGGGGCTGTAGCCGTAAGCCGCCCCGCTGGTGGTGACCACGAAACGCCCGACGCCGGCCTCCACGCAGGCCTCCAGCAGCCGGCGGGTGCCGATGACGTCCACCCGGTGGGCAAGGTCCGGCGGCGCGTCCGGCGGCGGCTTCAGGATGCTGGCCAGGTGGATGACGCTGTCGATGGCATGCTGCTCGAGCAGGGGCCCGATGTCCTCGCTGGCGATATCGCCGCTGACGGTCACCACACCCGCCGGCGCCTCCGCCTCGCGGATGTCGTAAGCGACGACCGTGCCCGCGTCGTCGCGCCCGGCCAGCTCGGCGACGGTAAGTCCGCCGATGTAGCCGGCCGCGCCGGTCACGAATATGTTCCTCGGCATGGATTCCTCCCGTGTCTGTCAGTCGGGCCCTGACCGGCCGGGCCCGTCGCGCGGATCGTCACCAGTACCGCGACGTGACCAGAGGGCGGCAAGCGTCAGCCCGCCGATGATGTGCCAGCTGCCCCACCAGGCGGCCACAATGGCCATGCCGCCCAGCCCCGCGAAGAAGGTAAAGATCAGCGCCAGCCCCAGGCCGCTGTTCTGGATGCCCACCTCGATGGTCACCGCGCGACGATCACGGGCCGAGAGACGGGTGAGCCGGCCGGCCGCGTAGCCGAGCCCCAGGGCCAGCGCATTGTGGGCCGCCACGATCCCCAGCACCGGCAGTATAGCGAGAGTGAGGTACTCGCGGTCGCGCCAGAACGCCAGCACGATGAAGCCGAGGAAAAACAGACCGCCCGCCACCCGCAGCGGACGCCGCATGCGCGCGGCGAACGCAGGGTAGCGGGAGCCGACCCACATGCCGGCGAGCAGCGGCAGCGCCAGGATCAGCACGATGGTGACCACCATGAGCACCGGGTCCACGGCGATGTCCGCGAGCAGCCTGCGGGTATCCGGGTCCAGTGCGGCCCAGAAGGTCAGATTGAACGGCGTCATGAACATGGCCGCCGTGCTGGTCACCGCCGTCATGCTGACCGAGAGCGCCGCGTTGCCCTTTGCGAGCCAGACCAGGAAGTTGGAGACGTTGCCGCCCGGGCAGGCCGCGATCAGTATCATGCCCAGCGCCACGCTGGGGATGGGATCGATGAGTTGCACCAACAGGAAGGTGGCCGGCGGCAGCAGCAATAGCTGGGTGGCGATGCCCACGAGCGGGCCACGGGGCGCCTTCGCCACCGCCCGGAAATCCGACAGGCGCAGGTCCAGCGCCACGCCGAACATGAGCAGCGCCAGGATGATGTTGAGCGCGAGCAGACTGGCCGGCTGGAAGTCCAGCCTGATAGCGTCGAGGGCGGGATCCACGCGTGCGGCTCAGCCGCTCAGCCCACCGGCTCCCCGTGCATCTCCTTGAACTCGGTCAGCCCCGGCGCCATCAGGTGGGCCATCGGGTCCACGTCCACGTGGATCACGGCCGGCCGTCCGGACTCCATCGTACTTCTGAGCACGCCCTCCAGCTCCGCCGGGTCGGCCACGCGTTCGCCGATGGCGCCCATGGCTTTCGCGACCTCGTCGAATCGCGTCTCTTCGAAGTCCGTGTTGATGGTGGAATCGGCGTCGATGCCCATCGCCTGGCGCAGCTGGCCGATGCCCACCGTCTGGGTCAGCTTCACCATGCCCCACTGCTTGTCGCAGAGGACCACGTACACCAGCGGCAGCTTCTCCCGCACCGCGGTCTCCACCTCCTGCAGGTGCATGGCCATGGCGCCGTCGCCGATGATGCAGACCACCGGACGATCCGGGCAGGCGGTCTTAACGCCAAGCGCCTGGCCGACGCCCGCGCCCAGCATGCCGAACTTGAACGTGGAGTAGACGGCATCCGGCCTGGCGTTGCGGTAGTAGTGCGCGCACCATACCGCCGTGTTGCCGCCGTCGATTACCAGCATGCCGTCGTCACCGAAGACCTCGCGCGCCTTGGCCGGCACGTGGGCCGGATGCATGGGCGACTTGTCCGAGGCGAGCACAGCGTCCAGCCCGGCACGGACCTTCGCGCGCGCTTCGGCGAGTTCCGCGATGGCCTTGCCGCGCGCCGTGATGAGCGCATCGGCCACCGGCTCGCGCTCCAGTTCCTCGCGCAGCGCCTGCAGGAACACCTTCACGTCGCCGACGATACCCAGGTCCACGGGGCGGTTACGGCCGATGATGTCCGGATCGATGTCCACCTGGATGGTGCGCTTGGCCACCTCGGGGTCCGAGCCGCCCCAGAAGCGGCCTCGGCCCCACCAATCGGTCTCGCCGACCCGGGAGCCCAGGATCAGGAACAGGTCGCTGCGGCCGCGGGCCTCCCGGGCCACGTCCAGGGTACTGTTGGGGATAGCCAGCGGGCTGGCTTCGTCCAGCGCGCCGCGGGCGCCCCAGCTGACCGTCACGGGCGACTGCAGCAGATCGGCTACGGCCTGCAGATCTTCCGCAGCATCGGCATGCACGATGCCGGTTCCGCCGTGGAGCATCGGCAGCTGTGCTTCGCGCAGCATGTTCGCGGCCGCACGCACTTGTTCGGGATCGACCGCCAGCGGCGTCACCGGCCGGTAGCCGGCCGGCTCGCGCAGAAAGTCGGCAGGATACTCCGCCGGCCCGTTCATCAGGTTTTCGGGTACATCCAGGTGAACGACGCCGGGACGCCCCATCCAGGACATGCGGAACGCCTCACGGGCCAGTTCCGGCAGACGCTCGGGGGATGCCACCGTCTCGGCCCACTTGCTCATCGGCGCGGTCGTGCCGACCTGGTCGAAGTACTGGAACGTGCCGCCCCGGTCCGGATAAGCGAGACCGGTACGCCGGCAGCTCGTGATCAGCAGCACCCGGTTGCCCTCGCCCTGCTCCACCGCCACGCCGGGCAGGATGTTGGCGACGCCCGGACCGTTGCTGGCCATGCAGACACCGAGCCTGCCAGTGGCGCGGGCGTAAGCGCCCGCCATATGCGCCGCGGTGGACTCGTGCCGCGGCGAGATCAGGCGGATACCGTACTTCTGGAATGCGGTGTAGAAGCCCAGATAGGTGCCGTCCACGATGCCGAAGATCGTGTCGACGCCTTCCTTGGCCAGCATGGCGGCGAGCACCTCGCCGCCGATCATCTGTTTCGTCGCCGGTGATTGCTTGTCGTTCATTGCGTCCCCCTCGCGTTTCTCATACATGTAGGAGGGCCTTCAGGCCCGATTGTCTGATGGATCGGGCCTGAAGGCCCTCCTACCGCCCGATATCGAATCGGGGATAAATCCCCTCCTACAACCGTAGGGCGCCGTCCACCTCTATGCAGCGGCCGTTCACGTAGTCGTTCTCCAGGATGAACTGCACCGCGTGGGCGATCTCGTCCGGGTCGCCGACCCGGCCGGACGGTATGCCTTTGGTCAGCTTCTCGCGGGCCTCCGGCTTCATGGACATCACCATCTCCGTGCCGATGAAGCCCGGCGCAATGGACGCCGCGCGTATCCCGTAGCGCGCGAACTCCTTGGCCCAGGTCACGGCCATGGCCTGCACGCCGGCCTTGGTGGCCGAGTAGTTTACCTGGCCCATGTTGCCGGCGCGGGAGATGGAGGAGATGTTGATGATGCAGCCCTTCGAGTCCGTGGCGATCATCTTCGCCGCCGCCTCGCGGCCACAGAGGAATACGCCGGTCAGGTTCACGTCGATGACCAGCTGCCACTGCTCCAGCGACATCTTCGAGACCAGTTCCCCGTCCTTGACCTTCAGCGTCAGTGCGTCCCGGGTAATGCCTGCGTTGTTCACCAGCCCGTGCAGTGCGCCGAAATCACTCCCGACGTCCTCGAACAGCCGGACCACCGGCTCTTCCTCGGCGACATTGGCCTTGTAGACGGCCACCTGGGGCGAACCGGCTTTCTCGCACTCGGCCGCAGTCGACTTCAGCGCGTCCTCGTCGAGATCCACCAGCGCCAGCTTCGTGCCGCGGGAGGCCAGGCGCAGTGCCATCGCGGCGCCGAGTCCGCGCCCGCCGCCGGTGATCGCAATGGTCTTGTCTTTGAGATCCATGGGGATGATTGCTCCTCGTTGTCGTTGTCGAATGACTCGTCGTTCAGCCGAAGACATACTCGCCCGGGGCATCGCGCAGCGCTCTGTAGCCCCTGCGCGGCGCACCCATGGAGGGCGGCTTCACCCGGCTGGTGGTCTGCGCGTCCAGCCACGCATCCCACACCGGCCACCAGGAACCCTGCTCCGGCGGCGTCTCTTCCAGCCAGCGCTCGGGCGCGATATAGCTCTCGCCCGCTGCACGGGTGCGCAGGCGATAGCGGCGCCGCGGGTGGCTGGGGCCGCTGATGATACCTGCATTGTGGCCGCCGCTGGTGAGCAGGAAGGTCACCTCCGAGTTAGTCAGCCGGTTGATCTTGTACACCGACGGCCACGGTGCCACGTGATCGGTCTCGGTGCCCACGACGAACAGCGGCACGCCGATGGCATCCAGGTGCACCTTCTCGCCCTCTGCCTGGAAGCGGCCCTCGGCCAGGTCGTTGTTCAGGTAAAGCCGACGGAGGTACTCGGAATGCATGCGCGGCGGCATGCGGGTGCCGTCGGCGTTCCAGGCCATGAGATCGTTCATGTGCGGCTCCTTGCCGAGCACGTAGCGGTCGACTGCCGGTGCGTAGACGAGATCGCTGACCCGCAGCGCGGCGAAGGCGCCGCCCATGCTCTCCACGCCGAGATAGCCCTGCTTCCACATGAAGCTGTCAAGGAACGAGACGATGCTGTCGGAGAGAAACAGCCGGATCTCGCCGGCCTCGGTGAAATCCGCCTGGGCGGCAAAGATGGTCAATGACTTCAGGCGCTCGTCGCCGTCCCCGGCCATTTTCGCCGCAGCGATATAGGCCAGCGTGCCGCCGATGCAGTAGCCGACCAGGTGGATCTTGCGCCGCGGCACGATGGCGCTCACCGCGTCCAGCGCCGCCATGATGCCCAGGTTCAGGTAATCGTCCATGCCCAGGTCCCGGTCGGCTTCGGTCGGGTTCTTCCAGGAGATCATGAATACCGTCTTGCCCTGCTCCACCAGGTAGCGAACGAGCGAGTTCTTCGGCGAGAGATCCAGGATGTAGTACTTCATGATCCAGGCGGGCGTGATCAGCACCGGCTCGGCGCCAACCTCCGCGCGCTGGGGTGTGTACTGAATCACCTCGATGAGGCGGTTCGCATAGATCACCTTGCCCGGCGTCACCGCCACGCTCTCGCCGGGACGATAGGCCTCGACCCCTGGTGGCGGCCGGCCCCGGGCTCTGCGCCGCTGGTCGTCGACCAGGTTTCGCACCCCGCGCAGCAGGTTGCGGCCGCGTTCGGCCACGGTCGTCTGGATGACCTCCGGGTTGGCGATCGGCACGTTCATCGGCGAGGCCAGGCTCAGGATCTGCTGCGCCATGAAAGCGACCAGCTGCTCCCGCGACCGGTCGACACCCTCCACGCCGGTGGTGGCCTCTCGCCACCAGTCCTGGCTGAGCTGATAACCCTGGGCCATGACATTGAACGGCCAGCGCTGCCAGGCCTCACCCTGCATGCGCCGCTCCGTGATCAGCGCCGGCGGCTCCCCGCCGCGGCCGAACATGACCTTCGCGTTATAGATACCCAGCTGGACGGACTTGCGGAGCAAACTCTGGGCGAGCAGCACAACCTTCCCGGGCGAGAGCGAGAGATGCGCCAGCCAGTCCAGATATGCCAGCGTGAGCTCCACCGGCGACATCCCCCGGGTCGCCAGGGCGATCAGGGAGCGCACCTCCCGATCCAGCTTCTCGGCATCCCGGCTGCCGAGGGGCTGGTATTCCCGCACGAAATTGTCCAGCGATGCCGCGAGGGTCGTCCCTTTTTCTTCACCGCCGCCGTTATCCGCCATAGTCCCGATCCCCGGATCGTGCACAAACAGGCTTGACCGATGCTACAGTCTTCTTGCGCTGCAGCAAGTCGCGTAAACCGAAACGCACCCCGGTAGGCCGGCCTTCAGGGGAATCGGGCCTGAAGGCCGGCCTACCTGGTTATTGCACCGTGTGACGGGTGCCTGGTTCGGGCGGATCCTCCGGCGGGCCGGCGAAGCACTGGGCCATGGCCATCCAGCGCACGGCGGTCTCGCCCTTCACGTCGAGACTCGTGTCGGCGACGTTGCGGGTCTGGGTCACCACCTGGCAGAACCCGGTGGCGTCGCCGGCCACGTAGCTCACGTCGCTCGGCTCGTTGAATTCCCAGACTGCGCCGGAGGGCGCATCGAGGCGCACGAACGGCGGCTGCTCCGCTACCTCGAGGCCCCGATTGCGGAAGGTCCAGCCGAAGGTATTGACGCCGAGGACGGCAATGTTCCTGATGCGGTCGGTGTCCCGGCGCACCACACCGAGTTCGTCATAGACCTCCTGGCCGTGAGCCCAGGTCTCCATGTGGCGGGCGGTGATGGCCGAGCGCACGCTCATATCCGGCCCGGCCCATTGCACCCGGGCCTTCGGGTCGGCTTTGCCGAATCGCTCGCACAGGGGCAGGTAGAACTCCCGCCAGGCCTCCAGCAGGGCGCGGCCGGCAAGGTCACCGCGCCAATCCCGCTCGAAGATCCGCATGTCGCCGTTCTGCGCCGCGGTCATCACCGCCGCCAGGAGCTGCCGGAATGCCTGCGGATCCGACAGCGACAACGCCGCCGCCCGGTTCCAGAGGTGCAGATGACCGATGACGTCGTCGATGGTCCAGTTCTTGAACTGGGTGGGGCGCGCGAACTGCTCGTCGGCCAGCGGCGCGAGCAACTGGTAGAGCGCCTCGCTCTCGTCGCGGAAATCGATCACCTGCTGGAACATGGCTGCCTCCTCGGTTGCCGAGAGCCTTCAGCCGGCCGGCGCCTTCAGTCGTTCAGGAACTCACCGAGCCGCTCGTAGGCAGCGAGGAAATCCTCCTGGAACTCCTGCACCACGGCGCGCACCGTCTGCTCCTGATTCATCAGACCGACGCCCTGGCCCACCCAGTAGGTGGCGAGTTCACCGGCACCGGCATGGCCGCCCTGGGCCAGCTTATCGAGCTTTCTCAGCGCCGGCTCGCTGACCAGCGACTGCAGCGGCATGGGCAGCGGCTGCGGGCTGTCGCCGGACTCCCAGGCGTCGGTCCAGGGCGAACGCAACTGGCGCGACGGTTTGCCGGTGCGGCTGCGCGAGCGCACGGTGTCGCGGGAGCTGGCCTTCAGCATCTTCTGCTTCACCACCGGGTTGGTCTCGGCCTCGGCCGTGGTCAGCCACACCGAGCCGGTCCAGGCGCCGTCGGCGCCCATGGCCATGCAGGCGGCCATCTGCCGGCCGGTGACGATACCGCCGGCGGCGAGGATGGGCACGTCGCTCAATGGCCGCACCGCCTCGCAGACCTCCGGCACCAGCACCAGCGTGGAGACGTCGCCGCAGTGGCCGCCGGCCTCGCCGCCGGCCACCACCAGGATGTCGACACCGGCGTTCACCTGGCGGATGGCGTGTTCCTTCGCCCCGACCAACGCCGCGACCGCCACGTCGTGTTTCCTGCCCATGTCGAGCATGATCTGCGGCGGCACGCCCAGCGCGTTGGCGATGAGTTTGACGGGATGCGAAAACGCCACCTCCAGCAACTCGCCGGCGCCGCCTTCCTGCAGGTTCTTCGCGAAGCGCACGTGCTCGCGGCGCTCGTCGTCCAGGTCTTCGGTGGGGATGTCACGGCTCGCCAGCAGGCCCGCCGCGAACTGCTTGTGCGCATCGGGCACAGCGGCCAGCAGCTGCTCCTCGTCGAAGGCCTGGCCCGTGCCCTCCACCTTGTTGGGCACGATCAGATCCACACCATAAGGCTTGCCGTCGACGTGGGCGTCGATCCAGGCGAGTTCCTCCTCGAGGCGGTCGGGCGGCAGGGTCACCGCGCCGAACACGCCCATGCCGCCGGCACGGGAGACGGCCGCCACCACATCGCGGCAGTGGCTGAAGGCAAACAGCGGGAACTCGATGCCGAGTCGCGCGCACAGGGCTGATTTCATAGATTTCTCCACTCGGTATGGGTGGCCGGCGGCTCAGGCCGCGTCGTCGGCCGCCGGCTCGATCTCCAGGATCAGTTCGTCGGCCGCCACCTGCAGGCCGGCCTCGCAGTGCACGGCGGTCACCACGCCGTCGATCTCAGCGCGCACCTCGTGCTGCATCTTCATTGCTTCCAGCACCAGCAGCCGGGTGCCCCGCGTGACCGTCGCGCCCGGCGCCACCGCGATCTCGGTGATCAGCCCGTGCATGGCGGCGGTCACCCGGCCGCCGCCGGCCTCCTCGGCCGCCGCGACGCTCTCCCGCAGATTCTCGAACGCGGCGGCGCGCCCGTCCACCGACACGTAAATGAACCCCGGCCGGGTCAGGTAAAACAGCACGTCGACGATGCGGTCGTCTATGCGGTGGTCGATGGCAATACGCGCCCGGTGCGCCTCCCGGTCGAGGATGCGCAGCCGCCATTCGCCGCCCGCGCCGGTCACGGTCGCCGTGCCGTCGGGGGCGGGACTGACGACGAGATCGACCAGCTCGCCGTCCAGCTCGTAACGGTAGCGGGACACCAGCCGTCCGGCGCTGGACCAGCCGAGCAGCCGGGGCGATACACCCACGCTGGCCGCCAGCGCCGCCTCGCCCGCCAGCGTGTACTCCAGCAGCGCGGCGACCGCCGCGTCCGCCGCCTCCGGATTACCGGCCAGGACCGTATCGCCCTGCTCCTCCAGGAAGGCCGTGGTGGCACCGCCCTCGGCGAAGTCGGGCCGGCGCAGCACTTCGATCAGGAAGTTCCGATTGTTCGTCACGCCGAACAGCGCCGTGCTCTCCAGCGCACGAACCAGGTTCAGCCGGGCGGCATCCCGGGTCTCGCCGTGGCTGACGATCTTGGCCACCATCGGATCGTACCAGGACGAAATCTCCGAACCGGTTTCGACGCCGGCATCCACCCGGATGCCCTCGCCCGACGGCGGCAGCCACAGTTCGATGCGGCCGGTGGCGGGCATGAAGTCCCGGGCAGGGTCCTCGGCGTACAGGCGTACCTCGATGGCATGACCCTGCAGCGCGACCTCGTGCTGCCCGATGCCGAGCGAGCGCCCCTCGGCCACTCGGAGCTGCATCGCCACCAGGTCCAGGCCCGTCACCATCTCGGTCACCGGGTGCTCCACCTGCAGCCGGGTGTTCATCTCCAGGAAATAGAAATCCCCCGCCTCGTCCAGCAGGAACTCGACCGTGCCCGCGCCCCGATAGTCGATGCTGCGGGCGGCGTCTGCCGCCGCTGCGCCCATGGCCTCGCGCAGCCTCACGGTCATCACCGGGCACGGCGCCTCCTCCACCACCTTCTGATGGCGGCGCTGGACCGAGCAGTCCCGCTCGCCCAGGTGGATGACAGCGCCGTGGTCGTCGGCGAAGACCTGAATCTCGACGTGGCGGGGCCTGAGCACCGCCTTCTCCAGGATCAGCTCGCCGGAGCCAAAGGCGCTCTGCGCCTCACTGCGGGCCAGCGCGAGAGCGGAGGCGAGGTCGGCCTCGTCATCCACCCGGCGCATGCCACGACCACCGCCACCGGCCGCGGCCTTCACCATGACCGGGTAGCCGATGTCACTTGCGGCCGCAGCGAACGCATCCGCGCCCTGACTCTCGCCCTCGTAACCGGGCACGCAGGGCACGCCTGCCTCGGTCATCCGCCGCCTGGCCGCCGCCTTGTTGCCCATCAGCTCGATGGCCTCGGCGGGCGGCCCGATGAAGGCGAGCCCGGCGGCAGTGCAGGCCCGGGCGAAGTCCGCGTTCTCCGCCAGGAAGCCATAGCCGGGATGCACGGCGTCCGCGCCGGCGACCTCTGCCGCGCGCAGGATGGCATCGATGTTCAGATAAGACGCGCCGGCGGCGGCCGGCCCGATGCACTCCGCGGCGTCGGCCAGGCGCACGTGGGGCGAGCCGGCATCCGCCTCGGAGTACACCGCGACGGCCCGGCGCCCCGTCGCCTGCACGCCCCGGATGATGCGGCAGGCGATCTCGCCCCGATTGGCGACGAGGATGCGCTCCAGCGTCACGGCGACCAGCCCGGCTTGCGCTTCTCGACGAACGCGGCCACGCCTTCGCGCCCTTCCTCGCCGAGCATGCACTCGGCGAAACGGCGGGCCGCCAGATCGGTCATGGCCTCAGCGTCCAGGTGGAGGGCCGCGCGCGCCAGTTCCTTGGTCACGGCAACAGCGCCGGGCGCGCAGCGCAGTACGTCGGCGCGAATCACCGCCTCCAGGGTCTCCAGTTCGTCGCTGTCGTTGGCGAGGAAATCCGCGATACCGATTTCCCTCGCGCCGGCGCCGTCGAACTCGGCGGCCGTCAGCATGATGCGCCGTGCGGCGGCCAGGCCAATCCGCCGCACGACGTAGGGCGCGATCTGGGCCGGCGGTATGCCGAGGCGTGCCTCGGTGAGCGCGAAACGGGCGTCCCGAGTGACGACTACTACGTCGCCGCCGCACACCATGCCGAGCCCGCCGGCGACGGCCGCCCCCTCCACCAGCATCACCACCACCTGGGGCATGGAGTCCACCAGCGCGAACAGCTCGCCGCCGCGGCGGCTGGCGGCGGCAATGTCGTCGGCGCTCTGGCCGCCGCCCTGGAAGACCGCGCGGAAGCCTTTCACATCGCCGCCGGCGCAGAACATGCCGCCACGGCCGCGGAAGGTGATGCCGCGCACCGCACGGTCTTCGCGCACTGCCTCCAGCACCGCGATCAACTCCTCGATCATCTCCGCGGACAGCGCGTTTCGGGCTTCCGGTCGGTTCAGCCAGAGGGTGAGCCAGCCGCCGGCGAGATCGAGGTCCAGGGTCTTCGTGTCGGGCAGGTCGCTCATGATTACATCCTCGCGATGCCGAAACTGTTGCGTTTCACCGCCCGGTTCCTCGCCTCCCACACCGTCTCGAGCATGAAGGCGAGGGTGCGGCGACTGTCCCGGGGATCGATCATGCCGTCGTCGAGCATGTGGCCGGAGGTGTAGAACGCGCTCGACTGGGAATCGAAATGTTCCGCAAGCCGGCGCTCCTGGGCCTCGACCTCCGTCGGGTCCAGCTCCCGGCCCTTCGCCTTCGCCGCCGCCTTCGTCACAATGGACATGGTGGTGGCGGCCTGGTCGCCGCCCATCACACCGGTGCTCGCGTTCGGCCAGGTCATCAGGAAGTCCGGGTCGAGGCCACGGCCGCACATGCCGTAGTTGCCGGCGCCATAGCTCGCCCCGATCATCAGCGTCAGCCGCGGCACCGAGATATTGGTGACGGCCTGGATCATCTTCGAGCCGTGCTTGATCATGCCGCCCTGCTCATAGTGCCTGCCCACCATGTAGCCGGTGGTGTTCTGCAGGAAGATCACCGGCAGGTCGGACTGGTCGCAGAGTTGCAGGAACTGGGTGGCCTTGGTGGCGCCGTCCGGGTCGATGGGCGCGTTGTTGGCGAGGATGCCGCAGGCGTGGCCGTGGATCTCCGCCTGCACGCAGACGGTACCGGCGCCGTAGCGGGGTTTGAAATCCAGGAAGTCCGAGCCGTCGACGATGCGGGTGATGACCTCGCGCACCTCGTAGGGACGGCGGTAGTCCAGCGGCACGATGCCGGCGATCTCGTCGGCATCGTACAGCGGCTCCGCGCCGCCGCGCGCCGGCGGCTGCGGGCAGCGGTCGTTCCAGGCGAGCCGCGCCACCACCTCCCTGGCGAGTAGCGCGGCGTGGGCATCATCCTCGGCGACGTACTCGACCAGCCCGGACACGGTCGAATGCATCTCGGCGCCGCCCAGTTCCTCGTCGGTGGCAATCTCGCCGGTGGCCGCCTTCAGCAGCGGCGGTCCCGCCAGGAAGGCTTTCGCGCGGCCGCGCACGGCAATGACGTAGTCGCTCAGGCCGGGCATGTAGGCGCCGCCGGCGGTGGACGAGCCGTTCAGAATGTTGACGACCGGGATCCCCGCGGCGCTCAGGCGCGCCAGGTTAGCGAAGAAGCTGCCGCCGCCCAGGAACCCGCCGACCTTGTACTGCATGAGGTTCGCGCCGGCGCTCTCGACACTGTGCACAAAGGGCAGCTTCTGGGCCAGCGCGACCTCCTGGCCGCGCAGGATGCGGTAGGCGGTGGGCTCGGTGAGGGAGCCGGCCTGGATGCCGCTGTCGCTGACCGAGACCACGCAGCGCACGCCCGAGATGAAACCGATGCCCACGATAACATTGCCGCCGGGCAGCGACTTCTCCTCGTCGGTCGTCTCGTAGAGATAACCGGCGATGTTGCCGATGACGAGCAAGGGCATGCCGGGGTCGAGCATCGCGGAGAGGCGCTCCCGGGGCGTGAGCTGGCCGCGCTCCTCGAAGCGGGGCCGGCGTTTCTCGGAGGTCGCCGCACCGCGAGCGTTCAGAGCCTGCAGCTTCGCGATCAGGCCGAGCATGGCGGCGCGGTTCTCGGCGTAGCCGTCGGCGGCGCTATCGATACGGGAATGATAGACGGGCATCTCAGAGCGTCTCCGCCAGCGCGGCCGGCACAGGGATGGGATGATCCAGCAGCACTTGGGCATAGCCCTTGCCCTGGGGGTCGTTTCGGAGGCTGGCCACGCCGCCGCCGCCGAGCACGTCGTGCAGCAGGAAGTTCATGGCATCAGAGCCGGGCAGCAGGAAGCGTTCGACCGGACCCCTGAGGAAGTGGACGAAGCGGGCCGCGACGGCCTCCTCGGTCAGCATCGCCCAGATGTACGGCAGGTACTCGGGCCGGCGGGCGATGATGCCGATGTTGGCCTTGTCGCCTTTGTCACCGCTGCGGCCCCAGGCCAGCTTCACCAGCGGCACCTCCACGGTGTCGCCGACGAGGTCGGGTGCGGCCGGCGGCGTGGGCCGCTGCAGGGCACCGGTATCGAACGGCGTGCCGGGTATCGGCTCGGCGGGACGTGTGGCACCGTCGACGTCGATGGTGACCGGCACGTCGGCCTTCGGGTACAGGAAGGAGAACAGGCGCACCACCGGCGAGGGCTTCGGTCGGCCGCCGCCGGAGAACAGCGTGAGCCCGGGCGGCGCGCTCAGCGCCGCGCCGATGGTCTCCTGCAGCAGGGCCTCGACGCCGCGCCGGTCCGGATGTTTCGCGGCGATCTTCAGCGTGACCTCCCGGGCGCTGTCTATCCGCCGCGCGGCGCCGTAGTGGCTCTCGTCGCCGAAGACCTCCACGAGTATCTCGGTGTACTCGTCCAGGCGCTGGCGTTCCAGGCGGCTGCGGGCGCGGGTGAGTGCGGCGTCCGCATAGGCCCGCGCCTTGCGCTCGGCATCGAAGCCATAGAAGAACAGGAGTTGGCCGCCGCGGAAACCGTCTGCGTAGGTTGCGCTCACTTTGTAGGTATCGGTCGGCGGCCGGCCGCTGGCGCCGCTCACGCGGACCCGATCCGTACCCGCCTGCTCAAGAGTGACGCCGGAGAAATCGCACACCAGGTCGGGCAGCACGTAGGCCTGGGGATCGCCGATCTCATAGAGCATCTGCTCTGCAACGGTGCCGATGCTGACCAGCCCGCCGGTGCCTTCCGGTTTCGTACAGACGAAGCTGCCGTCCGGTGACAGCTCGGCGACAGGATAGCCGATGTCCGCTATGCCGCCGGCCAACTGTTCCCAGTCGGTAAAGTTGCCGCCGGTGGCCTGGGTGCTGCACTCGAGGATGTGGCCGGCAACGCTCGCGCCCGCCATGGCGTCGTAGTCGCCCGGCGACCAGCCGAACTCGTGCAGGCAGGCAGCCAGCGTGACGGCGCTGTCGACCACGCGACCGGTGACGACGATGTCCGCGCCGGCATCCAGCGCGGCGGCGATAGGCAGCGCGCCGAGGTAGGCGTTCACGCTGACGATGTGCTCGACCGGCGGCAGCGGCGCGCCGGAGAACATCTCCCGGATATCGGCCGCCGCCAGGTCCGTCATGCGGTCGGTGAGGTCGTCGCCGCGCACCACGCCGACCTTCAGATCGAGGCCGGCCTCGTCCACCAGCCGACGGATGGCGCGGGCGCAGGCGTCCGGATTCACGCCGCCGGCGTTGGAGATCACCTTCACGCCCGCGCGGGCGATCTCCGCAAGGTTTGACTGGATGACGGCGGAGACGAAGTCGGTGGCGTAGCCGCGTTCCGGATCGGCACTGCGGGCGCGGGCCATGATTGACATGGTGATCTCGGCCAGATAGTCGTAGACCAGATAATCGACGCCGGCGGCGAGCAACTGCGTCGTGGCCGCCGAGGTCTCGCCCCAAAAGCCCACCGCACCGCCGATGCGCAGAATGTCCTTCGCCATAAGCCCCTCTGGCCGGCGGCCCATAGCCGCCTCCGGTTGACTATGAAAGCAATTCAGTATAAATGAGTCAAGCTCATTATTGCTTTCGTATTCTGGAACCGGGGATGAGTAACGCCGAGCCGAAGACACGTCGCCAGCGGGTGGAAGCCCGCGAGGAGGCCATCATCGCCGCCGCTCATGACGTGTTCCGGGAGCACGGCTTCGATGGCGCGCGCATCGCGGAGATCGCGCGGCGGGCGGCAGTGGCTGAAGGCACGATCTACCTCTACTTCAAGAACAAGGAGGCGCTGCTGCACGCGGTGGTCGGCGCGTTCTACGAGCGGCTGACGACCAGCGCCGAAGAGGGGGTGCACGGCCTCGCCGACACGCGCCAGCAACTCGAGTTTCTGGCGCGGCATCACATGATCAGCTGCCTGTCGGAGTGGCGGATCATCGAACTGGCGATGGCAACCTGTCGGCAGATGTCGGAGTACCAGAGTTCCGGTTACCTGCAGTTCAACAAGACCTACGTGGCCGTGTTCGACAACGTCATCCGGGAGGGGATGAACCGGGGAGAGATTCGCAAGGACATCCCCGTCTGGAATATCCGCGACCTCTTCTACGGCGCGCTGGAATACTCCTGCCGCACCTCCCTGCTGCGGGGGCACACCGCTGATGACCTGATAGAGATTGCCAGGAACGTCCAGCGCCTCATGCACATGGTCTGGCAGGGCATCGCGCACCTTGGCGAGAAGCCGGCCAGTCACGCCGATCTGGAGACAATCACCCGCCGCCTGGAAGCCATCGCCGCCCGCCTGGAGTAGTAGAGTAGGTGAGTAGGTGCCGGACCGAACTTTTGCAACTTTCTTGCGTTTCTTTGCAGGCGGGGTGTTCGGCGGAACGTTTAAGTTCTTTCCCGAAATAAGTTGGAAAAGTTGGAAAAGTTCGGTCCGGCACCTCTTACTTCTTGATTTCTCGTTTCAGGGTTTTTTGCAGTGTTTCGCCGTAAGGCGGGCGGATGCCGATGAGCTTCGCGACGCTCACCTTCGCCTGGCGGTAGACCGCCTTGCGGTGGCTGAACTCGCGGAAGCCGTCGATACCGTGATACGCACCCATGCCGCTCGGGCCCACGCCGCCGAAGGGCAGGTCCTCGTGGCCCACGTGCCAGATGACGTCGTTCAGGGTCACGCCGCCCGACGTCGTACGCTCCAGCACTTCGCTCTCCTCGTCCCGGTCGCTGCCGAAGTAATACAGTGCCAGCGGCCGCGGGTGATCGTTCACGTAGTCGATGGCCTCGTCGATCGCCCCGTACGTCATCAGCGGCAGCAGCGGTCCGAAGATCTCGTTCTTCATCACCGCCATGTCGTCGCTGACCTGCTCGATGAATATCGGCGGGATCTTTTGGCTCCCCTGCTGGTGCGCGAAGTCCTCGCCCGCGGGGTTGAGCTCGACGATCTTCGCGCCCTTCTCCTTCGCGTCCGACAGGTAGCCCCGCAGCCGGGTGTGGTGCCTCTCGTTGATCACCGACGTGTACTCGTCGTTTGCCAGTATCTTCGGATACATGTCGACGGCCGCCTCCTGCATGGCCTTCAGCAGCTCGTCGTGCCGGGATTCCTGCACCAGGATGTAGTCCGGCGCCAGGCAAATCTGCCCGGCATTCATCAGTTTGCCGAGCATCACGTTCTCCGCCGCCTGCCGGATGTCCGCCGTCTTCGAGATGATCACCGGGGACTTGCCGCCGAGCTCCAGCGTTACGGGCGTCAGATTCTTCGCCGCGGCCGCCATGACATGGCGGCCAACCTCGGTCGCACCGGTGAATTTCAGGTGATCGAAAGGCAGCGTGGAAAACGCCTTGCCCACCTCGGGGCCGCCGAGGAAAAACGCCAGCTCGGTCTCGTCGAAATATCTCCCGGCCAGCTCCGCCATCAGGGCCGAGGTGCGCTCCGTGAACTCGGAAGGCTTCACCATCACCCGGTTACCCGCCGCGAACATACCGGCCAGCGGCATGAAGGTGAGATTCACCGGAAAATTCCACGGGCTGATACAGCCGACCACGCCCTTCGGCTGGAAATGCACCCGGGCCTTGGCGCCCAGCAATGGCAACGGAAAGTCCAGCTTCCGCTTCTCCGGCTTCATCCACTTCTTGACGTTCTTGCGCGCATGCTTCAGCGCGCTCACCGAGGACATAATGTCTGTCATCATCGACAGTGGCCGCGGCCGGCCGCCGAAGTCCGTATCCATCGCGGCGACCAGGTCATCCTTGTTTTCGATGACCAGATCGATGGCCCGGTTCAGCCGGTCGATCCGGGTCGCGACCGGGACGTAGCCCTCCTGCATGAAGGCGTGGCGCTGTTTCTCGAGCATGGCGAGCATGTCATTGCGGGTGGGCTCGGACGTGTTGGCACGGATCTGATCTGCGACGGCGCTCATGAGTTCTCTCCTGTTACGGCCAGTGGCGAGGAGGCACGGTCAGTCCGATCATACCGCCCGGGCGATCGCTTTTCAGCGGCCTGGCCGGTGGCAGCCGCGGGGCGATGCGCTAACATTGCGCCCTTTTCCGGAATCAGCGAGAGCAGCAAGTGCCCCAGGACAGAACCCCCGTCATCGTCGGCGCTGGCCAGCACACCCAGAAGGACGTGGCTCTTGAGGACGCCCTGCCGCCCATGGGCATCGCCGTCGAGGCGGCCCGCGCCGCCATAGCCGCCGCCGGCGCGAAGGGCGACCTGGCTGCTGCCCTGGACACCATCGCGGTCACGCGTACCTTCCCCGACTCCACGCCCCGACGCAGTCACGACCACGGCCGCGCCACCAATCCGCCCCGCAGCCTCGCCCGGGACCTCGGCGCCGACCCTGCCCGCGCCGTGTACTCCGAGGCGGGTGGCGAGGTGCCCCAGCGCTACGTCAACGAGTACGCCGGGCTGATTGCGAGCGGCCAGGCGGACGCCGTGCTGCTTGCCGGCGGCGAAGCGATGGCCACCGAGAAAGCGGCGCGCCGGGCCGGCCTGACATTGGAGTGGCAGGACGACGTGGAAGGCCAGCTCGACGACAAAGGCTTCGGCGTGCTGTTCGTCGACCCCCGCGAACTCGCCCACGGCATCGGCTTCCCGCTGCAGACCTATCCCCTGTTCGAGCAGGCCATCCGGGGCCGACGCGGGCTCGGCATCCGTGATCATCTGGCGGCCATGGGACGGCTGTTGAGCCCGTTCACCGCGGTGGCCGCCGAGAACCCCTATGCCTATTTCCCGCGCCGGCGCAGCGCCGAGGAGATCGCCACGCCGTCCGCCGAGAACCCCTTCATCGGCTTCCCGTACACTTTGCTGATGAACGCCCGCGACGGCGTCGACCAGGGCGCCGCCCTGGTACTCACCTCCACGGGCAAAGCCGACGAACTCGGCATACCGGACGAGCACCGCGTCTACCTGCACGGCTGCGCCGACCTGCGCGACAAGCTGCTGGTGGGCGACCGGATCAATTACCACAACTCTCCCGCGTTTCGGCTGGCCGGCACGGCAGCGCTGGCCATGGCCGGCATCGGCATCGACGAAATCCGTTATCTCGATCTCTACAGCTGCTTCCCCTCCGCGGTCGAGGCGGCGGCAGAGTCACTTGGCATCGCCGAGGACGACTTACGCGGGCTTACCCTCACCGGCGGCCTCCCCTACTTCGGCGGCCCCGGCAACAACTACACCATGCACGCCATCGCCGAGGCCTGGACACGCTGCCGTGAAAGCCCGGGCGAGTACGCGCTGGTGAATGGCAACGGCGGCTACCTCACCAAGCACTCCATCGGCATCTACTCCGCCCGGCCGTCAGAGGGCGCGTGGCAGCGGCCGGATGCCGCGCCCCTGCAGCAGGAGATCGACGCCACGGAGAGCCCGGCCCGGGAGCACAGGCCGAATGGCCGGGCCACGATCGAGACCTATACGGTGGTGTTCGGCCGCGCGGGCGCCGAGCGCGGCATCGTTATCGGCCGGCTGAAGGACGGCGGCGCCCGATTCATCGCCAACACGCCGAACGATCAGACACTGCTGAGCCGCATGGTGGAAGAGGAGTTCCTCGGCCGGGGCGGCAGCGTCGACGCGGGGGACGTGGTCAACACGTTCACCCCGGACTAGCTTACGCCCGACCGGTTCACGCCCGACTGACGGCGCCCGACAGCCGCCGATCAGCCGCCGATCAGCCGCCGGGTACGGTCGCGCGGAACACTGTTGCCGGCGCTCCGGTCCGCAGGGAATACGGCACGCCGGCCGGCGCGAACAGGCTCTCGCCGCGCGCGAGCCCGAGCAGCCCGCCGTCGCTCTCCAGCGTGAGGTCGGCATCCGCGGCGGTCACGATCAGGATGTCCGCACCGTGCTCCCGGCCGCTGTGCCACTCGCCTCCGCACGGCAGCTCGACGCGGCGGATTTCGAATTCCTCGGCCGGCGTGCGATAGACCACCTCCATGCCGTCCGCCTCGCCGTGGATCACCGCACGATCACCGCCTTCGAAGGTCACCACGTCCAGCAGCTCATCGACATCCACGTGCTTGGGCGTGAGCCCGCCACGCAGCACGTTGTTGGAGTTGGCCATGAGCTCCATGCCGGTGCCCCGCAGGTAAGCATGCAGGTTGCCCGCCGGCAGGTAGATGCCCTCGCCGGGGGCGAGCCGCAGCAGATTCAGCAACCACACCGAGAACAGGCCCCGGTCGTGATGGCCGTGCCGGGAAAACTCCTGGTCCGCCGCCAGCGTCCAATAGCCCCTTTCCCGTGGATCGGACGGGACCTCGCGGCGCAGCCGCTCGATCAGCGGCGCCAAGGTCGCATCCACGACCCCCTGACCGGCGGTCATCAGCCGGCGATAGAGCGCCTGCAGCCCCGCGGGCGTGGGTTCGAACTGCGCGAGCAACGGCGCAAACTCCGGCACCTCATCGGGCAGCGCCGCGATATCCGCCAGCGGCCGGAAACCCCGCAACGCAAAGAACTCCGTCAGCGCCACGAGGGCTTCCGGTTTGTGGTTCGTGTCCTTGTAGTTGCGATGGGGCGCGGAGAGGGGAACGCCGGAGGCCTCCTCGCGAGCGTAGCCCTCCTGCGCCTGCGCCCGCGTGGGATGTGCCTGGATGGACAACGGCACCGCCGCGGAGAGCACCTTGAAGAGATAGGGCAGCTCTCCGTAGCGGCGCGCCGCGGCCTTGCCGAGCACCCGATCAGGGCAGGCCGCCACCAGGCGGTCGAGCCCCACGTTGCCGGCGCCCAGTTCCACCTCGGAGGGCCGGTCCGGGTGGGCTCCCAGCCAGAGCTCGGCGCAGGGCTCGCCGTCCGGGTTGGATTCGCCGATCAGATCCGGGATGAAATCGGTGCTGCCCCAGGCGTAGTGCTGCACGCCGCCGTGCAGACGCAGGACAGCGGGGCCCTGGCAGTAGTCAGTCAGATCGCTCATCGCCGCCGCTCTTGCCGGCACGCGCGGGCCCTTTTTCGGAGCTGTTCGTGGGCGTGCTCGCGGCCCCGTTCGCGGGCTTCGCATGCAGCCGGTTCATCGCCTGCTGCATACCCTTTTCCAGGAGCGTCGGCATCACGTCGGCAGCCCGGTCGACGGCATCGCGGATCAGCCGCTCCTCGCCGGCGGGGGCGCGCCGCAGCACGTAGTCGGTGACCTCGTCCCGATGTCCCGGATGGCCGACGCCGACACGCAGCCGCGGGTACTCCGGACCGATGTGCCGGGAGACGTCCCTGAGGCCGTTGTGGCCGCCGTGGCCGCCACCCTCCTTCATCCGCACGGTACCGGGCGGATGATCCAGCTCGTCGTGTACCACCACGACCTCGCCGGGTTTCAGCCGGTAATAATCGATAAAGGCGCGTACCGGCCTGCCACTGTGGTTCATGTAGGAGTGCGGTTTCACCAGCCAAAGCTCCCCGCCGTCCACCCGCACGCGGCAGGTCTCGGCGTCGAAGCGTCTGTGATAGACGAAGCTGCCGCCGTGGCGCCGCGCCAGTTCGTCGGCGAACCAGAAGCCCGCGTTGTGGCGGGTGTCTACGTAGCGATCGCCTGGATTGCCCAGGCCGACAATCGCCTTCACGGTAGGATGGTCCATTATCAGGGCATGTTAGCGCGATTCCCACTGCGCGCAAGGAAAGCGCGCAAAGAAAGCGCACAAGGAAAAGGCCGCACGCGGCGGCCTTTTCCATGGGCACGAAAGGAACGGCTTAGTCTTCCTTCGCAGACTCGTCTTTGCCCTCTTCCTCTTCGCCGACCCGGGGCACTTCGCCCGCCTCCGGCTCCTCGGCTTCCTCGCCTTCCTCTTCCTCGATGACACGGCGCGGCATGTGGACGGAGACGATCACCTGGTCCTCGGCGTCTTCCTGGATCAGCTCGACAATCTCGACGCCCTCGGGCACCTTGATATCGGAGAGATGCATCATCTCATCCATGCCGAGCTCGGCCACGTCTACCTCGATATACTCGGGCAGGTCCTTCGGCAGGCAGTTGACCTCCACCTCATTGTACTGGCGGAACAGCACCCCGCCTTCCAGCCTGACGCCCTTCGCCGACTCCTCGTTGAGGTAGTGGATCGGAACATTCATGCGAATGGCCTCGCCGGCGACGATGCGCTGCAGATCCAGATGCAGGATCTTGTTCTTCGCCGGGTGGCGCTGGATGTCCTTGAGGATGACTTCCTGGGCCCGTTCACCCACCTTGACGATCAGCACGCTCGAGTAGAAACGCTCGCTTTCGGACTGCTGCAGGACCTTGTCATGGTCCAGGGTGATGGCCCTCGGCGGCCGGTCGCCGCCATAAACGATTGCGGGGAGCTTACCTTCGCGACGCAGGCGGCGGCTCGCACCTTTTCCCTGATCTTCCCGGTACTCCGCAACCAGATCGTACTCTTCGTTCATGAGCTTACTCCGGTCGGATATAAATTCGCCAGAGAGCCTTGCGACCAGGCCCGCCGGTGGACCCCTCGACGAGGGGGCGCGAATAATACTGGAAAACGCAGAATTTGTGTAGGAGGGGCTTTAGCCCCGACTCCATTTCTATCGTTGCCGAAAATGAATCGGGGCTGAAGCCCCTCCTACAACCTGGGTCGGGCCTGAAGGCCCTCCGGCAGTGCCGGTACAGGCCCTAGTCGAGGTAGAGGGAGCTGACCGACTCCTCGTCGCTGATGCGGCGGATGGTCTCGGCCAGTAGTTCCGCCGTGGAGAGCTGGCGGATGCGGGTGCAGGCGGCGGCCTCCTCGGACAGGGGGATAGTGTCGGTGACCACCATCTCGTCCAGCTCCGAGTTGGAGATGCGCTCCACCGCCGGGCCCGAAAGCACCGGATGGGTGATATAGGCGACCACCCGCACGGCGCCCTTCTGCTTCAGCACCGACGCCGCCTGGCACAGGGTGCCGGCGGTATCCACCAGGTCGTCGATCAGGACGCAGGTCTTGCCGTCGACGTTACCGATAATGTTCATCACCTCGGCCACGTTTGCCCGCGGCCGGCGCTTGTCGATGATGGCGAGGTCGGTGTCGTCCAGTCGCTTGGCCAGCGCCCGGGCGCGGACCACGCCGCCGACGTCCGGCGAGACCACCACCTTGTTGGGATATTTCTGTTTCCAGGCGTCGCCGAGCAGGATAGGCGACGCATAGACGTTGTCCACCGGGATGTCGAAGAAGCCCTGGATCTGGTCGGCGTGCAGGTCCACGGTCAGCACCCGGTCGACGCCGGCGGCCGCGATCAGCTTTGCCACCAGCTTGGCGGTGATGGGCACCCGCGAGGCGCGGGGCCGACGGTCCTGGCGGGCGTAGCCGTAATAGGGAATGACCGCGGTGATGCGCGACGCCGAGGCCCGGTGGCAGGCATCCACCATCACCAGCAGTTCCATCAGGTTGTCGTTGGAAGGTGGGCAGGTGGGCTGGACGATGAAGGTGTCCCGGCCGCGGATGTTCTCGAGTATCTCGACGCTGATCTCGCCGTCGGAGAACTTGCCCACGTGGGCCTTCGCCAGCGGTATGCGCAGATGACGTGCGATATCGGCCGTCAGCTGGGGATGCGCGTTCCCGGAGAACAGCGCCATACTGCGAATATCCACCGAATCCTCCCTTTGCCCGCCTGTGATTCTTTGTTATTGCTCTTCTTGACGGGCCCAGTGCCTCAATGCCCGGTAACGATGGCTGGGGTGGCAGGATTCGAACCTGCGAATCACGGGATCAAAACCCGTTGCCTTACCGCTTGGCTACACCCCAGAAACCCGACCGCCGCCGGCCGCGCCGACGCGCGCATTGTCCCGAGCCTCCCCGGGGGTGTCAACGCGACACCTCAGCGCACCGCGCCGAGCCCGAAATTCCACTCCTTCACCACGATGGTGAGACGGATATCCGCGCTGCGCGCCCGTATCCGGTAGGGCAGCATCACCCCGGCGGCGGCGCGGTAGTCCGGGTAATCCACCCGCCAGCCCGCCTGCTCCAGCCGGGTGAGCCAGCCCTCCGGCGCCATCTCGGTGTCCGCGGGGCGGGCCGGGTCGGGCAGTCCCCGGAGCCACCACGACAGGCTCGCTACCGGGATGGACCAGCCATAGATCAGCCGCAGCTCCTCCTCCGGCCGGGTCAGGGCCACGGTGCTGCCGTCGGCGGCGGTCAGGATCAGCCCGTCCGGGCCGCCTTCCAACCGGATGCCGCCGGCACCCAAGGGACCGCGGATGGAGACGGTGACGTCGCCGTCGTCCTGGCGCCAGTCAAGGCTGCCGCTCTCGGCCCGGTCGCCGGCCACCACGGCGATACGCCCGCCGGCGCGCCAGGCATCCACGGCACCCAGCACTTCCCGGCGCTGCTCCCAGTTCTCGAGCGGTGGCAGGGTCACGGTGGGCCGGCTGGCGCAGCCCGCCAGCAGCAGGCCCAGAAGGCCCAGAAGGCCGACAGCAGCCATGGGCAGTCGGCGCACGGCGGGGTCAGCTCTCGCTGGTCTCGGACGCTTCCATCAGGCGCTGCAGCGTATCGCGCAGCGGTTCGCTGCCGGGGAACTCGTCATAGGCCTCCTGCAGGATCCCGCGGGCCGCCTCCCGCCGGCCGAGTGCCCAGAGGGTCTCGCCCAGATGAGCGGCCACTTCCGGGTCGCGGATCATCTCCCAGGCCCGCTCCAGGTGCGGCAGCGCCTCTTCCGGCTCGCCCTGACGGAACAGCACCCAGCCCATGCTGTCGATGATGGCCGCGTTGTCCGGCTCTTTCTCGAGGGCGCGCTCGATGAGATTGCGGGCCTCGCGCAGCCGGTCGGTGCGGTCCGCGAGCGTGTAGCCCAGTGCGTTCAGCGCCGTCGCGCTGTCCGGGCGCAGCGCCAGCGCCTCCCGGTAGCCCTCGATGGCCGCGTCCGTCTCGCCACGGGCGAGCTCCACCTCCGCCCGGCTCAGCAGCAGCCCCAGCGACGGCGGCTTTGCCGCCAGGATCTCATCGTAGGCTTCCAGCGCCTCCTCATAGCGTTCCATGGCCTCGAGCAGCTGAGCTTCCGTAAAGCGCACATCCAGCGCCTGGCGGGGATTGCGCCGGGCGAAGCGCTCCAGCTGGGACAGCGCGCCCTCGGCCTGGCCCAGCCGGGTCAGGATTACGCTGACCCGCTGCCGGGCGGCGAGCAGCAGGCCGCCTTCGCCCACCTGGGAGTAAAGGCGCATGGCCTGCAACCAGTCCTCGCGCTCCTCGGCGATGGTGGCGAGATAAAAAAGTGCCTCGTCAGTGTACGCGCCGCTCTTCAGCAGTTCCGAGAAATCCGTCCAGGCGGCATCGTAATCGCCCTGTTGCAGGCTGATGAGTGCCGTGACCCGCCAGGCATCCGCCTGCGCGGGCTCGTCCTGCAGCACCCGGTTCACCACCGTGCGCGCCTCGTCGGGCCGGTCTGCCCCGGCAAGGAACAGGGCGTAGTCCAGCCTCAGGTCCAGGTCTTCGGCATCGGCGAGCGGCGCGGCGGTCTCGATCGCTGCCTCGGTCTGATCGTCAGCCTCCAGCGCGCGGGCCAGCAGCAGCGTCGCGCGGGGTTCCTCCGGCGCGAGTTCCCGGGCCCGCCTGGCGTAGGCGATCGCGCTCTCCGCCTCGTCAGCGCGCAGGGCCGCGCTCGCCGCGGCGGCCTGGGCGTAGGCGTTGTCCTCGTAGGCGTCGGCGAGGCGCTCGGCCACCGCTAACGCATCCTCGGGGTGACCGTCCTCCATCAGCAGGGTCACGAGCTCGCGGAAAGCGGCATCGTCAGCACCGTCGGCGGCGCCGGCGGCGATCAGGTGCCGCGCCGCTTCCTCCACCTGCTGGTGCTGCAGCGCCAGACGGCCTGCGTAGCGACGCGCCTCGCCATCCTCCGGAGCAAGTTCCACCCAGCGCTGCGCGGCCTCGCGGGCGATGCGGTCGTAGCCGTAGTCGAAGGCCGTGCGGGTCGCCTGACTTGCGGTCTCTACCGACTCCCCGGCCCGTGCCGCCTTCAGGTATTCTTCGACCCCCGTGGCGTCCTCGCCGCGCTGCAGGGCGATCTCGGCCATGAGTATGTGGTAGGTTCGATCCTGCCCGTCGGTGGACTCGGGGGCCGGTTGCGGGGTGCCGGCGCAGCCCGCCGCAAAGGCGGCCAGTAACAGAATCTGCAGCGTGGCAAGGGCCGGGACCCCGCCTCGACGCGGGAGGGTATGTGTGTCTAGCATTCGGAAATCTCTGTCAGTGACCCGGTGGCCCGCTTCGGGCAGATCACCGGCAGTTCGCTTATCATAAGCGCTGCGTGAACCAATCCGAATTCGTGATTCCTTCAGATGCCGTTTTTCATCCTGGGCATTAACCATAACACGGCCCCGGTCGATATCCGTGAGCGGATCGTGTTCGACGAGACCGTGCTGCCCGATGCGCTGAGTGAATCGGGCTCGCTGCCCGGCGTCAACGAGAACGTGATCGTTTCCACGTGCAACCGCACCGAAATTGTCTGTGACCTAGACATCGAAGCGGAGACCGGTCTCGTCGAGTGGCTGCACAACTTCCACGGCATGGACGACCGGCTCGCTGAGTGCCTGTTCCAGGCCCGGGACGAGGCCGCCGCCCGGCACCTGTTCCGCGTGGCCTGCGGCCTGGATTCGGTCATCCTCGGTGAGCCCCAGATCACCGGCCAGCTGAAGGACGCCTTCCGCCATGCCCAGGGCCACGGCCGCGCCGGACCCCGGCTGACCCGCCTGTTCCAGCACGCCTTCTCGGTGGCGAAGAAGGTGCGCACCGACACCACCATCGGCTCAAGCCCCGTGTCGGTGGCCTATGCCGCCGTGTCGCTCGCCCGGCAGATCTTTGCTCGCTTCGGCAAACATACAGCACTGCTGGTGGGCGCCGGTGAGACCATCGAACTGGTGGCGCGCCATCTGCACGGCCACGGCATCGGCCGCCTGTTCATCGCCAACCGCAGCTTGCCCCGCGCGCGCGCGCTGGCCGCCGAGTTCGGCGGCTTCGCCCTGCCGCTGTCCGAGCTGCCCGGCACGCTGCCCGAAGCGGACATTCTGATCACCTCCACGGCGAGTCCGGACCCGCTCATCACTGCCGCCGACATGAAGCGGGCGCTGGAACTCAGGAAACGCAAACCCATTTTCGCCTGCGACATTGCCGTGCCCCGGGACATCGAGCCGGCCGTGGGCGAATTCGAGGATGTCTACCTTTACACCGTCGACGACCTGCAGGGCGTGATCAACGACGGCCTGCAGAGCAGGCAGGCCGCGGCAGACGAGGCGGAGCGCATCATCGAGTTCGAGCTCGAGCGCTTTCGCAACGCCGAGCGGGTGCTGGACGCCGTGCCCCTCATCAAGTCCATCCGTGGCCGCGGAGAGGTGCTGAAGCAGGAGGTGCTCGAACAGGCGATACGACGGCTGGCCAACAGCGGCGACCCGGAAGCCGCGCTCCAGTACCTGGCCTCCACGCTGATGAACAAGATGCTGCACAAGCCCAGCGAGCGGCTGCGCCAGGCCGGCGAGGAGTCCGACGAGGCCATCATGCTCTCGGCCCGGGAACTCTTCGGCCTGAACGACGACAAAAAGAACCGTTCCTGAGCCCGGCCGCAGCGACGGCCCCCCCGTGAAAGCCAGCATCGAACAAAAGCTCCAGGGTCTCGCCGACCGGTTCGAGGAACTCGCCGGGCTGCTCGCCGACCGCGACGTCATCGCGACGCAGGACCGCTTCCGTGACTATTCCAAAGAGTACGCGCAGCTGGAGCCGGTAATGACGCTGTTCCGACGCTACCGTGACCTCGTCGACGACCTGGCCGCGGCGGAGGAGATGGCGAAGGATGCCGACGCCGACATGCGGGCGATGGGCCGCGAGGAAGCCGAACGGCTGGAGGCCGAACGCGAGACTCTCGAGCGCGAACTCGAACTGGCCCTGGTACCGAAAGACCCGAAGGACGAGAGCGACGCCTATCTCGAGATACGCGCCGGCACCGGCGGCGACGAGGCCGCCATCTTCGCCGGTGACCTGTTCCGCATGTACTCGCGCTACGCCGAGACGAAAGGCTGGCGCATCGAGGTGCTCTCTGCCAGCGAGGGCGAGCAAGGCGGCTACAAGGAACTCATCTGCAAGGTGAGCGGCCGCAATGTATACGCGCAGATGAAGTTCGAGTCCGGCGCCCACCGCGTGCAGCGGGTGCCGGAGACCGAATCCCAGGGCCGCATCCACACTTCCGCCTGCACGGTTGCCGTCCTGCCCGAGGCAGAGGAAGTAGGCGAGATCGAGATAAACCCCTCGGACCTCCGCGTGGATACCTACCGGGCGTCCGGCGCCGGCGGCCAGCACGTGAACAAGACCGACTCCGCGGTGCGCATCACCCACCTGCCCAGCGGCATCGTGGTGGAATGTCAGGACGAACGCTCCCAGCACAAGAATCGGGCGCGGGCGCTGGCTCTGCTGCAGGCGAAGCTGGTGGCCGCCGAGGAAGAGGTGCTGGCCACCGAACGGGCCGAGACCCGCAAGCTCCTGGTGGGATCCGGCGACCGCTCCGAGCGCATCCGCACCTACAACTATCCCCAGGGCCGGGTGACGGACCATCGCATCAACCTGACGCTTTATAAACTGGACGAAGTGCTGCAAGGCAGCCTGGAGCCGATCATCGACCCGCTCACCCGCGAATATCAGGCCGACCAGCTCGCGGCACTCACCGGGCACTGAGGAAGGACATCGCCATGGACGCGCGGCAGCTCATCGACGCCATCGGCGCGACGCCCCTGATTCGGCTGAACCGGGCGTCCGAGGAAACCGGCTGCGAGATCCTCGGCAAGGCCGAGTTCATGAACCCGGGCGGCTCGGTGAAAGACCGCGCTGCGCTCGGCATGGTGCGCCGTGCCCAGGCCACCGGCGAGCTGAAGCCCGGCGGCACCATCATCGAGGGCACGGCAGGCAACACCGGTATCGGGCTGGCCATGGTCGGCAATGCACTGGGGCATCCGAGCATCATCGTCATGCCGGACACCCAGAGCAAAGAGAAGATCGACACGCTGCGCACCTACGGCGCCGACGTCAGGCTCATCCCCGCCGTGCCCTTTCGCGACCCCAACCACTTCGTCCACGTCTCCGGCCGCATGGCCGAGGAGATGAACGCGCGGGAGCCGGGCAGTGCCTTTTGGCCGAACCAGTTCGACAACACCGCCAACCGGGACTTCCACGCCGAGACCACCGGCCCGGAGATCTGGGACCAGACCGACGGCGAAATGGACGCTTTCATCTGCGCCGTCGGCACCGGCGGCACGCTGGCCGGCGTGTCGCAGTATCTGAAGGCGTGCAAACCGGAGGTGAAGATCGGCCTGGCCGATCCGGGCGGCTCCGGGCTGTACGAGCTCTACAGGAACGGTGAGATAAAGATCGAAGGCAGCTCCATTACCGAGGGTATCGGCAACTCGCGCATCACCGCCAATCTCGAAGGCGCCGCCATCGACCTGGCCTACCGCATAACGGATGAAGTAGCCATCCCGCTGGTCTACGACATGATCCGCCAGCAAGGCCTCGTGCTCGGCGGTTCCAGCGGCATCAATGTGGGCGGAGCCATGGCCATGGCGCGTGAGCTGGGTCCGGGTCACGTTATCGTCACAGTCCTCTGCGACGGCGCCATGCGCTACCGCGAGCGGCTGTTCAACGGCGCCTATCTGGAGTCCAAGGGGCTGTCGCTGCCGGAGTGGCTGGACGGACGGCGGGATCGGGCCTGAAGGCCCTACTATATTGATCATTCAGGGGGCGAACCTCGGTACATTTCGCTCAAAGAAGAGAGCTGCGCGGCCACGGGTGGCGACGGCGCCGCCGGAGATATCGGTATCGGGAGCGAATTGCAGGAGACGTCACGGAAGACGTCCAATGGCCTTTATCGATAAGCCGGTTCGTTGGGCTACAGGACTACACATGGACGAAAATAATCGACGTGTTCTACCGCCCTTGATCCTCTTAATGGTCGGTCTGGTCCCCTGGTACCATGCGCTGCAGGCATGGACCGCATCTGCCGACCTACTGGATGGAATGAAGGCGGTACCGGGTATCGTTGTCGATTATGAATCCGGCTACGAGTCGGCGCCCAGCAAGGTGTCAGCGCTGCTGTACTACCCCGTTGTGGAGTTCACCGACCAGGCTGGTCGTGCGCGGCGCTTTACGAGCCAGGTAGGCGCAGGGGGCCGGCTCTACGAGATCGGTGAAAGCATCTCCGTGCGCTACGACCCACTTGATCAACGTCCGCCAATCGTGGCCTCCTTCCTCCGGCTTTGGGCTAAAGCAACCCTATTTGCTGTCACAGGTCTTCCATTCGTACTGCTCGGTAGCATACGTTTATTCAACGCATTCCGGGCAAGGCGATGACGTTGGGCTGGGAGACGATTAAGGCACGCTGATCGATCGGTTGCAGTGCCGCGATAATCACGATCCGGAGGCGGCGGAAAAACTCGCTCACATGATACCGCTGGAAATCGCCCTGAGACCGGCACTGCTGGCGGGTTGATCCTCCGGCCGAGCGTCATCGTACATTTTCGCAAGCCGGAGGATCCCATTAGAAGCGCCCGGAAACTCCGTTTTTTCGCAGGAGCCGCTCGCCGCGGCCGCGGCGAGGCCGGATCAGAGATCCGGCGCCGCCCCCTTGCCTGCGTGCTGGGCCTCCACGGCCGCTTTCAGATCGACGTCGAACTGACCCACGGCATCATTGAAGCGCTTCTGGTCCACGACCACGACATTCAGTTCGCTGGCGAGTACCGTATTCCCCGGTGCCGGCATGATCTCGGCTCGCACGGTGATACCGCAGCCGGTATTCCAGCTCATCTGACGCTCGAATGTCGGGCGCGGACCACTCACGCAACGGGAGCGAAGGGTGCCGTCGCTATCCGGGATCGGCCGTTGCGACGGGTCATAGACCCAGCTATAGGTCAGCGAGCCGCGACGGTGGCCCGGGCTGTAATAGCCCTCCTGATTCGCCGCCAGATGCGGCTGCCCGTATTTGGCGGTCAGTGCTTCGCGCAGTGACGAGACGGTCGGATACTCGTCGGCGGAAAAAACCGTTCGCCGCCAGATGATCCCCGCACGCTCTGCTTGCGGCAGACCCGTGAAAGCCACCATGAACTCCTCGCCGACATTCTGCAGCGGCTCGAAGTCGTAGCCGCCGTCCTCGCAGGCCTCGCCGCCTGCGATCCGCGCCTCGGCCGGACAGATGTCGCCATCCGCCGCGCGCAGCAGCTGCCGCGTGGCCAGGCCCTGAGTCTTGCGCACCCAGCTCTCGGCGACGTCGAAGCTGAGAATATTGCCGCGGCACTCGAGCACGGCTTCCACATCCTCGAAGCTCATGCCCGGGCGCAGATCCGCCACATCATGCACCGGCATGCCCGGCAGCAGCGGACCCATGGCAGGCGTATGCGGGCACTTGCGTGCGGCAGCCTGCTTGCGGCGCTGCTCCCGCACCGCCTCGATCGCGATGACCTCGGCCCTGGCCGCTTCCAGTGCCGCTGCCTGTTTGCAGGTCCGCGCCGCCGCTTCCGTCTTATCGAGCGCGGACACCAGCTGCGGATTGGTCAGCGCGCCCATGGCGATCCGGCCCTGGGCGTCAGCGCTCGCTTCGGCCATGCCCTCGGCGAAGTCAGCGAGCGCGGTAAAGGTCGGCTCGTCGAGCTGGCCCAGGAGCGTATCGCCCTGACAGGCGCACTCGGTTTCCGTATCGCCACCGGCGATGCAGGCAGCGACGTATCGCGCCCGATCCTTGTCACCGGCCCCGCCACAGGCGGCGGCGAGAGCGATGACCCCGATTATCGGCAGATATGGGGCTTTCATGATGCTACCGCCTTGCTCTTCGAATGCATGAAAAACGCGAGCCCACCGCCGATGATCAGTAACGCCGTGAACACCACGGCCTGCGGCTGGACCAGAACGGGCAGGATGCCGGCGCCGAGGAGCAGCCCGCCGGCGAGCGAGTGGCGATTCTTCATCGCGAAGAAGGCGCCGACGAATCCCGCCATGGCGCCGAAGATGAGGATGAAGGCCGCCGCGCCCATCTTGTCCAGCGACTGTCCCTGCGCGGCAGCCATGGACTTGGCCGCCATCCGTTCCAGCTCGCTCATCTCGCCAAGCGCGCCCAGATCGTTCATCCAGTTGACCCCCAGAAACCCCGAGGACAGCGCCCCGAGAACAGCCAGTATGACGATTGCAATTTTCATGTCGTTATTCCTTCTTCTGTTTCCACGTTCGATGCTCACTTGATGCGCGGCGGCCGCGCTGCCTGGCGCGGGAGACTCCGCTATCCCTCTGATAGGGGCCGCCACGCAGCAAGATGACGCAGTCCGTCACCGAAACCTTCACGCGTTGCTAACGGATTGCTAACGCGCTAGATTGTTGCGACGGATCAGAGGCTTGTGTCTGCCCACGGCGCTTCGGAAGACGCGCGGAACGCGTTGACGCGCCGGCCATCACCTCTGGGCGCATTCCAGACAGGGAGCGGCAAGTCCCATGAGCGATTCGGAGCCGTCGCGCCACGGGGCGCTTTATCTCTACCGTTTCGGCGCGGCAGAGTTTGACGAATCGCGCTTCGAGCTGCGGGTGGCCGGACTGCCCGTCGAGCTCGAACGCCGCCCCCTCGAGGTGCTGAGTACCCTGCTCCGTCATGCCGGCGAAGTCGTCACCAAGGAAGAACTCCTCGACACCGTCTGGGAAGGCCGCATCACTGTCGAGAATGTGCTTGCCAATGCGGTGGCCAAATTGCGCAAGGCACTCGGCGAGGCCAACGCCGGATTCATCGTCACCAAGCCCCGCATCGGATACCGACTCGATGGCAAGGTGGAGCGTGTCGCGGCGGGCCGGCGTCTCGTCAGCCAGCACGACCTGAAGACCGGTCAGGCTGTTCCCGGCCGGCCGAACTTCCGCCTGACGCGCCAGCTTTCCGGCGCCGGCGCCAGCGAGGTATGGCTCGCCCGCCACGGCAAGACCGGCGAGCACCGGGTCTACAAGTTCAGCCCGGACGGCGAAAGACTGGCCGCGCTCAAGCGCGAGGCGACGCTCTCACGCATCCTGCGCGAAGCACTCGGTGAGCGCGCCGATATCGTGCGTGTCGTCGACTGGAACTTCGAAAGCGAGCCGTTTTTTCTCGAGTGCGAGTATGGCGGAGACAGTCTGCCGGCCTGGGCTGAAGATAACGCCAGGCTCGCCGCACTGGCGCCGCAGGCACGACTGGAGCTTGCCCTGCAGGCGATCGACGCAGTCGCCGCCGCCCATGACGTGGGCGTGCTGCACAAGGACCTGAAACCCGCCAACATCCTGATCGAAGAGGATGGCGACGGCAGAGTGCAGGTGCGGCTCACCGATTTCGGCAGCGGCCGCCTGATGGAACCCGGACGACTGGGCGAACTGGGCGTGACGCCCCTCGGGCTCACGCGGACGGTGGACTCCACCAGCGATTCGAGCTTCGGCACCCCGCTTTATATCGCCCCGGAGATCATCGCCGGCGAGGCAGCCACGGTAAAGAGCGACGTCTACGCACTCGGCATGCTGCTGTATCAGATACTCGCGGCCGACCTCGGCAGACCGCTCACCACCGGCTGGGAAAGCGACATTGCCGACGAGCTGGTCGCACTGGATATCGCCGGGGCGACCGCCGGCAATCCCGCGCAGCGAATCGTCTCTGCCTCTGAACTGGCGCAGCGCCTGCGCGGGCTCGAGGAGCGCCGTCGCGAGCGCGCACGACTGGAAGCAGCGGAATCACGGGCACTCGCCGCCCAGGCGGCGCTCGAGCGCGCCCGCTCGCGCCGTCCCTGGGCCATTGCGGCAGGCGTCGTACTGCTGGTTGGCGTTGCCGCCAGCAGCCTCCTCTTTCTGCGGGCGAGAGCGGCTCAGCACACAGCCCTGGAACAGGCCGCACGCGCCGAGGCCACGGCAACGTTCCTGCGCGACATCATGATAAATGCGGATCCGCGTGAACCCGGCGCCGGCTATGACGCGACGCTGCGGGAAGCGCTCTCCCGTGCGGCGGATCGCATCGAGGCCCGTTTCGCCGCCGATCCCGCCATGGAAGCGACGATCCGCGAGACTGCGGGGGAAATCTACACCGGCCTCCAGGACTTCAGGACCGCCGCTGAACATCACCGCCGGGTGGCGTCACTGTTTGCAACGATGCTCGGGCCCGATCATCCACGGACGCTCGTGGCCGGTTACCGGCTCGGCGAATCGCTGGTCAACGCCTCTGACTACGCCGCAGCAGCCGAGGTTCTGGATGACGCCGACCGGCATGCCGCGGCGCTGCTCGAGCAGGACGACGCCGTCGCCCTCGCCGCGGCGCGTGCGCGCGGACGCCTGCACCTGATGCAGGCGCAGATCGAACCGGCCGTGACCTATTACGAAGAAGCGCTGGCGCGGCTCGATCGTGCGGGGCCGGACAACGCGCGCGCCAGACACGGGCTCAAACTGGACCTTGCTCAGGGGTATGTCCGCAGCGGCCGCCAGGACGAAGCGGTGGATTTGCTCGAATCGCTGCAGGATGAAGCGCGCTTCGCGGAGGCAGGCGTCGCCGACTCGAGCCGCGCGACGGCAATACTGCATTATGGCGCTGCGCTACTGCATGCCGGACGACTCGAGGACGCCGAGCTCGCGCTCAACCAGGCCGTCCGCGCACTGGCCGCGGCCTTCGGCCCTGGTTCGAACCAACTGGCAGAAGGCAAGAGTGTGCTCGGTAATCTCTACGCGGCGGGCGGGCGCTGGGCCGAAGCCCTGCCGTTGATCAGCGATGTGCGCGCAACGACCTGTGCCACTCAGGGCGCGGACCACCTCACCTGCGTCATGGCGGGAGGCAATGAAGGCGTCATCCTGGTCCAGCTGGGCGAGGCCGGTAACGCCATCCCGAGACTTGTCGCCGCGCGCGACGTCTTCGAGCGCATGATGGGCCCGGGCACTCCCGGCGTGCAGGTGATGAACTACTATCTGGCGCAGGGGCTGCTCGACACGGGCGACGGCGGAGCGGCGACGGCGCTGATCGACGGCCTCGACCCCGCGCAGCTCGCCGCGGGCAGCCCGGGCGATGAGTGGCCGGCACGCATCGATGCGCTCAGGGGCTGGGCGCTGCTTCTCGACGGCCGCCGGGAAGAAGGCACCGCGCTGCTCCGCAAGACCATCGCCGCGATGGAACGCGACGGCATGCAGGAGTGGATCATCGCGCCGTTCCGCCGCGCGCTGGACCAGCAAAGCTGAAGCCGGCAGAGCTGCAAGCCCGGATCACGTATCCATCGGACTCCTCACCGCGTTAACGCCCCAGCTTCCACGCGTCGAGCGGTGGCCTCCATCGCGCCCAGGTCCGCCGGCTGGCGCTTTCCGTGGAAGATGATTCAGCGTCGAATCCAGCTGACATATGCCTTCTCTGTTTGATCACTGTACTGGTGCAACCGGATCGTTTCGCGGACCCGATCAAGCAATTTGGGCGGCTGCGATGACGTCAAATATCCTGCCTACTGGTTCGCGAAACATATCTCCCCATCAGCCTCAGAGTATTCGGGAACTTGCCGACGCGCCTCATCCATTATTCGCCGCTTGTGATAGTTTTCTCTCATGACATAATCGTCAAATAGATATAGTTAACCTCGATGTTGCAAAAACCGGGCGATTGATCGGGTGAAGGGATAAGGCGAGATGGGCGTCACTGCTGGTATTGTTGGGTTTGCAGACCTAAACAAAGCCATCCAGGAGAGGCCACATCTCGTGAGGTTAAGCAGAGCAGATTTGCGGCGCCGGATCAATGGAGATTTGTCGCTGCGCTACGAGGCGCCAGGGCTGACGTCGTTCGCCGGGCTGGAGCTGATCGCCCGGTTTCTTCGAGCGCTGGATTTCAAGGGTCATCTGCGCGGCGCCCCGGCGGCGTTGCCGGCCAGCGATTTCGGTTCGGTGCCAATGATGCTTTTGGTGCTGGTGATCGTGACCAACAAGCCGGTCTCGGGGCGAACCTTGTGGTTCTTCCTCTGCGGCCGCGGGACTCACGAGAAGGTTTACGGCGAGCTCAAGGGCGGCTTTGCCTTCGACTGCGTGCCGACGCAGCGCTACGAGGCCAACAGCGCCTCGCAGATCATGAGCATTCTCGCGTTCAATCTGATGCGCGCGCTGCAGACCCGGACAACGGAGCGCCGAGGCTCGAACCGCAAGCGCCGCACGATCCGCCTGTTCCAGTCGATTCACACCTTGCGTTATCAGTTCATCAATCGGGCCGGCCTGCTCGTGCGGCCCGACGGCCGATCAACCCTCGATGTCGGCAGCAACGCGATTATCCGGGAGCGGTTTCAGGCCGTCGAACGGGCGATCGCGGCCTGATTTATTGCGACATTGAGGCTAGTCACTGGTTGCGAAATGGCCTTGCAGGGAATAGTAAAGGACCGTTCATCAGATACCGCAAGTTCTGCCGCGATCGTTGCGGCCGCGGCGTTCTCGAATGCACCGGCCTCGGCCCAGTCGGTCAAATGGGCATTAATCCGGTTTCCGCTTCAGCTATGCTTTTGTAGCGCGCTGTTTCAACCTGACCGTTCGACCGCATTCGCTCAACTTGCTTTCGCGGCCAGTCGCGCGGCGTCGATGAATCGCAAGACCGCTCAACAGCATCCAGTTCGGGAATGCCGAACGTAGTGCTTTCGGTCCCGTCAAGCGAATAGTGCCGGCGCGTATCTCCGCTCTGAGATCGCGAAAACCGCGCCACGCCTCAACGAATCGACGCATGTTCGACCGGACGTACAAATCTGTCTCGTAGCCCGGGTCCTTCAAACACATGTCGATCTTGCCGTCTTCGCTAATCAACCAGAAGCGCCGAAGTCCGGCCGGTGTTCCAGAGAACTCGAACTCGATCACGGTACGCCCCGGCGGCATTGCGTCGATGTCGATGCGCGTTGACATGCTCCAGGCGAGGAAAGCGGGATCGAGATCATCCATCTTCATATCCCGCGACCACTGCTGACCCCAGACAGCCATGCTGTTGATCACGGGCTCAAGGTCCGCACCAGCGTCGGTCGGCAGATACCGATAGCGTTTCTCACCCTTAATTTTTTCGCGCCGGATCAGCCCGGCATCCTCGAGCTCCGACAGACGCGTCGACAGCAGCGACGGCGAGATCTTCGGTACGCCTCTATGGATCTCGCTGTACGTCCGGCAGCCGTCCAACACGCGGCTGATCACCAGGATCGACCAACGTCGGCACAACAGCTCGGCGGCGAGGGCAAGGGGACAATATTGTCCGTAGGTAGATGACGTCGGTGTACGCGTTGGCATCGCCGCGGCTCCTGAGTTACTACAGAAACGATACTAGTTGATACAAGAACTCGCCGCTAGAGTCGTGCCTTTCGACTTCGGGGGGATCGATCCAGCGACATGCCGTCGGGCACTCCCTACAAGGACGAAGGAGCCAACAATGATCCAAGCAACAATCAACAAGACCCGCCTGATGGCCATTTTCTTGCTGCTCGTTCTCGCCGGGTGCGGGCAGGGCAACGTCGGAGGAGGTGAAGCGACTCCCATCGGCGACAACACAACTCTTCAATCGCAACCCGTGGCCGTCGTCCTAAGACCGGGGGAAAGCGAAACCGTCGAAACAACCGCGGTCGACTCCTTTACCGGCGATCCGGTGGGTTTTGATTTCGGCACACTGACCATAACCGAGTTGTTGGCCCGGTATCTCAACATCGGCCCGTCGGAAGCCTGCCCCGACTCTGATTTCGACGTCGGCTGCGAGTGGCGCACCGTTGACGCGGGGTTGAGCGCCGACGACCACGAGTATGATCACTACGCTGCGAGCGGATTCCGCGGCAGCACGCCCTTGAAGGTGCCCGTCAACCTGTTTCTGGCATCGCCCGCAGCCGCGCCGCCGGTCGTCGAATTGGCGGCCGGTGAGGCCCATTCTCTGGCGCTGACCGCTGATGGCAGTGTCTGGGCCTGGGGTTCGAATGACCGCGGCCAGTTGGGCGATGGCTCTCGGCGAGATCGTTCACAGCCGGCGCGGATCGCCAATCTGAGCAACATTGTTGCGATTGCCGGCGGGACTTCTCATTCGGTCGCTGTGGATTCCGATGGTGCGGTATGGGCTTGGGGCAGAAACATTGACGGTATTCTCGGTGACGGCACTAATACCGATCGAGAGACTCCCGTGCAGGTCTCAGGCTTGGGCAATATCGTGGCGGTAGCGGCCGGCGACGACATGTCGTATGCGCTACGCAGTGACGGCCAGGTTTTCGGCTGGGGCGTTTTGACGACCCTCTGGGTGCGCGAGCGAGAGGGCGAATCCGTCTATCCGGATAACGGCTTCGTGCCGGTTGCAATTCCTACCGCAGACGGCTTTCTCGATGGGATCAGGGCGATCGCCGCGGGAGGAGGTCGCAATGTCGGCGGTGGCTTTTTGGCGCTGGATGACAGCAATCAAGTTTGGGAGGCTTATCAGCCCGAGGATCTTGTCACGGAAGGTTACAGCATGGAGGTGAAAGATGGTTTACCGGATATACGTGAGATCGCGGCCGGTGGCGCTGAATCGATAGGTGCGAGATCGTTCTATCTGGCGCTCGATGGAGAAAATCGTGTCTGGAGTTGGGGAGATAACGATAGCAATCAGCTTGGGCGTGTCACCGACATTGCGAATGACCGCGACCCAGAGCCAGCCGTCATTCCGGGTTTGCGCAATGTCTCGCGCATCGCCGCGGGCGGGGCATTTGGTATGGCGGCAGTCGTCGGCGACCCCGTTACCGGCGACCCGGAAGGCAGTGTCTGGATATGGGGCGACGTTGGCTTGGGCCAGGGCGGCGGCCTGGGCATTGCCGGCGTCGTCCAGGAACCTGCCCCCATCCAGGCCTTGAGCACGCCGTTGATCAACAACGATTTCGATGGCGTCAGGCAGATCGCCGCGGGTGCTTCCCACGCCATGGCGGTCAGCGTTGGGCGCCACATCAACGCCTGCCAGGAAGCGGGTACGGGCCGTGACCTGGGCAGCCGCGTCTACGCCTGGGGCGACAATCTTTCTGGCCAACGCGGGGACGGCACCGGCATCAACGCGCTGGGTGCCACACCGGTGCTGACCCTGGGCGATGACAACAGCTGCGTGAATGATATCGGTCACCGGCTCATCGTTTACAAACAGGGCCTCGGCAGCGGCGAGGTGACCAGCGACGTCAGCGGCACCGACCCCACCACCGACATCGACCAAACCCTCTATTGCCGCGGCATCATGTGCTGGCAGAATCTGCCGGCCGGCACCACGGTGACCCTGACCGCGACGCCGGATGAAAACTCCTCTGTCAGTGAATCGCAATGGCAATGGGACTGCACCGGCTTCCCCGGCTTGTTGACTACCAGCGTGCAGGTCAATGGCCCGACGCATTGCAAGATCCGCTTCGGCCGCGGCGAGCCGGAAGAGCCGGGAGAGCCACCAACAGAACTGCTCGCCAGCTTTACCGTCACGCCGAACCCCGCCACCGTCGATGCCAACATCGTCTTCGACGCCGCGGACTCGACCGGTGACATCGCCAGCCACCAGTGGGATTTTGAGGATGACGGCAGCTTCGATGCCAGCGGCCAAAGCGTGAGCCACAGTTATCCGGCCGCCGGTAGCTACCTGGCGCGCTTGAGAATCACCGACAACGCTGGCAACACGAGCGAAACGACGGAGAGTGTGAACGTTACCGACACTGCTACAGAAACCGCCCTGCTGACCGTGCAGGTGTTGATCAATGGCGGGCCCGGCGGTACCGTCCGCGGCGCCGATGGCGGCATCCTGTGCGGAACGAACGGCAACGACTGCGACGAGGAAATTCCGTTGGGCATGGCGGTACTGCTTACCCCCATTCCCGAACCCGGCACCACCGGTATCGGCTGGAGCGGCTGCGACGAAGACCAGGGCGAGGAGGGCTGTTTCATCCAGAGCATGGACGGACCGCGCACGGTGACGGCGACTTTTTCGGTATCGCCGCCATGAGTTCGTGTGTACGCATCGATCGCGATTCAAATGTAGTGTGAAGCGGATCGATGTCAAGACAATTGCCTTGATATTGCGACGACCATTGCGACGTAAGGCTATGTCCACCTCTTGCGGTGTTACGTGCCTTGGAGCGATCTGTGGGAGTTTGAGGTTGTGAGCGCGATCATTACCACTGAGCGGTTGAGTCTCTGCCGTGTGAGGGAGGCAGATGTCAGTCGGCTCCACGCACTTTGGGCGCTGCCCGCAGTTCGCAGGTATCTTTGGGACGACGCGAAAATTTCAGCCTCGCGAGCCTGCGAAACGGTTGTATCCAGCATGGAGGACGCGAAAAACGAAGGACTGGGTCTCTGGACGCTGCGTGAAAACGCGCACCCGGCCGGCAACGAGCTTATAGGCTTTGTTGCCCTTCGACATCCTGAAGGGTCGAGTGAAGTTGAACTTCTCTACGGACTGCACCCCAACGTTTGGGGGATGGGGTATGCCACCGAAGCGTCAGCGGCACTGCTCGAGTACTCATTCAACACCTTGGAGATACCGCGAGTTATCGCCGGTGCCGACTTACCGAACACCGGGTCGTTTCAAGTAATGGAGCGGCTGGGCATGACGCCGTTTGGCAAGCGCATTGCCAGCGCGCCCGACGCAAAGTATTTCGTGATGGATAAGGAAACGTGGAAGCCAAGATAGGCACAGGCTCAGTCCGACGGCGTCTCCGGTTCGGTATTGTCGAAGTGGAAAGCCCAATTGGTTCAGTTGCCGTCGGGCTCTTCTGCGCAGTACAACCGTTCTTGCGGCAAACGTGAGTGACTATTCCGCGTTTGAAGGGCTACGGGACTTGTGTCAGTAGATTTTCGATCACCTGGCGTCCAACTTGCTGACCAAGTTCATAACCTGCATCGGAGTCATAGCGAAAATGAATGCCTAGATAGAGTCGTGAGATGGCACATTCCGCAGCAGCTTCGGAAAAATTGTCAAACTCACGTGTGGGCGGATGCATCTCGATCTTCCCGGAAAACGGTCCCGCGATATCGACCATCGGAGTGCGCATCGTGAATGCGTAATCGTCTCCAAACACCTCTGCGAACGTGGACATTGCTGCAGCACAGGCTGTTCCGTGAGCTGACGGATAGGACGGAAAGGCATAGGTGTGGCGGTGGGTGTTGGTCCAGCTTTCCTCTGCCTCCGTATTCGGGTTGCCGTCGTTAGCCGCCCAGCGAATGGCGGTATAAGGTCGCCAATGATTGTAGTGAAACTTGTTATTGAATACGCTGACATACGCGTCGAAGATGCTCGCGTTCAACAACGCGAACAGTCTTGCGGATTCGGATAGTGTCAGATTCTCTTTAATGGCGAGATCGCGCGCAAGTCGATTGTGCGAATTTTCCGCAAAGTCTTTCCACCAAAGCGCCAAATGAGTCTGATCCGGGCTTCGACCAAGGCTTTGGAATCGGCCAACGTATTTTACTTCGTTAAACGCCTTTGCGTAGGCATCGCTTTCGATGGTTGGCGGCGGTGGCGAGCGAAACTGATCCGGGCTCGTTAATGCAAATCCTTTTGCACTCCCCCAACCAGCGCCAAAGATGAAACCCTGCGGAGTGTCGCTGTGCTCGGAAAACTCTGCGTAAACCCCCGGGGCCATTGGGTGCCACTTGTAGTCGGCGGAGGTATCCCAGCCGTCATCCGCTCGATCGTTAAGAACCGCATTCGCTGCCGCTTCACCGAGCGCAATTCCCTTCTGTTTCGCGCCTCCGCTCGCAACAGTTGCCAGCCACCGATCATTTAGGGCGTCGAGAGTCGCTAATTGGTCCGGATACTGGTCAACGGCAATGGTGAATGCGGCCTGGCTTGCTGCAGCGACGGATTCTGCATTTTTGTCTGATTTGTCATGTCTGACAGTCGAGAACTGATCGTGGATGTGCGATATCGCATCGTGGATGGCGAGATGTGTCATTGCCGCCGTACGAACCCCTTTCAGAGTGAGAAAGCCGTCCTCGGCCTCTGCCATCTTAAAAATGACTTCATTCCAGGCAACGACAATTTCGGATTGGTTCGATGCCGTAGCTTCGGCTGCAATAAATCCGGAATTGAACGTTGAAAATACCAGTACCAATCCGCACAACCATCGCATTGCTGAATCCTCCCATTGTCTCCTGCCGGAACCTAGCGAACTCCAACATCCCTGACTACTGCTATTTTTGTAGTATAAAGGCTTGCACAATCGGAATAAGAGAGGGGAGTAACCTCAATGTAGCAATAAATCAGGCAGTCGAACGGGAAATCGCGGCCTGATTTATTGCCACATTGAGGTTAATCAAGCGTGTTTACCGCGGTGTATTTGATGGCTAACAAGTACATGGGCTGGGATGTTTTCCTGCCGCGCCCTTCGGGCTACCCTCCCAAAAAAACGCCCCTCATGTACGTCGTTATGCTAGGTTTCAATAGATCGAGTCGTTCTTGACACCGAACAAGGAATACAACGACGGCTAGATACACATATGCGCTCGCCGGAATTGCTTTCGGCGGTGCTGGCCTGTTTATCGGCATTGCAATGTCTTCGTCAATTCCCGGCACGCCGTCTATCTACGGATCAGTTGCAGCTATCTATGCAGCTGCTGCAGCAGCAATCCTTGGTGGAGCCCAGAAGAAGAATGCTAATCCGACGGCAAAGTAAACGTAATGCGCGAATTAGTCCTGCCATCACTACTGTCCGGTTAACTGCGCCGGGCCTGCAGCCAAGCGTCTGATTTGATTTTCAAAAACGGCCCTTTTGAGGTGGTTTCGACTTGAACCTGACTTGCCCTCTCGGAGACCGTCTCGGAACCCCGTTTCCGAGGAACGCCGATGTATGCCGGCAAGACATTGTTCGCCCAAGTCATGGACTTCCTGCCGTGGACCACCTTCCACCGCATCGTGAAGCGATACCAAGGCAACCATCGGATTCGCACGCTGCCCTGCGCCGAGCAGTTCCGCGTCACGGCCTTCGCCCAGCTCACCTATCGCGAGAGCCTGCGCGACATCGAGAGCTGCCTCGCAGCGCAAGCCCGCAAGCTCTACGCCAGCGACTCGCTCGGGGCGGAACTCGATAACACCGTTTATGCACTCGACTCCACCACGATCGATCTGTGTCTGTCGTTGTTCCCATGGGCGAATTTCCGCAGCACCAAGGCGGCGGTGAAGGTGCATACCTTGCTCGACCTGCGGGGGGGCGATCCCCAGCTTTATTCACGTCTCCGACGGGCGCCTCCACGACGTCAACATCCTCGATATGCTGCTGCCCGAGCCGGGCGCCTTCTACATCATGAATCGCGGCTATCTCGACTTTGAGCGGGTCTATCGCCTCAATCAGGCCGGCAGCTTCTTCGTCACTCGCGCCAAGAAAAACCTCGATGCGCGGCGACTGTACTCTGCCCCCGTCGATCGCAGCTGCGGACTGATCTGCGACCAGACCGTGGCATTGAACGGCTTCTACGCCTCGCAAAACTACCCGGCGTACTTGCGGCGTATCCGCTATCGCGACCCCGATACCCGCAAAAGCCTGGTATTCCTGACCAACCACACCTTTCGCCGGCCCTGACCGTTTGCGCACTCTACAAATCTCGCTGGCAGGTGGAGTGTCCGCATTCAGGCGTCGAAGGTTCATGTAACAATGCATAACCAACGCTTGCAGCTGAGGCGATTGTCGCGCGGCTGAAGCGAGGCGTTAGGCGTTAGGCAGCTAAGGAAGGAAGCGGCACCCGGTGAATATCGACACTGCACTTACCCTTCGAGAGGGTGTCAGGCGGTTCTATGAACAAAATGCCGCCGTATTCTCCGCAAGAGATGTGTCACCTGAAGCGCAGGAATTTTTCCGCTGCCATGACACGGCGCATGTTATCTTCGGCTGCGATACCTCGCTTTTCGGAGAGGGTGTGCTGAAGATATTCACCATCTTTGGAACCACCCTGGGCTTTTGGAAGCACCTCACTGGTTATGCCGAGGCTGATGCTTTCGCCCTGTTCAAGCAGTACAGCTGGCGCCACCTCGCGCGGCACATCTTCAAGCTGGTTGCCAAGTCGCCCCGCGCATTCATCTGCGCCAGGCAAATGAGCAAGCCTTGGCCGTGGGCTGAGCACATCGACTACCTGGATCGATCGCTTGAAGAGATCCGTCTGGAGTTCAATATCCAGGTGGTTCGCAGCTCTTGAACGGGGCGCGGCGCACAGCGTGGCCTGACCCCTTGTTGCAGCCCTCGGTCACCGGCATGATGCTGCCCACGGCTGTGCTCGAACGTTAGACAGCCGGCGAACAGCAAAATGACCCGGGTAAGACTCAAGGATCTGGAGCTGGCGTACGATTTCGTCAGCTCCCTTGCACTGTACGAATGTGCCGCCTACATATCACGGCAGGCTGGCGAAATTTTCTGGGTGTCCGAGGCTGTCGCTGATACGGAACCGGCGCCCGACGATGTTGATAATCCGGCTTTGTATATCGCCGTTCCGCACAAGATGGACCTGGACCTGGGAAAGAGCCTGGTGTTCCGATTTGTTCGCGCGGAGCTGCCGGAGTTTTATGATGAGGTCCGAGATATCTTTCGCAGCAAGGGCGCGTATTCCCGCTTCAAGGCGTTGCTCGAGCGCAACGATCAGCTGGAACAGTGGTATCGATACGAGGAGTCCGAAACGCTTGCTGCCCTGCGGGAGTGGTGCGAGCAGGAAGGCATCGAATTCATCGACGACGGTAATGAACCCGCCACCTGAGCGTATCTTTCGAACGCCGGACCGGTGCTCCTGCAGCACCGCAGAAGCGATACCGCTGTCTGGCAGAACGCGCATCCGGGGCAGGGCTTTGTTCACCGACAAACGCATTGGTGCCTCGTTTCCCCGAATCTGACAAACGCTATACAGCGGTCGATAGCCTTGACAGCCGATCGGCTATACTCGCCGCTGGCAGGGAGAGAAGGGCCGGCCCATGTCCGCCGAGGGCTCAGTGCTGCACAACCTGATGCACCGGCGCGTGCCGCAGATTGTCGGCATGTACATCGCGGCGTCATGGCTGGTGATCGAGCTCGGCGACTGGGTCAGCGAGCGTTCCGCCCTGCCGCCGAACCTGACTTCCTACGTGTTCGTCGCCATGCTGGTGATGTTGCCGGCGGTCATCCTCTTTGCCTACAACCACGGCGCGCCGGGCAAGGACCGCTGGACCCGCACCGAACGGGTGGTCATCCCGCTGAACGCCGCGCTCGCGGTCGGCATACTTTACGTCACCGGACCGTCGCTTCTTGTCGAGGCGGCGACCGAGACCGTGCAGGTCACCGACGAGACCGGCGCCGTGCGGGAATTCGAGGTGGCCCGGCAGGGCTATCACCGGGAGGTCGTCGCCTTCTTCTGGGAGAACCAGTCCGGCAACAGCGATCTGGACTGGCTGACCTACGGCCTCCCCTTCATGCTCTCCCACGACATGAATCGTGTATCGCCGGTGGTCACCGTGGAGACACCGCTCGATTCGACCTCGCTGAAGAGCGAGCTCCGGGACCGCGGTTACGACTCGCTGCGCGACGAACCCCCCGCACTGCGCGTGCAGATCGTCAGAGACCGCCGCAGCGCCGCATTCATCACCGGCCGGTTCAGGACCGACGGCGATACGCTGATCATCACTGCCAAATTGATCGACGCCGAGAGTGGCGACGAGATCGGCACCCACACCGTAGCCGCCGACGACTGGCTGGCCGGCGTCGACGACGTCAGCGAGGCCCTGCTGGATTACCTGGACATCTCGCCGGGCGAGAACCGCAGCGACGACCCGCTCGCGCAGCATTTCAGCGACTCGCTGGAAGCGCTGCGGCACTACACCACCGGCATCGTCGCGATCGGCCTGAACAACGATTTCGAGCAGGGCATCGCCGAACTGGGCCGCGCGCTCGAGGAAGACCCCGATTTCGCCGAGGCCAGCGGCGAACTCTCGATCTCCTATTACCTGGCAGGCGATATCGAGTCTGCGCGGGCCGCCGCCGCAGCGGGCCTCAGGAACAGCTACCGTCTCTCGGAGGCCAGCCGGTTCGTGCTGAGAGCGAACCGCTACGTCTTCGACGGCGACTACGAACGCGCACTGCGGGTGCTCGACATGTGGACGGAGGTACAGCCGAACGCCACCCGGGCCTACGAGCAGCAGGCGCGGCTGGCACGGCTGCAGGGCGGCGACGAGGGTCTGGAGAAGGCGCGCGCCGCCTACGACCGCCTACTGGAACTCGACCCGCTGGCGGTCGGCGTCTATCGCCAGATGGCCGGCCTGGAGCAGCAACGCGGTGACTACGAGGCCGCCGCGAATTACCTGAGGCTGTACCTGGAGAGCCGGCCCGATAGCGCCGGCGCGCACCGACAGCTGGCCGCCGTCTACCAGGCCGCCGGCGATCTGGACAAGGCCCGGGCATCGCTCGAGGATGCGGCGGTGCTGGCCGACGCCCCCCGTGCCTCGGAGCTGGCACTGGCCCGCATCGAGGCAGCCCGTGGCGACTACACCGCGGCGGAACAACGCCTGGCTGCGCAGCTGAGCGATTCGCTCAACCCGGAGCAGCGAGTGGAGGTGCTGAGCGCGCAGACCGAAATCGCGCTCGTGCGCGGACAGGTCGAGCGCGCGCTCGCTCTGCATGTAGAGATTGTCGAACTCAGCCGGACCTTCGTGCCGCCGATGGTGCGGTTGATGAACCTGGAGAACCAGCGCTCCAGCCTGCTGCTGCTGCTCGGACGCTTCGACGAGGCACTCGCGAATGCCGACGCGATTTCCGCACAGCTGCAGCCGCCCTTCGACGCGTTCATGAACTTCACCTATACGGAGATCCATGCCCGCACCGACGACCGCGAGGCATTCCGGGAGCGCGCGGCGATGAGCCGGCAGTCGATGGGCCAGTATCCCGAGATCTTCAAGTCGTTCATCGCCACCGAGACCGCCAAGATCGCGATCTGGGACGGCGATTTCGCGACGGCCATCCGCGAAACGGACCGCGCCCGCGAGCTGCTGGACAAGTCCATCCTGCAGGTAATGGTCGGCAATCTCAGTTCATCGTCGGTCTACGTCGCCATCGCCGAGCTGTACCTCGAGGCGGGCGCGCCGGAAAAGGCCCGCGACGTGCTCGAGCGCGTGCTGAAGGTGTTCCCGACCTACGGTTTCGCCAAGCTGACACTCGCCAAGGTCCATATCGGTGAAGGTGACCCGGCACGCGCGAGGCCGCTGCTGGAATCCGCGCTCGAAGTTTGGTCGGCTGCCGATGACGACTATGCGCATCGGCAGGAAGCGGAGGAGTTGCTGGCCACGCTGTGACACAGCCGGGAAGCGAGGAGCTCCAGGGCCGTTCCCCGGTCACCGACCTTGGCGCACGCTCCCGGTTGGGCGCCGCTTGTGGTATTTTCAGACCAAGAGATTTCTTTCGTCGCGAACCGCCATGAATCTCACGCAGCGCGAAATGGAACTTCTCTCAAAAATACCCACGGCGCGTGCGAAGCGCAGACGTAATCTGTTTATTGGCTGGGCCTGCTGGCTGGCGGCGCCCGTCATTGCTCTCTATGTCGACTTCGATTTCCGCTACCACCTGACCGGCATCTACTCGGTGCTGCCCGCGGAAGACGGCGGCGGTTAGCCGCGCGCCGGTCGACCAAATGGACAGATGACCGCCGGTGCCGATGACTGGCACTATGCCGACAATGAGCCTCATCGAAATACTCGCCCTTTTCGGCATCATGGCGTCGCTTGCCGCCATACCGAGCGCCAGCGTCGCACTCGTCGTGACCCGGTCGGCGACTCTGGGTATGGCAAACGGTGCCGCCGTTGCCGCGGGAATCGTGCTGGGTGACCTGGTCTTTATCGGGCTGGCCGTATTCGGCTTGTCCGTACTCGCGGAGACCCTCGGAAGCCTTTTCCTGGGCATCAGATACCTGGGGGCGATATACCTTCTCTGGCTTGGTCTCTCGCTGCTGAGAACAAAACCGGGGACCACCGGCCGGGCGAACGCCGGTAACCCACGCGGCAGTCTCACGGCCAGCTTTCTTGCGGGCTTTGCGCTGACCCTGGGAGACGTGAAGGCCATCCTGTTCTACCTCAGCCTTTTTCCCGTGTTCGTTGACGTGTCTGCGCTTCAAGCCGCAGACGTGGTGACGATCGTGTGTGTAACGGTCACGAGCGTCGGCGGCGTGAAGATGCTGTATGCGCTATCGGCGCGAAAACTTGCGACGATGGCGAGAGAACTGAAGTTCGAGCGCGCAGCCAGGAAGGCGGCGGGAACCATCATGCTCGGTGCCGGGAGCTATATCATTGCGAAAGCGTGACTCTGCGCAGCTGCCGCGCCCGGACGCATGCCGCTCCTGCTCTCGATCAGGGCAGCCACACTACTGAGCCGGGGTCTCGCCCTTGCAGGTCTGAGCGGTGTGGTCACCGGCAACATGGCGCTCCGCAATGTCGGCATCGCGGGCTACGTGGGCGTGTTCCTCATCGTCGCCGCCCTGCTGGCGGTGCATTTTCACGCAAGCCTGCCGGCCGAAAGCGCAGCACCGTCCGGTCCGCGGGCACCCGGCCCTGACGCACGGTAAGATACGGCGACAGCCCCGCTACCATGGGCACCCGAGGAGACACGTCATGAAGATCCTGCGCGTGATACTTGCCCTCGTTGCCGGTGTGTTGATCGGCGGAATCGTCAACCTGGCGCTGGTGATGCTGGGATCGGCGATCGTACCGGCGCCCGAAGGCATGGACGTCACGAATGCCGAGTCGGTCGCGGCTTCCGCTCACCTCTTTCAGCCGCAGCATTTCCTGTTTCCCTTCCTCGCGCATGCCGTCGGTACGCTGGTCGGCGCCACGGCGGCACACCTGTTCGCCGGCGGCTACCGCAACGCAGCCGCCTGGGCCGTCGGTGCCGTGTTCTTCGCGGGCGGCATCGCCGCCGCGCGGATGATACCGGCACCGACCTGGTTCGTTGTCGCCGACCTCGTGCTGGCGTATTTCCCCATGGCGTTCGCGGCCACAAGGATCGGCAGGGCCGTGAAACCACCGGGATGATCGCGCTCCGCCGGCAATTGATCGTCCGGGGACCCCAAGAGGATGGATGAAGGTCTTCATCGCCACCATCGGCACGCGAGGGGACGTGCAACCCTATGTCGCTCTTGCCGAGGGCCTGCGCGGGGCGGGCCATGCCGTTACGGTCTGCACGAGCCCGCGTTACGAGTCCCTCATCACCGGGCGTGGCCTCGACTACGGATACCTCAGCGACGACCTGGTGGCGCTGGTGGAGACGCCCCGGGGCCGGGAGGCCATCGCGGCCGCGGGCGGGACGATCTCCGGGCTACGCTCGCTGTTCGCCCTGATCCGGGAATCACTCCAGATCCAGCGCGACCTGTTCCGGGACGGCTGGGCGGCGGCGCGGGAGGCGGAGCCGGACCTGATCGTATACCACCCGAAGATGGCCATCGCACTCCATTACGCCGAGCGCATGGACATCCCCGCCGCCATGGCGGCTCTGTTCCCGACGTTCCATCCGACCGGTGCCTATCCCAATCCCGGTTTTCCCGAGCTGCCGTTCGGCGGCCGGCCGGGCGCGGCTTATAACCGGGCGACACACCGGCTCGTGCTCGGCGCCGTCAGCGCCGCGTCGCGGCGTATGTCCGCAGCATGGCGAAGCTCGGAAGGGCTGCCTGCGCGGCTCCCGCGCAGGAGCGTGATCCAGCGGCACGATGGCGCATTCGTTCCTATGCTGAACGGCTGGAGTCGTCACGTGGTGCCGGAGACGCCGGGGCGCACGGGCGGGCATGCGGAAACGACAGGCTACTGGTTCCTGCAAAGCCATGACGATTGGCGACCATCGGCCGCGCTGGCCGCGTTCCTGGACGCCGGGCCGCCGCCGGTCTACGTCGGCTTCGGCAGCATGGCAGGGCGACGTCCCGGGCGACGTAGGAATCCGCGTCATCCGCGAGGTCCATCTTGGTCAGCACGACGACGGGCAGCACGCCGGCCTCCCCGGCAAGCGCCAGGTAGCGCTCGAGGCGTGATTCCCTGAATTCCTCGTTACAGGAACTCACCACGAACAGGACGTCGACGTTCGCGGCAATCAGCTGGAGCTCGGTTTTCTCACCGGCGGCCACGCGCCGGAAGATACTCCTGCGCACCAGCACGCGGTCGATCCTCGATCCGCCTTCGGAGAGCACGACCCAGTCCCCGACGGTCGGCCGGTCCCCCGATGGAGCCGACACGTAATCGGAGCGCAGCGGCAGCGTCTTCTCGCCGGCACCGTCCAGGAGTCGCAGCACGGACCGCTGCACCTGAGAGACCCGCGCGATGCGGCCGTCCTCCAGTTCTTCCACCCTCAGCTGGGCGACAAAAAAAGGAGTCAGGCCGAAGTTCTGCAATTCGCTGTTCATGCAATGTCTCGAGGCGATGGTGGCATCTTAGCGCTTGTGCGATGCTCCGGACACACGAACCGAGGAGCCGAGGACCGAATTCAGAGACCTGCGCGCATCGGACCAGTCCGGTTCTCCGGGACCGGCTGCAGATTGCTTTACGGGATCCGCCACCGGCCGGCCTGCGGCCTCGTGACGTGCTCGACGATTCCCGCGTGCGCATCTACGCCGAAGACTGGGGGGACCGGCCGACATCGGTGTCGCGCTCGAAACCCGCTGTCAATCATCAACGGAGGACTCCATCATGCACACCGGATCCTGCCTCTGCGGCGCCGTCACGTTCGAGCTGGCCGGCGAACTCGCCACGCCGGAGGCGTGCCACTGTTCCCAGTGCCGCAAGCAGTCGGGCCACTATTGGGCGGCGACCGACGTCCCGAGGGACCGTGTCACCATTCACGGCGACGATAACCTGACCTGGTACCAGGCCTCGGAGAAGGCGCGGCGCGGCTTCTGCTCCACCTGCGGGTCGTTCCTGTTCTGGGACGCCCTCGGCAAAGAGGAATTCGGCATCGCCATGGGCGCTTTCGACGGCCCGACCGGCGTCAAACTCGGCCTGCACATCTTCGTGGCCGACAAGGGCGACTACTACGACATCGCCGACGGCCTGCCGCAGAACCCGCAATAAACCGATGCAGGAGCGCCTCGTAGGAGGGGCCCGTAGCAGGGGCCCGTAGCAGGGGCCCGTAGCAGGGGCTTTAGCCCCGATTCATTAATCAATCGGGCCTGAAGGCCCTCCTACATCTCCAGTGCCTGTTGCAGGTCCGCGATCAGGTCGTCCACGTCTTCGACGCCCACCGACAGGCGGATGAGGGTATCGCTGATGCCGAGCGCCTCGCGCTTGTCTTTGGGTATGGAAGCATGGGTCATGATGGCCGGATGCTCGATGAGGCTCTCCACGCCGCCCAGGCTCTCCGCCAGCGCGAACACCTCGCAGCGCTCGAGGAACCGGCGGGATGCCTCAGGTCCGCCTTTCATGAAAAACGTCACGATGCCGCCGCCCCCCTTCATCTGCCGTGAAGCCAGTTCGTGCTGGGGGTGGCTCGCGAGTCCCGGGTAGACCACCTCTTCCACTTCGCCGCGGCCGACCAGCCATTCGGCGATGGCACTGGCGTTGTCGTTGTGACGCTGCATCCTGAGCGCCAGCGTCTTCACGCCGCGGAGCGCGAGGAAACTGTCGAACGGCCCCGCGATCGCACCCACCGAGTTCTGCAGGTAGGCGAGACGTTCGGCCAGTTCGTCGGTCGCGGTGACAGCAATACCGCCCACCATGTCCGAGTGGCCGCTCAGGTACTTGGTCACGGAGTGCACGACGATATCGCAGCCAAGACCGAGCGGCTGCTGGCTCCAGGGTGTGGCGAAGGTGTTGTCCGCCACCAGCAGGCAGTGGTGTTCCCGGGCGATGGCCGCCACCGCTTCGATATCCACCAGCTTCAGCAGCGGGTTGCTGGGGCTCTCCAGCCACAGCATGCGGGTCTCCGGCCGGATGGCGGCGCGGATGGCGTCGCAGTCCGTGAAGTCGACGAAGTCGAAGTCGAGGTCCGCCGAGCGCCTGCGCACGCCCTCGAACAGGCGGTAAGTGCCGCCGTAGAGGTCGTCCATGGCCACCATGTGGGAGCCGGCATCCAGCAGCTCCAGCACCGTGGCAATGGACGCCATCCCAGAGGCGAACGCGAATGCGCCGGCGCCGCCCTCCAGATCTGCCATGCAGCGCTCCCAGGCCGCGCGGGTCGGGTTCCGGGTGCGCGAGTACTCGTAGCCCTGATGCTCGCCGGGGCTGGACTGCACGTAGGTGGAGGTGGCGTAGATCGGCGGCATGATGGCACCGGTGGCGGGGTCCGGCGACTGGCCGGCGTGGATGGTGCGTGTCGCGAAGCCGTGTTTCCTGTCGCTGCTCATGTCGTCGCCACCTGTCCGCTCTGCTTGCGCAGATAATTGAGTACGTCGGATCGTGTGATCAGCCCCAGGAACTCGTCGCCGGCGGTAATAGCCGCATAGGGCTGCACCTGCAGCATCGCCACCAGGTTGTCGACGCTCGCGTCCTTATCGAGCCGGATGAAGGCAGTCTGCATGGCGTCGGCTACCGCCGCGTGCATCAACGCCGGATGGCCGAAGACGAAGCGAATGATGTCGTCCTCGGTGAGCACGCCGACGAGCCGACCCTCTTCAATCACCGGCAACTGGGAGATGCCGGCATTGCGCAAACGATTGTGAGCGGTGGTCACCACGTCGGACGGGCCCACCGTGATGGTGGCCTGCTCGCCGTGCGGGCGGCCGATGAGGTCGCGCAGGTCCCCGTAGTGCTCGCGGCTGATGAAGCCGTTGTCCTCCATCCAGAAGTCGTTGTAGAGCTTCGAGAGATACTTGTTGCCGGTATCGCAGGCGAAGGCCACGACACGCTTCGGCGCCGTCTGCGCGCGGCAGTATCTGAGCGCGGCCGCAAGCAGCGTGCCGGAGGACGAGCCGGCGAGGATACCCTCCTTCAGCAGCAGCTCCCGCGCCAGGGCGAAAGACTCGGCATCCGGCACGGTGTACGCCGCATCCACATCGGAGAGGTCGCAGATCGACGGGATGAAATCCTCGCCAATGCCTTCCACCAGCCAGCTGCCCTTCTCGCCCAGCTCGCCGGTCTCCACGTAGTCGGCCAGCACGGAGCCCTCCGGGTCGGCCAGGATCATCTTCACGCCCGTGTCGTTGTCACGGAAATACTTCGACATGCCCGAGATGGTGCCGCTGGAGCCGACGCCGACCACGACCGCGTCGAGGTCGCCCTGCATCTGCTCCCAGATCTCCGGCGCCGTCGTCCGCTCGTGGGCCAGCGGGTTGTCCGGGTTGCCGAACTGGTTGATGAAGTAGGCGCCGCGCTCGTCCGCGATCCGCTGGCCCAGGTCCTGGTAATACTCCGGATGGCCCTTGCCGACATCCGAGCGGGTGAGTACCACTTCGGCGCCCATGGCGCGCAGGTTGAAGATCTTCTCCTGACTCATCTTGTCCGGAATCACGAGCACCAGGTGATAGCCCTTCTGGGCGGCGACCAGCCCGAGCGCGATACCGGTGTTGCCGGCGGTCGCCTCCACGATGGTGTCGCCCGGTTTCAGGTCGCCGCGTTTCTCGGCCTCCTCGATCATGGAGATGCCGATGCGGTCCTTGATGGAGCCGCCGGGGTTGGCGAGTTCGAGTTTCAGGAACAGCCGGCAGGGGCCGGTGTCGAAACGGCTCACCTCCAGCATCGGCGTGCGGCCCACCATGTCCAGCACGTTGGAATAGATATTCATCAGGGATCCCCTTGCGGAATGAACGCCATTCTACGCCATGGACGCGCGGCGGCTAGCCGGCCGGGCGCCCTGACGGTAGCATGCGCCGCCTGGGCGGCAGCGCGGCGGACACCGTGTCCGGGGGGCGGATCATGAATAGTGGGGCGCACGATATCGGCGGCTGGCTGCAGCGCGCGCGGTCGGCCCTGGCGGACGTTTCGGACAGCCCGGCGCTGGACGCCGAGCTGTTGCTCGCGCACGCCCTCGGTCGCGACCGTAGCTGGCTCCTCGCGCACCGGGACGACGTCCCGGCCGGGACTGCGCGGACGCATGCCGATGACTGGCTGGCACGCCGCCTTGCGGGCGAACCCCTTGCCTACATTACGGGCAGTCGGGAATTCTGGTCCCTGGAGTTCGAACTCACGCCCGCGGTGCTCATTCCCCGCCCGGACACGGAGATCCTCGTCGAGGGGGCGCTGGAGCTGATACCGCAGGAAGCCGCCAGCCGGGTTATGGATCTCGGCACCGGCAGCGGCGCTATCGCTATCGCCCTCGCCAGCGAACGGCCCGCGGCCGAGCTGACGGCGACGGACGCCAGCGCGGAGGCGCTCGCCGTCGCCCAACGTAATGCCGCTCGCCTCGCGCCCGGACGCATCCGCTTCATCGAGAGCGACTGGTACGCAGCCCTCGGCGACGAGCGATTCGACCTGATCGTCTCGAACCCGCCCTACGTCGCTGAAAACGACCCGGCACTCGCCGACCCGGCCATTACCTTCGAGCCCCGCCGTGCGCTCGCAGCCGGCGCCGACGGACTCGACGATATCCGACGCATCGCGGCAGGCCTGTCTGCGCGCCTGGAACCCGGCGGACGGGCGCTGATCGAGCACGCCGCCATGCAGGCCGCGGACGTTGCGGGTATCCTCCGGGCCGAGGGTCTGGAGGTCGTCGCCTGCCGGCGGGATCTCGCGGGCGCCGAGCGCGTCACGGAAGCACGGCTGCCGGACGCCTGACAACCGGCAACAGGAGAGAGCGAGTGGTTATTTTCGAGACGAGCCTGGGCGAAATCAGGATAGAGCTGATGACGGAGGAAGCACCCGTCACCACGGAGAACTTCCGCCGTTACGTGCAAGAAGGCTTCTACGACGACACGATCTTCCACCGGGTCATCCCCGGCTTCGTCATCCAGGGCGGCGGCCACACGGAGGACATGAGCCGAAAGACCACCCGTAACCCGATCACAAACGAGGCGGACAACGGAGTGAAGAACCTGCGCGGCACACTGTCGATGGCCCGGACCCAGGACAGGAACAGTGCTACTTCCCAGTTCTTCATCAACCTCAAGGACAACGCGCCCCTGGACCACGGCTCCCGCGATTTCGGCTATGCCGTATTCGCGCAGGTGGCCGACGGCATGGACGTGGTCGACAGGATCGCGGCCGTGGAGACGGGCAACCGGGGCGGCCACAGCGACGTGCCCGTGGAGCCGGTGAAGATCGTCTCGGCGCGCCTCGAAGAAAGCGCGCAAGACTGAGCGAAGACCGGGCCTTGAGCACACCGCTGCGCTACGCACGGCATCTGCCGCTGACCGGGTTCGGTGCCGAGGGGCAGCGACGGCTCGCCACCACGCGCGTGCTGGTAATCGGGATGGGCGGGCTGGGCTGCCCGGCGGCGGCCTATCTGACCTCCGCGGGCGTAGGCCAGCTGGTGCTGAACGACTTCGACACGATCGACGAGAGTAACCTCGCCCGCCAGTTCCTCTACTCCGCAGACGACATCGGCAAACCGAAGGTGGAGATCGCCGCCGCCCGGCTGCACATGATCAATGGAGCGGTCCGCCACGAGATGATCGATCGCCGGCTGGAAGGGGAGGCCCTGGCAGCGGCCGTCCGCGAGGCGGACGTGGTGGTGGACGCGAGCGACAATTTCGCCACCCGCTTCGCCGTCAACGCGGCCTGCGTCGCCGTGCGGACGCCGCTGGTCAGCGGGGCCGCCATCCGCTACGAAGGCCAGCTGGCCGTCTTCACGGATTACGACAACCAGCCCTGCTACCGCTGCATCTACGAGGAAGCGGATGAATCCCTGCAAGACTGCCAGGGCCATGGCGTGTTCTCGCCGGTGCCGGGCCTCCTCGGCGTGGCCATGGCCGGCGCCGTCATGAAGCTGGTGGCCGGCCTGCCCGTGCACGCCGGTGAATTGTCACTCTACGACGCCATCACCGAGGAATGGCGGCGGATCCGGCTGAAGAAACGCGTCGATTGCCCGGTGTGCGCCGGCCGCTGACCGACCTGCGCCTGCGAGGCGGGAGTCACGACGGTGCCGTCACCGTATGGTGACCGTCACTTTGCCCGTCGCCTTGCCCGACTTCCAGTATTCGATGGCGGCCGGAAGTTGCTCCAGGGTGAACGTCCGGTCGACTACGGGCGTCAGGGTCCCGTCGCGCATCAGCTCGCCGAGACGGACCGCATCGTCCCGTGTCATATAGGCGAGCATCGTGCCAACCTGCTGGTCGACGAACGGCGACGTCAGCGCGGCATCGATCATCGGTTTCAGGGGCGCGAACCAGTCCCCCTTTGGGCCGCCCACGATCACCAGCCGGCCATCGGGCTCGAGGATCCGCGTATTCGCCCGTACGGAACGGTTGCCGACCAGGTCGATAATGACGTCGTAGCGGCGCTCGCTCTCCGTGTAGTCGTGCTGGCGGTAGTCGATGACGTGATCGGCGCCGATGGATCGCACCAGTGCCATCTTTCCTGCACTGCAGACACCGGTGACCTCGGCGCCCATGGCGTGGGCGATCTGCACGGCGAAGGTGCCGACACCACCGGATGCGCCGTTGATAAGGACCGCTTCGCCAGACTCCACTGCACCGCGGTCCCGCAGCGCCTGGATAGCGGTAATGGCGGCGATGCCGGCGGCGGCGGCCTGCTCGAAGGAGACATTCGCCGGCTTCGCCGCTACGGCGCCGTCTTCCGCCACGGTCAGATATTCGCCGAACGATCCGCTTGCGCCGCCGAAGACCTCGTCTCCGGGGGAAAATCGCGTCACGTCCGCCCCGACCGCCACCACGGTGCCGGAAAAATCCGCACCCAGCCGGATCTCATTCGGCCTGCTCAGCCCGGTCATGAGCCGCATGAGATAGGGTGAACCGGTCATGAAGTGCCAGTCGTAGGGGTTCACGCCTGCGGCGGCGACCCTGACCAGCAACTCGTCGGCGGCCGGTACCGGCCGTTCATGCCGCTCGAGGCTGAGCACTTCGGTGGTGCCGTAGCAGCGATGGACCCATGCCCGCATTGCATCGCCGGATTCCGAATCCGGCGGCGGCGCCGGGCAAGGCGCCTCGTGGCTGAGCACGAATGCGATGCCTGCCACCGCGACGACGAGAAAGACGCACGCTCCAGTCAGGATCTTGTAGCGAAGTTTCATGCCGCTCTCCCGGGCGATCACAACGTGATTGCCCGCCGCATTCTAGTGTCCCGTCCGGGTAATTCGTTAACCTTCTGCGAGAAGCTGAGCGCCTTGGACAAGGCGCCAGTCTGCCGCTGTGGTGGTTCCACATCAAGAAATGGCAACGACGATAAAGACGTGGGCGGCAGGTCCGCCGCCGCCTCCGCAGGCGGTCGAGACGCGCGTAAGCGAGAGAGCGGCCATCCAAGGGATGCCTGCGCGAATCATGAGGCTACCCTCGTAAAGAAATCCGCCGTCTTCGCATCCGTGGGATAAAACGCTTCGATGCGGAGTTCATCGGTGGTGACGTCCTGGGGCGTGCCGAAGGTCGACATGACGGAGAACAGGCTCAGCTCCAGGCCGTCGATGTTCAGCTCCAGCGGCAGCACCGGCAGCAGGCTCTCCAGCATTGGACCCCCGTCCGCGACCGGGCCGACCAGCTCCAGCAGCCGCGTATACCAGTGCTGCACTTTCGGATCGTCGGTCGCCATCGCCTCGCTGCGCAGCCGGCGCAAAAACGAGGGCATGACCTCGTCCCAGTTGACGATGAAGCGTCTCAGTCCCCGCGGATGCACGGTCAGGAGCGCGAGATTCAGCACGTCATCGACGGCGACCTCCTCGATCATGGCTCCTGGGTCGCCCCCCGCGCCCAGCAGTCTATCCGCCGCCCGGTTCTGCATTCGCACGTTCCAGAGGCGGTCCACGACCACCGCCGGCAGCGGCTCATGATGATCCAGGATGCGTTTCAGCGCCTGCAGCACCGGCTGCATCACCGGCTCGTCGAGCCCGCTCTCACCGTACGCCGGCGCGTAGCCGGCGGCACGCAGCAGAACGTTGCGCTCGCGCAGCGGGACCTCCATGGCGTCCGAGAGGCGCAGCACCATCTCGCGGCTTGGCGTGCTGCGGCCGGTCTCGAGCCAGCTCACGTGGCGTTGCGAGACGTCGGCGGCCAGCGCCAGGTCCAGCTGCGAGAGCTTCCTGAAACGGCGCCACTGGCGACACAGCGACGGAAAATTCCGGGCTTGAACAGGCGGCATAAGGACTCCTCCCCGGGGAGCGACTATCCCCGCCGCCCCTCTTCCGGTTCAATGACCTGCGAGGTAATTGCGGTCATCCACTCGCCCGCAGAGCATAGCGCGAAACCCAACCGAGGAGTTCGCAATGAACCATCCAATGAACCATGGTCGACTACTCGCCATCGTCCTGCTGATCCCGTTCGGCCTGATCTCGGCCTATGCCGTGTACCGGGTCGGCTACGCCGGGATCTTTGCCCATGCGCTGGACGGACCGGCGGGCTGGCAGCTCGCCGCGGACCTCGTGGTCGCACTGGTGCTTGTACTCGCCTGGCTGATACCGACGGCTCGCCGGGAGGGACGCAGCCCGTGGCCGTGGCTGGCGGTGACCCTGTTCCTGGGATCGTTCGGTCCCCTGCTCTACCTGGCCACCCGGAAGGAACGGCAGGCGCGCACCGGCTGAAAGGCGGACGGGAGACGCGGCGGGACGCCTTTCTCAGTCGTCTCCGTCGCTGCGCCTGTAGGTGCCGACCAGGATCGCCAGCGGCGCGAACATGACAAGGATCACCGGTGCACCGAACCGGGCGTACAGCCCCTCCATGTCCCGCCAGACCATGGCCGGCAGCAGGATCGCGGCGAGGCCGAGCGCCACGCCGAAGCAGGTGCGGAGCAAATCGGTCAGCAGGACGGGCAGAGGGGTGCGCGACGGCTCGTCGCCGCAGGAAGAGAGGCGTCGGGCGGGTCCGTCAATCGCCATGCTGATGGCGCGAACCGTGATGTCGATGTTCCTGGCGCATGGGCCATGTATACCCCGGATGACTTACGCCATGCGCTGCACTGCTTCACAATTCGCGCCGATCGCCGGATGAGGGCACGACGAGGCGGGCCATGGCCGCGGCCCGGAAGCGGAAGATGCGCTCGATCTGGCTGCGTACCAGCGGCAGGAACGGGAATACCTCTGCCACGGGCATCTGCAAGCGAGTCTCGGTCTCCAGCCGCTGGCGGCCGCCGCCGGGACGCGTATGGACAATTTCCGGGTTATAGTCGGTCATAGGAAGTGGCTCTGCAGGTGACGGGAGTATCGCAGACGGATGAATGGCGCGGAACTCATGATCCTCGGCAAACTGATCCTGACCTTCGGCGCACTGCTGGGTATACCGCTGTGGCAGCTGTACGCCCTGCGGCGTGAACGCCTGCGCAAAGCAGCCGGCTCAGGGACGGTCGTAACGCAGCGGCCGCAGGGCGTCGATGTGTTCCGGTGAAAGGCCGCAGCAGCCGCCCAGGATCTGTGCGCCGTCGGCGACCCAGTCGGAGGCATAGCGCAGGAAATCCCCCGGCGGAACCACCTCCGTGAACTGCCACACCGGCATGCGGAAATAGCCGGAATCCGGATAGGCGAGCGTCGGACCGTCGAAATGCCGCCGCACACTGTCGAGGCCCTCGGCCACCAGATCGCACGGCGTGTGCATGACGCCGGCGGCAGCCACGTCGTAGTCGGCCAGAACGCCGACGAGCTCCTCGAACGGCATGTCGCGCTCCGGCGCGAAGCTGAGCAGCCGGCCGTCCTCGCCCCGGCGCGCCGAGAACCCGGCCCACACGGGCAGACCCGTGGCGAGCGCCGCTTCGAAGGCAAGCCGCATGCGCTCCGGGTAGTACATCATCTCCAGCAGGATGAGATCGCAGCCGCTGTCGCGCAGAAACCCGGCGAGCTCGGTGAAGGCATCCCGCATGGCAGCGGCAGACGGCGCCCGCGCGGCATCCGGTTGCGCACTGCCGGCGACGAAGGGGGCCATGTGCGAGAGAGACCCGCCGATGAGCACGTCGCTGCGCCCGCTCGCCTGCCGCGCCCGGCGCGCGGCCTCGACGGCGGCCCGGTTGATCTCCGCGAAGCGCTTCCCGTAGCCCGCCGGTTCGAGCATCAGCCGGGACGAGGCATAGGTATTGGCGGTGATGACGTCGGCGCCCGCGGCGATGTAATCCCGGTGCACGCGCTCGAGGACGTCGCCGCTCTCGAGCGACGCCGGTCCACACCAGGCACCCGCGTCCATCCGCACACCGCGGCGCTGCAGTTCGGTGCCGGTGCCGCCGTCCAGCAGGACGATGTCGCCGGCGCCGAGTCTCTCCCGTATCGCTCCATAACCCATATCCGGCCTCCCTGGCTGAAGATCCCAGGCCCGCCGCGGGATGCCCGGATCACCGAGGGTATCAGGCCGCCTCGTCCTCCGCCTCCGGCTCGTATCCGAGCGCGGGCGCGAGCCATCGCTCGGCCTCTGCGAGGCTCATGCCCTTGCGCCTCGCGTAGTCCGCCACCTGGTCGCGGCCGAGCTTGCCGACCGTGAAATAGTGCGCCTCGGGATGGGCGAAGTAGAGGCCGCTCACCGAGGCGGTCGGCAGCATGGCCATGGATTCGGTCAGCCGCATTCCGATGCGCTGCTCCACTTCCAGCACCTGCCAGATCGTCCGCTTCTCGGTGTGGTCCGGGCAGGCCGGATAGCCCGCCGCGGGGCGGATACCGCGGTATTTCTCGGCGATCAGCGCGTCGTTGCCCAGCGCCTCCTCCGGCGCGTAGCCCCAGTATTCCCTGCGTACCCGCTCGTGCAGATACTCGGCACCCGCTTCCGCCAGCCGGTCTGCGAGCGCCTTCAGCATGATGGAGGAGTAGTCGTCCTGGTCGGCCTCGAAGCGCTGCACGTGTTCGTCGATGCCGAAGCCGGCGCTCACGGCGAAGGCGCCCAGATAGTCGCGCCGGCCGCTGTCCGCCGGGGCGACGAAATCCGCCAGGCACTCCTGGGGCTGGTCGTCGCGCTTCTTCTTTTGCTGGCGCAGGTGGCGGAACGTCGCCAGCGTCTGCTCGCTCTCTTCCTCCGGATAGATGACGATATCGTCATCCACCGAGGCCGCCGGGAAGAAGCCGATGACCGCGCGGCACTTCAGCCACTCCTCGTCGATGATCCGCCGGAGCATTGCGCGGGCGTCGGCATACAGCGAACTGGCGGTCTCGCCCACCTCCGGGTCGTCGAGGATCTGGGGGAAGCGGCCGCGGAATTCCCAGGCGTTAAAGAACGGCATCCAGTCGATATAGTCCACCAGCGTCGCCAGCGGTATGCGCTCCAGCGTCCGGACACCGAGTGTGCCGGGAACGGGCGGCTCGTAGCCTTGCCAGTCGATCGCATAGCGCCGACGGCGGGCGTCCTGCAGCGCGAGCTCCGGCGCCTGGCGGGTCTTGCCGGCGTGCATCTCCCGCCGGCGCGCGCAGTCGGCCTTGATCTTCTGCACGAAGGCGTCGCGCCCCTCGCCGACCAGGGACTGGGCCACGCCCACCGAGCGCGAGGCGTCCTTGACGTAGATGACGGGACCCTCGTAGCGGGGGTCGATCTTCACCGAAGTATGCGCCGGCGACGTGGTGGCGCCGCCGATCAGCAGCGGCACGGTGAAGCCGAGGCGCTGCATCTCGGATGCGACGTTCACCATCTCGTCCAGCGAAGGGGTGATCAGGCCCGACAGGCCGATGATGTCGGCGCCTTCGCGCCGCGCCGTCTCCAGGATCTTCTCGGCGGACACCATCACGCCGAGATCGATCACCTCGAAGTTGTTGCACTGGAGCACGACGCCCACGATGTTCTTGCCGATGTCGTGAACGTCGCCCTTCACGGTGGCCATCACTATCGTGCCGTTGGAGCGCGACTCGCCGTCCTGCTGCTCCTCGATGTAGGGGATCAGGTGGCCCACCGCCTTTTTCATGACCCGGGCGGACTTGACGACCTGGGGCAGGAACATCTTGCCTTCGCCGAACAGGTCGCCGACCACGTTCATGCCGTCCATGAGCGGCCCCTCGATCACGTCCAGCGGCCGCACCGCGGCGAGCCGCGCGGCCTCCGTGTCCTCGATGACGTATTCGTCGATGCCCTTGACCAGCGAGTGCTCGAGGCGTTTCTCCACCGGCCAGTCCCGCCAGCCGAGATCCGTGGTGCGCTTCTGGCCGCTGCCGTCGCCCCGGTACTTCTCCGCGAGCATCAGCAGCCGGTCGGTGGCGTCGTCACGGCGGGCCAGCACCACGTCCTCGACCGCCTCGCGCAGCTCCCCGGGCAGGTCCTCGTAGATGGCCAGCTGGCCGGCATTGACGATACCCATGTCCATGCCGGCGCGGATGGCGTGGTACAGGAACACGGAATGGATGGCCTCGCGCACGGGATTGTTGCCGCGGAAGGAGAACGAGACGTTGGAGACGCCGCCGCTCACCAGGGCGTGGGGCAGCTCCTCCTTGATGCGCCGGGTCGCCTCGATGAACGCGATGCCGTAGCCGTTGTGCTCCTCGATGCCCGTCGCCACCGCAAAAATATTCGGATCGAAGATGATGTCTTCGGCCGGGAAGCCAACCTGTTCTGTCAGTATCCGGTAGCAGCGGCGGCAGATTTCGAGCTTGCGCTCCACGGTGTCCGCCTGGCCGTCCTCGTCGAAGGCCATCACAATCACCGCCGCGCCGTAGTCGCGCACCCGCCGGGCCTGCTCGACGAACTCCGCCTCGCCCTCCTTCAGGCTGATGGAATTCACGACGGCCTTGCCCTGGATGCAGCGAAGTCCCGCCTCGATGACGCTGAACTTCGAGGAATCCACCATGATCGGCACCCGCGCCACGTCGGGCTCGGCCGCGATCAGGTCGAGGAAGGTCACCATGGCGGCCTCGGAGTCCAGCATGCCCTCGTCCATGTTGACGTCGATGACCTGGGCGCCGTTCTCCACCTGCTGGCGGGCCACGTCGACGGCGGTGGCATAGTCGCCGGCCTCGATCAGCTTGCGGAACTTCGCCGAACCGGTGACGTTGGTGCGCTCACCCACATTCACGAACAGGTCGTCCGGACCGATGTTCAACGGTTCGAGGCCGGACAGACGGCATCGGCGCGGGATATCGGGCACCACGCGGGGCGCGAGCGGCTCGATGGCCTCGCGCAGGCGGCGGATGTGCTCGGGCGTGGTGCCGCAGCAGCCGCCGACCAGATTCACCAGCCCGGATTCGGCGAACTCGCGCACGACGGCGGCCATCTCCTCCGGTGTCTCGTCGTACTCGCCGAATTCATTGGGCAGACCGGCGTTCGGATGGGCGCTCACGCGGGTATCAGCCACCCGTGACAGCTCGGCGACATAGGGCCGCAGGTCGGCGGCCCCCAGAGCGCAATTGAGACCGATCAGAAACGGCTCGGCGTGGCGCACCGAGTTCCAGAATGCCTCCGTGGTCTGGCCGGACAGGGTGCGGCCGGACGCATCGGTGATGGTGCCGGAGATCATCACCGGGATGCGCCCGCCCCGTTCCCGCTCGACTTCCCGGATCGCGTACAGCGCGGCTTTCGCGTTCAGCGTGTCGAAGATGGTTTCCACCATCAGGAAATCCGCGCCGCCTTCCATGAGGGCACGGGCCGCCTCGGCGTAGGTCTGCACCAGCTCGCCGTAGCGGATATTGCGCTTGCCGGGGTCGTTCACGTCCGGCGACAGGGAAGCGGTGCGGTTGGTCGGCCCCAGCACACCGGCGACAAAGCGGGGCCGGCCGTCGGCGGCCTCGAATTCGCCGGCCACGTCCCGGGCGAGCCGTGCCGCAGCCAGATTCAGCTCGCGCACCAGGACCTCCATGCCGTAGTCGGCCTGGGAGGGGGCATTGGAGTTGAACGTGTTCGTCTCGATGACGTCCGCGCCGGCGTCCAGGAAAGCGCGGTGGATCCCCCGGATCAGGCCGGGACGGGTCAGCGTCAGCAGATCGTTGTTGCCCTTCAGGTCGCGTTCACAGTCAGCGTAGCGCTCACCCCGATAATCTTCCTCGGAGGGCGCATGGCTCTGGATCATGGTGCCCATGGCACCGTCGAGGAACACGATGCGCTCGGCGAGCAGTGATTCCAGGCGTTCGAATCGGGTGCTGCTCATGGTCAGGCCGCCGTCGCGCGCTGCGGACGCACACCCAGCGCATGGCAGATGGCGTAGGTCAGTTCGGAGCGGTTCAGGGTGTAGAAGTGGAATTCGCGCACGCCGTAGCGCTCGAGCTCGCGAGCCTGCTCGATGGCCACGCTGGCAGCAATGAGCTGGCGCGTCTGGGCGTCGTCGTCCAGGCCGTCGAAGCGGTGCACCAGCCACTCGGGCACCGTCGCACCGCAGCCCTCGGCGAAGCGCTGCAACTGGGGGAAGCGGGTGATCGGCAGGATGCCGGGCACGATCGGCGCGACGATGCCCGCTGCCGCGCAGCGGTCGCGAAAACGCAGGAAGTCGTCGATATCGAAGAAGAACTGGGTGATGGCGCGGCTCGCGCCGGCGTCAAGCTTGCGCTTCAGGTTGTCCAGGTCGAAGGCCGCGGACCGCGCCTCCGGATGCACCTCGGGATAGGCAGCTACGGAGACGTCGAAGTCGGCTACACGCTTCAGACCTTCGACCAGATCCGCGGCGTAGGCATAGCCCTCGGGGTGGGGCTCATAGCCATCGGTTTCCTTCGGGGGGTCGCCCCTGAGCGCCACGATGTGGCGCACGCCGGTGTCCCAGTACTGCCGCGCGATGTCGTCGATCTCGCCCCGGCTCGCGCCGACGCAGGTGAGGTGAGGCGCGGCCGTCAGGTCGGTCTCGCGCAGGATGCGGCTGACGATGCCGTGGGTGCGCTCCCGCGTGGAGCCGTCGGCGCCGTAGGTGACAGAGACGAAGCGCGGACGCAGCGGCGCCAGCCGCTCGATCGAGCGCCACAGCGTCTCCTCCATCTTCTCGCTGCCGGGCGGGAAGAACTCGAAGGAAACCGCGACGTCCGGCGCGCCCTGCCCGGCAGCGGGTCCGGGTGTGCCACGGGTACGGGTATGTGTCATTGCCATCGTTCTTTCGATCCTTGGAGTCTTTGTGCCCGGGTCTTTATGCCAGGGCTCTTGATCGTTCAGGCAGCCTGCCGTCGCGCCGCCGTGGCTACCGAGACGAGCCACTCCGGTCTCCCGGCCGGCACCGGGCGCGGACGGCCGATGGCGAGTCCGGCCTCACCGGCCAACGCGGCGAGCCAGCCTGCCCTGGTTTCCACCGAGGGTCGCGGAGGCGCTGCGGCGGCGCGCGCTGCCACCGGCTCGATCAGCAGCAGCCGCCCGCCGGGCGCAAGCAGCCGTGCCGCCTCGACCACCGCCAGCGCCGGCGCGCTCGACTGACCGAGCACCTCGTCGAGGATGACGGTGTCGAACGCGTCGTCGTCGAAATCGAGGCGATGCGCGTCACCGGCGCGGATGGTGCAATTGCCGAGGCCGGCGACCGCGAGTTCGGCGCGGGCCTGGCGGCGCTGGTCGCCGTCGATATCGACGCCCACCGCCCGCGTGGCGCGGCGGCCGAGGAGTTTCAGCATGCGCGCACTGCCGGTACCGATATCCAGCAGGCGGCCGACCGGCGCCGTGAGCACCGTATCGAGCACCGCCCGGTGCAGGCCGCGCTCGGCATCGGTGAGCGGAGCGGCCCCCGGCTCCACCGACGCGCGCCGCTCGGCATCCGCCAGTTCGGCGTCCCGAAGAAGTTCCGACGCCTCGGCCGGCAACAGCTCCAGCAGCTTGCGCACCCGCACGGCGCCGCCGCCCGAAGAGGCGGTGCGGTAGTAAATCCAATGGCCGTCGCGGAAGCGCTCCAGCAGTCCCGCGTCGCACAAGAGCTTGAGATGGCGGGAGATGCGCGGCTGGCTCTGGCCGAGCACGCGCACCAGTTCGGAGACGGTGCTCTCACCCCGATGGCAGAGCGCCAGCAGGCGCAGGCGGGTGGGCTCCGCCACCGCCTTCAACGCTCGCAGGGTTTCCTCGAATGGTTCTGGCACAGGCGCCTCAGTTTCATTAAAAATATAAAGATATCTTTATGTATTTGGCACAAGAGTATAGCGCGCCTGCCGGACGCTGTCCCGGCCGATTCGAAATAAGGCGGATACCGCGCCAGGGCGTGCGCGTGCGGTGCCGCGTCAGTGCACGCAGTAGGATGCGGGCTGACCGCCGGCGGAGAAAAGGCGCTCGACGTCGATGGCGTCGAGCCGGCGCTCCCGGTTGCAGAATTCGCAGGTGACGCGGATCTCGCCCTGCTCCTCCAGGGTTTCGCGCACTTCGTCCTCGCCCAGCAGACGCAGGGCACGCTCGACGCGGTCGACGGAACAACGGCATTCGAAACGGGTGGTACGCGGCCGGAAGATCCGCACGTCGTCCTCGGCGAACAGTTTGCCGAGCACTTCCGTACCGATGCCGTCGCGCATCTCGCCCAGGGTCAGCGTGTCGGCCAGGCAACCGAGGCGCCGCCAGTCGTCCTCAGGCAGGGGCGTCGCCGCATCGGGCACCCGCTGCAGCAGCAGGCCGGCCGCGCAGTCCGCGTCCGCCATCAGCCAGAGGCGGGTCGGCAGCTGCACGGAACGCTCGAAATAACCCTCGAGACAGTCGGCGAGGGAGTCGCCGCTCGCATCCACGATGCCCTGGTAGCGGTCGGCCAGCACACTCGACTCCACCGTCATCGCGCAGCGAGCACCCCGCGACAATTCAGGGAAACCGGCCTGCGGAGCCACCTCACGGGCCAGCGCCATGCCGCGCAGGTGCAGCTCGTTGGTGGACTGGACGACCAGCAGCTCCAGCGGCCCGTCGCCGGAGAGCTGCAGCGTCAGCTGACCGTCGAACTTCAGCGTGTTGGCGATGAGCGCCGCGGCGGCGCTGGCCTCGCCGAGAACGCGGCCGACCGGCGGCGGGTAATCCTGGGTGGAGGATAGCTCGCGCCAGGTCCCGGCAAGCTGCACGAGCGCACCGCGCACCGGCAGGTGCTCGAACAGGAACGGTTGCAGGACATCCCGACTCAAGACGCGTCAGTCCGCATCCAGGGCGGCTTTCAGCAGGCGATTGGCCTCGCCGGGGTTGGCCTTGCCCTTCGTCGCCTTCATCACCTGGCCGACGAAAAAGCCGATCACCTTGGTCTTGCCGCCGCGGTACTGCGCCACCTGCTCCGGGTTGGCGGCCAGCACCTCTTCCACGATGCGCCGGATCTCGCCGCTGTCGGTGATCTGCTTCAGGCCTTTCGCCTCGATGACCGCATCCGCATCGCCATCGCCATCGTCGGCCCACATGGCCTCAAAGACCTGTTTGGCGAGCTTGCCGGACAGCGTGCCGTCGGCGATGCGCTCGAGCAGCTGCGCGAGACCGGCCGGTTCGATGCGGCTGGACGTGATGTCCAGGCCGTCCCGGTTGAGCGCCGCGGAGAGTTCGCCGAGCACCCAGTTGGCCGCGGTCTGGCCGTCGCTGCCGCCGGCGGCTGCCACCGCCTCGAAGTAATCCGCCAGCGCCGGGGAGCCAGCCAGCACCACGGCATCGTCCGGCTTGACGCCGTATTGCTCGCCCAGCCGCCGGCGTTTGGCGTCGGGCAGCTCGGGCAGGGTCTTTCGCACCGCCTCGATGAGCGCCTCGTCGATCTCCACCGGCAGCAGGTCCGGATCCGGGAAATAGCGGTAATCGTTGGCCTCTTCCTTCGTGCGCATCGGCCGGGTCTCGTCCCGCTCGGCATCGTAGAGACGCGTCTCCTGCACCACGGTGCCGCCGTCTTCCAGCACCTCGATCTGGCGTGCCACCTCGAAGTTGATGGCGCGTTCGAGGAAACGGAAGGAGTTGAGGTTCTTCAGCTCGGTGCGGGTGCCGAGCTTCTCGTCCCCGGTCCGGCGCACCGAGACGTTGGCGTCGCAGCGGAACGAACCCTCCTGCATGTTGCCGTCGCAGATGCCGAGATAGCGCACCAGCGTATGCATGGCCTTCATGTAAGCCGCGGCCTCCTTCGCCGAGCGCAGCTCGGGCTCCGAGACGATCTCCAACAGCGGCGTGCCCGCCCGGTTCAGGTCGATGCCGGTAAGGCGCTCGAAGCCCTCGTGCACCGACTTGCCCGCGTCCTCCTCCAGGTGGGCCCGGGTGAGGCCGATGCGGCGCACCTCGCCGCCTTCCGTGACGATCTCCACCGAGCCGCCGGTGACGACGGGCAGCTCGTACTGGCTGATCTGGTAGCCCTTCGGCAGGTCCGGATAGAAGTAGTTCTTGCGAGCGAACACGCTCCGCGGCGCTATGCCGGCGCCGACGGCCAGACCGAACTTCACCGCCATCACGACCGCGCCACGGTTCAGCACCGGCAGCACGCCCGGGTAGCCCAGATCCACCAGGCAGGCCTGGGTGTTCGGCTCTGCGCCGTAGCGGGTGGGCGCACCGGAGAATATCTTGCTCTCAGTCGCCAGCTGCGCGTGGACCTCCAGGCCGATGACCGTCTCCCAGCTCATCGCCACCTCCTCACTCGTAGTCCGCCGGCGCGCGCCGGTGCCAGTCGGTGACGCCCTGATACTGATGGGCGCAGGCGAGCAGGCGTTCCTCGCCAAACGCCGGCCCGATCAGCTGCAGGCCCACCGGCAACCCGGCCGAGAAACCGCAGGGGACCGACAGGCAGGGCAGCCCCGCCAGATTCGCGCCGATGGTGTAGATGTCGTTCAGATACATGGTGATGGGATCGTCGGTCTTCGCGCCCAGTTCGAAAGCCGGCGTCGGCGTGGTCGGCCCGGCGATGAGGTCCACCTCGGCGAAAGCGCGGCGGAAGTCCTCGCTGATGAGCTGCCGGACCTTCTGCGCCTTCAGGTAATAGGCATCGTAGTAGCCGGCGGAGAGCACATAGGTGCCGGTCATGATGCGCCGCTTCACCTCGGCGCCGAAGCCCTCGGCCCGGCTGCGGCAATACAACTCCATGAGGTCCTTCGGGTCGTGGGCCCGGTAGCCGAAGCGCACGCCGTCGAAACGCGACAGGTTGGAGGAACACTCGGCCGGCGCCACCACGTAATAGGTGGGCACCGACAGGCCGATATTCGGCAGGTCGATCTCCCGCACGCCCGCCCCGAGGCCCTCCAGCTCACCGATGGCCGCGCGCAGCGCCGCCTCGTTGTCGGCCTCCAGCCCTTCGTCGAAGAACTGGCGTGCGAGCCCGATGGTGAGGCCTTCCAGCGGCTGCTCCAGCCCGGCCACGTAGTCCGGCACCGGCTCGTCCACGGAGGTGGAATCCCGTTCGTCGAAGCCGGCCATGGCCCCCAGCAGCAGCGCGGCGTCCTCCGCACTGCGGGTCAGCGTGCCGGCCTGATCCAGGCTGGAGGCGAACGCGATCATGCCCCAGCGGGAGACCCGCCCATAGGTGGGTTTCAGTCCCGTGATACCGGTCAGCGCGGCCGGCTGGCGGATGGAACCGCCGGTGTCCGTGCCCGTGGCCGCCGGCACCAGCCGTGCCGCCACCGCCGCCGCCGAGCCGCCGGAGGAGCCACCGGGCGAGCGGGCGGTATCCCAGGGATTGGCGACCGGGCCGTACCAGCTCGTCTCGTTGGACGAGCCCATGGCGAACTCGTCCATGTTGGTCTTGCCGAGCATGATGGCACCGGCCGCTTTCAGCCGCTCCACCACGGTGGCGTCGTAGGGCGAGACGAAGTTGTCCAGCATGCGTGAGCCGCAGCTGGTGCGCACGCCGGCGGTGCAGAAGATGTCCTTGTGGGCGAGGGGCAGGCCCTCCAGCGGGCGCGCCTCGCCGACCGCACGGCGGCGGTCGGACTCGGCGGCGGCGGCCCGGGCATGGTCCCCGGTGACGGTGATGAAACTGTTCAGCGTGCCGTCGCGGGCACCGATGCGCTCGAGCAGCGCCTCGACGAGTTGCGCGGCGGTGAATTCGCCCGCCTCGAGCGCGCGCCCTATCGCCGCGAGTGACAGCTCATGCATGGTCGTGACTCAGCAATGGTTGGACGATATCTCTTATGGACAGACTGACCGGGCAGATTGCATCGCTGGCATCGCGCCGCCGGGGCGGCAAGTGCCGCGACCGGTCCGCGGCCGCGGACCCGTGCGGCGATACCTGCTCGATGGCCTTTATTCTATGACCTTGGGCACCAGATACATGCCGCCGTCGACCGCCGGCGCATTCTTCTGGTACTCGTCCCTGTCGACGCTTTTCGTGACTTCGTCCGGGCGCAGCCGCTGGACCTGGTCCAGAGGGTGGGCCATCGGCTCCACCGAATCCGTGTCCGCCTGTTGCAATTGGTCCACGAAATCGACGATGCTGCCCAGCTTGTCGACAAAATCGGGGATTTCCGCCTCGTCGAACTCCAGTCGCGCGAGAGTCGCGATATGCTCCACTTGCTGTCTGGTCAGGGACACCGCAAGGCTCCGGTCTGTGACGTATGTATCGTTGTCGATCAGGTCGGCACGTGCCGCCACGGTGCCGAACGCGAAATGATACACGCCGTCTTGCCCAATGTCGTCCCCGTTGCTAGAGTAGCTTTTTGCCTTGATCCGCGGGATTTTGCCCGACAATGCTGAAGAGTCTTCTGGGTTATTTCTCCAACGACCTTTCCATCGATCTCGGGACAGCGAATACACTGATCTACCTCCGCGGGCATGGCATCGTGCTCAACGAGCCGTCGGTAGTAGCCATACGGGAAGAGTCCGGCCGCGGCGGCCGGAGCGTGGAGGCCGTCGGTACCGAAGCCAAGAGTATGCTGGGGCGTACGCCCGGCAACATCACCGCAATCCGTCCGCTGAAAGACGGCGTCATCGCCGATTTCACCGTGACCGAGAAGATGTTGCAGCACTTCATCAAGAAGGCGCACGGCAACCGCTTCTTCGCCCCGAGCCCCCGGGTGCTGGTCTGCGTGCCCTACGGCTCCACCCAAGTCGAGCGCCGCGCCATCCGCGAGTCCGCCGAGGGCGCCGGCGCGCGCAAAGTCTATCTCATCGAGGAGCCCATGGCGGCGGCCATCGGCGCCGGCATGCCGGTGCACGAAGCACGGGGCTCCATGGTGCTCGACATCGGCGGCGGCACTTCCGAGGTGGCCGTGATCTCCCTGAACGGCATCGTCTACGCCTCCTCCGTGCGGGTGGGCGGCGACCGCTTCGACGAGGCGATCACCAATTACGTGCGCCGTAATTACGGCATCCTGATCGGCGAAGCCACGGCCGAGCGCATCAAGCACGAGATCGGCTCCGCCTACCCCGGCCAGGAGGTCAAGGAAATCTCGGTGAAGGGCCGCAACCTGTCCGAGGGCGTGCCGCGGAGCTTCACGCTGAACAGCAACGAGATCCTGGAGGCGCTGCAGGAACCCCTGCAGGGTATCGTGGGTGCCGTGAAAGAGGCGCTGGAGCAGACCCCGCCCGAGCTGGGCGCCGACGTCGCCGAGCGGGGCATCGTACTCACCGGCGGTGGCGCGATGCTGAAGGACCTGGACAAGCTCCTCATGGAGGAGACCGGGCTGCCCGTGGTCATCGCCGACGAGCCCCTGACGTGCGTGGCACGCGGCGGTGGCCGGGTGCTCGAGCTCATGGACGAGCACGGACCGGCCGTCTTCGGCCTGGACTGAGCGCCCGTGAGCGCGGCGGCCCCATCCACCGTCGCCGCCCAGTGAACAGCCCTGCACCGCCGGCAACCCGGGCGCCGGCGCCCGGCGGAACGGCATGCCTGCAGGCGGTTTGCAACCCGTTCAACATCCTTATCATGCAAGGGCATGGCGACAGCTCAGTCTGACACCCAGCGAAGAACGGCGCCGATGCGCTCGCTCGGCGCCCGTACGCTGGCGCTCGTGCTGCTGAGCGTCATCGCACTGGTGGTCGACCACCGGGAAAACCACCTGGATGCCGTGCGCCGGGCGATCGCTACCGCCATCTATCCACTGCAGGTCATCGTCGCGCTACCCGCCGAGGCATTCGGCTGGGCCCGCGAGAGCGGCATCAGCCGCAGCGACCTGCAGCGCGAGAACAACCGGCTGAAGGCCGAACGACTGGCCATACGTGCGAAGCTGCAGCAGATGGCCGCACTCGAGTCAGAGAATGCCCGGCTGCGCATGATGCTGCAGACCACCACCCGCGTGGGCGACCGGGTGCGGGTGGCCGAGATCATGGCCGTCGACGCCAACCCCTACCGTCACGACATCGTCATCGACAAGGGCCGCCGGCACGGTGCCTACGAGGGTCAGGCCATCATCGACGCCACCGGTGTCGTGGGTCAGATCATGCACGCCGGGCCCTTCACCTCGGAAGCCATGCTGATCAGCGATCCGGACCACGCGCTACCGGTGGAAGTGAACCGGAACGGGCTGCGCACTATCGCCGTCGGCACCGGCGAGTACGACCGACTCGACCTGCCCTTTCTGCCGAACAACGCCGATATTCGGGCCGGCGACCTGCTGGTCACCTCCGGGCTCGGCGGCGCGTTCCCGGCGGGCTATCCGGTGGGCGAGGTCACCGAGGTGACGCCTAACCCGGCGGAGTCCTTCGCCACGATCCGTGCCACGCCGGCCACCGAACTGAACCAGGTGCGTGAGGTGCTGCTGATCTGGCCGGGCGAGCCGGAGACACAGGCGCCGGACGAGTCCGGTGCAGACGCCGCAGGCGCCACGGACCCTGCCGACGAACCAGCGCCGGAGGCGGCCGATGAATGACGCGGTAGCCCTGGAACGCTGGCCGGTCTGGTTCTGCCTGCTGGCGGCGCTGCTCCTCTCTATCATGCCGCTGCCCGCGCTCATCGAGCCCTTCCGCCCGGACTGGGTGGCACTGACGCTGATCTACTGGGCGCTCGCGTTCCCGCGATGGTTCGGCCTGCTGACCGCCTGGGTGAGCGGCCTGCTGCTCGACGTGGCCCAGGGCACGCTGCTAGGCCAGCATGCGCTGGCGCTCACCGTGATGATCTACATCCCGCTGCGCTTCCACCTGCGCCTGCGGGTCTTCCCCATCTGGCAGCTCACGGCCACGGTGATGGCCCTGCTCGCCCTCTACCAGTTCATCCTGTTCTGGATCAACGGAACCGCAGGCGCCGCATCCGATCTCATGGACTATTGGGGTTCCGTCATCACGGGCGCGCTGCTATGGCCGCCGCTGATGCTGTTCTTCAACGGTGTCCGCCAGCAAATGACGGCGGCGAGGTAGACGATGCGCGGACGCGCTCCCATCAAGGACTCGGGTGCCGAGCAGCGGATGTTCCTGAGGCGCGTGGTTCTCGCGGTGGTAGTCGCGCTCGGGCTGATGGGACTCGTCGTCGGCCGCCTGGTCCAGCTTCAGGTGATCGAGCACGAGCATTTCGCGGACCTCTCCCAGGGCAATCGCATCCGCATCGAACCCGTGCCACCGACCCGCGGCCTGATCTACGACCGCCGGGGCGTCATCCTGGCCGAGAACGTGCCCACCTATCAGCTCGAACTCGTGCCCGAGCAGGTGAAGGACGTGGATGTGACCCTGGCCGCGCTGATCGGGGAAGGGCTGCTCGCCGAGGAGGAGCTGCCCCGCATCCACACGCTGCTCGGCACGAACCAGCGCTTCACGCCCATCCCGCTGCGCTACCGGCTGGAGGAGGAGGAGCTGGCGCATTTCGCGATCGCCCGGCCCCGCTACCCGGGCGTCGACATCCGCGCGCGCCTGATGCGCCACTACCGTTTCGACAGCGCTGCCGTGCATGCGGTCGGTTACGTCGGCGGGCTGAGCAAGGAGGAGCTGGAACGGCTCGAGGACCCGGCCGCCTACGCGGGTACCACCCAGTACGGCAAGACCGGCATCGAGCAGCGCTTCGAGGAGCTGCTGCACGGTGACGTGGGCCACCGCCAGGTGATCGCCAACGCCCGCGGCCGTATGCTCGGCCAGGTGCCGGGCAAGCAGCCCCGGCCGGGCGCCAACGTCTACGTCAGCCTGGACATCGAGCTGCAGCTGCTCGCCGAGGAGGCGATGGCCGGCCGGCGTGGCGCGGTGGTGGCGCTGGACCCACGCAACGGCGAGGTGCTGGCGCTGGTCAGCACGCCCGGCTTCGACCCCAACGCCTTTGCCGCCGGGCTGAAGCCGGCCGAGTTCCGCGCACTCAGCACGCACCCGGACCAGCCGCTGTTCAACCGGGCCGTGCGGGGCCGCTATCCGCCGGGCTCCACCATCAAGCCGATGCTCGGCTTCGCGGCCCTGGAGCAGAGCGTCTCCGACCTGGACCACAGCCTGCGCTGCCCGGGGCATTTCTCGCTGCCCGGCAGCACCCACCGGTACCGGGACTGGAAGACCCACGGTCTCGTGAATCTGCACGACGCCATCACCGAATCCTGCGACGTGTACTTCTACCAGATGTCGACCGAGCTCGGCATCGACACCATGCACGACTACCTCACCCGCTTCGGCCTGGGCAGCCGCACCGGCATCGACATCGCCGGCGAAACCGCCGGCGTCGTGCCGTCCCGGGCCTGGAAGCGGGAGAAGTTCTCCAGCCGCGCCAACCAGGTCTGGTTCCCGGGCGAGACGGTCATCGCCTCCATCGGTCAGGGTTATATGCTGACCACGCCGCTGCAGCTCGCGGTGGCGACTGCCGCGGTGGCCACCCGGGGCGAGCGCTACCGACCGCATCTGGCGCTGGGCTGGGAACACCCGCTGGACGGCGAGTTCCACGCTCTCGAGCCCGAGCCCCTCCCGCCGGTGGGCGTCCATGACCCCCTGCACTGGGAGGTGATTATCAATGCCATGCGCGACGTGCTCCAGGGCGAGAACGGCACCGCCCGGGCGGTGGGGATGGATGCCCCCTACCCCATGGCCGGCAAGAGCGGCACCGCTCAGGTGTTCAGCGTGGGCCAGGACGAGGAATACGACGAGGAGCAGATCGACGAGCGGCTGCGCGACCATGCTCTGTTCATCGCTTTCGCCCCCCTGGAGGAGCCCCGCATCGCCGTGTCGGTGATCGTCGAGAACGGTTCCAGCGGCAGCCGCGTGGCCGCACCCATCGCACGGGCGGTCATGGACAAGTGGCTGCTGGAGGAGCGCGGCGAAGCCGCGGCACCGGGCCGGCGTCCCGCCCCGCCGGCCGAAGCGCCGGTGGCGAGCAGCACGCCGGCGGAGGACTGACCGATGGGTACGCTGTTCCGGGAGAACGCCCGCTTCGCCGAGCGCCGGCCGCTGGGCGGCATCGGTCAGGTACTCGCCAACCTGCACCTGGACGGCTCCCTGCTCGCCGGCCTCGGAGTGATCTGTGTGTTCGGCCTGTTCGTGCTCTACAGCGCGGTAGGGCAGAACCCGGACCTGCTGCTGCGCCAGGTGATACGCCTCGGCCTCGCCCTGCTGGCGCTGGCGATCGTGGCGCAGCTCTCGCCGGCGCTGCTGCGGCGCTGGACGCCCTCGGGCTATCTGGCCGGACTCACCCTGCTGGCTCTGGTACTGATCCTCGGCGAGGTGGGCCAGGGGGCGCAGCGCTGGCTGGACATTGGCGTGCGCTTCCAGCCGTCGGAGATCATGAAGCTGGCGGTGCCGATGATGGTCGCGGCCTTCCTGCACGACCGGCCGCTGCCGCCGCGCTTCGGCCATCTGGTCGTCATCGGCGCCATGATCGTCCTGCCCGCCCTGATGATCGCCGTGCAGCCGGATCTCGGCACCGCGCTCCTGATCGTCGCGGCCGGCGTGCTGGTGGTGCTGCTCGCCGGTATGTCGTTCGGCCACATTCTGGCGCTGGCCGCTCTCGCCGTCGCCACCATGCCGGCGCTCTGGCACTTCATGCATGACTACCAGCGCCAGCGGGTACTGACCCTGCTCGATCCCCAGAGCGACCCCCTCGGCGCCGGCTACAACATCATCCAGTCCAAGATCGCGATCGGCTCAGGCGGGCTGTTCGGCAAGGGCTGGACCAACGGCAGCCAGGCGCAGCTCGAGTTCCTGCCGGAGAAAGACACCGATTTCATCTTCGCGGTGCTGTCCGAGGAATTCGGCCTGCTCGGCGTGCTGGCGTTGCTGACGATGTACCTGTTCGTGGTCGGACGCGGCCTGTACATCGCCGCCAATGCCCAGGACACCTTCTCCCGTCTGCTGGCCGGCAGCATCAGCCTGACCTTCTTCGTCTACGTGTTCGTGAATACCGCCATGGTCTGCGGCCTCATACCGGTGGTCGGCGTGCCGCTGCCGCTGGTCAGCTTCGGCGGCACCTCCATGGTGACGCTCATGGCAGGTTTCGGTATCCTCATGTCCATCCACACCCACCGCAAACTCCTGCCTCGGTAGGTCCACGACAGATGTACACGCACTGCCAGGAAACGCCGGCCAGGACATGCGATCAGTGATCCGCCCTCCCTTCCGCATGCCCGCCCTCGCGGCCCTCGCTATCCTCGCCACCGTGGCGAGCGCGCCGGTGCGGGCGCTGGACACCTCCCGCGCCGAGGTGGCCGGGTTCATCGACGAGGTGGCCGAGCGCCACGGCTTCGAACGGGCGGAGCTCGAGCGCACCCTGGATGCCGCCGAGACACAGCAGCCCATCCTCGATGCCATCAGCCGTCCCGCGGAAAAGGTGAAGCCCTGGCACGAGTACCGCGCGATCTTCCTGACGCCGGAGCGCACCGAGGCCGGCGCCGCGTTCTGGCGTGAGCATGCCGGCGAAATCGAACGCATCGGCCGGGAGACGGGCGTGGACCCGGAGATCATCGTCGCCATCATCGGCGTCGAGACCTACTTCGGCCGCATCACCGGCCGCTACCGGGTGCTGGACGCGCTGGCCACGCTGGCCTTCGACTACCCGCCCCGCAGCCCGTTCTTCCGCAAGGAGCTCGAGCAGTTCCTGCTGTTGGCCCGCGAGGAGCAGGTCGACGTCGACACGGTGCTGGGCTCCTACGCGGGCGCCATGGGCGCGCCCCAGTTCATGCCCTCCAGCTACCGTGCCTACGCGGTGGACGCGAGCGCCGACGGGCTCCGCGATCTGTGGACGGACTGGAGCGACGTGTTCGGCAGCGTGGCCAACTATCTGAAGACCCACGGCTGGCGCGCCGGCGAACCGGTGTTTGCGCGTGCCGGCACCGGCCCGGCCTGGTCCGGCGAGCCCGCCGGCGACAAGGGCCTGGACACGGACGCCACGGTGGCCGGGCTGAGCGCCAGCGGCATTGTCTTCGCCACCGGGCTGCCCGACGCGGCGAGCGCACGCCTGCTGCGCATGCAGGGCGAGGATGGCGACCAGCTCTGGGTGGGTTTCCACAACTTCCACGTGATCACCCGCTACAACCGCAGCGCCATGTATGCGCTGGCGGTGTGGCAACTCGGCCGCGAGATCGCGCTGGCCGTCGCGCGCGGAGCCGACGATGCGCAGGCCTGATCTCAGAACGGCTGCCGTGGCGGCGGCTGCCATGGCGCTGGCGGCCTGCGCCGGGCCCTTACCGCGCGAGGAGGCGCCGCGGCAGGACGGACCGCCGCCGGCCGCACGGGCCGACGTCCGCGTGCCGCCGACGATGCCGGCGCCCGAGCCGAACAGCCGCTACGGCAACCCGGATTCCTACGAGGTGTTCGGTAAGCGCTACCACGTGATGGCGAGCGCCGATGGCTACCGGGAGCGGGGTGTCGCCTCCTGGTACGGCACAAAATTCCACGGCCGGCGTACCTCGTCCGGCGAGCCCTATGACATGCACGCCTTCACCGCGGCCCACAAGACGCTGCCGCTACCGACCTGGGTGGAGGTGACGAACCTGCGTAACCGCAGGAGCATCCTGGTGCGGGTCAACGACCGGGGGCCGTTCGTCGCCAACCGCGTGATCGATCTCTCCTACGCCGCGGCGCAGGAACTCGACATCGTGAGCGACGGGACGGGGCTGGTGGAGATCCGCGCCATCACCTTCGACGGTGCCGCTACCGGCGACACCATGACCGCTGCCGTCCCCAGCGCGGCGCCGGCCGAGAGCCTGCCGCCCGAGGAAGCCGCGCCGGTGCGCCCCGCAGGACAGACGGGCGACGCGCCGGTACTATATGCCCAGGTCGGCGCCTTCAGCCAGCGGGAGAATGCCGAGCGCATGCACGCCAGGCTGCTGGCCAGCGACGTTCCCGATGCCTTTATCTTCGAGGATATGACCGAAGAGCGCCGGCTGTATCGGGTGCGGGTGGGGCCGATCCTATCGGTGGAAGCTTATGACGCCACCGTCGTCAGGCTCGGTTCCCTCGGCATCGACAGCGTCCACATGATTATCGAATAGACTGTGCCATGAGCTTCATACAGCCCCGAACGGCGCGCGGACGCCTGTGCGCCCCTCTTTTTGCATCGATCCTCGCTCCGATCCTGCTACTCGTCTCGCCGTTGCCGGCTTCGGCGGCGCTGCCGGACATCCCGATACCCGCCCCGCCGCAACTGAACGCGGCGAGTTACCTGCTGATCGACGCCGACAGCGGTACGGTGCTGGCGGACCGGGAGGCGGGCAAGCGGGTAGCGCCGGCGAGCCTCACGAAGCTCATGACCGCCTATGTGGTCTTCCACGCCCTGCGCGACGACCTGATCACGCTCGAGGAAGAGGCCACCGTCAGCCGCAAGGCCTACCGCACGCCCGGCTCGCGCATGTTCATCGAGATCAACTCCCGGGTGAGTATCCAGGACCTGCTGATGGGTATGATCGTGCAGTCCGGCAACGATGCGAGCGTGGCCCTCGCCGAGCACATCGCCGGCTCCGAAGGCGTCTTCGCCGAAATAATGAACCGCTACGCCCGGGAACTCGGCATGAGGGGCAGCCACTTCGAGAACACCACCGGCCTGCCCGGCGAGAACCATTACACGACGGCGCGGGACATGGCCACGCTGGCCCGGGCGCTCATCAATGACTTCCCGGAGTACTATCGCTGGTACTCGGTGCGGGAGTTCACCTACAACGACATTACGCAACGCAACCGCAACCGGCTGCTCTGGCGCGACGCGACCGTGGACGGCTTCAAAACCGGCCATACAGACGCCGCCGGCTATTGCCTGGTGGCCTCGGCGGTCCGCGACGACATGCGGCTGATCTCGGTGGTGATGGGCTCGCCGAGCTCGCGGGTGCGCACGGATGCGAGCCAGTCCCTGCTGAATTACGGTTTCCGCTTCTTCGAGACCCACCGGCTGTTCGCCGCGGGCGACGTCGTGGAGACGGCGAAGGTATGGAAGGGCACTATCGAGGCCGCACAGCTCGGCGTCTCCCGCGACCTGTACGTTACCATCCCGCGGGGCACCTACGACCGCCTGCAGCCGCTGGTGGAAATGCCGGCGACGGTGATCGCCCCGGTGGCCGAGGGCGAGACTCTGGGCGAACTGCGTATCGAGCTGGACGATCGGCTGCTGGCCGCAACACCCCTGGCTGCCCTGGCTCCTGTCGCCGAAGGCACGTTCTGGCAGCGTCTCAGCGACGAGGTCATGCTCTGGTTCGAATGAGGACGCGCCCGGCGGGTGCCGGTGTGGACGATGGCTGAAATCCTGCCCAATGTGTGGCTCGACGGGGAGATAGTTCCGGCCGGCCAGGCGCGGATCTCGCCGCTGGACCGGGGCTTCCTGTTCGGCGACGCGGTCTACGAAGCCATGCCGGTGTGCGGCGGGCGCGTGGTGGGCGAGTCCGAGCACCTGGCCCGCCTGGACCGCAGCCTGAACGCGATCGGCATCCGCAACCCCGCCGACGAGTCCGGCTGGCGGAGCATCCTCACCCGCCTGGTGGGGGCCAACGGCGGCGGCGATATGTTCCTCTATCTGCAGGTGAGCCGCGGCGGGGATGCCGCCCGGGATCACCGCTTCCCGGCAGACATGCAACCGACGGTGCTCGCCATGGCCATGCACTGGCAACCGCCCCGTGAGGCCGATTATCGCGCCGGGGTGAACGCCGCGCTGGCGCCGGACCGGCGCTGGGCCCGCTGCGACATCAAGTCCACCTCCCTGCTGGCCAACGTGCTGGCGCGCCAGGATGCCGCCGAGCGCGGCGCGGTGGAGGCCATCCTGCACCGGGACGGCTGGGTCACCGAGGGAGCCGCAAGTACGATTGCCATCGTCACCGATGGCACCCTGCTGGCGCCGCCTGCGGACACCTCGGTGCTGCCCAGCGTGACGCTGCACCTCGTCTGGGCCATCGCCGAGGCCGAAGGCGTCGCGCGCGCGCGGCGGCGCTTCACGGTCGATGAGCTGCTGGAAGCCGACGAAGTCATCATGCTCGCCAGCAGCCGGGAACTCGTGCCCGTGGGCCGGGTCGATGACACCACCATCGGTACGGGCGCGCCGGGACCGCTATGGCGACGCCTGTTCCGCCGCTACCAACAGGCATATCACGGCCAACGAGCTGAAAACCATGCATGATGACAGCCTCCTCGACTTCCCCTGCGATTTCCCCGTCAAGGTTATGGGCAGGGATGAAGACGACGACTTCCGCAGCGAGGCGGTAGCTATCGTCGAGGCGGAACTCGGGCCGCTGCCGGAGGGAGCGGTGGCCACCCAGCCGAGCCGCAACGGCCGGTTCCTCTCCGTCACGGTCACCGTGCGGGCCGAGAGCCGCGAGCAGCTCGACTCGCTGTACCGAAGGCTGAGCGATCACGAACGGGTGCTGGTGGTCCTGTGACGGCGGAACCGGTCATCGCCCGTGACGGCGGCCGCACGCTCACCGTGCGCCGCCTGGGCCGGCGCGACTACGAGCCGCTGTGGCAGGCGATGCAGCGCCACACCGACGAGCGCGACGAGGACACCGGCGACGAGATCTGGTTCACCGAGCACGCGCCCGTCTTCACACTGGGTCTCGCAGGCAGCCGCGAGCACGTGCTCGCGCCCGGCGACATCCCCGTCGTGCACATCGACCGGGGCGGCCAGGTCACCTATCACGGCCCGGGCCAGCTGATGATCTACCCGCTCGTCGATATCCGCCGGGCGGGCATCGGCGTGCGCCGGCTGGTCTGCGCCCTGGAGACCGCGGTCATACGGATGGTGGCGTCGTTCGGCATCGAGGCGGCGGGCCGCCGCGATGCCCCCGGGGTGTACGTGGCGGGGTGCAAGCTGGCGAGCATCGGCCTGCGCATACGACGCGGCGCCAGCTACCACGGCATGGCACTGAATGTGGACATGGACCTGCAACCGTTCTCCCGCATCAACCCCTGCGGCTACCAAGGTCTGGAGATGACGGACCTGGCCCGCCTGGGCGGTCCTGAAGACCTGGACCGGGTGGCGGACCTGCTGCTCGAACCGCTCTGCGAGGAACTGGGCTTCGACCCGCCCGCCGCCGAGTAGGGCCGGCGCAGGGACTTGGCGTCCCGTCCGCGACACTAGTGCACAAGCCGCCGGCGCAGCTCGGCCAGGCGGGCCGGCGTGCCGGGGTCGTGCCAGGCACCGGTATGGAGTGCGCCGCGGACGCGGCCCGCGGCCGCATGCTCGCGGATCAGGGGCGCGAGGGGGAATATGCCCTCCTCGAGACCGGCGAAGAACTCCGGCCGGTAGCGGCCGATGCCCGAATAGGTATAACGCCGGCCGCCCGCGCCGCGGCCGCTGCCCACCAGGCCGTCCTCCAGAGGGAAGTCGCCTCCCGGATTGTGCTCCGGGTTCGGCACCAGTACCAGGCAAGCCAGCGCATCGTCCAGCGGTGGCGGTCTGGCGAAGTCGTAGTCGGTATGGATATCGGCGTTCACGACCCAGAACGGCGCGTCCCCCAGCAGCGGCAGCGCCCGCCGGATGCCGCCGCCGGTATCGAGCGCCGTCTCCCCCTCCGGGCTGTACACGAGGGTGACGCCGTAGCGGCTGCCCTGCCCCAGCGCCTCGACGATCTGCCCGCCGCGCCAGGCCAGGTTGATCACGATCGCCGTGACACCGGCACGGGCCAGCGCACGAATGTGGCGCTCGATCAGCGTCTCGCCGCCGACCTCCACCAGAGGCTTTGGCACAGTGTCCGTCAGCGGGCGCAGTCGCTCGCCGCGGCCGGCGGCCAGGATCATTGCCCTCGTCGCCCGTGCCGCGCTCACGGCGCCTGTTCCGGCAGCGCGGGCAGCACCCGTTCGGTGATCAGGGCGCAGAGCCACCCGAGCTCAGGGTAGTCAGCGCCGAGTGCGGTCACGTAGGCGAGCGTGCGGGGCACGTCGGCCAGATAGCCGGGCTTGCCGTCCCGGTGCCAGAGCCGGGCGAAGATACCCGCCGCCTTGAGATGGCGCTGCACGCCCATCAGGTCGAAGGCGCGCAGGAAACCGCCGCCGGCCTCGCCGGCCACGTCGCCAGGGCGGACACCCGCCGCAAGCGCCTCCTGACGGTAAACGTCCACCCAGCCAAGCAGCCGCTGCCGTGGCCAGGTGATGTAACAGTCCTTCAGCAGCGAGACCAGGTCGTAGGTGACGGGACCGTGCATGGCATCCTGAAAATCCAGTATGCCCGGCGGCTCGGCCGTGACCATGAGGTTGCGGGAGTGATAGTCCCGGTGGACGAATACCGAGGGCTGCGCCAGCGCGCTCGCAGCGAGCCGCTCCGTGACGTCGTCCCAGGCGGCCGCGTCGGCCGCGGACCAGTCCAGCGCCAGGTGCCGCTGGCAGAGCCAGTCCCGGAATAGCGCCATCTCCGCATGCAGGAACTCCCGGTCGTAGGGCGGCAGCTCCGGCGCGTGGGGCGCGCCGCCGCGCTGCAGCCGCACCAACGCCCGAATGGCGGCACCGTACAGCCGATCGGCCTCGCCGGGCTCGGCTTCGAGGCGATGCAGATAAAGCTCGTCGCCGAGGTCGGTGAGCAACAGGAATCCGGCCTCGAGGTCGGCCTGAAGGACGCGGGGCGCCGTGAGCCCGAGGGCCTGCAGCCAGCCCGCGATCCGCAGGAACGGCTCGCTGTCTTCCCGGGCGGGCGGGGCGTCCATCGCGATGTAGGTGCGCCCGCCGCTCCGCGCCCGGAAATAACGGCGGAAACTCGCATCCGCCGATGCCGGCCTCAGGCGCTCCAGGGTCATCCCGCAATCGCGGACCAGCCATTCCTCGAGCTCGCGCAGCCTGTCGTCACGCAATGCCGGGGTACTCCGTAACAGCGCCGCCGCGGGGCCCGCAGGCCGCGCCAGGAGGCGGATCGACCGGTTTGAAGGGGTCGGGAAACTGTGCCAAGGTAGCAAAAAATCACGAGCGAGTTCATCTCACCTTGCTGCCCAGTACGCTCCGCCTCGCCGCAATGGCCTGCCTGCTCGTTGCGACCTCCCTGCCTGCGCGCGCACAGGATCGGCTGGACTGTCAGGCCGACCCGCTGGCGGCGCCATCCGGAGTAGACGCCGCCGTGCCCGATGCGCCGGCGCAGCCCGGCGATCCCGATGCGAGCGACAGGCAAATTCAGTTGCAGGCCGGCGCCGCCGAACTCGAGCTCGGCGGCGGCGCCTCGCTCAGCGGTGGCGTGCGGCTGCAGCGCTCCGGTTTTCTGCTGGAGGCCGATCGGGCCACGTACGATCCGGCCCTGCGGGCCTTGAGCCTCGCCGACGGCGTGCGCTACGGCGGTCCCGATGCGGACGTGGAGAGCGATCTCGCCCGGTTCAGCTACGACGAGGGCCTGATCCGCTTCGAGGATGCCCGCTTCGGCCTGGAGGCCCGCAGCTCCCGCGGCGAGGCCGGGCTGCTGCAGATCGAGCGATCCGGGCTGCTCACGCTCGAAGACGTGAGCTACACCACCTGCCCGCCGGGCAAGAACGACTGGCAACTGCTCGGCCGGCGCATCCGCCTCGACACGGCAGACGGCGTTGGCACCGCGCGCAACGTGCGGCTGGAGTTCCAGGGCGTGCCCATCCTGTACGCCCCCTGGCTGTCTTTTCCCATCAGCCCGGCCCGCAAGTCGGGATTCCTGATCCCCGACGTCGGCAGCAGCGGGCGCAGCGGCACGGACGTAAGCGCCCCCTATTACTGGAATATCGCCCCGAACTACGACGCCACGATCACGCCCCGGCTGCTCACCCGCCGGGGCATGCAGCTCAACACCGAGCTGCGCATGCTCACCGGCTCCAGCCGGGGCAGCGCCGAACTCGAGTACCTGCCCGGCGACGACGAGACCGGCGAGGATCGTGTCTATCTGAGCCTGCAGGATCGCACCATCATCGCCGACCGCTGGCGGGCGTTGCTCGACGTGCGCAGCGTCTCCGACGACAACTACTTCGAGGACCTGGGCGGCAGTCTCAGCGAGGCCAGCACCACCCACCTGAATCAGAGCCTGCGCTTCGACCGGCCCGGCCGCCACTGGTACCTGGCCGCCGATCTGCGCATTTTCCAGACCATCGATTCCGCCGTCACCGACGAGGAGGAGCCTTACCGGCAGCTGCCGCGTCTGATCGCCTCCGGCGACTGGCCGTCGACGGGCACCGGGCCTTCCTGGGGCATCGACTCCGAGCTCGCCTATTTCGACCGCGACGCCGGGGTCACCGGCTGGCGGCTGAACGCCCGCCCCCGCTTCGAATACTCCATCGAGCGGCCGGGGCTGTATCTGCGCCCCGGCATCGAGGTGGACCATGCGGCTTACGGTCTGGACCAGACGGCTCCCGGCCAGGAGGACGCGCCGAGCCGCACCGTGCCACTGTTCAGCGTGGACGCCGGCGCGACCCTCGAGCGCAGCCTCGAGCGCCAGGGCTGGATACAGACGCTGGAACCCCGCGTGCTCTACGTGCACGTGCCCTACACGGACCAGCAGGATCAGCCGGTCTTCGACACCATCGAACCGGACCTGAACCTGGTGCAGGTCTTCCGCAAGAATCGCTTTGTCGGACCGGACCGGCTGGCCGATACCGACCAGGTCAGCCTGGGCGTGACCACCCGGCTGCTCGACGCGGCGACCGGCCGCCAGCTGCTGCGCGCCACTGTCGGCCAGACCCGCTACCTGAGCAATCAGGGCGTGACCCTGCCCGGGCTGGACCCCGTCTCCGCCGACTCGTCGGACTACATCGCCGAGCTCGGGTTCGACGTGTACGGCAACTGGAATCTGGATCTGGGCCATCAGTGGAATTCGGACGCCGACACGACCACCCGGTCCGAGATCCGGCTGCAGTACCGCCCGGGCGACGACCGGGTACTGAATTTTTCCTACCGCTTCCGCCGCGGCTCCATCGAGCAGACGGACGTCTCCTGGAGCTGGCCGATCGGCGATCGCTGGAACGTGGTCGGCCGCTACAACTACTCGTTGCGCGAGGACACCACCCTGGAGCGCTTCCTCGGCGTGGAGTACGAGAGCTGCTGCTGGAGCATCCGGCTGGTCACCCGCCGCTACATCAGCCGCCGCGACCGTACGACCGATTCGTCCATCGCCATCCAGCTGGAACTGAAGGGTCTGACGAGTGTCGGAGACCCTGCGGACGAACTCCTGGAACGTGGTATTCTGGGTTATACCCGCGACTGAATCACGGGACGGACACCTGAATTCCCCCCGGAGTAATCCAGGGTACGCGACCCGGTCGTCGGGGGAATCCAGGTGTCCGTCCCCGTCGTCCCCGTAACTCCAACTGCTTTACACCTCTCATGCAAAGAACCGCCAGCCTCAGCCTCATTCTCACCGCCCTCGCCATGCTCCCGGCCGGCGTCACGTCCGCCCAGGAGAGCGAGCGCCTCGACAGCATCGTGGCCGTCGTCAACGAGGGCGTCGTGCTGGAGAGCGAACTCGACAACCAGACCGAGCTGGTGCTCACGCGCCTGCAGGAGCAGAATGTGCAGCTGCCACCTCAGGAAGTGCTGCGCGACCAGATCCTCGAGCGGCTGATCATCGACCGCATCCAGCTCCAGCGCGCCGAGCGCATCGGCATCCGCATCTCCGACGAGATACTCAACAATGCGCTGGCAGACGTCGCCCGGCGCAACAATATCTCCTTCACCGACCTGCCCGCGGCCCTGGCCGGCCAGGGCCTCGACTACACGATGTACCGGGAGGAGATGCGCGATCAGCTGGCCCTGGAGCAGCTGCGCCAGGTCGACGTGATGAGCCGCATCAACGTCTCCGACCGCGAGATCAACCGCTGCCTTGAGAACCTGCAGGAGAATGTCGGCGCGAACTCCGAGTTCGACATCTCCCACATTCTGATCAGCGTGCCCGCCAACGCCACCGCGGACCAGTTCCGCGAGGCCGAAGTGGAAGCCCGCCGGCTGTACGACGAACTGAAGGACGGTGCCGACTTCGCCCAGGCGGCGGTCAGTTATTCCGACGCCCAGAACGCGCTGGAAGGCGGCAACCTGGGATGGCGCAAGGGCACGCAGCTGCCCACGCTGTTCACCGGGGTGGTCGATAACCTCTCTCCCGGCGAGATCGCCGAACCCATACGCAACGCAAGCGGTTTCCATATCATCAAGCTAAACGACGTGCGCGGCGCCATTGCCCGCAGCGAGGTCGACCAGTCGCGCATCCGCCATATCCTGATCCGCCCCGACGAGATCATCGACGACGCCACCGCCCGCCAGCAGCTCGCCGAACTGCGCGAGCGCATCCTGGCCGGCGAGAGCTTCGGTGACCTCGCCCAGCTCAACTCGGACGACCCGGGATCCGCGGCGGAGGGCGGCGACCTCGGCTGGGCCTCGCCCGGCACCTTCGTGCCCGAATTCGCCGAGGTGGCGGAGTCGCTCGAGATCGGTGAGGTGAGCGAGCCGTTTCGCTCCCGCTTCGGCTGGCATGTCCTGGAGGTTATGGACCGGCGCGTCTACGACAACACCGCAGAGGTGCGGGAACGCAACTGCGTGAACAGCATCCGGGCCGGCAAACTGGAGGAGGAAACCCAGCTCTGGCTTCGGCGCATGCGCGACGAGGCCTTCGTCGACAAGCGTATCTGAGGCGGCTGTGGCGGTCACAGCCCCACGCCTGGTGCTGACGGCCGGTGAGCCGGCCGGCATCGGGCCCGATATCTGCCTCATGCTGGCTGCGGGTCCACTGCCCGCAGAGACGGTGCTGGTCGGCGACCGGCGCCAGCTGGCCGAGCGGGCCACCGTCCTGGGCATCGAGATGGTGCTGCCCGAATACCACCGGGGCGAGCCCCGCCGGGGCGGCCACACGCCTGGCGAGATACCCGTTATGTCGTTCGCCCTGCCCAACGTCGAGTGCCGCGGCACGCCGGATCCCGCGAACGCCAGCGCGCTGCTGGCCGGGCTGGAGTGGGCGGCCCGGGCCTGCCTCGACGGCGAATTCGATGCGCTGGTGACCGCGCCGCTGCAGAAGAGCGTCATCAACGAGGCCGGGCTCGTATTCAGCGGCCACACGGAGTTCCTGGCCGAGACCACGGGCGCCCCGCTGCCGGTGATGATGCTTGCCACCGACGAGCTCCGCATCGCGCTGGCGACCACCCACCTGCCGCTGGCCGACGTCCCGGCGGCGATTACGGCCGAACGGCTCACGCGGATCATCGACGTGCTGCACGGCGACCTGCGCCGGCGTTTCGGCATCGACGATCCGAAGATCCGGGTCTGCGGCCTGAACCCGCATGCCGGCGAGGCGGGTCACCTGGGGCGGGAGGAGATCGACGTTATCGCTCCGGCACTGAACGCCCTGCGGGCGCGCGGCGTCGCCATCGAGGGTCCGGTCTCCGCCGATACCGCTTTTCTGGACACGGCCGGCAAGGCGGACGCGGTGCTGGCCATGTATCACGACCAGGGTCTGCCCGTGATCAAGTACGCCGGATTCGGCAAGGCCGTGAACATCACGCTCGGCCTGCCCATCGTGCGCACCTCGGTGGACCACGGCACGGCACTGTCCCTCGCCGGTACCGGCCGCGCCGACCCGGCCAGCCTCGGGATTGCGCTGCGCCATGCCGCGCAACTCGCCGGGCGGAGCGGATGAGCGTCCGTTGAGCCATCGGCCGCGCAAGCGTTTCGGCCAGCACTTTCTGCGCGACCTCTCGGTGGTATCGGGCATCGTCGCCGCGATCGGGCCCGCCGAGGGCGACCACCTGGTGGAAATCGGCCCCGGCGAAGGCATTCTCACGGCGCCGCTCGCCGCCCTGCCCGTCACACTGGACGCCGTCGAGATCGACCGGGACCTGGCGGCGGCGCTGCGCTACCGCTACGCCGGCGAAGCCCACGTCACCCTCCACCAGGCCGATGCCCTGAAGTTCGACTTCGCCGCGCTGGGCGAAGATCTGCGCGTCGTGGGCAACCTGCCCTACAACATCTCGACCCCGCTCCTGTTCCATCTCGTCGAGCAGCGACGGGCGATACGCGACATGCACTTCATGCTGCAGAAGGAGGTGGTGGACCGCATGGCGGCCGCCCCCGGTAGCAAGCAATACGGCCGTCTTACGGTGATGCTGGCCTGCTCCATGGAAGTCGAGCGTCTGTTCGACGTACCGCCCGAGGCCTTCCGGCCCCCGCCACGGGTGCAGTCCAGCGTCGTGCGGCTGCTGCCCCGCACGCGGCCGCTGGAGGTCGGCGACGAGAGACAGTTCGCCGCACTGGTGACCGGCGCCTTCTCGCGCCGACGCAAGACGCTGCGCAACGCGCTTGGCGCGTGGCTCACCGCTGAGGCCATCGCCGACGAGGGCATCGACCCGGCGCTGCGCCCGGAACGCCTCGCGCCGGAGGAATTCGCCCGGCTCGCAAACCGGGCACTGCGCGAGCGGGGCGATGCGCTAGAATGACGCCCCGAACGGGATGCCGGCCCCACTTTGCCAGCGAGAGGCCAGCCGGGAGGCCAGCTGAGACGACATGAGCGACAAGCCGAATCACCACATCAGCGTAGATGTCCGCACCAACTTTCTGGACGAGCAATCGGAACCGGCGCTGGACCGCTACGTTTTCTCCTATACGATCACCATCGCCAACCAGGGCGACGTGGCCGCAGCCCTGCTCAGTCGGCACTGGATCATCACAGATGCCAACGGCAAGGTGCAGGAAGTCCGCGGCGACGGCGTCGTTGGCGAGCAGCCCCATCTCAGCCCGGGGGAGCAGTTCCGCTACTCCAGCGGCACGGTGCTCGAGACGCCCGTGGGCAGCATGGAGGGCAGTTACCAGATGCTGGCCGACGACGGCGTGCGCTTCGACGCCCCCATCGCGCCATTCACCCTGGCCGTACCGGGCCTGCTGCACTAGTGTCGCGGACGGGACACTAGGCAGCGCCCGCGGCCACGACAGCGGAGACCGTAGCATGGCGGTCTATGCCATCGGCGACCTGCAGGGCTGCTACGATCCCTTCCGGCGCCTGCTGGACAAACTGGACTTCGACCCGGGCCGGGACACGCTCTGGCTCGCCGGCGACCTGGTCAACCGGGGACCGAAGTCGCTGAAGACGCTGCGTTTCGTCCACTCCCTGGGCGACGCCGTGGTGACCGTGCTGGGCAACCACGATCTGCACCTGCTGGTGATCGCCCATGAGCGCACCGCCGCAAGACGCTCGGCCTCCCTCGCCATGAAACCCATTCTCCGCGCCCACGACTGCGACGAGCTCATCGACTGGCTGCAGAACCGCCCGCTGGTGCACTACGACGAGGGCCTGGACACGGTGCTCGTTCACGCGGGCGTGCTGCCGACCTGGGACCTCGACACCGTCCTCGGCCTGGCAAGCGAGGTGGAAGCGGTACTGAGAGGCCCGCGCCCGTCCAATCTGCTGGCGCATCTTTACGGCGACGAACCCGACCGCTGGCGCGGCGACCTGCACGGCGTGCCGCGATGGCGCTTCATCGTGAACGTACTCACCCGCATGCGCATGCTCACGCGCAAGGGCAGACTCGACTTCAACTACACGGGCCCGCCGGACGGCGCCCCGGCGAAGCTCACGCCCTGGTACCGGGCGCGCGACCGGGCATTGGCCGGCACACGTATCGTCTTCGGACACTGGTCTGCGCTGGGACTGATCAATGAGCCGCACCTGCTGTGCCTGGACACGGGCTGCGTGTGGGGTCGCGCGCTGACGGCGCTTCGCGTCGACCGGGAGGCGCAGCCGGTGCAGGTAAAATGCCGCGGCCAGTCGCGCTAGAATCCCCGCGTGGAATCAGACGACAGGGCCATAAGCACGAGTGAGGCGCCGCCGCCGGTAGGCGCCTACCCCCATGCCAGGCGGGCCGGGGGTCTGCTGTTCCTGTCCGGCCTGGGTCCGCGGGCTCCGGCCGGCGGCGACATACCCGGCGTGCGCCGGGACGCCGAAGGGCGAGTGGTGGAATACGACATCGAGGCCCAGTGCCACGCCGTATTCCGTAACGTGAAGAGTGTGCTCGCGGCGGCCGGTTCCGGCTGGGACCGGCTCGTGGACGTCACCGTCTTCCTGATCGACATCGAGCGGGACTTCGATACCTTCAACCGGCTATACCGGGAGTATTTCCCGGACGAGGGCCCCTGCCGGACCACCGTCGAGGTGAATCGGCTGCCGACGCCGATCGCCATCGAGCTTAAATGCATCGCGACCCTGCCGGACGTGTAGGCGGCCGGATCGACGTACGCACCGGGAGAGAGACATGAAACCCCTCACCGCTTTCAATTTCCGCGACTGGATCGACGCCAACCGGGCGGCACTGCGCCCTCCGGTCTGCAACAGGCAGGTCTTCGAGGACGGCGAGTTCATCATCATGGTGGTCGGCGGCCCGAACTCCCGGGACGACTACCACTGGGACGAAGGCGAGGAGTTCTTCTACCAGCTCGAGGGCGACATGTTGCTCAGGACCATGCAGGAAGGCGAGCGAGTGGACATCCCGATCCGCGAGGGCGATATCCTGCTGCTGCCGCCACGGGTACCCCACTCGCCCCAGCGCTATGCCGACACGGTCGGGCTCGTGGTCGAGCGCAAGCGCGTGCCCGGGGAGCTGGACGGCTTCATGTGGTTCTGCAACGAGTGCGACACGAAGCTCTACGAGGAATTCCTGCACGTCGACGACATCGTGAAGCAACTGCCCCCGGTCTTCGAGCGCTTCTACGGCAGCGAGGAGAATCGCCGCTGCCCGAACTGCGGAGCCGTGATGCCGCCGCGCTGAACCCGTGAAGATCGACATCCACACCCACGTGCTGCCGCCGGACTGGCCGGATCTGAAGGAGCGCTACGGCTACGGCGGCTTCGTGCAGCTCGAGCATCACGGTCCCGGCTGTGCGCGTATGCTGCTGAACGGCAGGAATTTCCGCGAGGTGAAGTCCAATTGCTGGGACCCGGACGTGCGCCTGGGCGACTGCGACGACGCCGGCGTGAACGTGCAGGTGCTCTCCACGGTACCCGTCATGTTCAGCTACTGGGCGAAGCCCGGCGACACGGCCGACCTCGCCCGGCTGCTGAACGATCACATCGCCTCGGTGGTGGCCGAAAACCCGCGCCGCTTCCTCGGCCTCGGCACGCTGCCGATGCAGGACGCCGCACTCGCAGTCCGCGAGCTGGAACGCTGCCTCGAGCTAGGCCTGCACGGCGTGCAGATCGGCACCCACGTGAACGGCTGGAACCTGGACGACGAACGGGTGTTCCCGGTGCTCGAGGCAGCCGCGGAGCTCGGCGCCGCCGTGTTCGTGCACCCCTGGGAGATGCTCGGCCGCGAGCGCATGAATCTCTACTGGCTGCCCTGGCTGGTCGGCATGCCGGCGGAAACGGCGCTGTCGGTCTGCTCGTTGATCTTCGGCGGCGTGTTCGAGAAACTCCCGGCCCTGCGGGTGGCTTTCGCCCATGGCGGCGGCGCGTTCCCCGGCCTCATCGGGCGCCTCGAGCACGGCTTCGCCGTAAGGCCCGACATCGTCGCCGTCAAGAATCCCGTGCCGCCCACGGAGTACCTCGGCCGTTTCTACGTCGACTCGCTGGTGCACGACCCGCGTATGCTGGAGTACATGATCGAGCTGTTCGGTGCCGAGGCCATCGCCCTCGGCAGCGACTATCCGTTCCCCCTCGGCGAACACCACCCGGGCGCCCTGATCGAATCCATGGGGCTGGCGGTGGAGGTGGAAGACCGGCTGCTCGCAGGCACGGCGCTAGAGTGGCTGGACGTCGAGCGGAGCCGTTTCCAGTGAGCGCGGGGTTCGAGCAAGCGCGCCGTCTGGACGCCACCGATCCGCTGGCCGGCTTCCGCGAGGAGTTCGTCTTTCCGGAACGCATCGATGACCGCGCACCGATCTATCTCTGCGGCAATTCCCTCGGCCTGATGCCGCGCCGGGCGGCAGATGCGGTGCGTGCGGAACTGGACGCCTGGGGCAGCCTCGCCGTGCGCGGCCACATCGAGGGCGAGCACCCCTGGGTGCCGGCGCACCGGCGGGCCGCCGCACCGCTGGCCGCGCTGGCGGGGGGCGCGCCTGGCGAAACCGTGGCGATGAACACGCTCACGGTCAACCTGCACCTGTTGATGGCGAGCTTCTATCGGCCCGACGGGGAGCGCCGCTGCATCGTGATCGAAGGCGACGCTTTCCCTTCCGACCGCTATGCCGCCGCCTCCCAGATCGCCTGGCACGGCTGCGACCCGGACGGGGACCTGCTGGAATGGCACCCGCCGGACGGAGAACACGGCCTGCGGACGCAGGACCTGGCGGAGCTGCTGGAGCGGCGGGGGCACGAGATCGCATTGCTGCTCCTGCCGGGCGTGCAGTACTACACGGGCCAGTGCCTGGACATGGCGGAGATCTGCCGCCTGGCGCGGCGTCACGGCGTCACGGTCGGTCTCGACCTCGCCCACGCCATCGGCAACGTGCCCCTCTCCCTGCACGACTGGGGGGCGGACTTCGCCGTGTGGTGCAGCTACAAGTACCTGAACGGCGGCCCGGGTGCGATTGCGGGTGCCTGGGTACACGAACGACATTGCCGGGACCGCAGCCTGCCCCGGCTGCTCGGCTGGTGGGGAAACGAGGAGCGCACCCGCTTCCGCATGCAGAAAGACTTCACGCATGCTCCCGGCGCGGACGTCTGGCAGCTCAGCAACCCGCCGGTGCTCGCGCTCGCGCCGGTGATCGCCGCTCTGGAGCTGTTCAGCGCCGCGGGGATGGACGCGCTGCGTGACAAGTCCCTGGCGCTGACCGGGTATTTTCGCCGCCGGCTCGAGCAGCGTTTCCCCGGCGGCTTCGGCATCCTGACGCCGGACAACCCGGCCGATCACGGCGCCCAGCTCTCGCTGGTGGTGCGCGGCATGGGACTCACCGGCCGGGATCTGTTCGAGAGCCTGGCACGGCTGAACGTGATCGCCGACTGGCGGGAACCGGATGTCATCCGGGTGGCGCCGGTCCCGCTATATAATTCGTATGCCGACGTGGAGGCCTTCCTCGAGCGGCTGGCCGAGGCGGCGGCCATGACCCAGACACTGGCATGAGCAGCCTCGGCGGCGACACGATCACCCTCCTCGGCGCGGGACTGACCGGCTCGCTGCTAGCGACGCTGCTCGCGCGGCGCGGCTACACCGTGGACGTCTACGAGCGCCAGCCGGACCTGCGCACCGACAGCGGTCAGGGCGGCCGCTCGATCAACCTGGCACTGGCGGCGCGGGGCCTGCGCGGCCTGGCGCTGGCGGGTCTGACCGAAGCCGTCGAGCCACTGCTCACACCCATGTCGGGCCGCATGCTGCACCAGCAGGACGGCGGGCTCGAATTCCAGCCCTACGGCCAGCACGCGGGCGAGGAAAACTACTCGGTCTCCCGGGCGGACCTGAACAGGGTCCTGCTGGATGCCGCCGAGGCAGCCGGCGCCCGTCTGCATTTCGGCGAGGCCTGTGCGGCGGTCGACCTCGAGACGCGCCGGCTCTCGCTCCGCCACCAGGAAACCGGTGCCGAGCGCGAGATCGCCATGGCACCCCTGATCGCCGCCGACGGTGCCGGCTCCGTGGTCCGCCGTGCCCTGACCGCGGCCGGCCACATCACGGCCAGCGAAGACCTGCTCGCCCACGGCTACAAGGAGCTGACCATCCCGCCGGCGCGAGACGGCGGTTTCCGCATCGACCCGGGTGCCCTGCACATCTGGCCCCGCGGCGGCTTCATGCTGATCGCCCTGCCCAACCCGGGCGGCGATTTCACCGTGACTCTGTTCCTGCCCAATGCGGGCGGAGAGAGTTTCGCCACGCTCGACGACGAAGAATCGGTACGCGCGTTCTTCGAGCGACACTTCCGGGATACGCCGGCGCTTATCCCCGATCTGGCCGAGCAATTCGCGGCGAACCCGGTCGGCATCCTCGGCACGGTGCGCTGCGCACCCTGGAATCTCGGCGGCGATCTGCTGCTGATCGGCGATGCGTCGCACGCCATCGTGCCCTTCCACGGCCAGGGCATGAATGCAGGCTTCGAGGACTGCGCAGAGTTCTGCCGACTGCTGGACGAGGGCCATGACGACCGGGCGCAGCTGTTCACTGCCTTCAGCCGGCTGCGGCGGCCGAACGCCGAGGCCATCGCCGACATGGCGCTGGAGAACTACGTAGAGATGCGGGACACGGTCAGAGACCCCCGCTTCCATCTGAAAAAGGCGCTCGCCTTCGAGCTGGAGCGCCGCTGCCCGGACCGCTTCGTGCCGCGCTACTCCATGGTGATGTTCCACGCGGAGATCCCCTACGCGGAGGCGCTCGCCCGGGGCGAGGTGCAGGCGCGTCTGCTGGAGGAGCTGACCCGGGACGCCGGTTCGCTGGCCGACGTGGACCTCGCTCTGGGCGAACGACTCGTCAGCGAGCGGTTGGCGCCGCTGCCCTGCGCTCCAGCGTGAGATAGCTGTAGCCGAACTCCCGCCCGTCGGCGGCAGGGAAATCCTCCCGCTCCACCGCGCGCCAGTCGGCGTTATCCAGGGACGGGAAACGGGTATCGCCCTCGAATGCCCGGTGCAGCCGGGTGAGGTAGATGCGCCGTGCCACCGGCAGTGACTCCCGGTACAGCGCCGCGCCCCCTATCACCATCACCTCTTCAGTCTCTTCCACGAGTGCCAGCGCGTCGTCCAGGCCGCCTGCCACCTCGCAGCCCTCGGCGGCGTAGCCGGCCTTTCGACTCAGCACGATGTTGCGTCTGCCGGGCAGGGCGCGGCCGATGGACTCGTGGGTGCGCCGCCCCATGACGATCGGCTTGCCAATGGTGATCGCACGGAATCGGCGCAGGTCCTCCGGCAGGTGCCAGGGCAGGCGGTTGTCCACGCCGATCACGTCGTTCGCGGCGGCGGCGACAATGAGCGAGAGGCAGGGGCTGGCTGGCGCTGCAGACATCTCACACGGCCACGGGCGCCCTGATGTGGGGATGATGCCGGTAGTCACGGATCTCGAAATCGTCGTAGCAGTAATCGAACAGGCTCGGCGGGCGGCGCTTCAGCACCAGGATCGGCAGCGGCAACGGCTTACGGTTGAGCTGCTCGTCGGCCTGCTGCAGATGATTGAGATAGAGATGGCAGTCGCCGCCGGTCCAGATGAACTCGCCGACCTCGAGGTCGGTCTGCTGGGCCACCATGTGGGTCAGCAGCGCGTACGAGGCGATATTGAAAGGCACGCCCAGGAAGATGTCGGCGCTCCTCTGATAGAGCTGGCAGGACAACCGCCCCTCAGCCACGTAGAACTGGAACAAGGCGTGGCAGGGCGCAAGCGCCATGCGCTCGAGTTCGCTCACGTTCCAGGCGCTCACGATGATGCGCCGCGAGTCCGGGTCGCTCTTCAGATTCGCCAGCACGCGGGTCAGCTGGTCGATATGGCCGCCGTCCGGGGTGGGCCAGGAGCGCCATTGCGCGCCGTAGATCGGGCCGAGGTCGCCGTTCTCATCAGCCCACTCGTCCCAGATGGTCACCCCGTTCTCGCGCAGGTAGGCGGTGTTGGTATCGCCCTGCAGGAACCACAGCAGCTCGTGGATGATGGAGCGGGTATGCAGCTTCTTCGTGGTCAGCAGCGGGAAGCCCCCGCCGAGGTCGAAGCGCATCTGGTGGCCGAACACGCTGAGTGTACCGGTGCCGGTGCGGTCTTCCTTGCCGACGCCTTCCTCGCGCACCCGGCGCATCATGTCGAGGTACTGTCGCATTGGTCAGCTCTCCGCGCTACGTCCTCCGCTCTGGGCCCGCCGGCCCCCATGACGCCAGGCCAGCGTGAGCACGATCAGGCCGGCGAAGATCATCGGCACGCTGAGTACCTGGCCGCGGGTGAGCCAGCCGAACGCCACGTATTCGCCATGGTCCGGCAGCCGCACGAACTCCACCGCGGTGCGGAAGATACCGTAGAAGAACAGGAACAGCCCCGAGACCGCCATGGTCGGGCGCGGGCGTGCGGAATAGACCCAGAGGATAGTGAACAGCACCAGCCCCTCCAGCAGCGCCTCATACAGCTGGGAGGGGTGCAGCACCTCCGGCCCTGGCCGGAATCCCCGGAAGACGTCGTCCGGGACGCGGAACCCCCAGGGCAGATCCGTGGGCCTGCCCCACAGCTCGCCATTAATAAAGTTGCCGATGCGCCCGGCGCCGAGGCCGATGGGCACGATCGGCGCCACGAAATCCGTCATCTGCCAGAAGCCGCGGCCCACCCGCCGGCCGAGCAGCCACATGGCCAGCAGGACGCCGATGAGGCCGCCGTGGAAGGACATGCCGCCTTCCCAGATCTTGAACGGATACAGCGGGTCCTGCGCCCATGCACCGAGGCCGTAGAAGAAGACGTAGCCGATGCGCCCGCCGAGCATTACGCCCAGCGCGCCGTAGAAGATCAGATCATCGACCTGCTGCGGGCTGATCGGTGCGTCGGCCCGCTGCGCCCGGTGCCGCGCCAGCAACCAGGCGGCGACGAAGCCGACCAGGTACATCAGCCCGTACCAGCGCACACCGAGGGGACCGATGGAGAAGATGACGGGATCGATGCGGGGGTATTCGAACATGGCGGCGTAGTCTAGCACCGGGCCGGGGCATCCTCACCTCGCCGGAACGTGGGTTATAGTGACCGGCAACGCGAAGGAAGGTGAATGCGATGGCCACGCCCGAAGGCGGCCGGGAGACCAACCGCCTGGCCGACGAGACCAGCCCCTATCTGCTCCAGCACGCGAAAAACCCCGTGGACTGGTATCCCTGGGGGCCTGAGGCCCTGGAGACCGCCCGCGAGACGGGCAAGCCGGTACTGCTGTCCGTCGGCTACTCCGCCTGCCACTGGTGCCATGTGATGGCCCACGAATCGTTCGAGGACGAGGAGACCGCGGCGCTGATGAACGCGCTGTTCGTCAACATCAAGGTAGACCGGGAGGAGCGGCCGGACATCGACCGCATCTATCAGGTCGCCCATCAGCTCATCGCCCAGCGCCCGGGCGGCTGGCCGCTGACCATGTTCCTCACCCCCGAGGAGCAGCTGCCATTCTTCGGCGGCACCTATTTCCCGAAGGAGGCCCGCTACGGCATGCCGGCCTTCCGCGACCTCCTCGAGCGGGTGGCGGAATACTTCCGCGGCAACCCGGATGAAGTCCGGCGCCAGGGACGCCAGCTGGCTGACATCTTTCCCAGACTCGATCCGGAGCCGGCCGAGGGGATCGTGCTGGACGACACACCGCTCGCGCAGGTGCGCGAGAGCCTCGCAGAGCGCTTCGACGGCCGCTACGGCGGCTTCGGCGACGCGCCCAAATTTCCCCATCCCGCTATTCTGGAGCGGTTGCTGCGTCACTGGCGAGCCAGCGCGGGCGACGACGAGCCAGACGTGCAGGCGCTCTACATGGCGGCGCTCACCCTCACCCGCATGGCCGAAGGAGGCCTCTGCGACCAGATCGGCGGCGGCTTCTGCCGCTACTCGGTTGACGCGCAGTGGCTCATCCCCCATTTCGAGAAGATGCTCTACGACAACGGCCCGCTGCTCGCCCTGTACGCCGAGCTCGGACTGGCCGGTGGCGATGCGAAGATGAGCCGCGTGGCCGGAGCGACCGCCGACTGGATGCGGCGCGAGATGGGTGCGCCGGAGGGCGGCTTCTACTCATCGCTGGACGCCGATTCCGAGGGCGAGGAAGGCCGCTATTACGTGTGGACGCCGGAGACGGTGCGCGAGACGGTCGGCGACGAGGATTTCCCGTTGCTCGCGGCCCACTTCGGCCTGGACGAGGAACCCAACTTCGAGGGCCGCTGGCATCTCTGCGTGCGCCGCCCGGTGGAACGCCTGGCCGAGGAGCGCGGCGAGGACGCTGACACCCTGCGCCGGCGCGTCGACCGGGCGCGGCAGTCCCTGCTGCGTGCCCGCGAGCGCCGCGTTCACCCGGGCCGCGACGAGAAGATACTGACGAGCTGGAATGCGCTGGCTATCCGCGGCCTCGCCATCGCGGGGCGGGCTCTCGGCCGTGCGGATCTCATCGACGCCGCCACGCACGCCACGACCTTCCTGCGCTGCGAACTCTGGCAGGACGGCCGTCTGCTGGCGAGCTACAAGGACGGACGCGCCCGTTTTCCGGCCTACCTGGATGACCACGCGCTGCTCGCCGACGCGCTGCTGGAACTGGCACAGGCGCGCTGGGACGCCGACCACCTGCGATTCGCCGTCGATCTCGCCGACCTGCTGCTGGCCCGTTTCGAGGATGCAGACCGGGGCGGCTTCTTTTTCACCGCCGACGATCACGAGACCCTACTGCACCGCTCCAGGACTTTCGCCGACGAAGCGATGCCGTCGGGCAACGGCATCGCCGCCCGCGCCCTGCTCCGGCTCGGCTTCCTCCTCGGCGAGGAGCGCTACGTCACGGCCGCAGAGCGCACCCTCAGGGCCGCCTGGCAGGCCATGACCGAGTATCCCCACGGCCACGTCAGCCTCATCACGGCACTGGAGGAATACCTGCAGCCGCCGGAGCTGGTCATCATCCGCGGCGAGCCGGCCGAGATCGACCGCTGGGCGCAAAACGCCGCCGGCATCTATGCGCCCCGGCGTCTGGTGTTCGCGATACCGGCAGCGGAGACGGAGCTGCCGGGCCACCTGGCGCTGCGCGAACCGGCCGAGGAAGGGCCGGTGGCCTACGTCTGCGAAGGCACCCGCTGCTCGCTGCCGGTCACCACCTGGCCGGCCCTGGCTGCCCTGCTCGGCCACAATCGCTGACCGGCAGGAGGAGCTTCAGGCCCTCCCGCAGCAGGATCGGGTCTGAAGCTCCTCCTGCCGGTCAGCGGGGGAGGCTTTCCAGGAACTCGCGGACCGCGGCGCGCGCCCA
>CAYRUH010000005.1:0-116977 GCA_964427415.1 uncultured Woeseiaceae bacterium | reverse complement strand
ACACCGACGTGGTGATCTTCGACGTGCTCGGCGACGTGGTCTGCGGCGGCTTCGCGGCACCCCTGCAGCACGCCGACCGGGCGCTGATCGTCACTGCGAATGACTTCGACTCCATCTTCGCCATGAACCGCATCGTCTCGGCCATCCAGGCGAAGGCGAAGAACTACAACGTGCGCCTCGGCGGCGTCGTCGCCAATCGCAGCGCAGGCACCGACGAGATCGACCGCTTCAACGAGGCGGTCGGCCTGAACCGGGTCGCGCACTTCCCGGACCTGGACGTCATCCGCCGCAGCCGGCTGAAGAAGTCCACCCTGTTCGAGATGGAGGACGCCGACGGGCTGGCGGCGGTGCAGCAGGAATACCTGCGCCTGGCCCAGGCGCTGTGGGACGGCACCGACCCCATGGAGGCCAAACCGATGAAGGACCGGGACATCTTCGATTTTCTGGGATTCGACTGATGACGACCATGAACTACCAGGAACGCCGCGGCGAGCTGGAGACCTATTTCGACCGCACGGCGGTCGACGCCTGGCGGCGGCTCACCTCCGATGAGGCGGTGGGACGCATACGCGCCACCGTGCGCGAGGGACGCGACCGCATGCGTGAGCGCCTGCTGTCCTGGCTGCCGGAGAACCTCGAGGGCCGCACCCTGCTGGATGCGGGTTGCGGCACCGGCGCACTGTCGGTGGAGGCCGCCCGCCGGGGTGCCCACGTGACTGCCATCGACCTGTCGCCGACGCTGATCGAACTGGCGCGGGAACGCCTGCCCGGCGAGCTCGGCGCGGGCCGGATTGATTTCCGCGTGGGTGACATGTTCGACGAGAGCCTCGGCGGCTTCGACCACATCGTGGCCATGGACTCCCTGATTCACTACGACGCGCCGGACATCATCCGTGTGCTGAGCGGCTTCGGTCGACTCGCCGGTACGTCCGTCCTGTTCACCTTCGCACCGCGCACGCCCGCGCTGGCGCTGATGCACGCCGCCGGCCGCCTGATCCCGAACCGCCATCATCGTGCGCCCGCCATCGTGCCGGTGGCCCGGGGCGCGCTGCACCGGTGCATCGGCGAAGCGGCCGCCCTTGCGGCCTGGCGGGCGGGCCGCGACGAACGTATCGCCAGCGGTTTCTACACCTCCCATGCGCAGGAGCTGATACGCGCATGAGATCGCTGAACGGCAGGTTGGCGAAGAGCTGGCGGGGCGTTAGCCCCGCGCTGCTGCCCTTCGCCGATGCGGCCTCCGCCGAGCTGCCGCTGGGCCGGTTGCTGCGCCTGTCGCTGTTCCAGGTCTCCGTGGGCATGGCGCTGGTGCTGATCGCCGGCACCCTGAACCGGGTCATGATCGTCGAGCTCGGCGTGGCTGCCTCGCTGGTCGCGGCCATGGTCGCTCTGCCGATCGTGGTCGCGCCGTTCCGGGCGCTGATCGGGTTCCGTTCCGACACCCATCGCTCGGTGCTGGGCTGGCGCCGGGTGCCCTACATCTGGTTTGGCACGCTGCTGCAGTTCGGCGGCCTGGCCATTATGCCGTTCTCCCTGATTCTGCTGTCCGGCGACTCCAATGGTCCCGCGTGGATCGGCCATGCCAGCGCGGCGCTCGCGTTCCTGCTGGTCGGCGCCGGCCTGCATACCACCCAGACCGCCGGCCTCGCGCTGGCCACCGATCTGGCGCCGGAGGAGTCGCGTCCGCGGGTGGTCGCACTGCTGTACGTCATGCTGCTGATCGGCATGGTGGCCAGTGCGCTGGTATTCGGCGTGCTGCTCCGCGACTTCAGCCAGATCCGCCTGATCCGGGTGATCCAGGGGGCAGCGGTCGTGACCTTCGCGCTGAACATGCTGGCGTTGTGGAAGCAGGAGACCATCGATACGGGGAGCGATCCGGTAAAGGTGGCCGCGCGTCTGCCGCGACCGTCGTTCGGCGAGGCCTGGCGCGCGTTCGCCGATGCTCCCGGTGCCCGTCGCTTTCTGATTGCGGTGGCTCTGGGTACCGCCGCTTTCAGCATGCAGGACATCCTTCTGGAGCCCTATGGCGGGCAGATATTGGGCCTCGGTGTCGGTGCGACCACTGCGCTGACCGCCCTGCTGGCCGGGGGCACGCTGGCCGGATTCGCGGTCGCCGCGCGCCATCTGGGCCGCGGCGGCGATACTTTCAGGCTCGCCGGCGTTGGCGCGCTGGTCGGCCTGTTCGCGTTCCCGGCCGTGATCTTCGCGGCGCCGCTCGCCTCGGCCAATCTGTTCCGCGCGGGCACCGTGCTGATCGGAATCGGCGCCGGGCTGTTCTCGGTGGGCACACTCACCGCCGCCATGGCGATGAACCGGGGCCGATACACGGGACTCGCCCTCGGCGCATGGGGTGCGGTCCATGCCACTGCCGCCGGCGTCGCCATCGCCGCCGGCGGCGCCATCCGCGACCTCGTGTCCGGTCTGGCGGGCGCCGGCGTTTTCGGGCCGGCCATGAACGATGCCGCGGCCGGCTACAGTTTCGTCTACCACCTGGAAATACTGTTGTTATTTGCGACTTTGATCGCGATAGGGCCGCTCGTGCGTCATGCGCCGGCGGTGTCAGAGCGGTCGCCATCGAGGTTCGGCCTGGCGGAGTTCCCCGGCTGAGCGGTTTGCCTCAAGGAGATTGAATATGGAAACGGGCGCTATCACCGGCTACATCGACGTAGCACAACTCGTCCTCTACGCCTTCTGGATATTCTTCGCCGGCCTGATCATCTATCTGCGGCGGGAAGACAAGCGGGAGGGCTATCCGCTGGAGTCGGAACGTTCGGCCCACGTGACCGTGCAAGGCTGGCCCGGCGTGCCGGAACCGAAGACCTTCCTGCTGCGTGACGGTCACACCGTGCAGGCGCCCCGCCAGGAAGCGCCGGAGACGGACATCAGGGCGAAACCCGCCGCGCCGTTCCCCGGCGCACCGCTGATCCCGGAAGGCGACGGCGTGGGTGCCGGCGTGGGACCGGGTGCTTTCGCCAATCGCGCCGACGAGCCCGATCAGACCTACGACGGCCGCGCCCGCATCGTGCCGATGCGCAGCGTGAGCGAAGCCGAGGTGGATCGCCGTGACGCGGATCCGCGCGGCATGGACCTGGTCGGGACCGACGGCGAGGTGGCCGGCACCATCAAGGACCTCTGGCTGGACCTGTCCGAGCCCCACGTGCGCTACCTGGAGGCCGAAGTCGGCGGGGCGACCGGTCCGCGGCGTATCCTCGTGCCCATCTACTTTGCGAAGATCGACGGCCGTCGCGGCCGGGTCAGGGTCGACGCACTCAAGGGCCATCAGCTCGCCCACGTGCCTGGCACGGCCAATCCGGATCTCGTCACACTCCTTGAGGAAGATCGCATCATGGGCTACTTCGGCAGTGGCACGCTGTACGCCGATCCGATGCGCCAGGAGCCCCTGATATGAGCGATCACGACCACGCTCCCGAGTACATGCCCGGTATCCCGAAGCCGCTGCCCGAGGGCGAGCGGCTGCTCTGGCAGGGCTCGCCCCGCTGGCAGAACCTGGCGGTCGGCGCGCTGCACCTGCGCAAGCTGGCCTTCTACTTCGCGCTGCTGGCCGCCTGGCGCATCGGTGCGGACCTGGCCGGGGGCGAGGCCGTCGGCACCGCGCTGGCGGGGGCTGCGGGGCTGGCCGTGCCCGCAGGACTCTCGGTGGGCGTGCTGCTGCTGATCGCCTGGCAGATGGCCCGCACGACCATCTACACGGTGACCACGGAACGGGTGATGCTGCGTTTCGGCATCGCGCTGCCGATGACGGCCAACATCCCGTACTCGCTGGTGCAGTCGGCGGCGGTGAAGATCGGCGCCGACGGGTCCGGCGACATACCGGTCAACGTCAAGCCCGGCAACGGCGTCTCCTGGCTGATCTTCTGGCCTCACGTGCGGCCCTGGAGTTTCGGCAATGCCCAGCCCATGCTGCGCGGCATCCCGGAGGCCGAGCGAGTGGCGGGGCTGCTGGCCGATGCTCTGGCCCGGTACTCGGACCAGGACTCGGTCCAATCCGCGGGCCAGACGGCGGATAACACTGCGAGCCGGTCGGCAGGCCGGCCGTCGACCGCCCCCGCCGGCGAGCGATCCACTGACGAGGCAGCGGCCGGCTCGTTCGCGGCCGCGGCGCGCTGAGGCGGCGGCGATGAGCGATGCCCACACTCACGGCGACCGCATCCCCCGTCCGGCGATTTTCGGTGCGCTGGCGCTGGTGGTGGTGACCATCCTGGCGGCCGCCGGGGCGCGGCTAACGGGCGTGGGTACGGTGGAGGTGCCTCCCTCGGCCGCGGTCGAGAGCGTTGAACTCGCGTTCGCGGACGCGTCGGACGGCTCGGTGCTCGTGCGGGACGCCGCGGCTGGCGAAGTGCTGTACGTCGTCGAACCGGGTACCAACGGCTTCCTGCGCGGCGTGCTCCGCGGCCTGGCCCGGGACCGCAAGCTGCGCGGCATCGGGCCGGAGCCGGCGTTCGTGCTCACCCGCTGGGCCGACGGCAGGCTCACGCTGGAGGATCCGCAGACCGAGCGCCGGCTGTATCTGGGTCCCTTCGGCAGCGATAACGTGAAGGTATTCGTCACCCTGCTGCAGGCGGGCGCGGGGGATACCGCGAAGACGGCCGCCAATGACGCGGCGACACAAAGATAGGGAGGAGAGAAGGATGGAAGCGACCATGGATGCGGGTCGGGACAGGCCCGGGGTCAACGAGTCCACCACGGCGGCGACGACGGAAACGCTGCTGACACCACGCTTCTACACCACCGACTTCGAGGCCATGGACCGGCTGGACGTCGGCCCGGTGCGCGAGGAATGGGAAGCGATGATGGACGAGTTCCGGAACGACGCCAATCGAAACCATTTCGTGCGGCCGCCCGGGTTCGAGGACGAAATCCGTGAACTGCCGGAAGCCCTGCGCCAGGAGTTCATCGACTTCATGGTGAGCTCGGTCACTTCGGAATTCTCCGGCTGCGTGCTGTATGCCGACATCAAGCGGACGGTCGACAATCCGGACCTCAAGGAGCTGATGGGCTTCATGGCCCGGGATGAGTCACGCCACGCCGGTTTCATCAACCGCTCGTTGAAGGATTTCGGCGTGGCGGTGGATCTCGGCTTCCTGCGCCGCGCCAAGAAGTACACCTTCTTCAAGCCGAAATACATCTTCTACGCGACCTACCTGTCGGAGAAGATCGGTTACGCGCGTTACATCACCATCTACCGGCATTTCGAGAAGTATCCGGAGCGTCGCTTTCATCCCATCTTCCGCTGGTTCGAACAATGGTGTAACGACGAGTACCGCCACGGCGAGGCGTTCGCGCTGATCATGCGCGCCAACCCGGAGCTGCTGCGCGGTGCCAACAAGCTGTGGATCCGGTTTTTCCTGCTGGCGGTCTACGCGACGATGTACGTGCGCGATCACACCCGGCCCGAGATGTACGACGCCATGCGGATGGACCCCACCGACTACGACTACCGGGTGTTCGAGATCACCAACGAGATCACGAAGCAGGTCTTTCCGCTGCAGCTCGATATTGATGATCCCCGCTTCCGCCGGGGGCTCGAGCGGTTGCGCCGCATCTCCAAATCCGCCGCGGCGGCGAAGGCGCGCGGCGGCCTGGTCGGTCTGGCGAAACGCGGCGCGCTGGCGGTGGCCGGTTTCGCCGTGTTTGCGCGACTGTATAGTCTGCCGGCGAAACGCAACGAGCTTCCGGAGACGGTGCGAATGGCCCCGGTCTGGTAAAGAGAGCCGGTAGAGAGAGAACTGCGTGCCCGAATATGTCCTGCCGGTACTGTATGCCCTGTTCCTCTGGTGGTTCAGCACCGGCGTGGTCTTCTATCTGGACGGTTTGCCGAAGCGTACTTTCCGCTGGAGCATGACCGGCGCCACGGCGGTGCTGGCGGCCGCGCTGGCCGGCCTCTACGCCGCGGCCGACGACACCACTGTCGGCGGCGCGTACGTCTCGTTCAGCTGCGGCCTGCTCGCATGGGTCTGGGTGGAGGCGAGTTATTATCTCGGTTACCTGACCGGCCCCCGCAAGCATCGTTGCGAAGAGGGCTGCTCCGGCTGGCGCCACTTCGGGCATGCGCTGCAGACCAGCTATTACCATGAGGCTGCCATCGCGGCGGTGGCGGTGGTGATGGTGTTCGCGACCGTGAGCGAGCCGAACCGCCTCGGCTTGTGGACCTTCATCGTGCTGCTCGCCATGCACGAGAGTGCCCGTCTGAACGTGTTCCTGGGCGTGCGTAACCTCAACGCAGAGTTGCTGCCCGACCATCTCGCCTATCTCGCCAGTTTCCTCCGCCGGCGCTCGATGAATCTGCTGTTTCCGTTCTCGGTTACCATCGCGACGCTGGTGACGGCGTGGATGATCGGGGCGGCGGCGACGGCGGCGACGCCCCACGACGCCGTGGGCTGGACTTTTCTGTCCGCACTGATGGCGGTGGCGGTGCTGGAGCACTGGTTCCTGGTGCTGCCGCTCGACGTATCGGCGCTGTGGCGCTGGAGTCTCGGCTCCCGCGGCGCATTAGCGGCGGAGTCCGATAAGCGCGCCGATGACGGCTCCCCCTCGGTCTTCGCCGGCCGCTGCTGAATCCCGCGAGCGGAATCTCTGAGATGGCGGCACCCTTTCCGTTTTCCGCGATCGTCGGCCAGGACGAGATGAAGCTCTCCCTGATGATCGCCGCCGTGGACCCCGGTATCGGCGGTGTGCTGGTGTTCGGCGACCGTGGCACGGGCAAGTCCACCACCGTGCGGGCGCTGGCGGCGCTGCTGCCGAAAATGCGGGCAGTGACCGGCTGCCGCTACGGCTGCGATCCCGATGCCACAGACGCACTGTGCGACGAGTGCCGCGAGCGCAGCCGGCATGGCGGGCTGGAGAGCCGCACGCTGCCGGTGCCGGTGGTGGACCTGCCGCTGGGCGCCACCGAGGATCGCGTGGTGGGTGCACTGGATCTGGAGCTGGCCCTGACCCAGGGCGAGAAGGCCTTCGAGCCCGGCCTGCTGGCGCGCGCTCATCGCGGTTTCCTGTACATCGACGAGGTGAATCTGCTGGAGGACCACCTGGTGGACCTGCTGCTGGACGTGGCTGCCTCCGGCGAGAACGTGGTGGAGCGGGAAGGCCTCAGCGTGCGCCACCCGGCACGCTTTGTGCTCATCGGCAGCGGTAACCCCGAGGAAGGGGAGCTGCGGCCGCAGCTACTCGACCGCTTCGGGCTCTCGGTGGAGGTGCGCACGCCGGAGGAGTTGGCGACCCGCATCGAGGTGATTCGGCGTCGGGACGAGTACGAGCGCGATCCTGCCGCGTTCGTCGCGAAGTGGAAGCGCCGCGACAGCCGCCTGCGGACGCAGATCCGCAAGGCACGCCAGCACATCGAGGACGTCGAGGTCTCCGACGCCATGCTCGAGCAGGCGGCCCGGCTGTGCATCGCGCTCGGCACCGACGGGCTGCGCGGCGAGCTGACCCTGGTGCGTGCGGCTCGGGCGCTGGCGGCGCTGCAAGGTGCCGACGCGGTGACGGAGAAACAGCTGCGCGAAGTGGCGGGGCCGTCGCTGCGTCACCGGCTGCGTCGCAATCCTCTCGACGACTCCGGCTCGGGCGTGCGCGTGGAGCGGGCGCTGGAAGAGGTGCTCGGGACGTGAGCGCCGCCTGGTCCGATGCGCTGCGGGCCGCGTGTCTGTTCGCGATGGATCCGGCGGGATTCGGCGGTGTGAACCTCAGGGCCCATGCCGGTCCGGTCAGGGACGAGTGGCTCCGGGTGCTGAGGAGCCTGCTGCCGGCAGGGCGACCGTTCCGCCGGGTGCCGGTGCACGTCACCGAAGCGCGTCTGCTGGGCGGTCTCGACCTCGCCGCGACGCTGGGTCAGGGTCGTCCGGTGGCCGAAACGGGCCTCCTCGCCGAAGCCGACGGCGGCGTGCTGCTGCTGACCTCCGCCGAGCGCACGGAGCGCGCCGCCATCGCCCACGTCACCGCGGCGCTCGACACCGGCGAGGTCGTGCTGGAACGCGACGGTATCGCTGCGCGGCAGACTACCCGTGTCGGCATCGTGGCGCTGGACGAGGGGCTGGACGAGGACGAGCAGCCGGCCGCCGCCCTGCGCGACCGCCTGGCGTTCCACCTGGACCTGAGCACGATCGGCTATCGCGAGACCCGGGAAGTGCCCGCCGGGTGCACGCCCGCCCGTATCGATGCCGCCCGGTGTGTTCTACCCGATGTCACGTTCGAAGAACGCTACGCGGAGGCGCTGTGCGGCGCCGCGCTCGCGCTCGGGGTGGACTCCCTGCGTGCCTCATTACTGGCGTTGCGGGCAGCCCGTGGGCTGTCCGCCCTGGCCGGCCGGGATGCAGTGACGGACGAGGACGCTGCCGGCGCGGCCCGTCTGGTGCTGGCCGCCCGTGCCACCCGGCTGCCGGAGGCCGAAAACGACGAAGAGCAGGAGCAGTCCGAGGACCGGGAGCCCGACACGCCGCCGGAGCAACGTCAGGAGGAGGGTATCCCGGACGGCCCGCTGCCGGACCAGGTGCTGGAGGCGGCCCGCACCGCGCTGCCGGCGGCGCTGCTGGATGCGCTGCTGGCCGCGGGCGGCGTGCTGCGCTCCGCCACGGCGGGCAAGGCCGGTGCCGTGCAGACCTCGCGGCTGCGCGGCCGGCCGGCGGGCGCACGGCCCGGCGAGCTGCGGGACGGCGCGCGCCTGAACGTGATCGAGACGCTTCGGGCTGCAGCGCCCTGGCAACCGCTGCGCCGCGACGCTGCGGGCCGCAGCCGCGGCGCAGCGCAGCGCAGCGCCAGGGTGGAGGTACGCCAGAGCGACTTCCGCATCACCCGCTTCCGGCAGCGTACCGAAACCACGAGCATTTTCGTGGTCGATGCGTCCGGGTCGGCCGCCATGCACCGGCTGGCGGAAGCTAAAGGAGCCGTGGAACTTCTGCTGGCCGACTGCTACGTGCGCCGGGACCGGGTCGCGCTGATCGCATTCCGCGGACCCGGTGCGCAGCTGCTGCTGCCGCCGACCCGCTCGCTGGTGCGGGCGAAGCGCGGCCTCGCGCAGCTACCCGGCGGAGGCGGTACACCGCTGGCGGCAGCCATCGACTCTGCACTGACCATCGCTGACGCGGCGCGGCGCCGCGGGGAGACGCCGCTGGTCGTGTTCCTGACTGACGGCCGCGCCAACGTCGGGCGCGACGGCGTCGGCGGCCGTACGCGCGCGCAGCAGGATGCCCTGCAGGCAGCCCGGTCCCTGCGCGTGGCGGGTTTCCCGGCCCTCCTCATCGACACTTCGCCGCGTGCCCGGCCCGATGCGAGGGAACTCGCCGACGCCATGGCCGCGCGTTATCTGCCGTTACCCCAGGCGGACGCCGCGACACTGTCCCGGGCCGTGCGGCAGGAGGGCGAACTGGCCACAGGAGCGAAATATGCGGCGGCCTGAGGGCAGTGCAACGACGGCCGGTCGGGGCCCGGCCGTCGCCGGGCGCTTTCGTTACGGGAATTCGCGCGGCAATCGCAATTTTCATGGCGGTCGCGATGTCGCGACGCTGCAATGGGACAGCGAGGGCCGCGACTGGCCCAACCGGCAGGCGAGCCGCTTCGTGGAAGCCGGCGGGCTGCGCTGGCACGTCCAGTGCGCCGGTGGCGGCCCGGTCGCCCTGCTGTTGCACGGTACCGGCGCCTCCACACATTCCTGGCGGGATGTCCTGCCGGCGCTGGCGCGTGAGTTCACCGTGGTGGCACCGGATCTGCCGGGCCACGGTTTCAGCGGTGCGGCTCCCGAGGAATGCTATTCCCTGCCGGGCATGGCGGGCGCCGTCGGTTCGCTGCTGGCGTCGCTGGGCGTATCACCCCGGCTGGCGGTCGGGCATTCGGCCGGCGCGGCCATCGCGTTGCGCATGGTGCTGGACGGGCGCGCGGCGCCGGCGGCGCTCGTCAGCATCAACGGCGCGCTGCTGCCCTTTCGGGGCCTGGCCGGTCAGCTGTTCTCGCCGGCGGCACGGCTGCTCGCCCGACTGGATTTCGTGCCACGCCTGGTGGCGAGACGGGCAACGGACCCGAGTGCGGTCATCCGTCTGCTGCGGGACACTGGCTCCCGGCTCGACGACGAGGGCGTGGCGCTCTATCGCCGCCTGATGTGCAGTCCGGCCCACATTGCGGCTACCATCGCGATGATGTCCCACTGGGATCTTGCGCCAATGATCCGGCAATATCCGGAACTGTCGGTACCGTTGCTGCTGATGGTCGGCGCGGAGGACGGTACGGTTGCACCCGCAGAGGCGGACCGGGTGGCGCGCCTGGTGCCGGGCGCGCGGGCGCAGAGGCTGCCGGGACTAGGGCACCTGGCCCACGAGGAGGAGCCGGGACGGGTGGCGGAACTGATCATCGGTTTCGCGCGGAGCGTGGAGGCTGGGGGCGCCGGGCGATGACCGACCTACAAACCGGAACACGAGGCGGGCTGCAGCCGGGCGCCGCGTCACCGCCATCGCGGATCGACGGTGATCTGGCGGCGTGCAGGCGGTTGCTCCGCCACGGCTCGCGGACTTTCCATGCGGCCTCCTACCTGCTGCCGCGCCGGGTGCGGGAACCGGCGACGGCGCTCTACGCTTTCTGCCGGCTCGCCGACGATGCGGTGGACGACACTGGGGCCGACCGGGCAGTGCTGGCAGATCTCGATTACCGGCTGCAGCGTGCGTATGCGGGCAGCCCCCTGCCGATCGCGGCAGACCGAGCCTTTGCCCGGGTGGTGCGCGAGCACCGCATCCCGGTGGCGCTGCCCGCCGCGCTGCTGGAAGGCTTCCGCTGGGATGCCGAGGGCCGGCGTTACGAGACGCTGGAGGAGTTGCACGGCTACGCGGCGAGGGTGGCGGGCACGGTCGGCACCATGATGGCCATGCTGATGGGCGTGCGTTGTCGCCAGCAGCTGGCCCGCGCCTGCGACCTCGGCGTGGCCATGCAACTGTCGAACATCGCCAGGGACGTGGGCGAGGACGCAAGGGCGGGACGCCTTTACCTGCCGCAGTCGTGGCTGTGGCAGGCCGGTATCGACCCCGATGACTGGCTCTGCCGCCCTGCCCATTGCGGCGCGCTCGGCGACGTCGTCGAGCGCCTGCTGCGTGAGGCCGACCTGCTCTACCAGCGGGCGGAGGCAGGCATTGCACGGCTGCCCTGGAGCTGTCGTCCCGGTATCCAGGCGGCCCGTTTCCTGTATGCCGGTATCGGCGACCAGGTGCGCCGGCGTCGGCTCGATTCCGTGAGCGGCCGCGCCGTGGTCCCGGCGAGCCGCAAGGCCCGCCTGATGGCGCGCGGGCTCGCCTCGGCGGCGATGCCGCCCGTGGACAATGCTGCGCCCCCCCTGCCGGCCGCCGCCTTCCTGGTGGAGGCGGCTGCGGGCGCCCCGCCGGCGGCGGTGCGGACTCCCGGCGGCCTCAGGAGCTGGGCCTACTGGCTGCTGGACCTGTTCGCGCAGCTGGAGCGCCGGGAACGCGCCGCGCTGGGGGATGCGGTCGCGGTTATCGAGGACTAAGAGCCGGGGCGCTCACTGTGGGAGGGCCTTCAGCCCCGATTCCCCTGTGGGAGGGGCTTCAGCCCCGATTCCCTTTCTATCGTGGCCGCCCTGCGGGGGTATCCATCTTGCTCCCGACAAAAGGTCTCGGCGATAGATATCCCCGCATGACGGCCATACTCCTGGCGGCGTGAAGGGAGCGCCAGTCAGCGCCTGGGGGCGCGGAATGGCAGCAGGCACTGCACCCAGGGCGAGGCGAAGCGATCCAGCGACAGACTCTCGTGGATGCCTGTTAGCGCCTTGCCGAACAGCCGTGCCTCGACGATCGAGCGGGCGTAGAAAGGGGTGTCTTCCAGCGTGCGCAGTACCCGCGCCCCGCCGGGTTCCTCGCTGCGCATGGTGCGTGCCACTCTCCAGCCCGTGCAGGGCAGCATCGCCGCGGGCGGCGGTTCGAATTCGGCGACGCCCCCGTCCCGGGCGAAGCGCAACGCCAGCGTGTGGCGGCTGCCGTCCCGGCGGATCGCATCGTAGAGGACCACGGCATCCTGGCCGTCATCCATGCGCGACCAGTTCCATCCGGCGAAGTCGCATTCGAGGGCGTCGTCGCCCCAGTTACTGTCCAGGTAGCCGCTGCCGCTCCAGCGGGACGCGGGCGAGGACAGGTCCACTTCCACCCGGGCCCGCGGCGCCAGCGGCTGCCAGTGATGGCGGCCGTCCGCATCCAGGGCGAAGGGCCGGGCGCCGGGGATCTCCGGCCGGATGCGGACGGTGCCGCGCAGGCGCGTCGGTACCGGGACCGTGACCTCATCGATCTCGAACAGCAGGTCGTCGCCGTCGCGCAGGACCCGGCTCGGGCCGATGCTGAATGCCTCCGCACGGCGTTCCACCCGCGCCGCCGGCCGCTCCGTGAAAGCCCACCGCCTGGACCGCGGCCGGTACAGCACCGCATTCAGGGCACAGTGGCCCAGCGGGTCGGTCGGCGCGCGCCGGCGTGCCAGCGCGTACCAGGGCGAGAAGACGCTGCCGACGAAGGCAATCAGGGTCAGCGCCTGCCGGCCGTCCGGGCTCATGGCGTCCACGTACCACCAGCGATAGCCGTCGGCGGGAACCGGCGCGTCGAAGGGCGGGAAGGGTGAGGGCAAGCGTTTGACTCCGTCCGTCGCTGTGTCTATTCTAACTGACACTAGCTTTGACAAGCTAACATGACACTCTGGGAGGCGGGCATGCAAGGCATATCGCGGATCGAGTCGGCGCTGACGGCGGCGCTGGAGCAGGGGAGCGCGCAACCCAAGTGCCCGCCGAAGCTCGCCGAGGCGATGCATTATGCCGTGTTCCCCGGAGGCGCGCGGGTGCGCCCCACGCTGTGTCTGGCGGTAGCCGAAGCCTGTGGCAGCGAGGCGAGCCGCTCGGCCGTCGCCGCCGCGGCCGCGCTGGAGCTGTTGCACTGCGCTTCCCTCGTGCACGACGATCTGCCCTGTTTCGATAACGCCGCGCTCCGGCGGGGCAAGCCGTCGCTGCACCGCGCGATGGGAGAGCCGCTGGCCCTGCTCACCGGCGACGCACTGATCGTGCTCGCATTCGAGGTCATCGCGGAGGGCGCCGCCGGCGCCGCCGGCGGCGATCGCAGCCTCGCGCCGTTGCTGCTCACGGTCAGCCGCGCGGTCGGCGGGCCCGCCGGCATCGTGGCCGGCCAGGCCTGGGAGTGCGAGCCCCGGGTGGTGTTGGCCGATTACCATCGGGCGAAAACCGCGGCCCTGTTCGTTGCCGCCACCGAAGCCGGCGCCATCGCCTCTGGTGCGGATCCTGCGGATTGGCGTGCGCTCGGCGAACGCATCGGCGAGGCCTACCAGGTCGCCGACGATCTCCGTGATGCCGCCGGCGATTGCAAGGAGCTCGGCAAGCCCGTCGGTCGCGATGCCGCACTGGGGCGACCCAGCGCGGCCACCGAGCTCGGCATCGCGCGGGCGCTCGGTCGGATGGAAAAACTGGTGGGCGCTGCTATCGCGGCCATACCCGACTGCCCCGGGGCGGCGGATCTGGAGGACCTGATCCATCACGAGTCCCACCGCCTGGTGCCCAAAGACCTGGCGCGACTGGTGGCGTGATGCCGTGGTCCGGCGGCCATTGCCGTCGCCCTTGCCGTCGCCCTTGCCGTCGCTGAGAGACAGGCTGGCGGGGTGGCGGGACGAGCTGCTCGCAAGCGCCCGGTTTCAGCGCTGGGCGGCCGCATTCCCTCTCACGCGTCCGATAGCCCGCCGCCGTGCCCGGGAACTGTTTGACCTGTGCGCGGGCTTCGTCTACTCCCAGGTGCTGCTGGCGTGCGTGGAGCTGGACCTGTTCGAGCGACTGGCCGACGGGCCGAGCACGGCCGGCGCGCTGGCGCGGGACTGCGACCTGCCGGAAGCCGCGGCGAAGCGCTTGTTCGATGCCGCCGTATCGTTGCGGTTGCTGAGCCGTCGGCCGGACGGCCGCTACGCGCTGGGGCGCCTGGGTGCCGCCCTGCGGGGCAACCCGGGCGTGACCGCCATGGTCCGCCATCATCGTCTCCTCTACGCAGATCTGGCGGACCCGGTGGCGCTGCTCCGCGGCGAGCGGGCCGATACTGCTCTGGGCGAATACTGGGCCTACGCCACCGAAGCGCAGCCGGCCGCTGCCGCAGCGGAGCGGGTGGCCGACTACTCGGAACTTATGGCGGCCTCGCAACCCTTTGTCGCAGCCGAGGTGCTGGCGGCGGTTTCCCTGAAACGCAGCCGCCGCCTGCTGGATGTGGGCGGCGGCCAGGGCAGCTTCCTGATCGCCGCAGGGGAGCGCTGGCCCCATCTGCAGCTGGCCCTGTTCGACCTGCCGGCCGTCGCCGAGCGTGCACGGCGGCGCCTGGACGAGGCGGGCCTGGGTGCCCGCGCCTCGGTGACCGGTGGCGACTTCCTGGCCGACCCGCTGCCCGGCGGAGCCGACGTGATCTCCCTTGTGCGGGTCATCCACGACCACGACGATGCCGCCGCGGCACGGATCCTGGCCCGTGCGAGGGAGGCAATGGAGCCGGGCGGCCGACTGCTGCTCGCCGAGCCGATGGCCGGCACCCGGGGTGCCGAACCGGTCGGCGACGCCTACTTCGGCCTCTACCTCTTCGCCATGCGCAGCGGTCGGCCGCGGACGTTCGAGCACCTCCGGTCGCTGCTTGGCGATGCCGGGTTCACGGCTGTACGGGCCATTTCCACCCGCGTCCCGCTGCTGACCCGGGTGATCGTCGCGATCGCCGCGGAACGGAGCGGCGACTGAGCGGAAGTCCTTACACCCGATGCGTCAATAAAACTTGACAACACTGACAGTCAAGCTAGACTGACGCATCAAGACGTAAAGCCTGTCCATTTCGGCAGGCGGAGTGTGTGACTCAGTGACTATGGATGCCCTTGCCGTCGTGCTCGAGAAACCGGAGCAACTGGTGCTCAGCCGGCTGGACCTGACCTCGCCCGAAGCGGGCGACGTCGTGGTCGATATCCGCTGGAGCGGAATCAGCACGGGCACCGAGCGTTTGCTCTGGTCCGGCCGCATGCCGCCGTTCCCTGGCATGGGTTATCCCCTGGTGCCCGGTTATGAATCGGTGGGAGTGATCCGCGAGGCCTGGCCCGCCTCGGGCCGTCAAGTCGGCGAGTTCGTGTTCGTGCCCGGCGCACGCTGTTTCGGCGAGGTGCGCGGGCTGTTCGGCGGCGCCGCCTCCCGGGTGGTCGTGGCCGGTGAGCGCGTCATAACGGTGGACGAGGACCTGCAGGAAGACGCGGTGCTGCTGGCGCTGGCCGCCACAGCCTACCATGCGATCGTCGGCGCCGGTCCGCGCGGGCGAATTCCTGAACTGATTATCGGTCACGGTGTGCTCGGACGGTTGCTCGCGCGCCTGGCAGTGATGCTCGGCGACAGCCCCGTGACGGTGTGGGAGAAGAATCCTGCCCGGGCCGACGGCGCTCTCGGCTACCGGGTGCTGGATCCGGCCGAGGACCAGCGCCGCGACTATTCGGTCATCTGCGACGTGAGCGGCGACCCCTCGCTTCTCGACGAACTGATCGCCCGGCTCGCGCCCGGCGGCGAGATTATCCTCGCCGGTTTCTATCATGAGCCGTTGTCGTTCTCGTTCCCTGCGGCCTTCATGCGCGAAGCCCGGCTGCGCATCGCCGCCGAATGGCGCCCGGACGACATGGTCGCCGTGCGCGATCTCGTCGCCAGCGGCGGACTGTCGCTGGACGGCCTCATCACCCATCGACATCCGGCCGGCGAGGCCGCGGATGCCTATCGCACGGCGTTCGGCGATCCCGCCTGCCTGAAGATGATCCTGGACTGGAAAGACGCGACTGGTAAGAACGCAATAGGCGGGAGAGATTCATGAGCGAAAGGCGAACCGAGGGCGGCGTGACCGTGCAGCTTCCCGACAGCATGCAGGCCAGGCTGCGGGCCGAGGCTGCCATAGAGCCCGATCCGGTGCCCACGGGCGAGCCCACCAAGGAGACGCAGATCATCGCCATCTACGGCAAGGGCGGCATCGGCAAGAGTTTTACGCTCTCCAATCTGAGCTACATGATGGCCCAGCAGGGCAAGAAGGTGCTGCTGATCGGCTGCGACCCGAAGAGTGACACCACCTCGCTGCTGTTCGGCGGCAAGGCCTGCCCGACCATCATCGAGACCTCCTCGAAGAAGAAACTCGCTGGCGAGGAAGTCGAGATCGGCGACGTCTGCTTCGTGCGCGACGGTGTCTTCGCCATGGAGCTCGGCGGCCCCGAAGTGGGCCGCGGCTGCGGCGGGCGCGGCATCATCCACGGCTTCGAGCTGATGGAGAAGCTCGGCTTCCACGACTGGGACTTCGACTACGTGCTGCTGGACTTCCTGGGCGACGTCGTCTGCGGCGGCTTCGGCCTGCCGATCGCCCGGGACATGTGCCAGAAGGTGATCGTGGTCGGCTCTAACGACCTGCAGTCGCTCTATGTCGCCAACAACGTCTGCTCGGCAGTGGAGTACTTCCGCAAGCTCGGCGGCAATGTGGGCGTGGCCGGCATGGTGATCAACAAGGACGACGGTACCGGCGAGGCACACGCCTTCGCCGAGGCCGTCGGCATCCCCGTACTCTCCGCCATCCCGGCGGACGAGGACATTCGGCGCAAGAGTGCCAACTACCAGATCGTCGGTACGCCGGGCGGGCCGTGGGCATCGCTGTTCGAGGAACTCGCCAGCAACGTGGCGGATGCGCCGCCGCGGCATCCCACGCCGCTGGAGCATGACGGCCTGCTGAACCTGTTCAAGTCCGAGGACGTGGGCCGCGGTATCCAGCTGCAGCCGGCGACCCATGCGGACATGTGCGGCAAGAACCACGTCGAGAAACCCTCTCTGGAGGTCGTCTACGAGCAGATCTGAGCCGGAGGCAGCAACGAGAAGAATGACGGAAAAGAGCGAAAAGACGGACATCAACATGGAGGCCACCCGCGGCGACGGCCATGGCTGCCACGCCGGCCGCGACAAGATGCGCGAGGCCGCGGCTGCGGCCGGCAACGGCGAATCCCTCGAGCGATACGCCGAGGATTATCCCCTTGGGCCCCACGACCAGCCCCAGAGCATGTGCCCCGCCTTCGGATCCCTGCGCGTCGGTCTGCGCATGCGCCGTACGGCCACCATCCTGTCCGGCTCGGCCTGCTGCGTGTACGGGCTTACCTTCACCTCCCATTTCTACGGCGCCCGCCGCACCGTCGGCTACGTGCCGTTCAACTCGGAGACCCTGGTCACCGGCCGGCTCTTCGAGGACATCAAGGAAGCCGTGGAGAAGATGGCCGATCCGCAGCACTACGACGCCATCGTCATTACAAATCTCTGCGTACCCACCGCCTCCGGTGTGCCGTTGCGGCTGCTGCCGAAAGAGATCAACGGCGTGCGCATCATCGGTATTGACGTGCCCGGCTTCGGCGTGCCCACCCATGCCGAAGCGAAGGACGTGCTGGCCGGAGCCATGCTGGAGTACGCCCGCAAGGAGGCCGAGCACGGCCCCGTGCAGGCACCTCGCGAGGGTGTCGAGGACCGGCCCACGGTCACCCTGGTGGGGGAGATGTTCCCGGCCGACCCGGTCGGCATCGGCATGATGCTCGAACCCATGGGTCTCGCTGCCGGCCCGGTGGTCCCGACCCGGGAGTGGCGCGAGCTGTACGCGGCGCTCGACTGCGCCGCGGCCGCCGCCATCCATCCGTTCTACACCGCCTCCTTCCGGGAGTTCGAGGCGGCCGGGCGGCCGCTCGTCGGCTCGGCTCCCGTCGGCCACGACGGCACCGCCGCATGGCTGGAGGCGATCGGGGATGCCTGCAACGTGCCGGCCGATCGCATAGCCGCGGCGAAGAACGCGGTGCTGCCGGCGATCCGCGCCGCGCTGGCCGAGGCGCCGATCGACGGCCGAATCACCCTGTCCGGCTACGAGGGCTCCGAACTGCTGGTAGCTCGGCTGCTGGTGGAGAGCGGCGCGGACGTCCGCTACGTGGGCAGCGCCTGTCCGCGCACGCGCTGGTCCGACCCCGACCGGGAATGGCTGGAAGCGAAGGGCGTGCAGGTGCAATTCAGGGCCTCGCTGGAGCAGGACCTGGCCGCCATGCAGGAGTTTCAGCCCGACCTTGCCATCGGCACCACGCCGGTGGTGCAGAAGGCGAAGGAACGGGCCATACCCGGGCTGTACTTCACCAACCTGATATCGGCCCGGCCGCTGATGGGTCCCGCCGGTGCGGGGTCGCTGGCCCAGGTTGTCAACGCCGCGCTTGCCAACAAGGCCCGCTTCGACGAGATGCGCACTTTCTTCGAAGGCGTCGGCTCGGGCGATACGGCGGGCGTCTGGGAGGAGCGGCCGGATGAGCGGCCCGAATTCCGCGAGAGCTACCGCCGCCAGCTCGAGAGGCTGGCGAAGAAGAAGGCGGCGGAGGCCATGGTCTGATGCTGGTACTCGATATGGATCGGGCAGGCGGCTACTGGGGGTCGGTGTACGTATTCACCGCCATCAAAGGCCTGCAGGTCATCATCGACGGGCCGGTGGGCTGCGAGAACCTCCCCGTGACCTCGGTGCTGCATTACACCGACGGACTGCCGCCCCACGAGCTGCCCATCGTGGTGACCGGTCTCGGCGAAGAGGAGCTCGGCCAGCACGGCACGGAAGAGGCCATGAAGCGGGCGCATGCAACGCTGGACCCGGATCTGCCGGCGGTGGTGGTAACCGGATCCATCGCCGAGATGATCGGCGGCGGTGTAACGCCGGAAGGCACCAACATCAAGCGCTTCCTGCCGCGCACCATCGACGAGGACCAGTGGCAGAGCGCCAACCGTGCCATGCAGTGGCTGTGGACCGAGTACGGCACCAAGCGCATCCGCAAGCCGAAGAAACGCAAGGACGGCGAGAAGCCGCTGGTCAACATCATCGGTCCGATCTACGGCTACTTCAATACGGTCTCCGACCTGGCCGAGATTCGCCGGCTGGTGGAGGGCATTGGCGCCGAGGTGAACATGGTGTTCCCGCTCGGCAGCCACCTCGCTGACGTGCAGAGGCTGTCGGACGCCGAGGTGAACGTCTGCATGTACCGGGAGTTCGGGCGGATGCTGTGCGAGACACTGGAGCGTCCCTACCTGCAGGCACCGATCGGCGTGCATTCCACCACCAAGTTCCTGCGCAAGCTGGGCGAGCTGCTGGATCTCGATCCGGAGCCGTTCATCGAGCGCGAGAAGCACACCACCATCAAGCCCGTATGGGACCTGTGGCGCTCGGTTACCCAGGACTTCTTCGGTACTGCGAGCTTTGCCGTGGTGGCCAACGAGACCTACGAACGCGGCCTCAGGAATTATCTCGAACTCGAGCTCGGTCTGCCTTGCACCTTCTCCTTCGCACGCAATGCGGGGCAGAAGCCTGACAACGAGGCGGTGCGCGAGGCGGTGCGCGAGAAGACACCCCTGATCCTGTTCGGCAGTTACAACGAGCGCATGTATCTGGCCGAGAACGGCTCGCGGGCCATGTACATCCCGGCCTCGTTCCCCGGCACCGCGATCCGGCGCCACACGGGCACGCCGTTCATGGGCTATGCCGGTGCCACCTACGTCGTGCAGGAGGTGTGCAACGCGTTGTTCGATGCGCTGTTCCACATCCTGCCGCTCGCCACCGACATGGACAGCGTCGAGGCCACGCCCACGCGGCTGCACGAGGAGCTGCCCTGGGAAGACGCCGCCAAGGCGGACCTGGACCGGGTGGTGGAGGAGTTGCCGGTGCTGATCCGTATATCGGCGGCGAAGCGCTTGCGCGACGCCGCCGAGAACCGGGCCCGCAGCCGGGGCGACCGGCGAGTGACGGAGGAACATGTGGCCGATGCGCGGGTCGCGCTGAAAGAGGGGCGGGCGGCGTGAGCGGTCCGCTGAAGACACGAGGGGAGAGAACTGATGGCTGAGATGCACAAGACGATGGATGCAAGGGTGAGCCTGTCGGCCCGCGGCGCGAAGCAGTATCACCTGATATTCGCGGTGGGATTCACGATCTGTCTGATGATCGCGGTCGCCGGGCGGCTGCTGCCGCGCCGCTGGCGCAATCTGCCACCGGGCGCACCGGCCGACATGTCCATATTCGAAGAGGCGCGGGCCATGGCGAATACTTACGTACCGTTCGCCTTCATGGCCTGAGTCCGGGAGTTTCGTCCCTCAGGGGACGGGAGGCGGCCGTGGCCCTGATCACGGCCATCCCCGCCGCGCGGGATTTGCGCGGTAACCGGCCGCAAGGCCGATCTGGAGGTGAGATCTATGTCTGAATCTTTCACCGGGCTGACAGACGAGCAAGCACAGGCTTTCCACAAGCTGTTCGTCGTTAGCTTCATCGTGTTCACGGCAATTGCCATCGTTGCGCACTTCCTGGTGTGGCAATGGCGGCCGTGGCTTCCGCCGGAAGGTGGCTATGCGTCCCTCATCGATGGTGCGCGGATGGCTGCTGAACCGTTCATCCAGTACCTGGCATAAGGGGGACAGAATATGTGGCGTATATGGCAACTATTCGATCCGCGGAGAACGCTCGTCGCGTTGTTCACTTTCCTGTTCGTACTGGCCCTGTTGATCCACTTCATCCTGCTCAGCACGGATCGGTTCAACTGGATGGAAGGCCCGAGTGCTTCGGCAACGGACCTGCCGGCGGCGACCGCGCCGCTCGAGCAGCCCGCAAGGGTCGCCAGATTGACGTAACAGCGTCAACCGCCGGAGGTGGTGGGCAGGCCGGGACCTGCCCGACCCTGCCCGCCACCCTCTGCGGACTTAATGGTGCCGCGCGCGAGCGCGGACCTGACGGAGAATAAAGCGATGGCGATGCTCAGCTTCGAAAGAAAATATCGCGTCCGTGGCGGTACGTTTATCGGTGGCGACCTGTTCGACTTCTGGGTCGGTCCTTTCTGGGTCGGCTTCTTCGGAGTCACCACCATCTTCTTCACCGTGCTCGGTACGCTCCTGATCATCTATGGCGCGGCGATAGGGCCGACCTGGAATATCTGGCAGATCAATATCGCACCGCCGGATCTGAGCTATGGTCTCGCCCTCGCACCGCTCAGGGAAGGGGGGCTCTGGCAGCTCATCACCTTCTGCGCACTCGGCGCATTCATCTCATGGGCGCTGCGCCAGGCGGAGATATCACGCAAGCTCGGGATGGGTTATCACGTCCCCGTCGCCTACGGCGTGGCCATCTTCGCGTACTTCACGCTCGTGGTGATCCGGCCGGTGCTGCTGGGTGCCTGGGGGCACGGCTTCCCGTACGGGATACTCAGTCATCTCGACTGGGTCTCCAACGTGGGCTACCAGTACCTGCACTTCCACTACAACCCCGCGCACATGCTCGCGGTGACCTTTTTCTTCACGACGACACTGGCACTGTCGCTGCACGGTGCGCTGATCCTGTCGGCGTCCAACCCGAAGAAGGGCCAGGTAGTGAAAGGCGGCGAACACGAGAACACCTACTTCCGTGATGCGATCGGTTATTCCATCGGCGCGCTCGGCATCCACCGCCTCGGCCTTTTCCTGGCCCTGTCGGCCGGGTTCTGGAGCGCGGTCTGCATCGTGATCAGCGGCCCGTTCTGGACGCGCGGCTGGCCCGAGTGGTGGAACTGGTGGCTCGATCTGCCGATCTGGCGCTAGGAAAGGGGACAAGAAATGGCGCAATACCAGAACATATTTACCCAGGTGCAGGTGAACATGCCGCCCGAACCCGGAGTGGCCCTGCCGCCCGGGAGCTGGCCACGGCTCGGTACACCAAGATTGCGGTACTGGTTTGGCAAGATCGGCGACGCCCAGGTGGGCCCGATCTATCTGGGCTGGCTGGGACTCTCGTCGCTCATCTGCGGATTCATAGCGATCGAGATCATCGGCCTGAACATGTGGGCCTCGGTCAACTGGGATCCCGTAGAATTCGTCCGGCAGCTGCCCTGGCTCGCACTCGAGCCGCCGTCGCCCGAATACGGCCTCAGTCTGCCGCCGCTCGCGGAAGGCGGCTGGTGGCTCGTCGCGGGTTTCTTTCTGACCGCGTCCATCGGCCTGTGGTGGCTCAGGATGTACCGGCGCGCCCGCGCGCTCGGCATGGGTACCCATGTGGCCTGGGCCTTCGCGGCCGCCATCTGGCTGTACCTGGTGCTCGGTTTCATCCGGCCGGTGCTGATGGGGAGCTGGGGTGAGGCGGTACCGTTCGGCATTTTCCCCCATCTGGACTGGACCGCGGCCTTCTCGATCCGCTACGGCAACCTGTTCTATAACCCGTTCCATATGCTCTCCATCGCTTTCCTGTACGGCGCGACCCTGCTGTTCGCGATGCACGGCGCCACGGTGCTGGCGACGGGGCGCTACGGTGGCGATCGGGAGGTTGAACAGATCATGGACCGTGGTACCGCCTCGGAGCGGATGGGACTATTCTGGCGCTGGACGATGGGCTTCAATGCAAACATCGAGTCCATCCACCGCTGGGCGTGGTGGTTCGCGGTACTGTGCCCGCTCACCGGCGGTATCGGCATACTGCTGACCGGCACGGTGGTTGATAACTGGTACCTGTGGGGTGTCAAGCACGGCATCGCTCCGGCTTACCCGCTGGTCTTCCCCGAAGTCCCGCAGGATCCGGGCATGCTGCCGGGAGGTCCGCAATGAAAAACCGGATAATGAAGCCCGCAGGGTTACGAGCGTTGCCAGGATTGCTGTTGACGGCCGCCGTGCTGCTCGCCGCCGCCGGCTGCGAGTGGCCGCCCCAGGAGACCGAGCAGGTCGGCTATCGCGGCACCGGCATGGAACTCGTCAATAGTCCCGAAACTGTCGCCGGGAATGCGGACCTGCACAAGGTGCCTGCGCCTCAGCCGCCGACGACCACCGACGGCCCGAAGGCGAGGGATATCTACCAGAACGTCCAGGTACTCGGTGACCTCTCCGTGGGCGAGTTCACTCGTTTGATGCTGGCCATCACCGAATGGGTGTCGCCGGAGCAGGGCTGCAACTACTGCCATGTCGGCGAAAACTTCGCCGACGACCTGCTCTACACGAAGACCGTGTCGCGGAAGATGCTGCAGATGAACCTGGACATCAACGCTAACTGGCAGGACCATGTGAAGCAGACCGGTGTGACCTGTTACACCTGCCACCGTGGCCAGAACGTACCGGCTGAGATCTGGTTCGAGAAGCCGCCCAGGGATTCGGCCAGCGGTTTCACTGCCGCCAACGGGACGCAGAATATCGGCGGTATGGCAGCGGTGGCCTACGCGTCATTGCCCGGCGATCCGTTCACGACATTTCTCGACCAGTACGAGCAGGTCCGCGTGATCGGCGATACGGCATTGCCGAAGAAAGTCGGGTCGGGTGCGAGCATCCAGGCGACGGAACATACCTACGGCCTCATGATGCACATGTCGACTTCTCTCGGCGTCAATTGCACCTATTGCCACAACAGCCGCGCATTCAGCGTCTGGGAACAAAGCACACCGATGCGGCTAAACTCATGGCACGCAATCAGCATGTTGCGTGAACTCAACAACGAGTGGATGGAGCCTTTGCAGCCGGTCTACCCCGAGAAACGTCTCGGGCCGACGGGCGACGCACCGAAGGCCAACTGCGCAACCTGTCACCGCGGCGTGAACAAGCCCCTTAACGGTCAGAGCATGTTGCCGGATTATCCCAACCTGGCCCCCTGAGGGCCAGCGCGGGAACAGCGAATCGGCACGCGGCCCGCCAGAGGCTGGGCCCATGGAGAAGCGCCGCCTCGTGCGGCGCTTCTCCTGTGGCGCGGCGACCTCGTCCCGGTCTACGCCTCTCTCTCCACCCGTCGCCGCACCCGGCGGATAAGAAACCAGACCAGCCCGGCTACGGGGATGACCGACAACGCGGAGAGTATTCGCCCGCTCGGGATCAGTCCCATCTGCTCCAGCAGACCGTAGGGCCTGTCCAGCAGCCCCACCGAGTAATACGTGATGGCGGCCACGGAGAGGCCTTCCACCGTGGACTGCAGCCGCAGCTGCATCCGGCTGCGCCGGTCCATGGACGACAGCAGCGTCCGGTTCTGCTCCTGCAGGTGCAGATTAACCCTCGCCTGCAGCAGTGAGGTGGCCGAGGACAGACGTCCGGAGATCTGCAGGATCTCCGACTGGATGGCCGTGACCGTGCGCATCGCCGGGCCGAGCCGGCGGCCGAGGAACGTGGAGAGCATCGGTAGCCGTCCGCACGGCTCCTCATTCAAAGCCTCCAGGCGCTCGTTTACCAGTTGATAGTAGGCGCGGGTCGCGCCGAAGCGGAAGCTGGAGCGGGTCTGCAACTCTTCGAGGCTGGCCGAGAGTTCGGTGATATTGAACAGGATTTCCCGTTCCCCCTCCATGGTATCGGCGTGGCGCAACTGCTCCAGCAGCGCCGACAGGCCGGTGTTGATGCGGGCGAGTTCGGCGGTCATGCTGCGGGCCAGCGGAAAGCCCAGCAGGGCGAGGATACGGTAGGTCTCGAGTTCCACCAGCAGTTGCAGGAGCTGGCCGGTCTGTGCCGGCCTGAGATCGCCGACGAAGACGACGTAGCGGGCGCTGGCGTCGCTGTGCAGCCGGAAACTGGTCCAGATCGTCGCGTGCCCTCCCATCACCCGGGCACCGGTCACCGTGTGGTTCTCCAGGTGTTCGCGGACCTTGCTCGCGTCGATCTCGGTGTAATCGTCCGGGATCAGCTTTACGCTGTTGTGGATCATCAGGCGGCCCGGCAGCTCGGCCAGCCATTTCTCCGGCGCCATCCGTTTGCGCACCAGCATGCCGTCCGGAGATTCGTTCTGCCAGATGAACAGGTAGGAGCAGAATTCGCGGTGCCGCTCGAGGCGCACGTTGTAACCGTCGCCCTCGAGCAGGAGGGTGTTCGACCCTGGCATGTCCGCGGGGGGAGACCTGCCGACCAGGGCGTAGAAATGGTTGATGATGTCGTCCGCCTCGACGTCCGCCGTCATCGTCACCAGGTGTCGTACCGAGGTGGGCGGGATGATCTTCGGGAACGGCCGCGCGTGGATCTCCTCATAGAGCCGCCGGGCCGTCGCATCCAGCTTCGCGACATATTGCTCTTCCATGCTCGACTCCCTGTACCCTTGACTCGTCGTGCCCGCCAGCATCCTAGCATCGCGCCGGGCGATGCGCGCGCCCGCCGCGTTAGAATACGACGTGACGACCCGATTACGGATTGCCCACGGAGCAGCCATGTTCGATACCGCCGAACTCGGCCAGAGCGTCGCCAAGGCCGAATTCAAGGAGCGCGAGAAAGCTTTGCGCGGCGAGTTGCTGGAATTGCAGTACCGCACCCTCGAGCTGGCCCGCTTCCCGGTCATCGTCGATTTCGCCGGCGTCGACGGCGCGGGCAAGTCCACCACCGTGAACACCCTCAACAAGTGGATGGATCCCCGCTTCGTCCGCACCATCGGTTACCAGGACCCCACCGCCGAGGAGCGTGCCCGGCCCCGATTCTGGCGCTACTGGCTGGATCTGCCGCCAAAGGGACGCACCGGCCTGTTCCTGAGCGGGCGCTACTCGCGCCCCTTGCTCAAGAGGGTCTACGGCGAACTCGACGAGAACCTCTTCGACGACCGGCTGGGCGAGATCATCCGTTTCGAGAATGCGCTGGGCGACGACGGCGCGCTGATCTTCAAGTTCTGGATGCATCTCAGCCGTGACCGGCAGAAGGAGCGGCTGGAGGCGTTGTCCGCCGACCCGGCGCTCGCCTACAAGGTGGGCGAGCAGGATTGGTGCAACCACGAAAACTACGACACCTTCATCGCCGCTGCCGAGAAGATCATCACGCGCACGAACCGGGCGCTGGCACCCTGGTATATCGTCGAGGGTGCCGACGAGAACTTCCGCCACCTGCGGGTGGGCGAAATCCTCGTCGCCGAACTCCGGCGCCACCTCGAGCAGCACGAGCGTCAGGCTGCCCGGGAGCGCCAGACCGGGCCGGCGACGACCCACCGCGAGGATAGCGAGGAAGATCCCGCGCGCAGGCTCACGGTCTTCGATCGGCTGGACCTCTCCCTTTCCGCGCCGCGCCGGGGCTACAAGAAAATGCTGAAGAAGCGCCGGGCCCGTCTGGGCGAACTGGCTCGCCAGGCCACGGCCGAGGGATTGTCGACGGTACTCGTCTTCGAGGGTCCCGACGCCGCGGGCAAGGGCGGTGCCATCCGCCGGACCGTGTGGAGCCTCGATGCGCGCACCTATCGTGTGCACCAGTTTGCTGCGCCGACGGAAGAGGAGCGCGCCCAGCACTATCTGTGGCGTTTCTGGCGACGTCTGCCGCGGGCCGGACACGTCGCCATCTTTGACCGCAGCTGGTACGGCCGCGTACTCGTGGAGCGCACCGAGGGCTTTGCCAGCGAAGACGACTGGCGCCGTGCCTATAACGAGATCAACGACTTCGAGTGGCAGATCACCGACCGGGGGATGCTGCTGATGAAGTTCTGGCTGCACGTCAGCAAGGACGAGCAGCTGGTCCGCTTCAGGCAGCGCGCCGAGTCCGCCTACAAGCACTGGAAACTCACCGACGAGGACTGGCGCAACCGGGAACGCTGGGACGACTACGCCCTGGCCGCTCACGACATGATCCAGTACACCAGCACCCGGCCGGCACCCTGGATTCTGGTGGAAGGCGATGACAAGCATTACGCCCGCGTGAAGGTGATCGACGCCATCGTCGAACACCTGGAGCAGAAGCTGGGTGGGTGCTGAGTGCCGGCGCGGTGACCGCCGACGGTCAGGCGGGCGCCGGGCCGGCGTCGGTATAGAGGTGGCACCGCACGTAATGGGGTTTCGCGGCAGTGCCCGCGTTGACCCGGGATGGCACCACCTCCCTGCACTGGGGCATCGCCTCCGGACAGCGCGGATGAAAGGGGCAGCCCGGCGGCGGGTGCATGGGCGAGGGCACGTCGCCGCCCAGCACGATGCGCTTCGACTTCCGCTTCACGTCCGGCACCGGTATGGCCGACATCAGCGCCCGGGTGTAGGGATGCTTCGGGTCCCGGTACAGGTCCTCGCTGGTAGCGAACTCCACCAGCGCCCCGAGATACATCACGCCCACGTCGTCGCTGACGTGCTGGATGACAGCCAGGTCGTGGGAGATGAACAGGAAAGCGATGCCGTACTCGCACTGCAGCCGGGCGATGACGTTCAGCACCTGGGACTGCACCGAGACGTCCAGCGCAGAGACAGGCTCGTCGGCCACGATGAAGCTTGGGTTCAGGGCGAGAGCCCGCGCGATGCCGATGCGCTGGCGCTGGCCGCCGGAGAACTCGTGGGGGTAGCGTGACAGCACCTGCTTCCTGAGGCCGACGACATCCAGCAGTTCCTCCACCCGCCGGCGGCGCTCGGCAGGAGTGCCGATGCCATGGACGTCCAGGGGTTCCTGGATAGTCTGGCCGATGAGGCGCCGGGGGCTGAGCGAGGCGTAAGGATCCTGGTAGATGATCTGCATCTCCCGGCGCCTGGCCTTCATCGCTCCCGGGGACAGCGCCAGCACGTCCTCGCCGTTGAGGTGCACCGCGCCGCCACTCGGCTCGGTGAGGCGCAGCACGGCACGGCCCAGCGTCGACTTGCCGCAGCCGGACTCACCGACCAGCCCCAGCGTGCGCTGGCGCTCCAGCTCGAAACTCACTCCGTCCACGGCCCGCACCCAGGCCTGCACCCGCCGCAACAGCCCGCCGCGCACCGGGAAGTGTTTCTTCAGGTCGACGACTTTCAGCAGGGGCATTGGCACGGCGCGTCCTCAGGCCAGCGGATGGAAGCAGGAGACGGCGGCGGGCGAGCCGGGCCCGCCGTCGAGCACGGGACGCTCGCGGCGGCAGTCGTCCCCGGCGCGCGGGCAGCGGTCTGCGAAACGGCAGCCGGCGGGCAGATGCATGAGATCCGGTACCATGCCGGGTATCACGGGCAGCTCGGCGAGCTTCTCGTCCCGGAGCCGGGGGATGGAATCGAGCAGCCCCCGCGAATACGGATGGCGGGGCGCCTCGAACAGACGGTCGATCTCGGCCCGTTCAATGACCTCGCCGCAGTACATCACCAGCGCCCGGTGACAGGTCTCGGCCACCACGCCCAGGTCGTGGGTGATCAGCACCACCGCCATGTGGAACTCTTCCTGCAGCTTCACGATCTGCTCCAGCACCTGGGCCTGGGTGGTGACATCCAGCGCGGTGGTGGGTTCGTCGGCAATCAGCACCTTCGGGTCGCAGGACAGCGCCATGGCGATCATCACCCGCTGGCGCATGCCGCCGGACATCTCGTGGGGATATTCGTCGATGCGCTGGTCCGGTACCGGGATGCCGACCCGCGCCAGCATCTCCACCGCCATGGCCCGGGCCTGCCGGCGCGTGTACTGCTTGTGCCGGCGCAGCACGTCGACCATCTGGCTGCCTACCGTCAGCACCGGGTTCAGCGCCGTCATCGGCTCCTGGAAGATCATGGAGATCTCGTGGCCGCGTACGTCCCGCAGATCCTCCTCGGGCATCTTCGTGAGATCACGGCCCCCAAGGCGGATCTCGCCGGAGACGATGCGCCCGGGGGGCGAGGGGATGAGGCCGAGGATGGACAGCCCGGTCACGGTCTTGCCGCAGCCCGACTCGCCCACGATGCCCAGGGTCTCGTCAGGGTAGACGTCGAAGCTCACGCCGTCCACGGCGCGCACCGGCCCGTAGCGGGTGGTGAACTCCACCACCAGGTTGCGCACGCTCAGCACGGGCTCGCTGGCATTCACGAGTCGGCCACCTTCTTCGGGTCCAGCGCGTCCTGCAGTGCGTCGGAGAACATGTTGAACGCCATCACCAGGCCGAACAGGAACACCGAGGCCCAGACGAAGTTGTTGAAGAAGCCGGCGAGCACCTCCAGCGTGGACTCGGAGATCATCAGACCCCAGCTCACACCGTCCTGCACGCCGAGACCGAGGAAGGACAGGATCACCTCGGACTTGATCGCGGCCACGAACACGATAGTGGCCTGCACCAGCAGAATGTGGAAGGTGTTAGGCACGATGTGGCGGAAAATGATCGTGGTCTGGGGTACGCCGATGGCCCGCGAGGCCTCCACGAACTCGAAGTTCCGGAGCTTGATCACCTCGCCCCGCACCAGCCGCCCGGTGGTGGTCCAGAACACCGATACCATGGCCACGTGCATGGACCAGGGGTTGCCCTCCAGCGCGAAGGCCACGGCGGCCACGAACAGATAAAAGGGGATGGAGTCCAGCACACCCTTCATCCACAGGATGATCGCGTCGATCCAGGTGCCGCTGAAGAAACCGGCCAGCGCCCCGAAAAATGCGCCGATGATCGTGGACAGCACGGCCACGATGACGCCGATCTCGAAGGCGGTCTTGGTGCTGTAGATGGTGCGCTGGAATATGTCCTGGCCGATGATATTGGTGCCGAACCAGTGTTCCGCGCTCATCGGTGCCCACTTGGGCCCTTCGACGTCACTCCACTCCGTGGCCCACAGCCCGAGCCAGACGCCCAGCGCCATGACGAAGTACACCAGCACAATACCGAGCCCGATCATGCCTGCGCGGTCACGGCTGAATTTATAGGCGGCCTTGCCCCAGATCGACTCGGTTCTCTCCGGCTGTGCGGACGGGTTCGGATCCACGCCCCCGCGCAGCTGGTCCGAGGTCTCCGGGATCGCGCTCATTTCAGCGACACCCTGGGATCCACGGCCCGGTACATGACGTCGGTGAGCAGCAGCGTGATGACGAACAGCACGGCGGTGAGGCCGACCACCGCCTTCAGCACCGGCTGGTCGCCGGTGGTGATGGCGTCGAAGGTCACCTTGCCCACGCCCGGTATGCCGAAGTAGCTCTCGATCAGCAGGCTGCCGCTGACGATCACCAGCGGGATGGAGAACATGATACGGGTGATGATGGGGATGGCGGAGTTCTTCAGGATGTGCTTGTACAGCAGTTTGCCCGGCGGGATGCCGAAGGCGCGCGCCGTGCGCACGTGATCGCGCGTCATCTCCTCCACCAGCACGGCCCGATAGAAGCGGGTGTTATAGCCCAGCGCCACGAACACCGTGGCTAGCGTCGGTACGGTCACGTACATCACGTAGTCGTGCAGTGAGTTCACGTTCCAGCCCCGCACCGGGAACAGGTTCAGACCGTAGCTGGAGGAGAGCAGCAGCTGGAACGCGATGATCACGATCAGGAAGGACACGCTCATGCCGATCACCGAGAAGCCCATGATGGCCTTGTCGATCCAGCCGCTGCGGTGATAGGCGGCGATCAGCGCCAGCAGGATGCCGAGCACGTTGCCGAGGATAAAGCCGGGCGTGATCAGCGCCAGTGAGATGGGGATGCTGCGGCCGAGCATCTCGCTCACCGGTTCGCCGGTGGAGTCCGACAGGCCGAAATCGAGGGTGACGATCTCCCTGAGGTATTCGCCGTAGCGGACGAAGAACGGCCGGTCGTAGCCGAGTTCGCCGCGCACCTCGGCGATCTGCTCTTCGGTGGGGTTCTTGCCGAGCAGCTCGTAGGTCTGATCCGGGCCGAAGTACACCATCAGCAGGAAGCTCACGAAGGTGACGCCCAGGATCAGCGGGATGCCGCCGACCAGCTTGCGCACGGCGTACTGCAGGGTCTCCATGCTCAGGTCTCCCCGCTGCCGTCGGCGATATCCACGAAGCGCAGGAAAAACCCGCCCACGATCTGGCGGTCTGGCATGGCGATAACGTCTTTGTGCCAGAGATAGAGCCGGGTGCGCGACAGGCCGGTGATGGCGACGCAGTCGTCGATGACCAGTTCGTTCATGCGGCGATAGATCGCGGTGCGCTCGGGGCTCGGCAGCATCACCGCCGAACGCTCGTACAGGCGGTCGTACTCTTCGTTACGCCAGTTCGCGTCGTTGGACCCCGGCGAGCCGTTCGGGCCGTAGAACAGCTGCAACGTGTTCTCGGCGTCCGGGTAGTCGAGGCCCCAGCCCTTGGCGACCAGCGGCAGGCGGCTCTGGGAGACGTCCTTGATGAAATCCCCGAACGTGGCGTACTGCTTCAGCACGATCTTCTCGCGGGGATAACCGATCTTCTTCATAAAGCCGCGGAACTGCTCGTAGAACAGCCGCTGGCTGACGCCGGACTGGGCGCCGTAGACCAGCTCCGGCAGGTTGTCTGCATTCCAGCCGTTCTCGGCCAGCAGCCGACGGGCGCCCTCGATGTCCAGCGTCACGCTGTCACGGGAGAGGTCCGGATCGAACTCGGGCGCCGCCGGGGTGATGACACCGGGGAAGACCTGTCCGAGGCCGAAATAGAAACTCTGGTTGCGCCGGTACCAGTCGAAGCCCTTGATCATGGCGCAGCGCAGGGCATGATTGCGCCGCTCGCGTTCCGGGTCGTCGTTGTAGCCGATGTCCGGGAAATCCATGTTGAACGTCATGAAGACAAAACCGGCCTCCACGCCGTGGTGCATGTGGTAGCTCTCGGCGATCTCCGGCGCGGGCGTGATCGGGTCTTTCGAGGCGAGGATGCGGTCCACCTGCTCGTTCGGCACCGTCAGGTACTGGATCTCGTTGCCCTTGGTGAAGGAATTCCAGCGCGCAGCGTTTTCGGTGATGAAGTCGATCTGCAGGCGGTCGACGAACGGCGGCGAGCGGCCCTCGATGGCTTCCACGCCGGTGTAGGCCTGGGTGGCGGGGTCGTAGCCCTCGGCGGCGAGATCCACGGGTTCCTGCCTGAAGTTCTCATTGCGCTCGTACACTACCCGGGAGGAGTCGTAGGCGATTACTCGGAAGGGCCCCGAGCCGACCGGGTGGGAGCCGAATTCCCGCCCGTATTTCTCCACCGCTTCCCGCGGCACCACGGCGGCATAGCCCTGGGCGAGGGTGTAGACGAACTGGGGGTAGGGCTTCGTCAGGCGCACCTCGACGGTGTAGCGGTCCACCGCGCGCAGGCCTTCGACTTCTGCGTCGTAGTCCGGGCCTGCGTCTTTCCACTCGTCGAGCCCGACGACGCGCCCCTGCCACAGCCAGGCACCGCGCGGCCGCTGGGAGGGATCGAAGTGCCGTTTCAGGCTGTAGACGAAGTCCCCGGCGGTTACCTCGCGGCCGACGCCGGCCTCGAAGGCCGGGTCGTCGATGAAGTGGACGCCCTGTTTGATACGGATGGTATAGATCAGGCCATCGTCGGAGATCTCCGGCATCGCCGCGGCCAGATTGGGGGCGGGCTCGTAGGGGCGGGCGAGGTATTTGAAGCGATACAGCGTGTCGTAGGCGTTCAGGACGACCGTGTTGGCGTAGATGTTGGACGACTGGACGGGGTCGATGGTGGACGGGGCGCCGTCCAGCGAGTGGCGGTAGACCTTGACGCCCGCGGGAGTGGCGGAGGCAGCGGGTGAGGCACCGTCTGCCGACGACTGCTCGGTCCCGCCGCAGCCAGGCAGTGCGAACAGGCCGGCCGAGGCCAGCATGATACCGATGATCAGTCGCCGCGGATGGGCCATGCCCGGTCTCCGCCCTTCAGACACAAGCGTCGAAAGCTACCATTTCCGGCCCTCGCGCGACAGGAATGGGGGTCCGTTTTTTCTTTCACTCAGGGGCAGCGTCGTCCGGGCTGCAGTTGCAGCAGTTCCTCGACGAAGAAAGCTTCGCCGCTCTGCGTCGCCTCCAGGCGGCCGCGGACCCTCGCCAGTGCATCCTCGCCGCGGGGCACCCGGCCATATTGGTGCAGCAGCCGGCGGTAATCCCCGCGCGGCACTATCGGCCAGACGAGGCCGCTGCGGCATTCCCGGAACCGGCGCTCTGCGTCGGCGACCCGGTACTCGCCCTCCAGGACGATGGTGTCGGTGAACGGCACCAGGCCGCCGCTGCGTTCGAGGCGATGAGGCAGGTCGGAGGCCACCCGCATCGCCAGCACGCCGGGCCCGGCCTTGTCAAACACCCGCTCCGGCCCGCCGCTCCGCAGGCGGAGCGCGGGTTCCGCCCCGTCCCAGACCCAGCGGCCGATGCCGTAGTAGCGTTCGCCGTCGCCGTCGCCGTTGCCGTCGCCAGGACCAGCGCCGGCCAGGTAATGCTGGCGCAGGAAGAACACGCCGTCCGCGCGCAGCCACAGGGTGATCTCGATGCCCGGGCAGTCTGCGCAGGGGAAAGTGCCCTGCCAGAGGCCGGCTTCCGGCGGTGCCTGCGGCGCGCCGGCATCCTCGCGGGTGTCCCCGTCACCTCCGCCGCAGCCTGGCGCCAGCAGGACGGCCAGCAGCAGGCCCGTGTAAACGGATGGCCGCCGATCGCCCATCGCCCTAGTGTCCCGCACGGGACACTAGAACGCCGTATCGAGCCAGAGCGAGAGATTACGCCCCGGCGCGTCTATACCCGAACCGTGGATGCGATAGCGCTTGTCCAGAATGTTCTCCACCGCCAGGGTCAGGCCCCAGCCCGAGTCGCTCTGCCACGAGGTCTTCAGGTTCAGCGTCGCCCAGCCCGGCGTGCCCTCCGGATCGATCCGGCTGTCACGCACGTCCCTCGGACTCAGCCGCTCCTGTTCGGCGGCGAACTCCACCCAGGGTTCGATCTCCAGGGCGTCGCTCATGGCGAGACGCAGGGAGACGGCACCGTTCAGCGGCGGTATGCGATCGCCGGGGGTCGTGCCGGAATCCGCTGCTTGTTCCTCGCCGCGGGTGTAGTTCAGGACGGCGCGCAGCAGAGCGCGATCGGACAGGTCGAACTCGCCGCCCGCCTCCAGCCCGTGGATGGTCGCACTGGCGATATTCCGGTTCTGCACCACCTGCCGGCCCGCCGGCGTGACCTCGCCGGTGAGCACCGAGCTGATGCGGTCCGAGTAGTCCACGACGTAGGCCATGATCTCCGCCCGTACGCGGGGACGCACGATACGCAGGCCCACGTCCAGTTGCCGTGCGCTCTCCGGATCCAGGTCCGGATTGGCGATGTTGAAACGGCCGCCCGGGCGCTGTCCCAGCGTGCCCAGATCGAAGATGTTCGGGGCCCGGAAACTGCGGCTGGCGTTGGCGACCAGCTGCAACTCGTCGCTGAGCCGGTAAAGCCAACCCAGCTCGCCGCTGAGATCGCTGGTGTTGACCTCTCCGCCCGGTGCGTTCGCCGTCGGTGCCAGCGAGACGTTCACGTCGGTGAGCCGCAGACCGCCGATCAACGTCTGCCTGTCGCTCAGTTTCCATTCGGCCTGGGTGTACAATGCGGCCTGATCCACCCCGGAGCCGTCCGGGAAGCGGGACTCGACGGGGGACCGCTCTCCGGTGTCGATGTCCTGCTCGATACGGCTGCTGCTCACCTCGTCGTGATACCACTCGGCACCGTAGGCGACGCTGCCCCAGTCATAGCCGCGCACGCCGTTAACCGACAGCTCGAACAGATCGCTGCGGTTGCGTTCCAGCCGCCGTACGGCGGAGCCGGTGCCGCGGCTGCGTCGATCGTCGTCGATGCGCTGCCAGCCGAGGTCCATCACCCAGTCACTGCCCAGCCAGCCGTCCGTGCGGCTGTGCTGGAGGTGAACGAACTGCCGGCGGTTCGGCTCGAACCAGAACTCGGCGGAGGCGGCCTCCGTCTCGCCGAAGCCGGGCACGAGTTCGTCCACCCGGGGCGTGGCAGGCTGTTCCAGGTGCTGTACGTCGAGGAACCAGCGCTGCCGGCCATCCGGCGTGTAGGCTGCCGCCAGCCGCCCGGCACGGGAACGATAGCCACTGGGGTCGATGCGTTCGCCGCCGCCCACACGCCGGTTGCCGAATTGCCGGTAGTCGAAGCTGCCGAGCACGGCGAGCCGGTCGTTGCCTGCCTCCAGCGTGGCGGATACCGACTGCCGCAGTTCGGCCGTATCGGCGCCGACGGAGAGATCGACCCCGTGGGTTGTCTCGCGCGAGTCGAAAGAGGGAACCCGGGTCACGACGTTCACGACGCCGCCGACGGCGTCGCTGCCGTAGAGAGAGGCCGCGGCTCCGCGGATGACCTCGATGCGGTCGACGGCGCTCACGGGCACGAGCGCGAAATACTGGGTGGGGGCGTTACGGAAGATGGCGTTATTCAGCCGCACGCCGTCCACCAGGTGCAGGATCTCGGAGCCCTTCAGCCCGCGGATGATCACCTGGCCCTGGCCCGCGGTCGTCTGCTGCCGGTAGAGACCCGGTTCGAAGGCCAGGGCGTCGGTGATCAGTGCCTTGCCGCCGATCTCCTCCTCGCCGATGCGGGTCAGTGCGGCCGGGATATCACGGATGCTCGCCGCCCGGCGGGTGGCCGTGACCTGGATCTCGTCGATGACCGTTTCGGCCGCCGTCGAGGGGACGGCTGCGGGCAGAGCGGCCGGAAGACCGAGGGCGAGAGCGGCGGTGGCGGCAAAGCAGCAGAGCTGTCCCTGATTCTGCGACTGCATGAGGTCCGTTCGTTGCTGCGGAAATGCGCGCAGGATACGGGTGGCGGCGCCGGCGCGCCAGTGCGGTTCTACCAGCCGCCGCCGCCCCCGCCGCCGCCACCGCCGCCGGAAGAGCCGCCGCCGCCGCTGCCCGAGGAGGAACCCGGCGGCGTAGCGGCCGAGGCGATGGCCGAGCTCAGCGAACTGCCCACGGCCCGGCTCATCTTCACCGGGTTCCCGGCCTCCCAGCGCCCGGCATACCAGGCCGGGCGCCAGTCGCTGCCGGTCTCGTTGCGCAGTTGGGAGAATACATCGGCGAACTGCTCGGCCCAGGGCTGCTCCACTTCCAGGGCGAGGGCGAAGGGCAGATAGGCCTCGAACAGCGCCGGCGTACGCTCGGGCGGATTCCTCAGGTTGAGTTCGTCCTTCTCGGCCACTTCCAGATACAGGCGGAAACCCTCCGCCTTGTCCAGCAGCCTGCGCCCGTGCGGCGTGGGCGCCTTCAGGAGCCAGGCGAACAGCAGGATGCCGGCCGCGCCGGCACCGAGCGCTATGGCGCCTGCCAGCGTGAGACGATCGGCGAGTGCCGCGCCGAAGCCCGCGCCGATCAACAGCACCACGGCGGGTGCCAGCAGTGCGCTGTTACTGACGAAGTAACGCTGGTAGTAGTCGCGCTTCAGCGCCTTCTCGTGGGCCTTCATGGCGCCACCGACGATGCTGTGATTCTCGTTCTCCAGCGCCACCCGGTATCCGAGCGGGAACAGCGTTGAAAGGAGCGCGGATTCGCCCGGCGCGAGCGAGCCGTCGCCGGTCTTCGCCGTGCGGGCGAGGGCATAGTCGCCGTCGTCCTCCTCGATGGTGACGAAGCCCTTCACCGCCAGATTCAGGACGGCGGCGGTGAAGGTGCGTTTGTCGTAGCCCATCTCCGCGACGTATCGAAGCGAAGCGGGCGAGTAGCCTTCAGGAGGCTCGTAATGGGGGAAGATCACGCCGGGCTCCGGGTCGACGCCGGTGCGCCGCCAGGCCGTCACCAGGTAAAACAGGGAGCCGGCTCCGCCGGCGAACGCGATCAGCAGCCCCAGGTTCTGCGACAGCAGGAAGCGAAGGTCGTCCGCCGCCGTCGGCTCGGCCACGTGGCCTTTCGGCCAGGTGACGACGATGGTCAGCCCCTCGCCGGGGCCGAATCGCCGGGTGCTGCGGAACACGGCATTGCCGCGGAAGTCGACGCTCGCCTCGTAGTCCTGCCCCGTCGCGCCGAAGGGTCCCGTATACGCCTCCACGGCGACCGAGGCCGCCGCCACGCTCTCCGGCAGGCGCACGGTGGCCGCCGCCTCGTCGATGGGGAACGCCCAGCCGTTGCCGGTCACGTTCCAGTACAGCTCGTCATGGTCCTCGAAGAAGCCGAGCACCCGGTCCACCGTGTAGGTGAGCTCGTAGACGTATCGGCCCGGCGGCAGCGGCGTGTCGCCGGAGCCGATGTAGAGGCGGATGCCGTTGGCGCGCCGCTCGGTATGGTGGGGCTCTGGCGCGCCGTCCCGGCGCACCGAACGGAAGTCCGGCACGATGCGGAGGCGGTTGCCGGCGGCGTCCTCGTAATCGGTGGGGATGTCCCGGTAGATGCCCCGCCGGATGCGCTCGCCCTCGGCCGTGACCTCGATGGTCTCCGTGACGGCGACCGGCCCGGCCGTGGGCACGCTGATCTCGGCGTGGTAGCGGTGGATGCGCTCGTCGGCGACAGCCGCCGTCGCAATGAGCGCGAGCGCAGCCACTGCCATGCGCCGGACTGGCGAGCCGACCGTGACGCGCCAGGCCGGCGACTGCGGCGAGTGCGGTCGCGCCGCCCGGATTCCTGCAGCCTCTGCAGGCCGATCCATCAGGCGCCCAGCTTAACGGCCGGCGCCGCGTTGGTGCCGGGCTCCGCGTCGAAGTACTCGGCTTCCCGGAAACCGAGGGTGCGGGCAACGATCAGGTCCGGGAACGACTGGATGCGCGTGTTCAGGTCGCGTACCGCACCGTTGTAGAAACGGCGGGCATACTGCAGCTTGTCCTCGGTGTCGACCAGTTGCTCCTGCAGGTCGAGGAAGTTCCGGTTCGCCTTCAGATCCGGGTAGCTCTCGGCCACGGCCAGCAGCCGGTCGATGCCGCGGGCGAGCTCGTCCTCCAGCCGTGCTTTCGCCACCGGGCGGTCCGTCTCCTCGCTGCGGCGGCGCAGCTCGGTCACCGCCGTCATGGTGGCCCGCTCGTAATCGGCGTAGGCCTTCACCGCGTCCACCAGGCGGGGGATCAGGTCGTGGCGACGCTGCAGCTGCACGTCGATGTCGCTCCAGCCGGCCCGGGTACGGTTACGGTCGCGGACGAGGCGGTTGAAGATGAGTACGGCCCAGACGGCGAGGCCGAGCAGCACGAGGATGACGAGGGCCTCCGCCACCGGCGTGTCAGGCGTCCACCGGACGGCGGGCCGAGGCCAGCAGGTCCCGGAGGGCCGGGTTCTTCGCCTGCAGTTCGTCCGCGTCCAGGCCGAGCACCTCGTGGGGGAAGACCAGCCATTCGTCGGTCTCGTGGTTCCAGTAGTCGGGCGTCATGTTCGTGCGGTTGCGCGCCGGCTTGAACCAGGGGACCGCGATGCGCACGTCCTCCGGCATGTTGGCCCGGGTCTTGCGCTTCAGTTCTTCCATGACGGCGGCGATGCTCTTGCCGCTGTCGAACACGTCGTCGACGATCAGCAGCCGGTCGTCGTGGCAGATCTTGTCCACGATGTAGTCGAGGCCCAGCACCTTGACCACGGCGTCCTGCTGGTCGATGCCCCGGTAGGAAGATGTGCGGATGGCGATATGGTCGGAGTCCACGCCGAAGTAATAAAGCAGTTCCTGCACCGCCATGCCCACCGGCGTGCCGCCCCGCCAGATCGCCATGATCATGGTCGGCCGGAAACCGCTCTCGAGGATCCTGGCTCCGAGCAGGAACGATTCTTCCAGCAGTCGCTGGGCCGAGATGTAGATCTTGTCCATCCTGTCCTCGGAGCGTGCGGCCGACGCCTCATTCTCTATAATGCGGAACCACAGACGACGGATGGTAACGTTTTTGCCGGGGGGCATCGACACGTCATGGAACGCCGCTTCATCGCCGCCAACGACCTGCTGCTGGATTCCTTCCGGCTGGCCGTCGATATCCACCACTCCGGATTCCGTCCCGATTTCCTCGTTGGCCTCTGGCGGGGTGGCACGGCCGTCGGCATCGCGGTGCAGGAAGGGCTGGAGTATCTGGGGGTGGAGACGGACCACATCGCGGTGCGCACCTCCTATACCGGTCCGGAATCCTATCGCAAGCGTGAGCATGCGGTGGCCGGCATCCGTGTGCACGCGCTGCAGTATCTCGTGGATCGCCTCGAGGCGGAGCACCGCCTGCTGATCGTCGACGACGTCTACTCGACGGGCGCGAGCGTGCAGGCGGTCATCGGCGAGCTGACCCGCAAGACGCGGCGCAACCTGCCCGGGGACATCCGCACCGCGACGGTCTGGTATCGGCCGACGGAGCGCTCCGTCGTGCCGCCCGACTTCTTCATCCACGAGGCGGCCGACTGGCTGGTGCTGCCGTACGAGCTGCAGGGGCTGAGCCGCGAGGAGATCCGTGCCCACAAGCCGGCGGCGGCCCGCCTGATCGAGAGCCTCGCGCAGAAGATCGGGCCCGTCTGATTCCGGCGGCAGACTGCCTCAGTACGGCCGCACCGGTTCGGCGAGGATGTGCGTGGCGCGGATACAGCGCTCGTCGCCGAACATCAGCAGGGCGAAGACGAGCTCGGCGAGGTCCTCTGCCACGGCCGTCCGCCGCCGCTGCAGGGTACCGGCGGCGGGGTCCAGTACGACGAAATCCGCTTCCTTGCCGGGCTCGAAATTGCCGATGCGGTCGTCCCAGGCGAGGGCGCGGGCAGCCCCCAGGGTGGCGAGATAGAGTGCCTGCCAGGGTGACAGCATCTGGCCCTGGAGATGCAGCACCTTGTAGGCTTCCGCCGCCGTGCCGAGCAGACTGAGCGTCGTGCCGGCGCCGATGTCCGTGCCGAGTCCCACCGGGATGCCGTGGCTGCGCGCCCGTGCGAGGTCGAACAGGCCGCTGCCCATGAACGAGTTCGAGGTCGGACAGAAGGCGATCGCCCCGCCCGCTTCCGCCATGAGCGGATAGTCCTCGTCCTCCAGATGCAGGCAGTGGGCGAAGACCGTGCGCTCGCGCAGCAGGCCGGCGGCGCGGTACACGTCCAGGTAGCTGCTCCGGTCGGGGAACAGATTGGCCACCCAGGCCACCTCGTCCCGATTCTCCGCGAGGTGGGTGTGCACGAAGACGTCCGGGAACTCCCCGGCCAGACGGCCGGCCAGTGCCAGTTGCTGCGGGCTCGAGGTAGGGGCGAAGCGGGGCGTTATCGCATACTCCAGGCGCTCGCGGCCGTGCCAGCGCTGCAGCAGTTCCCGGCTCTCGGCGTAGCCGCTGTCTGCGGTATCGCGCAGGTCAGCCGGGCAGTTGCGGTCCATGAGGACCTTGCCGCAGGCCACCCGCAACCGGCGCGCGAGCGCCGCCTCGAACAGCGCGTCCGCCGAGGCGGCGTGGACCGTGGGGAAGATCAGTGCAGAGGTGGTGCCGTGGGCCAGCATCAGGTCCAGGAACTCCCCCGCGACCCGGTCCGCAAGCGCGCGGTCGGTGTAGCGTCGTTCCGTGGGATAGGTATAGCGCTCGAGCCATTGCAGCAACTGTTCGCCCCAGGAGGCGACCATGTCGATCTGGGGATAGTGCACGTGGCAGTCGATGAAGCCCGGCACCAGGAGGCAGCCGCTGTAGTCGGTGACGGACACCTGATCGCCCCCCTGGCCATCCCCCTGGTCGCCCAATTCCGCAAGGAGCGGTTCGGCCGGGCCGACGCGCGCCACCTTCCCGTCCTCGGTGACGAGCAGGCCGTCTTCAAAGACCTCCAGGGCCGCGCCCGCATCCCCGTCGCCCGGGTCGGCGAGCAGATGCAGGATGGAGGCCCGGAAGGCGCGGACGGCGGGGCCGCTCACCGGCGCGCTCCGGCGTCGAGTGACGGCAGCTCAGGGACGACGGGCACGACCACCGGGCGCTCCAGCGTGTGTGTGTCGCAATTGTCGGTGCTGTCCACGTCGTCGATGATCAGGAATTCCTGACCTTCGGCAAGACCGATCAGCGGCACGTGCCAGGTGCCGGCGCGGTAATTCACTCCCTGGTTGCCGTCGGTCAGGAAGGCGCGCAGGTGGTCCGCGGATGGCGCAGCGCCGGCCGGCGCCACCACCACGACGAAGCGCACTCCGGCGAGCGGCAAGAAGGCCTGGCTGCCGCGGGAATGACGCTCCACCATCGGGCAGGTCACCGGCTGACTCGCCGCATGGCGGCAGCGGGCGATGCTCACGCCGACACGACCCTCGGCCGTGAGCCGGGCCAGGTCGTCGTAGCGCTCGAAGCGCGCATCGTTCATGGGATCCGCGTTCGCGGTCCCCGCAGCGATCACCTCGCCGTAGGGACGGAACGCGTCCGCAGACAGCGGCTCGAGGGTCAGCGTGCGCGGCGTATCGGTTTCAGTCACCGGCATCTCCGGTTGCCCGGGCCGTGCCTGAGCCCGTTGCATGGCCCCACAGGCGCAGTCGGCTCACGCCGCCGTCCGGATAGATGGCGAGGCGCACGTGGGTCACGGTGCCGAGGTCGTTCAATTCGTCCCGGAAGCGGTGGCGGGCATCGGCGCCGAGGGGTACGGCGGGCAGCAGCTCCGGCCAGTCTGCCGATCGCTGCAGCAGGAAATCGAGGTCCGAACCCTCGGCGCGGACGGCCTGCAGGGAGGCGCGGGCCGGGTAGTTGCCCTTGAAGTGGGCCGTGTCGAACTCCGCCTCCTCGATACGCCCGGGCCGGCCGAGCGCGAGCACCACCCAGTCGTGGCCGGGACCGCGCCGGCGCCGCGTCTCCCAGCCGTCGCCCATGTTCACACCGCGGCCGGGTACGTTGAGGTTGTGCATGCTGCCGAAGTGTTCGTCGCTGCAGGCCAGCGCCCGACCGCCGTGCTCCAGCGCGAACAGATCGACGGGTCCCGAGGGTGCCGGCGCGTTCGGGTCGGGTCGCACCTCGCCGTAGACGCGCAGCCGCGCCACGCCGCCGTCCGGGTAAATGTTCAGGCGCAGGTGGGAGACCGGCTGCCGGTCGTCCACCGTCAGATAGTGGTGCGAATCGCCGGCGAGCTCGACCCGGGGCAGCAGCACCCGCCAGGCGGCATCGGCGCCCGGCAGTTCCTCGTCGGTAAGGCACGCCTCGACGGAGGCGGCCTCGGGGTAGTTGCCGGTGAAGTGGGAAGTGTCGACGTCCAGGCCGTGCACGACACCCGGCAGGCCCAGCCGGACGATGCACCAGTCATGGCCGGGCTCCCGGCGTCGGCGGGTCTCCCAGCCGTCCATCCACTTGCCGTGCTCGTCGTACTCGTCGGGCAGGAACACGGGTGCCTCGGACTTGATGAGCCGTTCCTTCGCGCCGAAGAATTCGTCGTTGGCCTCCACCACGCGGGTGCCGAAGCGGGGCTGCTCCAGCGGCGTCCACTGGTGGAAAAGGTGGCGCTCGTTCTCCGGCTGACCATCACTCATGGGCCGCCTCGCTCATCTGGTACAGACGGAGCCGGGCGATGCGGTGGATCTCCTCCAGGGCACGCCGAAACTCGGTCTCCGGATCATTGCCGAGCCGCTCGCCGAAAGCGTCCAGGATGTCGCGGCGGCTGGCGCCGCGCACCGCCATCACGAACGGGAAGCCGAAGCGCCGGTGATAGGCCTCGTTGAGACTCTGGAAGCGCTCGTACTCCTCCGGCGTGCACTGGTCCAGCCCCGCGCTGTGCTGCTCGGCCGTGGAGTCCTCGGTGAGCGTACCCGCCACGGAGGCGCGCCCGGCGAGGTCCGGGTGGGCGCGGATCAGCGCGAGCTGGCGCTCCCGCCCGGCGTCCTCGACCGCCGCGGCGAGGCGTGCCGCCAGGACATCGATTGGGACATCGGATTCCGCCGGCAGGTCACCGCGGGCCCGGGCCTCCCGCGCAACCCAGGGCGAGGATTCGTACACGCCGCCGTAGCGCTCGACGAAGGCCGTCTCCTCCTCCGGGATGGGCAGCCGTGCGTCGCGGGAGGCGTTCACGCTGCGGGTGCCTCGTGGCGCTCGAGCCAGTGACGGGCGATGTCGATGCGCCGTGCCACCCACACCCGGTCGTGGCCGGCGACGTAGTCGAGGAAACGGGCCACCGCCTGCGCCCGGCCCGGACGGCCGGCGAGCCGGCAGTGCAGGCCCACCGACATCATGCGCGGCCGGCGCGCGCCTTCCGCATAGAGGCAGTCGAAGCTGTCCCTGAGGTACTGAAAGAACTGCTTGCCGCTGTTGAACCCCTGCGCCGTGGCGAAGCGCATGTCGTTGGCATCCAGCGTGTACGGCACCATCAGCTGGGGCCGGCCGCAGCTCGTGTCCCAGTAGGGCAGGTCGTCGGCGTAGCTGTCGGCGCTGTAGACGAAGCCGCCGTGCTCCACGACCAGGCCAAGCGTGTTGGGGCTGCAGCGGCCGAGATACCAGCCCGCGGGCGGCGCCCCGGTGAGCCCGGTGTGGATGCGCACCGCTTCCCGCAGATGGGCGCGTTCGGTCTCCCGGTCGACGAACTGGTAGTCGATCCAGCGGTAGCCGTGGCTCGCCACCTCCCAGCCGGCCTCGAGCATCGCCTCCACCGCGGCGGGGTTGCGCTGCATGGCCATCGCCACGCCGAATACCGTCAAGGGCATGTCCCGCTCAGTGAACAGCCGGTGCAGCCGCCAGAAGCCGGCGCGGGCGCCGTACTCGTAGAGGGATTCCATGTTCATGTGGCGCACGCCCTCGTAGGCCTCGGCACCGACGATCTCCGACAGGAAGGCCTCCGAATGGGTATCGCCGTGGAGGATGCAGCGCTCGCCGCCTTCCTCGTAATTGATCACGAACTGCACCGCGATGCGGGCACTGTCCGGCCAGTCGGCCGCCGGTGGCCGGGGGCCGTAGCCGGGGAGGTCCCGGGGATAGCCGGGCGTGCTCATGGCCGCGGCTCCGCCGTGAGCGAGCGGTACCAGCCGTCGATCACGGCGCGCTCCTCCGCGGTCATGCGAGTGAGATTGCCGATGGGCATGGCCTGCAGCACCACCGTCTGCTGATGGATGCGGGCAGCCGCGGCCAGCACCTGTTCCGGCGTCTCCAGAATGACGCCCGCCGGTGGCGCGGCGAATCCCGGATGGCTCGGCTCGGCCGCGTGGCAGGAGACGCAACGGTCTTCCAGCACGGCGCGGGCCTGCTCCAGCGAGGCGGACTCGGTTGTGCCGCCGCCGTCCGCCCGGGGCGCGATGGCGGCGGCCACGCCGGCCAGCAGCAGCGCCGCGGCCAGCGGCGGCAGCAGCGGATTGCGGCCCGAGTGGCGGGCCACGAAATACACGCGGATCAGCGCGCCGGCCAGCGAGATGGCGATCAGGATCAGCCAGTTGTATTCGTGCGCCCAGGTCATCGCGTAGTGGTTGCTGATCATCACGAACAGCACCGGCAGGGTGAAGTAGGTGTTGTGCACGGAGCGCTGCTTGCCGCGCAGGCCGTCCGCCGGGTCCGGAGACTCGCCCGCGGCGGCCGCGGCCACCATGCGTTTCTGGCCGGGGATGATCACGAAGAAGACATTGGCGACCATGATGGTGCCGAGCACGGCGCCGAAGTGGATGTAGGCGCCCCGGCCGCTGAAGGTCGCGCACAGCCCCCATGCCGCCGCCGTCACCAGCACCAGCAGCACGGCGGCCAGGCCCTTCTCCGTGTGCCCCAGCGGCGAGCGGCACAGGGCGTCGTACGCGAGCCAGCCGCCGGCCAGCCAGGCGACCGAGATGGCAATTGCCGTGGCCGGCGCGAGGTCCGCCACCGCGGGGTCGATGAGATACACCTCCGCGCCCAGCCAGTAGATGAGCCCGAGCAGGAACATGCCGGACAGCCAGGTGCTGTAGGCCTCCCACTTGAACCAGTGCAGCGTCTCCGGCAGCACCGGCGGCGATACCCGGTACTTCTGCGCGTGATAGAAACCGCCGCCGTGCACCGACCAGATCTCGCCGCCGACGCCGCGCTGCGCATCGTTGCGCGAAGCCGGCGGCTGCAGGTGGTTGTCCAGCCAGACGAAATAGAACGACGAGCCGATCCAGGCAATGCCGACGATGAAATGCAGCCAGCGGCCGAGGAGGTTCAGCCACTCGATCGCGTACGCCGTCATGTGCCGGTCCCGCTTTCCGCCGGCCGCGCCGGGGACAGATCCGCCTGCGCCGTCATGCGCTCGCGCTCGCGCAGCAACTGCGCGGCGGTGGCCACCGCGATCTCCGCCGGCCGCTTGCCGCCGATGCCTTCGATGCCGATGGGGCAGACCAGCCGTGCGATATCGGCAGGCGCCAGGCCGAGCGCACGCAGGCGCTTCTCGAAGCGCCGCTTCTTGGAGTGGGACCCGATCAGCCCGCACCAGGGAATATCGGCGCGCGGCAGCAGTCTCGCGCAGATCTCCAGATCCAGTGGGTGACTGTGGGTCATCACCAGGCAGAAAGTTCCCGCGGGCAGGCGGGCGGCCGCCTCCGGCGGGTCTGCGGTCACCCGCGCGTGCACGTTGTGCGGCAGGGATTCGTCGGCCAGCAGCGGGCGGCTGTCGATCCAGTCCACCCGGCAGGGCAGCGGCGCCATTACGTGCACGAGTGCGCGGCCCACGTGGCCGGCGCCGAACACGGCGATGCGGAAATCGGGCGCGCGCACCGCTGTCAGCAGGTAGTCGCGGCCGCCGAACGTGCACAGTGCCGCGCCCACCGCGTCCGCGAGGAATGACTCGACGGCGGCCCGGACGTCCTCGCCGGGCGCGGCCTTCGTTGCAACGGGATCGCCGGCCGCGTGCACACGCGCGATGCCGGCCGTGTCGCCGTCGACCGGGCTGACGAGTGCCGCGGCATGAGCGCCGGCCCCGTCAACGGCGATGAAGTCTGCCAGCTGTCCGAGCCAGTCGGCACCGCCGGCCGCGACCGCCTCGAAATGGATATCGACGATGCCGCCGCAGCACTGGCCGAAACTGGAGCCCAGCGGGAAGCGGCGCACCTCGAAACGCGGCTGCGGCGAGTCCGGGCCGAGGCGCTCCCAGGCCATGCGCGCGCAGCGGTACTCGAGTTCGCCGCCGCCGATGGTGCCGATGGACTCCTGGCCGGTGACGATCATGCGCGCGCCCGGCTCCCGCGGCGACGAGCCGCGCACGGCCGCCACGGTCACCAGCACGAACGGCTCGCGCCGCGCGCGAAGCTCGAGTGCATTCGCCACCCACTCGTTCATGGGGCCTCCCGGCTGCGCAGCTCGCCGATCGCTGTCAGCACGGCCTCGGGTGTGGCCGGTGCGCAGAGACGGGGGCTGCCACGATAATCGCCGGCCGCGGCCACCGCGTCCCGGATGGCATGGAAGACCGACAGCGCGAGCATCAGCGGCGGCTCGCCCACCGCCTTGGAGCGGTGGATGGTCTCCTCCCGGTTGCCCGCGGAATCAAGCATGGTCACCCGGAAATCCGCCGGCAGGTCCGAGCACACCGGTATCTTGTAAGTGGACGGCGCGTGGGTCCTGAGTGCACCCTTCTCGTCCCACCACAGCTCCTCCGTGGTGAGCCAGCCCATGCCCTGGATGAAGCCGCCCTCGATCTGGCCGAGGTCGATGGCCGGATTCAGCGAACGGCCGCAGTCGTGCAGGATGTCCACCCGCAGTACCCGGGACTCGCCGGTGAGGGTGTCGATGGCGACCTCCGTCACTGCCGCGCCGCAGGCGTAGTAGTAGAAGGGTCGGCCGCTCAGGGACTTGCGGTCGTAATGGATTTTCGGCGTGCGGTAGTAGCCGGTGGCGGACAGCGAGATGCGGGCGAAGTAGGCCAGCTGCACGAGTTCCGTGAAGCCGGTCTCCTCGTCGCCGACGCGCACGCGAGCGTCGCGGAACGCAATGCGATCCGGCGCGACGCCGTAGCGCTCCGCGGCGAAGGTCACGAGGCGTTCGCGGATGGCCCGGCACGCGTCCCGGGCCGCCATCCCGTTCAGGTCGGAACCGGCGGAGGCGGCCGTCGCCGAGGCATTCGGCACCTTGCTCGTGTCCGCGGCCGTAATCTTGATGCGGTCCATGCCGATGCCGAATTCCTCGGCGACCACCTGCGCCACCTTCGTATTCAGGCCCTGGCCCATCTCCGTGCCGCCGTGGTTCAGATGCACGGTGCCGTCGGTGTACACGTGCACCAGTGCGCCGGCCTGATTGAGGTGCGTGGCGGTGAAGGAGATGCCGAATTTCACCGGCGTCAGGGCGATACCGCGCTTTATTATCGGCTCGTCCCGATTGGCGGTGCGTATGTCGTCACGGCGGGCGTCATAATCGCTGTCGCGACGCAGCCGGTCGATCAAATCGGGCAGCACGTTGTCTTCGATCTTCTGCCCGTAATGGGTGACGTCGCGCTCGCCGATGCCGTAGAGGTTACGCAGGCGGATCTGCAGCGGATCGCGGTCGAGGTGCCGGGCGATCTCGTCGATCACGATCTCGATGGCGAACATGCCCTGGGGCCCGCCGAAACCGCGGAACGCCGTGTTGGAGACCGTGTGGGTCTTGCAGCGGTGGGAGACCACGCTCACGTCGCTCAGGAAGTAGGCATTGTCGCAATGGAAGATGGTGCGGTCATTCACCGCGCCGGAGAGGTCCGCCGACATGCCGCAGCGCGAGGCGAAGGTGAACTCGACGCCGCGGATCAGCCCGTCGTCGTCGAAGCCCACGTCGTAGTCGATGCGGTAGTCGTGGCGCTTGCCGGTCATGATCATGTCCACGTCCCGGTCCAGGCGCAGCTTGGCCGGGCGCCCCGTGTGCCGGGTCATGAGGGCGGCGATGCAGGCGATCAGCGCCGGCTGGCTCTCCTTGCCGCCGAAGCCGCCGCCCATGCGGCGGCATTCCACCACCACGTCTTTGGCCTCCAGTCCCACCGCGTGGGCGACCGCATGCTGCACCTCGCCGGGGTGCTGCGTGGAGCTGTAGACGTAGAGATCGCCGTCTTCGCGCGGCAGCGCCATGGCGATCTGGCCTTCCAGGTAGAAGTGGTCCTGGCCGCCGACGGCGGTGCGGCCGGACAGCCGGTGGGCAGAGGCCTCGATCGCAGCGCGGGCGTCGCCGCGCTCCAGGCGCGCGGAGGGCAGCACGAAGGATTCGTTTGCGACCGCGGTATCCGGGTCCAGGATCGCCGCGAGCTCGGCGTATTGCACCCGCGCCAGGGCCGCTGCCTTGCGCGCCTGGTCGACGGTGGCCGCGGCCACAGCGAACAGGGGCTGGCCGACGTACTGCACCACGTCCTCGGCGAATAGGGGATCGTCCGCGACGACAGCACCGTAGTTGTTTTCGCCGGTGATGTCGGCGGCGGTGATGACGGCCGCCACGCCGGGCGCCGCGGCGACCGCCGTGAGGTCCAGTCGCTCGACCCTGGCGTGCGCACGCGCGCTCATGCCCACGGCCACGTGCAGGAGGCCGCGGGGTTCCGGGATGTCGTCCGTGTACAGCGCGCGGCCGCTGACGTGCAGGTGTCCGCTGTCGTGGGGTATCGCCCTGCCGACGGTGCGCAGGGCACCGGGATCCGCGCGCCGGTCACCGTCCATGGGTATATTGTCCATGGGAATAAAGCCTCGTCGCGATGCCGGAACCGGTGCTCTCGATGTGGAAGCGCCGCAGCAGGTTCTTCGCCACCTCGCACCGGTAGCCATCGCCCGCGCGCATGTCGGTGATCGGCGTGAAGTCGCCCTCCATCGCGGCCATGGCGCGCGCGACCGCGGCCTCGTCCCAGGCCTCGCCGAGGAGTGCCTGCTCGGCGGCGACAGCGCGCTTCGGTATGGCGGCCATGCCGCCGCAGGCGATGCGGGCGTGGCTCACGCGACCGTCTTCGATGTCCAGACCGAAGGCCGCGCAGACGGCCGAGATGTCCTGATCGAACCGCTTGGAGACCTTGTAGGCAGCCACGAGCCGCCCCGGGCGGCGGCGGGGGATGCGTACGGCCGCCACGAACTCGCCCGGCGCAAGGTCGGTCTTGCGGTAATCGTGGTAGAAGTCCTCCAGCGCGAGCTCCCGGCGGCCGTCGCGGCTCGCGAGCATCACGCCGGCGCCCAGCGCGATCAGTGCCGGCATCGAGTCGCCGATGGGCGAGCCGTTGGCGACGTTGCCCGCCAGCGTGCCGGTGTTGCGGATGGGCGGCGAGGCGAAGCGCAGAAAGAGCTCTTCCAGCTCCGGGTACTCGGCGACGATGGGCAGCATGGCATCGGTCAGCGTGACGGCTGCGCCGATGGTGAGCCACTCGCGGTCCGTCGAGACTTCAGACAGTGCCCGCACGCGGCCGACGTAAATCACCGTGTCCAGTTCCCGGTGCTGCTTGGTCACCCACAGTCCGACATCCGTGCCGCCGGCCAGCAGGCACGCTTCCGGGTATTCCGAGAGGAGGGTCGCGAGGCCGGCCGTGGTGGTCGGTGCGAAATAGCGGCGCCCGTCGTGCTCGAGCGCGAGCATGCCGTCGCCGGCCAGCGATTCGAGCTTTTCCCGTGTCCGGTCTTCCGCGGCGGGCGGCGCCTCGTAGTCGTACATGCGCCGCGCCGCCTCCACGATGGGGCGGTAGCCCGTGCAACGGCACAGGTTGCCGGCCAGTGCGTCGTCGATCTCCCGCCTGGAGGGGTCCCGGCGGTTGCGGTACAGCGCGAACATCGACATCACGAAACCCGGCGTGCAGAAACCGCACTGGGAGCCGTGATACTCGTACATGGCCTTCTGCACCGGATGCAGGCCGGTCTGCGGACTGCCCAGGCTCTCCACGGTAATGAGCTCCCGCCCGTCCAGCGTCGGCAGGAACTGGATGCAGGCATTGACGGCGCGGTAGCGCAGGCGCTCGCCGTCCTCATCGACGTCTGCCAGCACCACCGTGCAGGCGCCGCAGTCACCCTCGGCGCAGCCTTCCTTCGTGCCGGTGCGCCCGGCGTCCTCGCGCAGCCACTGCAGCACCGTGCGTGTCGGGTTGACGTCCCGCAGCTCCACCGTCTCCCCGTCCAGCAGGAAGCGCACGGCATCATGCGTTGGCTCCGGCGCAGCCATCAGCTGCCCCGGTAGGTGGAATAGCTCCAGGGGCTGACCAGGAGGGGAACGTGATAATGCTGGTCGGCGTCGATGCGGAATCGCACCGGCACCACGTCCAGGAAGCCCTCCTCCGGGAAGCAGTCGCGCACGTGGAAGAGGATCTCCCACCGGCCCGCGGCGAATGCCTCCTCGTCGAGCAGCGGATGGTCGGTGCGGCCGTCCCGGTTGGTCGCGGTGGCGAGTATGCGCTCCCGTGCGCCGTCCAGGCGGTACAGCTCCACGCCGACACCGGCAGCCGGGCGGCCGCGGGCGGTATCCAGCACGTGAGTCGTCAATCGGCCCATAATTCTCTCTCCCTGACGGACAGGATTTCCTGATTCGTCCATGTCCGTGCACCTCGGTCAGAGGCCCATTATCCGGCTCGCGCGATGGCCGTCGCAAGCGTGGTGCGGCAGGGCTCGCTTTATATGGCGATGCCGAGTGGCTACTATCGCTGTCCCGGGCCATCCCGGGCCATCCCGCGCTATCCCGGGCTGCCCCGGCTACACTACGAGCGCGGAGATCCGCATATCCAGCAAGGAGACCAGATGAATTCTGCCGTACAGTTGCTCGGCATCAGCAATGCCATCGTCGATATCCTGAGCCACGTCGACTACGACTTCCTCGAGCGCGTGGACGCCGCGCCGGGCAGCATGACGCTGATCGACGAGAGCCGTGCCGACGAGGTGTACGGCATGATGGGACCCGCCACGGAGAAGTCCGGCGGCTCCGTCGCCAACACCATGGCCGTGTTCGCCGGGCTCGGCGGCAAGGCCGCCTACGTCGGCCGTGTGGCCGACGATCAGTTCGGCCGGGTGTTCCAGCACGACATGAATTCGCTGGGCATCGACATGCGTGTACCGCCGGCGCCCGCGGAGAAGTCCACGGCCCGCTGCTATGTGCTGATCACGCCGGATGGCCAGCGCACGATGCAGACCTATCTCGGCGCCTGCACCGAGCTCGGTCTCGTCGACGTGAGCGAGGAGACCATCGGCGAGCCGGGCATCGTATTGCTGGAGGGCTATATCTTCGACCTGCCCCAGGGGCCGGACGTGGCGCGGCTGGCCATCGAAACGGTGCGCAAGCGTGGCGGCAAGGTCGCCCTGTCCCTTTCCGATGCACTTTGCGTGGAGCGTCACCGGGAGATTTTCCGCGAACTCGTCGAGGAGCAGATCGATCTCGTCTTCGCAGACGAGGAGGAGATCTACCAGCTGTTCGCCACGGATTCGATCGAGGGCGTGATGTCCGAAGCGTCCATGCTCGAGGGGCTGTTCGTGGTCACCCGCTCGGAGAAGGGCTCGGTGGTGATCAACGGCGACAAGTTCATAGAGCAGACCGCCTTCCCGGTGGACAAGATCGTGGATACCACGGGCGCCGGCGACACCTACACCGCCGCCTTCCTCGCCGCGCTGGTCAAGGGCGAGCCCCTCGAGCGGTGTTCCCGTATCGCCTCCTGGTGCGGTGCGCGGGTGATCCAGCAGGTGGGCGCCCGCTACCAGGGCGACATCCTGGAAGGCTACCCGGAGAGCTGAGCAAACCGCATGCGCCGAACGGGTACGACTGGCGCGACGGATGCTGCGGCGAGCACCGCATTCCGGCCGTATGAACAAGGCTTCGCGCGGGATCCCTATCCGGTCTACGCCCGTCTGCGCCGCGAGTCCCCGGTGTTCCACTCGGCGGAGTTCGGCATGACCTTCTTCACGCGCTACGCCGACGTGGAGCGTCTGTTGCAGGATCCCCGGCTGGGCCGCACGATGCGCCACCGCATGTCGCCGGCCGAGCGGGCGGCCGACGACGAGCCCTGGCAGCACTTGCCCAACTACGCCCGCTACGTGCGCGTGAACGTGCTGGAGACCGAAGGCGAGGAGCACGCGCGTCTGCGCCGGGTGCTGATGCGGGTGATGAATCCGAACCGGATCCGACGCCTGAAGGCGCGCATCGAGACCCTGGCCCGGGAGCGGGTGGCGGCGCTGGCACCCCGCGGCCGCATGGAATTCGTCTCGGAGCTGGCGACGCCGCTGCCGGTGCACCTCATCGCCGGCCTGCTGGGCTGGCCCGAGGACGAGACGGAGTGTCTGCGGCCCTGGTCCGCGGCGATCGTGCGGCTCTATGAGAAGGACGCCAGTGCAGCGGACGAATGCGCCGCGGAAGCCGCCGCCGCGGAATTCGCCGCGCGCATCGCCGAACTGGTGGAAGAGCGGCTGGCGCAGCCGGACGACGGCGTCATTGGCGAGCTCGCGGCGCTGGCCCGCGACGAGGGTCTGCTGGACCGGGACGAACTCGTGGCCAGCTGCATGCTGCTGCTGAACGCTGGCCACGAGGCCACCGTCAACGCGGCGGGCAACGGCCTGCTGGCGCTGCTGCGCCACCCGGAGGCGTACGCGAAACTGCGTGCCGAGCCGGCGCTGGTGGATACCGCCGTGGACGAGATGCTCCGCTACGATGCGCCGCTGCACCTGTTCCACCGCTACGTTCTGGAGGAGATGGAATATGCGGGGCGGCGCTTGCGCCGCGGGGACACGCTGGGCCTGCTGTACGGCTCGGCGAACCGGGATCCGGAGGCGTTCGCCGAACCGGACCGTTTCGACATCGCCCGCAGCCCCAATCGCCACTTCGCCTTCGGTGCCGGCGCCCATTTCTGCGTGGGCGCGCCGCTGGCCCGGCTGGAACTCCGCGCCCTGTTCACCGCGCTGCTGGAAGACCTCCCGGAACTGCACCTGGCCGAGGAGGACCCGGAATACCGCACCGGCCTCGTCTTCCGCGGCCTGAAAGCGCTGAACGTCTGCTGGACGTAACGCACAGGTAGGAGGGCCTTCAGGCCCGATCCGTTTGAACAATCGGGCCTGAAGGCCCTTGTACGTTTTTATTGTGGCAGTGCGTCCAGCATCTGTTGCGCGGACTCCTTGATGGTCATGTTGCCGCCCGTCTGCGTGGCTTTGGTCAGCGCGGTGCGCGCCTCGTCCACGTTGCCGAGCTGGCTCGAGACGAACCCCAGCGTGAGCCAGATGCGCTGGTGGTCCGGATTCGCCTCGGCGCCCTCGCGCAGGTGCCGGAGGGCTTCTTCGTGGCGCCCGAGGTAGTGCAGGGTGAGGCCCAGATTATTGCGGGCCTCCGCGTTGTCCGGGTTCAGCTCCATCAGGCGTGCGTACAATTCCGCGGCACGTGCGTATTGCTGCTCCCGGAACAGCATGTCGGCCTGGCGCCCCATCTCTGCGGGGTCATCCGTCGGCATCGTCATCGCCGAACTCAGTGCGATGTCGTTCGCGGAGATGCCGCCCGGCTGCGGCGCGGGGCGCTGACGGACGGCGGCCGGGTTCGTTACCACACCGGCGGCGGCGCTCGCTGTCGCGTCGTTCGCATAATACGCGCGTGTCGCGCCGAAGACCGCCAGACCGAATGCGATCTGGAAGACCGCCATACCCGCCCAGAACTTGCCGTTCGTTTCCATGTCCATTCCCGTCGCTCGAGCCAGCGGCGAGGATATCCGGACGGCGGCGGCGAGCAAAGCCCCGGAAAACCACTGGGCCGTGGTAGGGTTGGGTCGGCGTCAAGCAAGGAGAGATGGATGAGAATACCGACCCTGCTGCTGGCGATGCTGCTTCCCGTTGCCGTGGTGGCGCAGCCGGAGCCCTGGATGCGCAGCGAGACTCCCGGCGAACTGTCCATCGCGGCGGGTGCCGAGTCGGACTGCCCGGTCACACCGGAAGACGTGCAGGTGCACATGGAGAGTGTGCTGCAGAAGGCGGGCATCGAAGCGGTGCCGTTCAGCGGCAAGCCGTCGGCGCTGTTCCTGGCCGGCACGGTCGAATGCGAGAAACACGGCGACGGCGTGTGGGTATTCCGGGCAGCGGTCGAGTTCGATTCGCCGGATCGCGAACTCAGCGACTGGATCGGCGGCAAGGCCTATATCCAGCTCGGCATCGGCGGGCGCGGCGCCATCATAAAGGCGCTGATGGCGGACATGGAAGAGGCCATCGACGACTACAAGGCCAGCAACGGGGATTACGATTTCCGAGCCGGCCGGCGGCCGGTTTGTAATACGCCTGGGAATGAGTCATCTGCAAGTGGGAGATCAAGCGCTTGATCGCGGGTGATGCCGGGCGCGGGCGGCGATGACCAGGCATCGGGATGGAAAAATGAACGCCACACGCAGGGAACTTCTGAAGGGGTTGAGTGCGATCGGACTGTCCGCTTCCCTCTGGCCGCACCGGGCGCGCGGTGCGTCCCGCAAGTACGACGTCGTGGTGGTCGGCGCGGGTGTTTTCGGCATCTGGAGCGCCTGGCAACTATGCCGGTCCGGCCGGCGCGTCGCCGTCATCGATGCCGTTGCACCGGCTCACAGCCGGGCGTCCTCGGGCGGCGAGAGCCGGGTCATACGGGCGGGCTATGGCGACCAGGCGATCTACTCGGAATGGGCCTGGCGCTCGCTCACCGACTGGCAGGCGCTCTCGGCGCGTAGCGGGCTGCCCGTCTTCCATCCCATGGGTGTCCTGTGGCTGCATGAGGAGCGCGACACGCTGGTGCGCGCGAGCGCCGACGTGTTGTCTCGTTTCGGCATCCCGCACGAATTCCTATCGACCGGCGATTTGCGCCGCCGCTATCCGGTGATCAGTGCGGACGACGGCGAAGCCGGTTTCCTCGAACCCCGTGCCGGAGCGCTGATGGCCCGGCGGGCCGTGCAGTTCATGGCGGCGGAGCTGGCCGCCGATGGCGTCGCTTTCTTCGGTGGCCGGGTAAACCCGGTGCGTGCCGATCACGCGGACGGCGGGTCACTGCCCGCCGTCACCACCCGCACCGGTGAGACCATCGCTGCGGAGCAGTTCGTGTTCGCGTGCGGACCGTGGCTCGACCGGGTCTGTCCGGAGGCGATGGCCGGGCGGCTGTTCGTCAGCCGGCAGGAAGTGTTCTACTTTGCCGTCGCGGCCGGCGCGACCGGGGCACTGCCGGTATGGGCGGACCTGCCGTTCTACGGCTTTCCCGACCTCGAGGGCCGCGGCTTCAAAGTGGCCGACGACACACACGGCGCGCCCATGGATCCCGACAGCGGCGACCGGCGTGCCAGCGAGGAGGGCGAGCTCAGGGCGCGGGCATTTCTGGCCCGGCGCTTCCCGGCCCTCGCGGAGGCCCCGCTCAGCGAAAGCCGCGTGTGTCAATACGAGAACAGTTCGGACGGCCACCTGGTGATCGACCGGCACCCGGGCCTCGATAACGTCTGGGTCGTCGGCGGTGGCTCGGGTCACGGTTTCAAGCACGGGCCCGCGGTCGGCGCGCACGTGGCGGCACTGGTGGCGGGCAAGGCGAGTCCGCGAGCGCCGTTTCTGCTCGGCGCGAAGGGGAGTCGCCAGCAGCGTGCGGTGCAGTGACGAGGATTGTGAATCGATCCTGCTCAGATGTCCGAGACGCTGGCGCACCGGAATCCGGGGATCAGGTGTACGACAAGGGCGTCGCCAGCTTGAGATAGCGTACGAAAGGCAGGAAATCCCGGTCGCTGAAGAGCAGCGGCACACCATTCTCGATGCAGAATGTCGCGATCCAGACATCTACGGACTTTCTTACGGTGGCACCTCGTTTCCGAAGACTCCGATAGTTGTCCGCTGCGACCAGCGCCAACGCCGGTGTCATCACCTGGTAGACGGGTAGTGCCGTCAGCAGTTCACGAGCGTTCCGGTAGTCCCGCTCGCGCCGAAAGCCCTGCAGGACTTCCGCCAGGATCATATCGCCCAGGCAAACGGTTTCGCTTGTGAGTGACTCGTCGAGCAAGTCGGTCTCTTCGCTCTCGGCGCCATTGAAGTAATCGATCCAGACGCTGGAATCGACCAGGATCATCTCGTCGTTCTCTGGTCAGCCAGATCGCCCTCCCAGCGCAGTTTGCCCCTGAACTTTCGAATCTTCTCCTGCTTCTTGAGCCGAACCAGTGTCTTCAGTCCCAGTTCAACTGCCTCTTTCTTGGTCCGCGCGCCACTTGCCTTGAGCGCTTCTTCCATCAATTCATCGTCGATTACAATATTCGTCCGCACGGCGTTACCTCGCTAATCTTTCATACACATGATAAATAGTAAATATACACATCACAACGGGTCGGGGATGATCAGCGAATTTTGCGACGTCATGCGCGAGGCAACCGCCCGATTTTATCTGTGGCGATGGATTATTCGGATAGTGCCCAATGCCGGAAGATGACCTCGGCACGGCCCTGGCGAAAGGGGTGTCCTGTTATCAATTCGTGGACGGGGAGGTGGAGGCGTCGGCGGCGTCCCAGGGATGACCGACGTGGAGGCATTCCTCCATCAGCCAGCGGAATTCCCGGAAACTGTCGACGATCGCGTCGGGCTGATAGGGATGGGCCTCCGTGCCCGGGAAGATCCTGTTGATCCACTCGTGTTCCCAGCCCGTGCCGTTGAAGAACACCGACGTGATGCCTGCCCTTTTGGCGGCGACGACGTCGGTGGTGCTGTCGCCCAGGTACCAGCAGTGCGGGCCGCTTCGTCGAGTTCGCGTAACACGGATCCCGTCTCCCCTGCGTCTCAGTCGAGGCTCGCGATGTAGGCGACTACGTCGCGGATCGACTGCTCGTCGGGTAGGCTGCCGACGCTCGCTGCCATCCGGCGGCCAGCCGCATCGTCGGCGTGATAGCCGCGGCGGCCGCTCAGGAAATTCTCGAGCTGACGGACGAGATACCCGTCGCTCTGCCCGGACAGGGCCGGGGCACCGAGTTTCTCGTCGCCGCGGGCATCCGCGCCGTGGCAGGCCGCGCAAGCGGCAAAGAGCGAGCGGCCCCGGCCGGCATCGCCCATCACGGTGTGCTGCTGCCGTGGCGCGGCGAGCCCCGCGAACCAGACGGCCGCGGCGGAGATCTCCTCGTCGGACAGCGAGCGCGCCATCGCCTGCATCTCCCAGCCGACGACGTCCCCGTCATGAGTGCCGCGCCAGCCATTACGGAAAGCGTGCAGCTGCCTGCGAATGTACCAGGCGTCCATGCCGGCGATGCGCGGTGCGTTGACCCGCGGGTTACCGCGGCCCTCGATGCCGTGGCAGGTAACGCACGAGGCGAGGGCCGCCTCCGGCGCGCGCGGATGCTCAGGCTCTGCCGCGCGGCACGCCAGCGCCAGTCCGGAGGTCAGCAGCAAAAGTGCCAGTCGCCTCAACGGGACGGCTCCGCTACGGGCGCACAAAAATGGCTTCCACCTCGACCAGCATGCCGGGGGCCACGAGTCCGGCCACCTCGACCGCCGAGCGGGCCGGCAGGTTCATCTGCTCCGCCTCCGCGCCGAAGTGCCGGGTGTAGGCGCGCATGAAGCCCTGGAAGTCCATGCCGTCCTGTCCCGGCGGCGCGACCAGGAAGACCGTCATCTTTACGACATCACTGAAGGCGAGACCGAGATCCTCCAGCGATGCTTCCATGCGGGCGAATACGCTCAGCGCCTGGGCTTCGGTGTCGCCCCAGTACTCCGGGCTGTTGCGCTCGGCGTCCGGGTTGGCCGGCGCCGGCACCATGCCGCTGTGCCACACCAGCGTCGAACCGGCGGACACCTCCACTGCGCGCGCGATCGGGAAGGTGGAGTCGTTCGGCAGCGGATGCTGGGTGCGCGCGCCGGCCTGCGCCTCGACCGGGGCCTCGACCGGGGCTTCGGCCTGGACCACCGCGGCGGCGAGCAGCAGGACGGTGGCGACGACAGTGCTGGTCACTCTTTTCATGGGGGTCTCTCCTGTGAAGAATCGGCCGGCCGTCACGCCGGGGCCGCAGTCTGCAATTCTGCCTGAACCCGCGCGTCGATATCGGCGATCGCGAAATGCGCGGAGCGGATGGCGCCCTCCTGCCATCCCGGGTGGTAGCTGATCTGGTCGCCGATCATGTAGTGGCGCTCCAGCGGCCACTGCAGGCGGCGGAAGTGGCGGCCGTCGTCGTCGTCCTCGAAGATGCCGGCGCAGCCCATCATGTGATTCATGCGGTTCCACGGCACGCTGACACCGTTCTCGATGTAGCGGGCGTAGTCCGGGTGGATCTTCGAGCCCTGGCGGACGGCCTCGGCGATGCGTTCCTCGCTGGTCAGGCGGGCGAGCCGTTCGGCGGCGCCCGGCATGAAGGTATAGGCGCCCAGCAATATGCCCTTGCGGCCGTGGATGCCGTGGGGCGGGTACCAGATCTGGGTGATGTCCTGGTGGGTCCAGGAGATGCCGCCGTAGATGCGGTCGCGCTCCCAGAACCGCTCGCTCGCCTGCAGGCCGATCTTCATCAGCTCGCCGCGGTTGATCCGCGAGAGCGATTCCACGTACTCGCGCGGGAAATTGTGCCTGAGGCCGGTCAGCAGATGGGCCGGGATGCTGTTCAGGCAGTAATCCGCCTGCAGCGTCAGCGGCTCGCCGTTCCGGGCATAGCCGATATCGACGCCGTCGTGGCGCAGTGCGATGGTGTGGACCACCGAATCGAGCTGCACCAGATGGCCCACTTCCCGCATGAACGCCCTCACGAGGTTGTCCATGCCGCCGGTGGCCGTGAGCATGGTCGAGGCCTGGTCGCTGATCTCCGGGAAGTGCATGAAGTCTTCCCAGAAGCGGCCATCGAGTATCTCGGACAGGTCGAACGGCTCGTTGAGCTCGGTCTTCGAAATCCAGCCGCCGTTACGGCGGCCCGCCCGCTCCGAGCCCACGTACAGATGGCTCTCGTCCAGATCGCCGTACGTCCTGGCGAAGGCGAGCAGGCGTTCGGTGTCGCGTGCATCGAATGGTTGCTCGAGGGTGTCCACCGTTAGCGATTTGGCCAGCAGCTCGGCCATGAAACCGCGGGCGTCGGCGATGTACTGGCGCTGGCGCACCGGCCGGCCGCCGAACATGTTGTCGTCCTGGAAATAGGCGTTGCGGTTGTCGTTGATCCACACCTCGAGCTGCACGCCCAGTTCGCGGCAATAGCGCATCAGCGCGGTATGATCCGGCGGGATGCGCGCCGGGCCGGCGTTCAGGTACAGGCCGGGCTCGGCGTCGAATTCGCACAGCTGGCGGTTGCCGAGTTCGTCGACCACGTCACCGGAGCGGAGTGTGAGGTTGCGCCCGCCCGGCCGGAACGAGGCTTCCAGCACCGTCACGTCGTAGCCGGCCCGGTCCAGTTCCAGCGCGGCGGTAAGTCCGCCGATGCCGGCGCCGAGGATGACGACGCGCCGGCGGGCACCGCCGAGGGACCTCAACCCGGCGAGCGGCGTCTGTGCCGGGGCTGCCATGAGCCCCATCGCCGAGGCCACCTGATACATCGCCGCAGAGCCGCCGGCCGCACCGACCATCTCCAGGAACCGGCGGCGTGTGAATCGGGCCACCAGGCGCTTCGCGTCTCAGCCGCCGATCGGGTGCCAGGTGGTCTTCACCTCCTGGGTGTCGCGGATGTGGTAGGGGCTCTGTGCCGCCGCGCGGCGCCAGTCGGTGCCGGTGCGGTCGATCACCCGCTTTAGATTGTCCGCGGCGGCAATCTGGATGTCCTTCGCCGCTTCACCCCCGGCCTCGCAGAAGACCACGGCGTTCACGTCCATGTGCGAGGCGAACTGGCCGGTGAGTTCGTCGCGGAAGCCGGTGAGGAGATTCACCACTCCGCCGGGGACGTCGGAGGAATGCAGCACCTCGGCGAAGCTGATGGCGGTCAGCGGGCGGCCGGCGGAGGCCAGCACTGTGCAGGTGTTGCCGCCCACGATGGCCGGCGCGACGTTCGAGATCAGCCCGAGCAGTCCGCTTTCCTCCGGCGCGATGATCGCGACCACGCCGGTGGGTTCCAGCGCCGAGAAGTTGAAGTGGGAAGAGGCCACCGGGTTAACGGCGCTGAAGATCTGCTGGTATTTGTCAGACCAGCCGGCGTAGTAGATCAGCCGGTCGACCGCGGCGTCCACCTCGGTCTCCGCCCGGCGGCGGTTCACGCCCTGTAACGCCAGCTCGGCGACGAACTGTTCCCGCCGGCCCTCCAGCATCTCGGCGATGCGGTACAGGACCTGCCCCCGGTTGTAGGCGCTCGCGCCGGACCAGCCGGCGAGAGCGCCGCGGGCCGCCACGACCGACTCGCGGAAGTCCTTGCGGCTGGAGCGGCAGACATTGGCGATCACCGTCGCGCCGACGGGCTGCAGCGGGTAGTAGCGCCCGGACTCGGTGCGCGGGAACTTGCCGCCGACGTAGATCTTGTAGGTCTTGGCGACCGGCAGCCGGCCGCCGGCCGGCTTGCGCTTGCTATTGCCGTTGCTGGTGCCCTTGTTATTGCCTTTGCGCTGGCGCTTCGTGGTGTCGTTCATGATTTCAGTCCAGTGCCAGGTAGGCGTCCAGCCCGTGCAGCCCGCCCTCGCGGCCGACGCCACTCTCCTTGTAGCCGCCGAAGGGCGAGGTGGGATCGAACTTGTTGAAGGTATTGGCCCAGATGACGCCGGCACGCACGCCGCCGGTCATGCGGAAGATCTTGGCGCCCTTGTCCGTCCAGATGCCGCCGGACAGCCCGTAGGGCGTGTTGTTCGCCTTCGCCAGGCCCTCCTGCATGCGCCGGAAGGTCTGTACGGCGAGTACCGGGCCGAAAATCTCCTCCTGCACCACCCGGTTCGACTGGGAGACGCCGGTGAGCAGCGTCGGCCGGCACCAGTAGCCCTTGCGGGGCAGCCGGCTGGACGGCTGGTAGATCTCCGCGCCTTCGGCCTTGCCCACCTTCAGGTAATCGCGGATGGTCTCCAGCTGGCTCGCTGAATTGATGGCGCCGACGTCCGTGTTCTTGTCCAGCGGGTCGCCGACGATCAGGGTCTCCATGCGCTCCTTCAGCTTCTGGATCACCTCCTCGGCCACGGACTCCTGCACCAGCAGCCGTGAGCCCGCGCAGCAGACGTGGCCCTGGTTGAAAAAGATGCCGTTGACGATGCCTTCCACGGCCTGGTCGATGGCCGCGTCCTCGAAGATGACGTTGGCCGCCTTGCCGCCGAGTTCCAGCGTGTATTTCTTCTTCGTGCCCGCCAGCGAGCGCATGATGATCCGGCCCACTCCGGTGGAGCCGGTGAAGGCGATCTTGTCGACGTCCGGGTGCTCGACGATGGCCGCGCCCGTCTTGCCGGCGCCGGTGACGATATTGACGACGCCGGGCGGCAGGCCCGCGTCGCGCACCACTTCGGCGAACTTCAGGGCGGTGAGCGGCGTGGTCTCCGCCGGCTTTAGCACCACCGTGTTGCCGCAGGCGAGCGCCGGCGCGATCTTCCAGGCCAGCATCAGCAGCGGGAAGTTCCAGGGGATGATCTGGCCGGCCACCCCCAGCGGCCGTGCCTTGCGGCCGGGAAAGGCGTACTCCAGCTTGTCGGCCCAGCCGGCATAGTAGAAGAAGTGCGCGGCAGCGAGCGGGATGTCGATGTCGCGGGACTCGCGGATGGGTTTGCCGCCGTCCAGCGACTCGATCACCGCGAACTCCCGGGCCCGCTCCTGCAGGATGCGCGCGATGCGATAGATGTACTTGCCCCGCTCGGCGGGAGCGAGTCGGGACCAGACGCCCTCGTAGGCCCTGCGTGCGGCGGCCACCGCCCGGTCCACGTCCGCCTCGCCGGCCTCTGCCACGCGGGACAGTACGTTCTCGTTGGCGGGGTTGATGGAATCGAAGTAGCGCTTCTTCGCCGGCGCGACGAATTCACCGTCGATGAACAGGCCGTAGCGCTCGTCGATAGTGACGTGATCCGTGCTCTCCGGGGCCGGGTCGTACTGCCAGCCGGTGTCGAAAGCGAGGGGGCTCGTTTCTCTGTTCACCATCTGTCCTTTCCAGTCAGTCCCTGGAGAAGTAGTCGGCGGATTGATAGACGCCGGTGCGTTGCTTGACGAGCTGCATCAGCACGTCGTTCGCGAGGCTGCTCGCGCCGAAACGGAACCACTCCTTCGTGAGCCATGCCTCGCCGAGAGTCTCTCGCAGCATTACGAGATAGTGAACGGCCAGCTTGGCCTTCGAGATGCCGCCGGCCGGTTTCATGCCGACCATGCGGCCGGTCTCCCGGTGGTAGTCGCGGATCGCCTGCAGCATCGTGAGTGTCACGTCCATGGTGGCAGCGGGCTGGATCTTGCCGGTGGAGGTCTTGATGAAGTCCGCACCGGCATGCATGGCCAGCACGCTCGCCTGTCGCACCCGGTCGAGGGTGCCCAGCTCGCCGGTCTCGAGGATCACCTTCAGGTGAGCGGGGCCGCAGGCCTCCTTCACCGCGGCGATCTCGTCGAACACCCGTCGGTAATCGCCGGCCAGGAAGGCGCCGCGGGAGATCACCATATCGATCTCGTCGGCGCCCTCGTCCACCGCCATGCGGGTCTCGGCCAGGCGGATGTCCGTGAACGACATGCCGCTGGGGAAGGCCGTCGCTACCGCGGCGACGGCGATATCCGTGCCGTCGAGGGCCCGTTTCGCCACACCGATCATGGTGGGATAGAGGCAGACGGCGGCGACGTGGGGGAGGCCGGGGAGGGCCTCGTGCAGGTGGATGGCCTTCTGGCACAGCTGGCGCACCTTGCCCGGCGTGTCCTGGCCCTCGAGGGTCGTCAGGTCGATCATCGACAGCACCATCTTCTGCGCCTCCACCTTGGAGGCGGTCTTGATGCTGCGGGTGCGGAAGCGGGCGACCCGCTCGGCCACGCCGACCTCGTCCACCCGGGGCACCCGCGAGAGGTCGGGCAGCGCCGGTCCGGCCGGTTTGTCTGCTTGCCGGCTCACGGCGCCTGGACCGCGACGGCGGTGTCGAGGGCGATACGGATCATCTCGTCGAAGGTGGTCTGGCGATCCTCAGTGCTGAGCGCATCGCCCGAGCGGATGTCGTCGCTGACGGTGCAGATGGCCAGCGCCTCCACATCGTGCTCGGCGGCCAGCGCGTACATGCCGGCGGCCTCCATCTCCACGCCGTAGACGTTGTAGCGTTCCATCACGTCGAACATCGCGGGCTCGGGGGTGTAGAAAAGGTCGGCGGAGAACAGGTTGCCCACGTGGTGGCGGGCGCCGTGTTCGCGGGCGGTGGCTACCGCACGTTCCAGCAGAGCGTAGCTCGCGATGGGCGCATAGTCATAGCCGCCGAAACGCATCCGGTTCACCCCGGAATCTGTGCAGGCGCCCATGCCGATCACCACGTCCCGCAGCCGGACGTCCGGATGCACCGAGCCGCAGCTGCCCACCCGGATCAGCCGCTTCGCGCCGTACTCGGTGATGAGCTCGCTCGTGTAGATGGAGGCGGACGGGATGCCCATGCCGTGTGCCATGACCGATACAGGCCGGCTCTGGTAGCTGCCCGTAAAACCCCACATGTTGCGCACGTCGGTGACTCGGTCGGCGCCGTCCAGGTAGGTCTCGGCGATGTAGCGCGCCCGCAGCGGGTCGCCGGGCATGAGTATGGTCTCCGCAAAATCGCCGGGACGGGCGTTGATGTGCTTGGCTGCCATAGGTTCCTGAGCGGGCTGGGTTGAAAGATGCGGGGCTGATCGGCTAGGGAGCCAGCCGGTATTCTAGCGCAGGCGGTCGGCCAATGTTGACGGCGCGACCGATGCGTGAGGAAACTAACGCCATGCCCGAAGAAGTCTGGACCGAGGAACGTTGTTTCATCACAGAACTCCTGAACGACGCAGCAGTGCCGGACGTCTCGCTGGCGCGATGCCGCGTCGAGCCGGGTGTCACCACGCAGCTGCATCGTCTCTCGGTGCGGGAATGGTACATGGTGGAGCGGGGTGGCGGCCTGATGGAGGTGGGCGACGCTGAGCCCCGGCCCGTCGGGCCCGGCGACGTCGTGGAGATTCCGGCCGGCACCGCCCAGCGCGTAACCAATACGGGCGCCGCAGATCTGGTGTTCCAGTGCGTCTGCCTGCCCCGGTTCACGCCCGGCTGCTACGAATCGCTGGAGTGATCGCCACCGGGGGCGGTCGTGGGCACCCGGCCGGGCGCATACACGGTTTGTCGGGTTTTCGCAACAAATTGGAAACGAAGGCGCCGTAAACCTACCGTTCCACGTCATAAATACGTAAGATCCATCCTACCGATTCCGGCCTCTCCAAGGAGAACAAGATGCGTGGCAGAAAACCGACAATCCTCGATGGCGTACGGCCGACCCGCCGGCTCTGCGCGCTGGCGCTCGCGAGCCTGCTGGCGCTGCCGGCGCTGCCGACAACGGCGTTGGCCCAGGAAGGCAGCGTCCTCGAGGAGATCGTAGTCACGGCGCAGCGCCGTGAAGAAAACCTGCAGGAGGTGCCCATCTCGGTGTCCACCCTGTCCGGCGCGCGGTTCGAGAACCTGTTCGACGCCGGCGAGGATATCCGCGCCCTGGCGACGCGGGTGCCCAGCCTGTACGCCGAGTCGTCCAATGGCCGCCTGGCGCCGCGTTTCTATCTCCGCGGCCTTGGTAACACCGACTTCGATCTGGCCGCCTCCCAGTCCGTGTCCATTATCATGGACGAGGTGGTGCAGGAGAATGTGATCCTGAAGAGCTTCCCGCTGTTCGACGTCGAGCGGGTGGAAGTCCTGCGCGGTCCGCAGGGCACGCTATTCGGCCGCAACACGCCCGCGGGCATTATCAAGTTTGATACCCGCAAGCCCACGGACGAGACCGAGGGCCGCGTCGACCTGTCCTACGGCCGCTACGGTTCCACGGTGGTGGACGCGGCCGTCGGCGGTCCGCTGGCGGAGAATCTGGCGGCCCGCGCCTCCGTTCTGTACATGGAACGGGACGACTGGATTTCCAATGCTTTTACGGAGCAGGACGACGTCATGGGCGGCTTCGAGGATCTCGCCTACCGGCTGCAGCTGCTGTGGCAGATCACGGATAACTTCAGTGCGCTCGCCAACGTCCACGGCCGCACCATGGACGGCACGGCCTCGGTGTTCCGCGCCAACATCCTGGGCCCGGGCAGCAATAATCTCAACGTGAATTTCGACCGCAATACCGTCTTCTTTGACGAGGGCAACAACAACCCCCAGGAAGCCGACGCTCTGGGCGGTTCGCTGAAGCTCGAGTGGGACGTGAGCGACACGATGACGGTGACTTCCATCACCGCCCACGAGACGGTGGAGAACCGCAGCCTGGGTGACATCGATGGTGGTTTCGGTGCCGTCTTCCTGCCGTTCCAGGGTCCCTGTCCTCCGGGCAGTGATCCGGCAACCGACCTCTGCATCCCCTTCAATTCCCAGACCCAGGACGGCATCGATAACCTGGATCAGTTCACCCAGGAGATTCGCATCGCGGCGGATGCGAGCAACCGTCTGTTCTGGCAGGCCGGCTTCTTCTACTTCGATTCGGAGTTCGCCGTCACCACCGTGCCGTTCTTCGTGCCGCCGACTACGGTCGCTCACGAGAACACCTCCTGGGCCGTGTTCGGCCACGTCAGCTACGACATCAGCGACGTCTGGAACATCACTGGCGGCGTGCGCTACACGGACGACGACAAGGACCTGTCCGCCTTCAATTCGCCGCTTCCGGTGGCGCCGGTGAGTGTCTCCGACGAGCAGGTCAGCTGGGATGTGAGCCTGAGCTATGCGCTGAGCAACGACGTCAACCTGTACGGCCGTCTGGCGAGCGGTTTCCGCGCGCCCACCATCCAGGGCCGGGATATCGCCTTTTTCGGGCAGCCTTCTACTGCGGATTCGGAAACCATTACGTCAATCGAAGGCGGCTTCAAGTCGACACTGTCCGGTGACCGTCTGCGCCTGAACGCTGCCGTCTACTACTACGAGATCGAGGACCAGCAGTTCTCGGCCATCGGTGGCGCCGGCAACCTGATCCAGCTGGTGAACGCCGACACGGGCACCGGCGCCGGCATCGACGTGGATGCGGAGTGGCTGGCGACGGACAACCTGAGCTTCACCGCTGGCTTCAGCTGGAACGATACCGAGATCGACGATGCGAATCTGCGTGTCGCGCCCTGCGGCTCCGGCCTGTGCACCGTGCTCGATCCGCTGGATGGCAACGGCAACGCCATCGTCGACGGCAACCCGTTCCCGCAGGCACCGGAGACCATGCTGAACTTCACGGCCCGCTACACGATGCCGGTGGGTGACGATGCCGAGTTCTTCGCCTACACCGACTGGGCCTATCAGGGCGATACGAACTTCTTCCTCTACGAGTCCGCCGAGTTTTCTTCCGAGGACACGTTCGAGGGCGGTGTGAAGTTCGGTTACGGCAAGATCGACGGCTCCTGGGAGGTGGCGATATTCGGCCGCAACATCACGGACGAGGAGAACGTGAAGGGCGGCATCGACTTCAACAACCTGACCGGTTTCGTGAACGAGCCGCGGATCTGGGGCGTGTCGTTCAGCGCCAACTTCTAGCGCCGACACCGTGCCGCCGCTCCGGCGGCGGCCGTCCATACTCAGAAGCCCGGCCTCAGCGCCGGGCTTCTTCTTTTCCGGCGGCCGGATTCCTGCGACTATGCCGGGCATGCTGTCCGCCGCCCGCCTGTTGAGTGCCGTCTGCCTGTTTGCCGCACTCCTCGTGGCTTGCTCGCGCGAGACGCCGCCCGAGCCGCCGTCCGGGGCGGGGTACGTGCGCGCCGCCGTGGCCGGCACCCTGCAGTCGCCGGCCATCGTGGAGGCCAGCGGCCTCGCCCATTCCCGCCGTCGGCCCGATCTGCTGTGGGTGATCAACGACAGCGGTGAGGAGCCCGTCCTGCACGCGGCGACATCGGACGGAGAGGCTTTGGGGGCAGTGCGTGTCGCCGGCGCCGAGAACCGGGACTGGGAAGACCTGGCCGCCTTCAGCTACGAAGGCTCGTCCTGGCTGCTAATCGCCGACATCGGCGACAACGGCGGCATCCGGGATCATCTGACCCTGTACGTGGTGCCGGAGCCGGATCCGGAAGACGATGAGGTCGCGCCCGCCTGGACGGTGCGATACACCTATCCGGATGGGCCACACGACGCCGAGGCCGTGGCCGTGCATGGCGACGCCGCGCGCATCTACGTGCTCACCAAGCGGACCGAGCCGCCGGAACTGCACACGCTGCCGCTGCGCCCGCCGGCATCGGCCGGAGTGCTCACGTCCACGCTCGTGGCGGGCGTCGACAGCCTGCCGCGCCGGCAGGAGGCGGGCGGCCTGCTGGCCGCGGCGGTACCTTACCACTGGCAGCCCACCGGCATGGATATGGCCGCCGCGGGCGGCGCCGCCGTCATACTCACCTACGCCGATGTCTATTATTATGCGCGGCGGCCGGGTGAGGCCTGGTCCGGCGCGCTGGCGCGCGAGCCGCTGCCGCTGGGCATGCCGTTGGTCCCGCTCGCCGAGGCCGTCGCCTTCGACGGGCGCGGCCGCTCCCTGTTCATCACCGCGGAAGGAAGACATGCACCGCTGCTCAGATTCGATCCCGAAGCGCAAGCCGACTGACCTCGGTATCCCGACCCTCGCCGCCCTCGCGCTGCTGTTGTTGCAGGCCTGCGCCGGACCCGTCGGCGAGGCTGACGCACCGGCCCCCGCACCGGCGTCGGAGACCGTGACGCTGATGACCTTCAACGTCGAGAACCTGTTCGACGCCGAGGACGACCCGGGCAAGGACGACCGCACCTATCTGCCCATCGAGGCGAAGCGAAATCAGGGGCATCGTGCGGCCTGCGCGGAGATCGACAATCCCTACTGGCGCGATCAGTGCCTGAACTGGGACTGGGACGAGGCGGTGGTGCAGCGCAAGCTCGCCGCGGTGGCCGCGGCCATCCTGCAGGTGGACGGCGGCAGGGGTCCGGACATCGTGGCGCTGCAGGAAGTGGAGAACCTCCGCATACTCGAGCGGCTGCGCACCGACTACCTGCAGGAGGCCGGTTATCGCCCGGCCATCCTGATCGAGGGCGCGGACGACCGCGGCATCGACGTGGCCTTCCTGAGCCGGCTCGAGGCTGTCGGCGAACCCGAATTGCACACCGTTCCGTTCCGCGGTTTCCCGGAAGAGCGCATCGCCGATACCCGGGGCATCCTGGAGGCGACGTTCCGTCTGCCGGACGGCACGCTGCTGACCGGCTACTCGGCGCATTTTCCGGCGCCTTACCACCCCCACGAGATGCGCATCCAGGCCTATCGGTTCCTCGCAGAGTTGCGCGAAGCCCTGCCGCCGGGTCGGCCCGCCTTCGCCGCCGGGGATTTCAACACGCCGGGCGACGAGGACCGGGAACAGAGTATGCTGGAGCGCTTCGTGCGGCCCGCCTGGGAGGTGGCACACGAGGCCGGCTGCCCGGGGTTCTGCCCGGGCACCCATTATTATTCCCGCGGGGAAAGCTGGTCTTTCCTCGACATGATCCTCTGGTCCGACGGCGACGCCGGCTGGGAGCTGGTACCCGACTCCGCACGCCTGGCGAACCGCACGCCCGCGCAGATGACGCGTGACGGCCATCCGCGCCGTTTCCGCATGCCGGAGGCCGAGGGCGTCAGCGACCATCTCCCGCTGGTGGTGGACATCGCGAAGCGCTGACCCCGTGTAGGAGGGCCTTCAGGCCCGACCCGGATGTTCTGGCCGCGGCATCCTTCGGTAGTCGTTGCCCCGCCCCGGCCGCTGACGGGCCAGCGCAGATAGAATCGCGGATCGGGCCTGAAGGCCTTCCTACGATTCCTTTCCTACGGTTTCTTTTTGGCGGCCTCTATGGCTTCCGTGACGGTGCGGCGCGCGGACTCGGCATTCTCCCAGCCGACCACCTTCACCCACTTGTCTTTCTCCAGCGCCTTGTACTCCTCGAAAAAGTGGCGGATGCGCTCGACCAGGATGTCCGGCAGGTCCGTGTACTCGTCCACCCCGTCGTAGAAGCGGGTCAGCCGCCGGGAGGGCACGGCGAGGATCTTCTCGTCCATGCCGGATTCGTCCTCCATCATCAGCACGCCCACCGGGCGGGCGCCGAGGACGCAGCCGGGGATGAGCGGCCGATTGCCCACGCACATGACGTCCACCGGATCGCCGTCGTCGGACAGCGTGTGCGGGATGAAGCCGTAGTTGCAAGGATAGTGCATGGCCGTGTAGAGGAAGCGGTCGACGAACAGGGCCGAGCTCGCTTTCTCCATCTCGTACTTGATGGGATCGCTGCCCCTCGGCACCTCGATGATGACGTTCACTTCATGCGGCGGATCGACGCCGATCGGGATGCTGTTGATATTCATGGTCTGATTATGGACGACTTCGCCGCCCCGTCGCCAGGAAAAACACGGGGCCGGTTAGCGTAGCGCCGTCGTCACGGGCATAATCGTGCCGCGCGCACGGTGCCTTGCCCTGCCGCGCGTTTCCGGACAACGCGAGGAGATGAACCGAATGAGGCCCATCCGCCCGCCACTGTCAGCCATCGATCGTCAGCGCGCGAGGACGCTCGTCGCCCTGCCCGCCGTGTTCGCCACAATCGCCCTAATCGCCGGTTGCGTTTCCGTCGAGGTGGAGGACAAGACCGAGCCGGCCGCGGAGATCGAACAACCCGAACTCGCGGTGCGCTGGGTGACGGAGAGCGCCGAGTACCGGGCGCTGAGCCGCCAGGTCTACCGGACGGCGGGCGCCATGCTCGATGCGCGGATCGCCGACGAGGACTGGACGGCGCTGCCATCGCATCCGGCGGACGCCTCGCTGCCGCCTGCCATCATCCTGGATGTCGACGAGACGGTGCTGGACAACTCTCCGTTCCAGATCCTGCTGGGCGACAAGCCGTTCAATCGCCAGGACTGGGACCAGTGGGTGGCGCGGGCCCGGGCGGATGCCTTGCCGGGGGCCGTGAGCTTCCTCGAGCAGGCCAGGCAGGCCGGCGTCGCCGTCTTCCTCGTCACCAACCGGGACTGCATGCGGCGGCCGGGCTCCGCGGATCCCTGCCCCCAGGAGGACGATACGCTCGACAACCTGCGGCGGGTCGGCCTGCAGGTCGATGCGGAGCACCTCATGCTGAGCAACGAGCGGCCGGAATGGACCGACGAGAAGAAGGTACGCCGGAACTACGTGGCCCGGGATCATCGGGTCATCATGCTTTTCGGCGACGATCTCGGCGACTTCCTCGACTGCGTCCGCTCCCGGGTGATCGCGCCCTGCGAGCGCCCGGCCACGGCCGCCGAGCGCCTGCGCAGGGTGCGCGAGCACGACGAGTACTGGGGCCGGGGCTGGTTCGTGCTGCCGAATCCCATGTACGGCTCGTGGGCATCGGTGCGCTAGTCAGGCCGGGCGCGCGGATGACCGGGGTCTGCGCATGACGGAGTGGTCCGCACTGATGGAGAGGGCGCTGGCCGTGCGCGAGCACGCCCACGCGCGGTATTCCGGCTATCGGGTGGGCGCGGCCGTGATGGACGACGGGGGCCGCGTCCACGCGGGCTGCAACGTGGAGAACGCAGCGTACCCGGAGGGCCTGTGCGCCGAGGCCGGCGCCATCGCGGCCATGGTCGCCGCGGGCGGGCGCCGCATCCGGGCCATTGCGGTGGCCGGCGGCCACGACACGCCCGGCGCGTGTACGCCCTGCGGTGGCTGCCGTCAGAAGATCCGGGAGTTCGCCGACGCCGATACCCGCATCGTGCTGCTGGACGGCGCCGGTGCCACGGTGAGCTACGGCATCGACGACCTGCTGCCGTATTCCTTCCTGCTACAGACCGATTAGCACGCTCGCGAGCGCCGCGCTCATCAGGTTCGACAGCGATCCCGCTGCCACCGCCCTGAGGCCGAAGCGGGCGATCAGGTCCCGCTTCTCCGGCACCAGGCTGCCGAGGCCGCCCAGCAGGATGGCGATGGACGACAGGTTGGCGAAACCGCACAGCGAGAAGGTGATCACGGCCTGGGCGCGGGGGCTGAGTCCTTCCACCAGCTCCCGGTAGTGCAGGAAAGCGACGAATTCGTTGAGGATCAGCTTCTCGCCGAACAGCGCGCCCGCCACCTGCGCCTCTTCCCAGGGCACGCTCAGCAGGAACATCAGCGGCCCGAAGATCCAGCCGAGCATGTGCTGCAGCGTCAGCGCCTCGACACCGGCGAGGCCGCCGAGCCAGCCGACGAAACCGTTGAACATGGCAATTAGCGCGACGAAGGCGAGCAGCATGGCGGCGATGTTCACCGCCAGCTTCAGCCCGTCCTGGGCGCCGACGGCGGCCGCCATGATGACGTTCTCGTAGTGGCTGGTGCCCGCTTCCACCTGCGGCGTCTCGCCGGGCTCCTCCCGCTCGCCGGGTTCGTCCGGGATCATGATCTTCGCCATCAGCAGGCCCCCGGGCGCGGCCATGAAGCTGGCCGCGAGCAGGTATTCGAGCTTTGCGCCCATGGAGGCGTAGGCGAACAGCACGGTGCCGGCCACTGAGGCGAGTCCCGAGACCATGACGGCAAAGAACTGGGGCTCGGTCAGGCCGCGGAGATAGGGGCGCACCACCAGCGGCGCCTCGGTCTGACCGACGAAGATGTTGGCCGCGGCGTTCAGCGACTCCACCGACTGGGTGCCGATGATGCGCCGCAGCGCGCCGCCGACCAGCCGCACGACCCACTGCATGATCCCGACGTGATAAAGGACGGCCATCAGCGAGGCGAAGAAGATGATGATGGGCAGCACGTTGATGGCGAACGAGAGATTCTCGTAGTCGGCCGCCAGCTTGCCGAACACCATGTCGATGCCGGCGCCGGAATAACCGATGACCGTCCATACGCCGTTGGAGAGCGACTGGATCAGCTGCTTGCCGAATGGCAGATAAAGGACGAAAGCGGCGACGCCCGCCTGCAGCGCGAAGGCGGCGCCCGCTACGCGCAGGTTGATCGCCCGCCGGTTGGTCGATAGCAGCACGGCGATGCCGAGAATGACGGCCATGCCGACGAAGCTGATCCAGATGCCCATCCGGTTCTCCTGTCTGTCGCCCGGGATTCAGCCGGCCGGCAGCCGGCCGCGGATCACCGGCCGCGGCGCCGGCGCGGTGTCCTGTAGCGTGCAGGCGGCGCGCAGGTTGGCGGCCGCCCGCTCCGCGTCTTCCTCGCTGGCGGCGTGCACCCGTGCCAGCGGCGTCTCGTCCGGGCCCACCCGGCTGCCGGTCGGCGCGACCGCCGAGAAGCCTACGGACAGATCCAGCGTATCGTCCACACGCCGTCGTCCGCCGCCCAGTTCGATGATGGCGTTGCCGACGGCCCGCGCGTCGACGGCGGTCAGATAGCCGTCCTGTTCGGCGCGGACCTCGCGCACGACCGGTGCTTCGGGCAGGTAGCGTTCGCTGCGTTCGAGGAAGTCGGACGGCCCGCCCAGCGCCGATACCATGCCGGCGAACTTCTCGGCCGCGCGCCCCGAGGTGACCGCGTCGTCTGCCATCGCGAGCGCGGTTTCCGGTTTCTCCGCCAGCCCCGTCAGGTGCAACATCTCGGCGGAGAGGGCGAGCACGACCTCGTCCAGGCGCGCCTCGCGCTCGCCGCCGGTGAGGTAGGCCACGGATTCGGCCATCTCCAGGGCGTTGCCCGCCGTCACGCCCAGGGTCTCGTTCATGTCCGTGATCAGCGCCCGGGTTGGCAGCCCTGCGCGCTCCGCCGTCGCGATGATGCTTTCGGCGAGCGCGCGGGCGTCGTCCGGGTCCGCCATGAAGGCGCCGGTGCCCCATTTCACGTCCATCACCAGGCCCCGGTTCCCGGCAGCGATCTTCTTCGACAGGATGGAGGCGGTGATCAGCGGTATGGATTCCACCGTCGCCGTGACGTCGCGGATGGCATAGAAGCGCCGGTCCGCCGGGGCGAGGTCCGCCGTCTGGCCGATGATGGCGCAGCCAACCTCTGCCACGACTTTGCGGAAGCGGCCCAGGTTCGGCGTAGACTCGTACCCGGGGATGCTGTCGATCTTGTCCAGCGTGCCGCCGCTGTGGCCGAGGCCGCGGCCCGAGATCATCGGCACGAAGCCGCCGCAGGCGGCGACGATGGGCGCCAGCAGGAAGCTCACTTTGTCGCCGACGCCACCGGTGGAGTGTTTGTCCGCCACCGGGCCGCCGAGGGCATTCGCATCCCATTCCAGCATGGTGCCCGATGCGGCCATGTGGCTGGTGAGTTCCGCGGCTTCCTCGAATGCCATGCCGCGCAGGAAGACGGCCATGGCCAGCGCGGAGACCTGCTCGGCGGGGATGCTGCCGTCGGCGAGGCCGGCGACGAAGAACGCGATCTCGCCGGCGGAGAGGCTGCCGCCGTCGCGTTTCTTCCGTATGAGATTGGTCATCAACATAACGATGGCACCGTGAGAGGGCCTTCAGGCCCGATCATCAATGTGGGAGCTATGTGGGAGGGGCTTCAGCCCCGATTCGTTATCGGGCCTGAAGGCCCTCCTACCCTGGTTTATCGGCCGGGGCCAGACGCGAGCCTTTTCCTCGGCGGGGATGAAGCTCTTTGCTGCGGCGAGGTCGTTCAGGCGTTCGAATTCCGCGCGGGCGTAGCCCTGCTCTTCGGCCAGGATGCGGTACTCGTGGCAGAGGTCGATGCCGAACAGTCCCGGGTCGTCGGAGTTGACGGACACCGGCACGCCGGCCTCCATCAGCCGGCGAATGGGGTGTTCGGCGGTGGAGGGCACGGCGCTGGTCAGCCAGTTGCTGGTGGGGCAGACCTCCAGCAGCACGTCGCGCTCGATGACGAACTCCATCACGGCCGGGTCGCGGATGATGTGGATGCCGTGGCCGATGCGCTCGGCGCCCAGCAACTCGATGGCGTCGCGGACCTGCTGTGCTGCGTCCGGGGTGGGCTCCTCGCCGGCATGGGTGGTGAAGTGCAGGCCGGCTGCACGGGCCTTTTCCACCAGCGGCAGGAAGCGCGCCTGGTTGCCGTCGTCGTGGTCGGCCATGTCGAGTCCCACGAAGGTGTCGCGACACTCGACGATGAAATCCGCCGTGTACGCGGCCCGATCGTCGCTCAGGGTCTTCTGGATGATGCCGATCAGCCCCGTGGCCACGGGCAGATGCCGGGCGCGCTCGAGGCCGGCCACAATCGCCCGGTGGATGCGCTCGAAATCGAGATGGGGGTGGGCGGCGGCGATGAAGTCCGGCGAGTAGCGCAGTTCGAAGATGCGGATGCCCTGGTCGGCGGCGTATTCCACCGCCTCGTAGGCCAGCCGCTCGATGACTTCCTCGTTCGCCCACACCGACTGGATGTTGGCGAACGCGCGCAGTGCCGTCTCCAGGTCCTCCAGCGGCTCGGTGAGCAGCCATTCCCGGCGAAAGGCCGACTCGTCGGCGGGCACGTCGCGGCCGAGCGCGGTGGCCACCTCGCGCAGGGTGCCCGGACGCACGCAGGCCTCCAGGTGACAATGGAGTTCCGCCTTCGGCAGGGCGGCGATCTCTTCGGGACTCATCCCGCCGACAGCCTGTTATCATTCCGCGCACGCGATGCGGTAGTCCTGTACGCACGGCCCATGCACGACCCGGTAGAAACCATGACGAAACCCGATCGATATCCCGACACCCGACGCTCCCTCGCATTATTGCTGCTGGCGGCGCTGGCCGCCGGTTGCAGTGCGGAAGCGCCGGCAGAGCGTAGCACATCGGTCGACGAGGATCGGACCCCGGTCGATCTGATCGTGGCCGGCGACTACGTCGTCGCCATGGACGACGACTGGACCCTCATCGAGGATGGCGCCGTCGCCGTAGACGACGGGCGCATCGTCGCCGTGGATGCCGCCGAGGCGGTGGATGCGGCATACCTGGCCGCCGAGCGCATCGCCGGCGACAACCGGGTGGTGATGCCCGGGCTCATCAACGGCCACACCCACGCGGCCATGAGCCTGTTGCGGGGCATTGCCGACGACTATGCCCTGATGGACTGGCTGAACAACTATATCTTCCCGGCCGAGGTGGCTTTCGTGGACGCCGAGTTCGTGCGCATCGGTACCGAACTCGCCTGCTGGGAGATGATCCGCGGCGGCACCACCATGTTCGTGGACATGTACTACTACCCCGACACCATCGCCGAGGTGGTCGAGTCCTGCGGGCTGCGCGCCATGGTGACCACCGCCGTGCTCGACCAGAGGACGCCGGATGCGGAGGGCGCCGGCGACGCACTGGCGAAAGGCATCGAGTACATCAAGCGCTGGCAGGGGCGCTCCGAGCGCATCATCCCCGCCTTCGGCCCGCACTCGAACTACACCCTGAAGCCGGAGCATCTCGCGGCGGTCCGCGACGCCGCCCAGCAACTCGGTGTGCCGATCAGCATCCATCTCTCCGAGTCGCCGTTCGAGGTGGAGATGACTCGGGAGAACTACGGCACCACCACCATCACCATGCTGGAAGAGATGGACTTCTTCGCCGTGAAGACCATCGGCGCCCACGTCGTGTGGCCGCAGCCCGACGAGATCCCGGTGCTGGTCGAGCAGAGAGTCGGCGCCATCCACAATCCGACCTCCAATATGAAGACCGCCGCCGGTGTGTCGCCGGTGACGGGGATGCTCGCCGCTGGTGTGCTGATGGGTCTCGGCACCGACGGCGCAGCCAGCAACAATGACCTGGACATGTGGGAGGAGATGCGCCTCGCCGCGTTCCTGCAGAAGGTGGAGGAGATGGATCCCCAGGCACTGCCCGCCGAGGCTGTTCTGCGCATGGCCACGTCCGGCGGAGCGGAGGCGATCGGCATGGGCGAGCAGATCGGCAGCCTGGAGCCAGGCAAGCGCGCCGACATCATCCAGGTTTCCTTCGATGACGTGCACTTCGTGCCCACCTACAACGTCACCTCCCACCTGGTCTATGTGGCCGACGAGCAGGACGTGATCACCACCATCGTCGAGGGCCGGGTGCTGATGCGCGACGGCGAGATACTGACCATCGACACGGAGCGGGTGGCCAGAGAGGCGGACGCGCTGGCGGCGAAGATCACCGCCGGCCTGGCCGAGCGCCAGCAAAACCGGTAGGAGGGCCTTCAGGCCCGACACGCTGTGGGAGGGGCTTCAGCCCTGATTCCCTCTATATCATGGCCGCCCTGCGGGGGTATCCATCTTGCTCCCGACAAAAGGTCGCGGCGATGCATACCCTCGGATGACGGCCGTGCTCGTGGTGGCCGTGGAGGAGAAGCCAGTCAGCGACGCTTACTGACTGGTGCCATCTCGCACGGCTCCGGGCGCGTCCGCCCGATGGCGTGCCAACGTCAAGAGAAGGTGATATCAGCCCGGGCGAGCCGGATCGGGCCTGAAGGCCCTCCTACCCGGGGCTACGGAAGGAAGCTTTGCCCGTAGTCCATCGGCTCAAGGTCGAAGTAAGCCGCCAGCGTCTGGCCGATGTCGGCAAAGGTGGCGCGCTCGCCGATCGACCCCGCCGGCAGGCCGGCGCCGGTCGCCAGTACCGGGATGTGCTCGCGGGTGTGGTCCGAGCCCGGCCAGGTGGGGTCGCAGCCGTGATCGGCGCAGAGGAGCACCAGGTCGTCATTGTCCAGGGCCTCCAGCAGTTCCGGTAGCCGGACATCGAAGGCCTCCAGCGCGGCGGCGTAGCCGAGGGCGTTGCGGCGGTGGCCGTAGACCATGTCGAAGTCCACGAAGTTGGTGAAGACGATGCTGCGCTCCGGTGCCGCGGCAACCGCCTCCAGTGTCGCGTCGAAAAGGGCCTCGTTGCCGCTGGCCTTCACCTTTCGGGTGATGCCCTGGTGGGCGAAGATGTCGGCGATCTTGCCCACGCTCACCACCTCGCCACCGGCGTCGACGAGCTTGTCCAGCACCGTCGGCGCGTGAGGCGGGGTGGTGTAGTCGCGCCGGTTGCCGGTGCGCAGGAAGTCGTCCGCACCGTCGCCGAGGAAGGGTCGGGCGATGACCCGGCCGATGCGGTATTCGTCCACCAGCTCGCGCGCGATCTCCGAGAGGGCGAGCAGGCGCTCCAGGCCGAATGTCTCCTCGTGCGCGGCGATCTGGAACACGCTGTCTGCCGAGGTGTAGACGATGGGCTTGCCGGTGGCCCTGTGCTCTTCGCCGAGGCGGGCGATGATCTCGGTGCCCGAGGCGTGGCAGTTGCCGAGTACGCCGGGCAGTTCGCCGCGCCGGATCAGGGCGTCGAGCAGTTTCGGCGGGAAGGTCTCCTCCCGCTCGGTGAAATAGCCCCAGTCGAACAGTACCGGCACGCCCGCGATCTCCCAGTGGCCGCTGGGCGTGTCCTTGCCGCTGGAGAGTTCTTTCGCATAACCCCAGGAGCCTGCCGTGGCCGGCGGCAGCTCGCAACCCGCCGGCACGGCGCCGGTGCTCGCCTGCGCCGCATGCAGCAGCCCGAGCCGGGCGAGGTTCGGCAATGCCAGCGGCCCACTGCGTTCGCCGGTTTCGGTTGCCGCCACACAGGCCCGGGCGATGCTGCCCAGCGTGTCCGCGCCGGCGTCGCCGTAGCGCTCCGCGTCGTCGGTGGCACCGATGCCGAAGGAGTCCAGTACCAGGATGATTGCGCGTGTCATGATCCGTCCGTGCCGATGTGTCGATGCCCGTCAGGCAGCCAGTGAGTAGAACAGCCCGGCCAGCACCGCGCTCATCATGTTGGCCAGCGTCGCGGTCAGCACGGCCTTCAGTCCGAAGCGTGCGATATCGTGCCGCCGGGCCGGGACAATACTGCCGAGTCCCCCGAGCAGGATAGCGATGGAGGTCAGATTCGCAAAACCGCACAGCGCGAAGGTGACCACCGTCTGGGCATGGGTGGAGAACTCGTCCTTGATGAGCACGAAGTTCGCGTAGGCATAGAACTCGTTGATGACGAGCTTCTGGCCGATCAGGCTGCCCGCCGCCGGCGCCTCGGCCCAGGGGATACCGAGCAGGAAGGCGAGCGGGGCGAACAGCCAGCCGAGGATCTGCTGCAGTGTCAGGCCCTCGTAGCCGGCCAGCCCGGCGACGCCGCCGATCAGCCCGTTCAGCAGCGCGATTAGCGCCACGAAGGCGAGCAGCATGGCGCCCACATTCAGCGCCAGCTTCAGGCCCAGCAGCGCGCCGTTGCCGATGGCCTCGAAGACGTTCACCGGCTTCTCGTCCTCCTCCACCGCGCCCACGGCGATCTCCGCTTCCCGCGCATGGGCCTCGGGCATGACGATCTTGGCCATGGCGAGGCCGCCGGGCGCCGCCATGAAGCTGGCCGTGATCAGGTAGTTGAGGTCCACGCCCATGGAGGCGTAGGCGGCCATGACGGCACCCGCTATGGTGGCGCAGCCGCCGGTCATCACGGCGAACAGCTCCGAGCGGGACATGCCGGCCAGGTAGGGCTTCACCACCAGGGGCGCCTCGGTGTGGCCGACGAAGATGTTCGAGACCGCCGACATCGATTCCGTGCGGGTGGTGCCGAGCAGACGCTGCAGCCATCCGCCGAGCAGCGAGACCACCCGCTGCATGATGCCGAGGTAGTAGAGCAGTGACATGAGGGCGGAGAAGAAGACGATCACCGGCAGCACGTTCACTGCGATGGTGAAGCCGAGACTCTCGGTGGTGCGGGCGCCGAACACGAAGTCGATGCCCTCGTTGCCGTAGTCGATCACGTTCTGCACGCCCCGGACCAGGCCGGTCAGGGCGCTGCGCCCGGGCGGGAAGTAGATGACCAGCGCCGCGATGGCCACCTGCAGGCCGAGTGCGATACCGACGGTGCGCAGCCGGATGCGCCGGCGGTCCTCCGACATCAGGATGGCGAGCACGAGCAGGGTGGCGATGCCGGCGAGGGCCGTGACGAACTGCATGGCGGCAACGGCGGCGGGTCAGTTGCCGCCGGCGTAGAAGCGTTGCTTGAAGTACCGGCGGCACATCGAGACGTAGCGGTCATTGCCGCAGATTATCGACGCATAATAGAAATAGAGTTCGGCCATGGCTGCGGGAGCGTGCGGTGTGAGGCCGCCAGTTTACCGGTATCGGCCGCCGGCCAGAAATCGGATTGCCGGGGCGGGGCATGCCGGCGGGCGGAGGCGGTATAATCGCGCCAAAACGTATGGCTGTTCCGTACCACCGTCCCGCACAACAAGAACGATGAGGCCTCCCATGTACGTCGAAGTGGATCACCCCTGCATCCAGCACAAGCTCGCCCTGATCCGGAACAAGGGCACCGGGCACAAGAAGTTCCGCGAACTCACCAACGAGATCACGATGTTCCTCTGTTACGAGGCGCTGAAGCAGGTGCAGGTCGAGGAGGTCGAAGTGGAGACGCCGGTGGCCCCGGCTACCTGCAAGCGCATCGCCAACGAGATCGTGGTGGTGCCGGTGCTGCGGGCGGGGGTCGGTATGCTCGAGGGTATCCTGGACCTCGTGCCCATCGCCAAGGTCGGTTTCGTGGGCATGCAGCGCGACGAGGAGACCGCGACGCCGGTGGAGTACTATCAAAACCTCCCCACGTTCCACAAGGATGCACTGTATATCGTCGTGGACCCGATGCTCGCTACCGGCGGCTCCACTATCGCCACGCTGGACCTACTGAAGGCGGGCGGGGTGGAGAAGGCGATCGTGATCTGCATGGTGACCTGCCCGGAGGGCATCGCCGCGGTAGAGAAGACCCATCCGGACGTGCAAATCTACACCGCCGCGGTCGACGATCACCTGAACGAGAAGAAATACATCGTTCCCGGTCTGGGCGACGCGGGCGACCGGCTGTACGGCACGATCTGAGCCCCGGCTGCGGCCGCAAACCATCGTCATCCATGCCATACTGAAGCCGAAGAGGGCCGGAGAAGAGGCGCGGCAGCGCCCGCCGCCGGCCCAGGGGAGCAATCGGGCGTGAACAGGCAGTTCCTGCAGGAAACGGCACTGGAGTCGGATGCGGCGGCAGGCTCGCCCTGGCCGGAGAGTGGGCCCGAATGCGTCGTCTTTCTGCTGGACGCCCCCGACCGCTTCGAGCGCGGGCTGCTCAGGGACTGGATCGAGTCCACCGGGCCTTCCGCGCAGGCCGGCGAGTACCGGGTGCTCGAGCTGCAGCGCGACGGCGAGGGCCTGCCCGGGCTGGAACGGCTGCCGGCGGATGCCTGGTTGCAGCCCGTGCGCGTCGTCTGGCTCCCCGTTGAGAAAAGCGAGGGCGGCGGTCTGCTGCAGGATTTCTTCTTCGCCTGGACCGTGCGCCCCACGCTGTTCAGCCGGCGCCGTATCGCACGGCGCCAGCCGGACCGGATGCGCTTCATCGCCGGGCAGGGGGCGCCGCTCGCGGATCTCGAGCAGCGTTACCGGGACCAGCACGGCGGCGGTGCCCCGCCGGCAGAGTTGGCGGACTTCGTCCGCCGCCAGGCGCTGATCACGCTGGAGCGGGCCGAACGGGTCGCCCGGGGCACCCGCTACAAGGTCGCCAGACTCCTGCCCAGGGATGTGTTCGCGAACCGTGAGTTCCGCGAGCAGCTGGCCAACCTGGCGCAGCAGCGCGACGAGAGCGTGCAGAAAGTGACGGACAAGGCGGGTGAGTATCTGGAAGAGATGGCCGCCCGGCAGACGCCATTCACGCTGGATCTCGCGATGGCCATCTACCGGGCTGCCGCGCGCAGCAATCACGACCCGGAGATCGACGTGGACGAGGAGCAGCTGCGCCATGTGTCGGAGCTGCTCGGCGGCCGGCCCGTGGTGTTCCTGATCAGCCACAAGTCCATGCTGGACACGATCGCGCTGTCCATCGTGCTGTTCGATGCCAACCTGCCGCTGCCGCTCACCTTCGGCGGCATCAATCTGAACACGCCGGGGCTGGGAGCTATCGGCAGGCGGGCCGGCATCATATTCCTGCGCCGCTCGTTCCAGGACAACGAGATCTACAAGGCGACCTTCCGCCGCTATATCGACTACCTGATCGACAAGCGCTTCTCCCTGCTGTGGGCGCTGGAGGGCACGCGCTCGCGCACGGGCAAGCTGCTGCCGCCGCGCTACGGCCTGTTCAACTACGTGGTCGAGTCCATTCTGCGCACCCAGCTGCTCGACGTGGCGTTCGTGCCGGTGTCGGTGACCTACGACCAGATCACGGAAGTGGAGGACTACGCCACCGAGCAGCGCGGCCACGCCAAGAAACCAGAGGGGGCGACGTGGATCGTGCGCTTCCTGCGCTCCTCGGCGCCCCATGGCCGCATCTTCCTGCGCTTCGGCGAGGAGCTGACGCTGACCGACCTGGCGCCCCGGGACAGGCTCGAGGCGGGGCCGGACGAGGCGGAGAAACAGTCGCTGGTGCAGAATCTCGCGCTGCAGGTCGCCTTCCGCATGAATGCGGCGACGCCCATCACCGCCACCGCCATCGTCACGCTGATCCTGCTCGCCGCCGGCAACCGGGCGCTGAGCCTGAAGGAGATCGGCTTCCTCACCCGGGTGGGCATGAGCCTGGTGCGGCGCCGCAGGCTCGAGATCGCGGGCGACCCGGACTTCCGCCAGCCGGAGACGCTGCCGGCGACGCTGGAGCAGCTGCGCTCCACCGGCATCGTCACCTTCTTCGACGAGGGCACCGAGCGGCTCTACGCCATCACCCCCGACCAGCACCTGAAGGCCGCCTATTACCGCAACACGGCGATCCATCATTTCGTGCTGGACGCGCTGGTGGAAGTGGCGCTGTACCAGGCCGCCGGCGCGCCGGCAGGCGAGCGGGAGGCGGCGGTGTTCGCGCTGCTCGAGGAGCTGCGCGAGCTGTTCCTGTTCGATTTCTACTTCCCGCGGCGCCAGGACTATCCGGCGGCGGTGCAGGCGGTGCTGGAGGAGCGTTTCCCGCACTGGCGGGATGCGCTCGCGGGCGGTGAGGACGAGGTCGTGCGGGTGCTGCGCCAGAGCCGGCTGCTGCTGGCCCACGCCGTGCTGCGCTCCTTCGCCGATGCCTACCGGGTGGTCGCCCGGGCGCTGGCCGAGGCGGGGACGGACCCCGTGGAGGACCGGGCCGCATTCGTCTCCGGCTGCCTGAAACTCGGCCGGCAGATGCGCCTGCAGGGACGGCTGTTCTCCGAGGAGTCCGTCTCCAAGTCCCTGTACGAGACGGCGGTGAAGCTGGCAACGCACCGGGACCTGCTGCGCGGCGGCGGCGATGCCGCGCAAGACCGGAAGGCAATGCTGGCTGAGCTGCGCGAAGTGCGCAGGGCGCTGGACGGAATCCTGGCCATTACGCTCAACGGATCCGGAGACGGGTGAATCGGACTGGAGCCCTTCCCAAAGGCACCCTGTAGGAGGGGATTTATCCCCGATTCATTATTTGATCGGGCCTGAAGGCCCTACAGCGTGGATTCCGGTCGATGGCTTGCACAACAAAACGGGGCAAACCTAGAATCGTGCATTCCCCATTGAGAGGAGTCGGGTCTGGCGAGCCATGAGTAATTTGTTCGAGAAACACCGCGAGACGCTGGACAAGGCAGTGGATGCCTGCGACAAGCGCTATGCCTGGACGGCCTATCCGGAGTCGCCCAGCAGCAAGGTCCACGGCAAGGAAATACCGGCTGCCGGGCTCGAGGCCTACGAGTCCATGCTGGGCCGGCCGTTCGACATCGAGCTCCCCGGCACGGTCGGCGAGGTGGGCGAGGAGGTTTCGCCGCTCACCGGCGAGGCGCTGGGCATCACCTACCCGAAGCTCGATCCCGACCGGGCATTCGCCGCCGCGAAGGAGGCCCAGCGCGCCTGGCGCCGGGTGCCCACCGAGGAGCGCGTGGGTGTCTGTCTCGAGATGCTGGACCGGCTGGGCCGCGCCGAGTCGCTGTTCGTCAATGCTCACGCCACCGTCCATACTGCCGGGCAAAGCTTCATCATGGCCTTCGCCGGCTGCGGCGCGAATGCGCTGGACCGTGGCCTGGAGGCGCTCGCCTACGCCTGGAAGGCCATGGACGACGTGCCGGGCGAGGCGACCTGGCAACGCCGTTTCGGTGCCGGGCCGGAGACGCAGTTGGAAAAGCGCTACCGGGTCATGCCCCGCGGAATCGGCGTGGTGATCACCTGCGCCACCTTCCCCCAGTGGAACGGCTATCCGGCCATCATGGCGGATCTCGCCACCGGCAACGGCGTCATCGTGAAACCGCATCCGAAGACCACGCTGCCGGTGGCGATCTTCGTGCGCACCCTGCGCGAGGTGCTGGCCGAGGCCGGCCACAACCCGGACCTGGTGCTGATGGCGGCCGATACCGGGGCCGAGCCGAACACCCTGGAGCTGATCCGCCATCCCGACTGCGCCATCATCGATTTCACCGGCGGCCCCCGCTTCGGCGGCTGGATCGAGCAGCACTGCGCCGACAAGCTGGTCTTCACGGAGACCGCCGGCTGCAACTCGGTGGTGGTGCATTCCACTGACGACTTCGACGGCATGCGCCGTGCCATCGCCCATTCGCTGTGCCAGGCGTCCGCCCAGATGTGCACCAGCGTGCAGAACATCTTCGTGCCCCGCGGCGGCATCGAGGCCGACGGCCGGCATCTGTCATTCGACGAGGTGGCGGCAGGCATTGTCGACGCCGTGGAGGAGTTCCTCGCCAACCCGAAGCAGGCGGGCAACCTGTGCGGGGCGCTGGTGGACCCCCGCATCTTCGAGGCCATCGACCGCATCCGCGACGGCGTTCGCGACCGGGGGCGCATCCTGCGCGACTCCGCGCCCTACGAGCACCCGGACTACCCGGAGGCACGCACCGCCACGCCGCTGATCGTGCAGGTGGACACCGAGGCCGGCGACCTGTTCGGAGAAGAGCACTTCGGCCCGATCTCCTTCATTATCGCCGCTGACGACGCCGACGCCGGTCTGGTCCGGGCGACCGACGACGTGCGTGCCCACGGCGCGATCACGTCCCACGTCTACTCCACGAACGATGCCTTCCTGGCCCGCGCGGAGGACGCCTATCACGATGCGGGGGCCTCGCTGTCGCTCAACCTGACCGGCATGCCGATCAACTTCGCCGCCGCCTACAGCGATTTCCATGTCACCGGGCTCAACCCGGCAGGCAACGCCTGTCTCGCCGACCTCGACTTCGTGACCCGCCGATTCCGATGGGTCCAGACCCGCTGGCCGCGCAGCTGCGATGCCGCCTGAGCCCGTGTCGTTCGAGGGGCGGGTGGTCGTGATTACCGGCGCCGGCAAGGGGCTCGGCCGCGCCTACGCCCGCTACCTGGCCGCGCAGGGCGCGCGGGTGGTGGTGAACAACCGCAGCCACGAAGGCGAGGAGAGGGCCTCGGCCGACCGGGTGGTGGACGAGATCCGGGCAGCCGGCGGTGAAGCCGTGGCGGATTACTCCGAGATCACCGAGGCCGGCGCCGGCGAGCGCCTGCTGGAACTGGCGGTCGATACCTGGGGCCGCCTCGACGCCCACATCGCGAACGCGGGCGTCTCCGAGGGCCGGAGCTTCCACAAACAGACCATGGACGAGTTCCGGCGCAATTTCGAGGTGAACCTCTTCGGCACCGTAAACGTGCTGCACCCGCTGTTCCGACATCTCTACGATCAGCGCGGCGGTGCCGTGCTGCTCAGCACCTCGGTGGCCGGACTATACGGGGAGCACGGCCTGCCGGCCTATTCGTCGTCGAAGGCGGCCCTGCTCGGCCTCACGTACGCACTGGCCCACGAGGGCGCCGTACGCGGCTTGCGGGTGAATGCCATCGCGCCCTACGCCGCCACGCAAATGACCGAAGCCCATCTGCCCGAGGCGCTCAGGCAACGCATGGCGCCGGACTACGTGGCACCGGTGGCTGCCTGGCTGATCAGCGAGCGCTGCGCCATGAACGGCGAGATCGTCATCTCGGGAGCGGGCAAGATCGCCCGCGCCCGGATGCAGGAAACCGGCGGACGCTGGATGCCGGGCGCGGATGCGGCCGAGGCCGGCGCCGTGCTGAATGCACTGGCCGGACTGCCATTCGACGCCCACGCGCCGGCGGCGGTGGAGCATTTCCGGCGCTTCGTAGCCGACGCACCGGCCGTGGACTGAGCGGGCCGCCGCGCGGCGCAAGCGCCGCCCGGCCTCAGGGGACCTGCTTCGCGGCCTCGTATTCCTCGGCAATAGCGTCGACGATGTCGGCGAGCGGCTCCACGCCGTGGATTGCGCCCACGCCCTGACCGGCCGACCAGACGTCCTTCCAGGCCTTCTTCTCCGAGAGGTTCATGCCCGTGCCCGCTTCCAGGTTGTCCGGGTCGAGCCCGGCCGCCTCGATGCTCTGGCGCATGTAATAGGCGTGGGCGCCGGTGAAGAAGTCGGTGAGCACCAGGTCCGGGAACACGGAGTCGACGACCATCTGCTTGTATTCCCCCGAGGCAATGCTCTCCCCGGCGGCGATGAAGCGGGTGCCCATGTAGCCGAGATCGGCACCGAGTACCTCCGCCGCCCGCACGGCGCGGCCGTCGCCGATGGCGCCGGCCAGGATGAGTAGGCCGTCGAAGAACTCCCGCACGGCCGGCACGAAGGCGAATCCGGCCATGTGGCCGGTGTGGCCGCCGGCGCCGGCGGAGACCAGCGCCAGGCCGTCGACGCCCACCGCGGCTGCCTTGCGCGCGTACTCGACGCTGTTTACGTCGGCGATGACCAGCCCGCCCCAGCCGTGCACGGCATCCACCACGTCCTTCGGGCTGCCCAGCGCCGTGATGACAATGGGCGGGCGGAATCTCTCCAGGATGGCCAGTTCCTGCTCCAGCCGCTCGTAGGTACGGTGCACCACCAGGTTCATGGCCCAGGCATCCGTGGCGCCGGCGACCTGGTCGCGACGGAAACCCGCCAGCCGCTCGCTGATGGTCGAGACCCACTCCTCGAACACGTCGATGGTGCGGGCGTTCGGCGCCGGGAACGAGCCGAGCACGCCCGAGCGGGCGGCCGCCACCACCATGTCCGGGCCGGATACGAGGAACATGGGCGCGACGACGACCGGCAGGCGCAGGCCCGCACGGATCCCGTCGAAACGCTGTCGTGCGCTGGCGTGTGTCATCCCCCCACCCCGAGGTTGTTTTCCGTATGACTGAGGTTTGCGGCCACCGATTGGCAATCAGTGACTTTCACGAATAGACTAACACAGGTTTTTCCAAATGGCGCAACCCTGCAGGCGCCGGGGGAGGGATTATGGAGCCGCTCTGGCAGGATACGGGTCTGGTCTTGCTGGTCAACCTGGGTGTCACCATGGGGGCCGTGCTCGCGCTCTGGCTGATCAGCATCCCGCTGCGCGACGTCAGCATCATCGACATGGCGTTCGCGGTCATTCTGCTGAGCGTGGCGGGCGTGACCTACGCCATGACCGACGGGGCCGAGCCGCGCAAGAACCTCATCCTCGCGCTGGTGGCGTTATGGGCCGTGCGCATCACCGCCCATCTGGTGCGGCGTAACTGGGGCCACGGCGAGGATCCCCGCTACACGAAGCTGCGCAGCTGGGTGAACGACGACCGCGCCTTCATCTGGCTGAGTCTCAGGCAGGTATTCCTGCTGCAGGGTATCGTGCTCTGGCTGGTCTCGCTGCCGATCCAGGCGGGGCAGATCTTCCGGGAACCGGCGGACCTCGGCATCGCCGCGTTCGCCGGCGCCGCGCTGTGGCTGGTGGGCTTCGTGTTCGAGACAGTGGCCGATCTTCAACTGGCCCGCTTCCGTGCCGATCCCGCCAACAGGGGCAAGGTGCTCGATACCGGTCTGTGGCGCTATTCCCGGCACCCGAATTACTTCGGCGAACTCTGCGTCTGGTGGGGCCTGTTCCTGATCGCCTGCGACAATCCGTGGGGTTTGCTGACCATAATCGGCCCGATAGGCTACACTTACCTCATCGTCAACGTCACCGGCCAGCGTACGCTGGACAAGAAGATGGCGCGGGAGAAGCCGGGGTACGGGGACTACATGGAGAAAACCAGCGGGATGATCCCCCTGCCGCCGCGACGCGCGAGGGACGGCGGGGGCGATGACAGCGAATAGCCGAACCGGGAAAGCCGCGCAGGACCTGATCCTAAGCAGCCAGGTGGCCCAGGCGCTGGCGGTGATTGGGGACCGCTGGGCGATGCTGGTCATCCGGGACGTGTTCCTGGGCTTCCGGCGCTTCGAGGACCTGCGCCACCGCAGCGGTGCCGCGCGGGGTACGCTGGCGTCGCGCCTGAAACGTCTGGTGGAGAACGGGATCCTGTATCGCAACCCGTACCAGATGTCCCCGCCGCGCTACGAATACCGGCTGACCGACAAGGGTCTCGATCTCTACCCCGTCATCCTGTCGGTCTGGAACTGGGATACGCGCTGGGGCTCCGGGGACGAGTCGCATCCCGAACTGGTCCACAAGCGCTGCGGACACCCGATGCAGGCCGAGTTCCGTTGCAGCGCCTGTGCCGAGCCGATCACGATGTACAGCGTGCGATTCGTGCCCGGCGTGCCGGACAGCAAGAGTGCGGCAGTGCCGGCCCGGTTCCAGCGCCGCTCCAAGCAGGACGGCAAATCCAGCCAGGCCGCCGATCAGCGCTTCTTCCATACGCTGGACGTCATCGGCGACCGCTGGACCGGCCTGGTGACCGCCGCGGCGTATTTCGGGCTGCGCCGCTATGACGACATCGCGAAAGGCATCGGCATCGCCACCAATATCCTGTCCGACCGTCTGAAGCTGCTGGTCCACCACGGCATCATGGAGCGCAAGGCCTATCAGATGCGCCCGGTGCGCTACGAGTACCGTCTCACCACGAAGGGCATGGATCTCTACCTGGTGGCGCTGACCATGCACGAATGGGCCAATCGCTGGATCGTCGCCGCCGACCGCCGTCCGCTGGAGCTGATCCACCGGCCCTGCGGCGAACCGCTGGTCAGCACCATGGTCTGCAGTGAATGCGGCGAGGCGCTGAAGCCGGACGACGTCTACTTCGACCGCGATGCCTACCGGCCGCGCCGGGCTGCCGCGCGTGCCAGCCGCTGATCAGGCCGCGGCGACGCGTTCCAGGATGAGCCCGGTGCCGATGCCCGCGGCGCCGGAGACGGCCACCAGGCCCACGCCCAGGTCCTGACGTTCCAGCTCGTCGAGCACGGCGCCGAGCAGGCTCGCGCCCGTCGCCCCCATGGCATGGCCCAGTGCGATGGCGCCACCATTGGGGTTGATGCGTTCCGCGTCCCAGGGCATGTCGCGCACGAACTTCACCGACACCGCGCCGAAGGCCTCGTTGAACTCGACGAGGTCCACGTCACCGTGGTCCATGCCGGCTTTGGCGAGCACCGCGGCGACGACGTCGATGCCGCCGGTCAGCGCGAGCAGTTCGCTGGAGGAGACGTTGGCCATCGCTCTGATTCGCGCGCGCGGCTTCAGGCCGACGGCCTCGCCCGCCGTGCGGTTGCCGAGCGCCACCAGCGAGGCGCCATCCACGACGGCCGGCGAATTGCCGGCATGGTGCAGGTAATTGAGCTCACCCAGCTGCGGGAACGCCGCCTTGAAGGCCGCCGCATAGCCCTTCTCGCCGAACTCGGTGAACAGGGGTTCGAAGGTGGCGAGCTTCTCCGTGGTCACGCCCGGCCGCACGCATTCGTCCTGTTCAACCATGACGCCACCGGCGGGGTCTTCCACGGCCACCAGCGATGTCGCAAAACGGCCCTCGCTCTGTGCGCGGGCCGCACGCTGCTGGCTCGTCACGGCGTAGGCGTCGCATTCTTCCCGGCTGATGCCGTCGAGGCTGCCCACCAGGTCTGCGGCGAGGCCCATCGGGACGAACCGGGTCTTCTGCGCCACCGCCGGATCCGAGTAGAAAGTGGCCTTGTCCGAGAGCATCGGCACCCGTGACATGCACTCCACGCCGCCGGCCAGCACCAGCTCGTCCATGCCGGTGGCGATCTTCATCGCCGCGAAATTGCAGGCGTCGAGGCCCGATGTGCAGTAGCGGTTGACTGTGATGCCCGGCACCGAGGAGGGCAGTCCGGCATACAGCGCCGCCACCTTGGCGATGTTGCCGCCCTGTTCGCCAACCTGGGTGACGCAGCCGAGGATGAGATCGTCGATGCGTTCGGCATCGAATCCGGTGCGCTCCAGCAGCGCCCGGATCAGTGTCTTCTGCAGATCCAGCGGGGTAAGGCCGTTCAGTGCACCCGCTTCGCGGCCCTTGCCACGGGGCGTGCGCACGGCATCATAGATGAAGACGTCAGTCATGTCGGTCGCTCCGGATAGGTGGGTCGGCGGCCGACGGTCCGATTGCGAACCGCCCGCCGGCATTATATAGTCCGCCAGAGTCTAGTTATGAAAGCCAATGGTTTCAACGAGGGCGTCCGATGAAGAGAGCGATCGATTTCTACTTCGACTTCTCCTCGTCCTACAGCTACATCGGCCAGCACCGGCTGCGCGCACTGGCGGAGGAGTTCGGCGTCGGTATCGACTGGCAGCCGATCGCGCTCGGCGCCATCTTCAAGGCCCGGGGCCATGCCCCGCCGCAGACGGATTCCCTGAAGGGCCGCTACACCTGGCACGACGTGGAGCGCTCGGCGGCGGAATGGGGTCTGCCCTACCACTGGCCGGATCCGTTCCCGTTCAACAGCATCCTCGCGGCCCGCGCTTACTGGTTCCTGAAGGAGATCGACGAGGAGGATGCGGTGGCCTGGATCGGCGCGGTGTTCGACGCGAGCTACGGCCAGGGCCGGGACTGCTCGGATCCGGCGGTGCTTGCCGAGGTGGCGAAGGGGCTGGACCTGGATGCAGAGGAGGTGCTGCAGGGCACCTCGAACGACGAGGTCAAGCAGAAGCTGAAGGCGGTCACCGACGAGGCCATGGAGCGAGGCGTGTTCGGCGCGCCGACCTTCTTCCTGGACGGCGAGATGTACTGGGGCGCCGATCGCATCGATCAGATAGGGCGCACGCTCGAGCGTAAGCGGCAGGGGGAACGATGAGCGAGAGAGTCTATGTGCTGGGCGGCTATCAGACCGACTTCGCCGCCAACTGGGCCCGCAACGGGGACGAGCTGTTTGACGCCTTCGCGCATACCGTGCGCACCGGCTTGGATACCGTCGGCATCGAGCCCGAGGAGATCGACGTGGCCCACGTCGGCAACTTCGCCGCCGAGCTGTTCTGCAAACAGGGCCATCTCGGCGGCTTCTTCGCCGCGCTGCACCCGGCCTTCTCCGGCAAGCCCGCCTCCCGGCATGAGGCGGCCTGCGCCTCGGGCAGCATAGCGGTGTTGTCGGCTGCGGCGGACATCGAGGCGGGCCGTTACAACCTGGCCGCCGTGATCGGCATCGAGCAGATGCGCAACGTGCCGGGTCAGACCGCCGCCGATCTGATCGGCGGTCCGGCCATGTGGAGCGGGCACGAGTGCACAGACGTGGAGTTCCCCTGGCCGCACCTGTTCAGCGAGCTGGCAGACGAGTACGACCGGCGCTACGGCCTGAAGCATGAACATCTGGCCGCCATTGCGAAGAACAATTTCGACAATGCCCGGCGCAATCCGAACGCCCAGACCCGGCGCTGGGAATTCACCGATGCGAGCTTCGCCGAGGACGACGAGGCCAACCCGGTCATCGAGGGGCGCCTGCGCAAGCAGGACTGCGGCCAGATTACCGACGGCGCCGCCATCGTCTTCCTCGCCGGCGCGGAGAAGGCGGCCGAGCATACGAAGCGTTACGGCATCAGGCTGGACGACCTGCCCTGGATCCGGGGCTGGGGGCACCGCACGGCGCCGATCACCTATCGGCAGAAGATCGAGGAGAGCAGGGACGCGCCGTACATCTTCCCGCACGTCCGCGGCGCCATCACCGACGCCTTCGGCCGGGCCGGCATCGACGGCGTGCACCAGCTCGACGGTATCGAGACCCACGACTGCTTTACCAGCACCGAGTACATGGCCATCGACCACTTCGGCATCACGGAGCCCGGCCAGAGCTGGCAGGCGGTGGAGAACGGCGACATCGCGCTCGGCGGTCGCATCCCCGTGAACGCGAGCGGCGGCCTGATCGGCCTGGGCCATCCGGTCGGCGCCACCGGCGTACGCATGATGCTGGACAGCTACAAGCAGGTCACCGGCCGGGCCGGCGACTACCAGATCGCCGGCGCGAAGACGGTGGCCACGCTGAACATCGGCGGCAGTGCCACAACCACAGTGAGTTTCGTCATCGGGCGCTGAGGCGCGGCGACCTCGGCGGCGCCGATCCCGCTGATCCGGCGTTTCAGGCCGAACCCGCCGGGGCCGCAGGTGTTTCCGGAGCGCCCTGATCCAGTTCCCGCTGGAGAAAATCCACCAGTTCCTCCACGCTGCACAGCGGCGTGCGCGTGTGCTCGAAGATATGGGTCTCACGCGGCTTGCGGTCGAACCAGATCGCTTCTTCATCGCCGATCTCCGGCCGCTCGGCGGCCAGCCATAGCGCGGTGTCGCCGCCCTGCAGCGGCGTGCGCAGCAGGACGTTCTGAATCTTCCAGAAAGTCGGCAGAGAGAACCTGACGCCGGGCGTCTTCGACCAGCCGGGGTGACTGACGTACACGCGCAGGCCGCGGTCACCGTACTTCCGGTTCCAGTAATTGGTCAGCGCCACCTGGGCGCGCTTGTGGAAGCCGTAGGCGATCTTGCCACTGTAGCGTTCGCCATCCAGTGTATTCAGGCCCTTGATCGAGCGGGGCACGTTGTACATGCCGCCGGAGGACATGTTCACGATGGTAGCCTCCTCGGCAATCAGCCCGGCCTCCATCAGGCCCTCGGTCAGCTGGAAATGGCTGAGCAGGTTGGTGACGAAGCTCTTCTCGCGTCCCTCGGTGGTAACCTCGTGCTCGTTCAGCAAGACGCCCACGTTATTCATCAGTACGTCGATCCGGCGCCCGTCTGCGACGAGTCGGCCGATCAGTTCGTCGGTCTGCGACTGCAGCGACATGTCCGCGACCAGCGGCATCACTCTCTGCGCAGATTCGGCCGGCAGTGCACTCACCGCGCCATTGAGTCTCTCTGCATTGCGGGCCACGGCCACCACGCTCGCACCCGCGGCGGAGGCGGTGCGCATGATGGCCTCGCCGATGCCGGCGTTCGCCCCGGTTACCACCCAGTGCTGGCCGGAGAAGTCCCACGGACGGGAGGAGCCCCAGGGCAGGCCGCGGGCGTAATAGCCGATCTTGGTGTAGTTCGGGGTGAAGCGCCCGTAGAAATTGACGATCTTCAGCAGTGTTGCCGCGTCCATCCGCTGCTCCAGTCACTTGCAATATAGAACTTAAAATACCGGGCGGGGACCCATGCCGTCAACCGGCGGTTGACGGCCGGGTAACTGCTGGCTAAGGTCGGGTTTGTTAATGCAAGTGACTGCGAGCGCCGTTGGGGGAGCTTTGACGATGAGCGGCGACCGAGAAGAGATCCGACCGCCCTGGTTCGATCCGCGCCTGCCGGAACGGGGCGACTGCGTCCTGAAAGGTCTGCTGGACAGCCGGGCCGAACGCTGTCCCGATCGAAGGGTGGCCCTGTTCGAGGACGGCACCGAGTGGTCGTATGCGGAATGCCGCCGCCAGGTCCGTGACACGGCAGCCGGGCTGCAGGCCCTCGGCGTCGGCCGTGGCGACCGGGTCATCGCCTGGCTGCCGAACGGCCGGGACATCGTCCGGGTCTGGTTTGCTGCCAACTATCTCGGCGCCATCTACGTGCCGCTGAACACGGCGTACCGCGGCGGTGTGCTGGAACACGCCGTCAACCTGACCGGGGCGCGGATCATGGTCACCCATCCCGACCTGGTCGGGCGTCTGGCAGGGCTGGCGCTCGAGAGCGTCGAGCAAGTGGTGCTGTCCGGCGGCGAGGTGCCTGCGGATCGGCCCGGTCTGCGCTTCCACGATGCGGATGCACTCAAAGGCGACGGCGAGGCCTTCGACGACTCCGCCGTGATCGAGCCCTGGGACATCCAGAGCGTCATCTACACTTCCGGCACCACGGGTCCGTCGAAAGGCGTGCTCTCGCCCTACCTGCAGCTCTACACCACGGCGGTCATCAACTACCGCATGGAAGACGGCGACGCCATCCTGGTGAACCTGCCGATGTTCCACGTCGGCGGCACCAGCCCCATCTACTGCGCGCTGGTGAACGCCGGTTCCTTCTATCTGGTGAGCGGTTTCAGCACCACCGAGTTCTGGGATCAGGTGCGCCGGGCAGACTGCGTGACCACGGCGGGGCTGATCGGTGCCATGGCGCCGTTCATCGCCAAGTCCGAGCCGCGGCCGGACGACACCGAGAACCCGCTCCGCAACCTGACCATGTTCCCGATCAACGACGAGACCATCGCGCTCGGCAAGCGCTTCGGCTTCGACTACGTGACCGGCTTCAACATGACCGAGGTATCCACGCCGCTGATCAGCGACGTCAACTCCGAGGTCCAGTACGCCTGCGGCCGGCCGCGGACGGGCGTGGAGTGCCGGCTGGTGGACGAGAACGATATCGAGGTCCCCCGCGGCGAGCCCGGCGAGCTGACCGTGCGCTCCGACCTGCCGTGGACCATGAATGTCGGCTACATCAACATGCCCGAGGCGACGGCCCGGGCCTGGCGCAACGGCTGGTTCCATACCGGCGACGTGTTCCGCCAGGACGAGAACGGCGACTACTTCTTCGTCGACCGGCGCAAGGACACCATCCGGCGCCGTGGCGAGAACATCTCGTCGCTGGAGGTCGAGGCGGAGGTGATCCGCCACCCGGACGTGGACGAGGTGGTGGCGGTCGGCGTGCCGAGCGAGTACACGGAGGAAGAGGTGCTGATCGTCGTCGTGCCGACGGCCGGCGCGAGCCTCGATCCGGTGGCGCTGACGGAGTTCCTGGTGGAGCGGCTGGCCTACTTCATGGTGCCCCGCTACGTGCGCATCGTGGACGAGATCCCGAAGACGGAGACCAACAAGCCCCGCAAGGTGCTGTTCCGCGAAGCCGGTGTCACCGGGGACACCTGGGACCGCGAGGCCGCGGGCATCCGCCTGAAGCGCGAGCGGCTCGGGCCATGAAGCCCGATGCCGAGACCGCCGGGCTCCTGCGCCTGATGGCCGAGGCGGAATATCCGCCCATCTGGACCCTGCCGGCCGTCGAGGCGAGGCAGATCCACGATCCGCTCACCGCCGCCTCGGCGCACCCTGCCGAGGCCGTGGCGGACGTGCAGGATCTCGAGATCGCGTCGGGGCTCGGTGCGCGGCTGTATCGGCCGGAGAGTGCCGGGGAGGGGGCGCCGTTACTTCTCTATTTCCACGGCGGCGGCGGTGTCATCGGCGATCTCGATTCCCACGACGCGGTCTGCCGGACGCTGGCCAATGCAAGCGGTGCCGTCACGGTGGCCGTCGACTACCGCCTCGGTCCCGAGCACCGTTTCCCGGCTGCCTGGGAAGATGCCTGGAGCGCCTGGTCCTGGGCGCTCGGGCATGCCGCGGGTGTCGGCGCCGATCCTGCCCGTGTTGTCGTTGCCGGCGACAGCGCCGGCGGAGGACTCGCCGCCTCGCTCGCGCAGCGCGCGCTGGCGCAGCGCGGTCCGGCGCCCGTGTTCCAGCTATTGATCTATCCGGCCCTGGATGCCTCCCGGGACCCGGCGCGTTACCCCTCGGTGGCCGACAATGCCGACGGCTATTTCCTGACCGGGGAACTGATGGCCTGGTTCGGCGCGCAGTACCTGGCGCCTGGCCACGACCCCGGGGACGTGAGGCTGTCGCCCGGGCTCGCTGACACGCTGGCGGGCCTGCCCCCGGCGCTGATCGTGACGGCCGGACTGGATCCGCTGCGCGACGAGGCGGCGGCGTATGCGCAGGCACTGGAGCGGGCGGGTGTCGCGGTGGAGTATCGCTGCTACGAGGAGACCATCCACGGCTTTGCCTCTTTCGGCCGCTTTCTGTCGTTCACGGTGCCGGCCATCCGGGAGTGGGGCGAGGCGGTGCGCGCGGCGGCCGCACGAGGAGACTGACATGACCAGCGAACAGCGACACGGCCTGTGCCGATTCTGTCACGCGTTCTGCCCGATGAAGGTACACCTCGAGGACGGGCGCATCGTCAGGCTGATCGGCGACAAGCACAACCCGGTGTATGCCGGCTACAGCTGCATCAAGGGCCGCAACTTCCACGAGTTCCACTACGCCGACGAGCGCATCCTGCATCCGCTGAAGCGGGACGGCGACGGCAGCCGCAGCGAGATCCCCCTGCCGCAGGCCCTGGACGAGGTGGCGTCGAAACTGCAGGCGATCGTCGCCGAGCACGGTCCCCGCTCGGTGGCGATGTACACCGGCACGTTCAGCCACTTCTGCGTGGGCGGCGTGATGACGCGACACGCCTTCATGGACGCCATCGGCTCGCCGATGCGCTTCACCAACGCCACCATCGACCAGCCCGGCAAGCCCATTGCGATGGCGCTGCACGGGCGCTGGGGCGCCGGGCCCGAGGCGTTCGCCGACTCCGACGTATGCATGCTGGTCGGCGCCAATCCGCTGGTCTCGATGTGGGGCGGCATCCCGCCGTTCAATCCGGCGAAGCGGCTGCACGAGGCGAAGAAGCGGGGGCTGAAGCTCATCGTGATCGACCCGCGCCGCACCGAGAGCGCGCGCAAGGCCGACATCCACCTGCAATGCCTGCCCGGCCACGACCCGGAGATACTGGCGGCGATCATCCGGGTGATCATCGCCGAGGATTTGTACGATCGGGATTTCGTCGCGGCAGAGGTCAACGGCTTCGACGAACTGGCCGCGGCCGTGGAGCCCTTTACGCCGGAGCGCGTCGCCGCACGGTCGGGCCTGCAGGCGGACGACATCGTGGCGGCCGCACGGATGTTCGCGAACGCCAGCAAGGGTAACGCGACCGGCGGCACGGGCTCGAACATGGCGCCCCACGGCACGCTGATGGAGTACCTGCTGCTCGCGCTGAATACGATCTGCGGGCGCTGGGTGAAGGCGGGCGAGCGCGTGCCGAATCTCGGCTGTCTGTTCCGCATGTTCTCGGGCAGGGCGCGTGCGGAGAAGCCCCGGCCCGCCGTCGGCTTCGGCGAGTCGCTGCGAGTCCGGGGGCTGGCCGATACCGCTGCGGGCCTGTCCACCGCCGCGCTGGCCGACGAGATCCTGACGCCGGGGGAGGGGCAGGTACGCGCGCTGTTCGTCGTCGGCGGCAATCCCCTGGCCGCGTTCCCGAACCGGGAGAAGGTCCGGCGCGCGCTGGAGTCCCTGGATCTGCTGGTGGTCATCGACCCCCAGCTGTCCGCCACGGCGGAACTGGCGGATTACGTCATCGGGCCGATGTTCGGCTACGAGATGCCCGCCATCTCCTTCGCCAACGAGGGCATGGTGACCTACGGTTTGTCCATCGGCTTCCAGGAACCGTTCGCCCAGTACCAGCCCGCGCTCATCGATCCGCCGGCCGGCGCCGAGGTGATCGAGGACTGGCGGGTGTTCTACGAACTCGCCCGGCGCATGGACATGCCGCTCGGTTTCCGCGGCTACGCCTGGGACACGGAAACCCCGCCGACCACCGACGAGCTGATCGAGGTGTTCACCAGCCGCAGCCCCGTGCCGCTGGAAGAGATCAAAAAGTACCCGGAAGGCCATATCTTCGAGGAGCGCTCCGCGCCGGCGGAATCACGGGACCCCGACTGGCCCTACCGGCTGGAGGTCGGCAACGAGGGCATGATGACGGAACTGAGCGGTCTTGCCGAAGTTGCCGACACTGGTGACGCTGATCGTGGGGCCGGGGCGGACGAGGCGATTCCCGGCGGCGACGGCCTGCCCCTGCTGCTGGTGAGCCGCCGCCAGCACCACGTCTACAACTCGGTCGGGCATCGGCTGGAGGCGCTCGCGAAGAAGGTGCCGTACAACCCGGCATACATGAATCCGCGGGATGCGGCGGCGCTGGGGCTGGCGGCCGGCGACCGGATCGAGATCGCCAGCGGCAACGGCAGCGCCCCCGCCGTGGTGGAGCTGGCCGACGACGTTCGCCCCGGCGTGATCTCGGTCGCCCACGGGTTCCCGAACACCACGGCCACCGATCGCTTCCGCGGCACCAGCACCAGCGCGCTGGTCGACGACGAGACCGACTACGACACCTGGAGCGGCCTGCCGCGCATGAGTGCGCTGCCCGTGCGCGTGCGCGCGTCGGGCTGAAGCGGCCTGCCGGTCACACCACCATTCCCATACCGGAACAGGAGACGCCGATGTTTGACTACAGGACCCCGGGCCTCGCAGCCGCAATACTTGCGCTCGGCTGCGCCTTCGCCGGCCCCGCCCACGGCGGGCCGGAGGAGGATGCGGTGGAGGCGGTCATCCGCGGGCTGCAGAGCGACTGGAACGCGGCGGACATGACCGCCTACCTGGATGCCTACGGCAAGGGCGACGACATGCGCCTCGTCTACGGCAAGACCTGGCTCGCCGGCTGGGATGCCGTGAACCGCATGTTCCGCGAGGCCTGGCCGGACGAGCGGCGCATGGGCAAGTTCACCATCGACGCGATGGAGGTCCGGCTGCTGACCGACGAGGTGGCCGTGGTCACCGGCTCGTTCGAGCACATATTCCCCCACGAGACGATCCGGGGTGCCTTCACACACGTGCTGGAGAAGACGGCCGACGGGAGCTGGGAGATCGAACATGAGCACACCTCCCGCGGCGAGACGATTGTCCACGAGCAGGTTCACGAAGAGGCCCACGGGGGCGCCGGCGAAAACGGCTGACGCAGCCTACTCCTCCATCGTCAGCGCTTCCTCCAGCTGCGCCCAATCGTAGTAGTCCCGCCAGGCGGCCACCTCGCCGTCGGCGATCTCGAGGACACCGACGACCGGGACGCGGGAATGCTTGCCCTTGTAGACGAAGTCGTCGACCCGCTCCAGGAATACGACGTTGCCGTTGACCGCCATGTTGCGGATCTGCAGCTCGATACGCTCCAGACCGTCAACCAGTGCGAGGAAGCGCGGCCGGATCGTCTCGCGCCCGATAACCGGCTCTTTCATCATGCTCTGGAACACGGCGTCCTCGGCGAACAGATCGATCATCCGCTCCCATTCCATGGTGTTCCAGGCGTCGACCATCTCCATCGCGACGGCCTCGGCTTCGGCCTCGCTGCCGGCATGATCGTCGGCCTGCAGCGCCAGCGGAACCAGCAGCAGCGACAGCAACAGAACGTGCATTCTCATAAGATGAGTCTCCCCCTGAAAGTGAATCTCCTGTGGTCGTCCGGTATGCCTCAGCAAGACGGAACCACAAACTTGCGTAATTAGACTATGACAGTCTAAGCTAGCCGTCGGTCGCAGGCAATCCGGTCACCGGCGGGGTGCGCGGGGGCCGCAGCCGGGCAGCAGCGGGGGAGAGCACGCATGCAGCAGACGCAGACCGTCGGCGCGGACGCGCACGACGAAGATGGCGAATGGCCGAATCCGGTCTACTCCTGGTATGTGGTCGGCGTGCTTATGCTCGCCTATACCAACTCCTTCATCGACCGCCAGATACTGAGTCTGCTCATCGAGCCGATCCGGGCGGACCTCGCCATCAGTGATACCCAGGTAAGCCTGCTTGCCGGCCTCGCCTTCTCCATCTTCTACACACTGATGGGCGTGCCGATCGCCCGGCTCGCCGATCAGAAGAACCGCAAGGTCATCATCGCCTTCGGCGTCGCTTTCTGGAGCGCGATGACGGCGCTGTGCGGCGCGGCGCGGAACTTCTGGCAGCTGTTCGCCACACGGGTCGGTGTCGGCGTCGGCGAAGCCACACTGTCGCCGGCCGCCTTCTCGATCATGGCGGATTATTTCCCGAAGCATAAGCTCGCGCGTGCCTTCAGCGTGTATTCGATGGGCGTCTATTTCGGTGCGGGACTCGCCATGATCATCGGCGGCATCGTCGTGCGCATGGTGATGAACGCCGGCGTAGTGACCATGCCGGTGCTGGGCGACGTTAGACCGTGGCAGATGACCTTCTTTTTCGTCGGCATCCTCGGGCTGCCCATCTTCCTGCTCGTACTCACCATCCGGGAGCCGGTGCGCCGTGGTCTGAAGGCGGCAGGGGTGCCGCAGGAAGGCAATGCGAGTTCGCTGCCGGTGCTGCTCGCCTTCCTCCGGGTCAATGGCCTGACGGTGGTCTTCCACTTCCTCGCCTTCTCGATGATCGGCATCGCCATCGCCGGCTACATGGTCTGGACGCCGACCCTGTTTATCCGCACCTGGGGCTGGGACGCCTCCACGATAGGACTCGCCTACGGCGCCATCATGTTCGTGCTCGGCACGGCCGGTGTCTACGCGGGCGGGTACGTGGCCGACTGGCTGGAGAGGCGGGGCCGCCGCGACGCCATCCTGCGCGCGGCCTTCTACGGCGGCGTGATCACGGTGCCGTTCGCGGTGGCCACGCCGCTGATGCCGAACGGCGGGCTGGCGCTGGCCTGCCTGGCCGTGACCAGCTTCCTGCTCGCGTTCCCGCAGGGGCTGCCCGCCGCCGCACTGCAGGTGATCACGCCCAATCCCCTGCGCGCCCAGATGACGGCACTGTACTTCCTGGTGGGCAACCTGATCGCGCTGGGCTTCGGTCCCACCCTCGTGGCACTGGTGACGGACTTCGGCTTCGACGACCCGATGAAGCTCCGTTACTCGATGGCCGTGGTGAGCGCCACGGTGATACCGGTGGGTGTGCTGCTCAGTTATCTGGCCCTGCGGCCCTATCGGGCCAGCCGGCAGCGCGCGGAGGTGGCGCAGGGGTAGCCCGGTGCCGCCGTCCGCTGGAAGGCCCCGTGACTTTGCTATGCTGACAGGCGGCGACATAGCCGTCGAAGGCGGAGAAGACCATGGCCGGTGGCTGGGCCCGGGACGGGGCCGTACAGGAACAGATTGATGCAAGCGTCGAGGACGCGGTGGAGCGCGCCCGCGGCCGACTGTCGCGAGGCCCCTCGCTGACCCACTGCGAGGAATGCGGTGACGCCATCCCGGCGGCGCGGCGCGAGGCCGTCCCCGGCGTGCGCCGCTGCACCGATTGCCAGGCGGCGCTGGACGCTTCGGAACGCGGCGGCAGCCTGTACAACCGCCGCGGCAGCAAGGACAGTCAGCTGCGGTGAATCCCGGCCGCGAGCGGCTGGAAGAAGCGCTGCGGGAACTGGCCGCGGACGCCGGCTGCGAACCGGCCGAGCTGGTCGAAGAGGCGGAACGCTACCTCGCGGAACTGGACAGCCGCCGCAGCGGGGCCGGTGTGCGGCTGTTCGCCGCGCTCAGCCGGTTCATCTGCCGGCGCGGCTATGCGCGGGATATCGTCTGCGACGAAGGCGAGTTCGGTCGTGTCGCCGACCTGGCGCGGCGGGGCCCGGTGGTCTACCTGATCACCCACAAGACCTACCTGGATATCTTCGCGCTCTATCATGCCCTGTACGAGCGCGGCATCGACACGCCCTACGTCTTCGGCGGCATCAACATGGACTTCCTCGGCCTCGGCTGGCTCTCCCGGCGGGCGGGAGGCATCTTCATCCGGCGCGGCATCCGTGACAATCCCGTGTACCGGCTGGCGCTGAAGAGCGCCATCGGTGATCTGCTCTCGGCCGGTGCCTCGTTCATGTGGGCGATCGAGGGGACGCGGTCCCGTTCGGGCAAACTCGTCATGCCCAAGCTCGGCCTGCTCAAGTACGTGGTGGAGGCGAGTCGCGGACTGGACGGGGACCCGGTCCGGTATCTGCCCGTCTCGATCGCCTACGACCAGATACCCGACGTCCCGGAGATGACGGCGCAGCAGACGGGGTCGGGCAAGACGCCGGAGTCGCTGTCCTGGTTCCTGCGTTACGTGCGCGGCCTCAGGCAGCCGCTCGGGCGCATCTACGTGCGCTTCGGCGAGCCCGTCTCCCTGCACGATACGCCCGATGCGCCCGCCCTCGAGTCGGCCAGTGCGGAGTCGGTGGAAGTGCAGAAACTCGCGTTCGAGGTCTGTTACCTGATCAACCGGGTAACGCCGCCGACGACCGTCTCGCTGGTCATGATGTCGCTGCTCTGCGAAGAGGGGGTCGACCGGGCGCGGCTGCGCGAGGACCTGCTTGCGCTATTCCGGCACGTGCGCCGCCATGACCCCGAGGCGGTGAAGGCATTGCCCGCCGAGACGGATACCGAACTCGAATGCGTGCTGGCGGAACTCGCTGCCACCGGGATGGTGGCCGAATCGGCCGGCCGGTTGACGGTGCCGCGCGCGCGGCATCTGGCTGCGCTGTACTACAGCAACATGGCCGCGCATCACTTCGTGATCGCCGCTTTCGTCGAACTCGCGCTGCTCCATGCCGCCGACGTCGGCGGCGCAGAGCCGCGACAGGTGTTCGAGGACCAGATCGACCGCTTGCGGGACCTGTTCAAGATGGAGTTCTTCTTCGCCCGGCGCCCCGAGTATGGGGCGGCGGTGCGGGCGGAACTCGACGCACTCGCGCCGGATTGGGAGAGCCGGCTGGAGGCGGGCGGAGCGGGGATCGCCGGGATGGTCACGGGCAAGCCGCTGTGCGTCGCCCAGGCGGTGCTGCGCCCCTATGTGGAGGCGTATCGGGTGGTCGCCCGGGCGCTCCTGAGCGGCGCCGCGGATCCCGACCCCGGCGACGATGCGCTGGTCGAGACCTGCCTGGGGCTTGGGCGCCGCATGGCCGACCGGCGGGACATCCGCTGGGCGGATTCCGCCTCCCGGGCGATGCTGGCGGGCGGCCTGCTGCTGGCCCGCAACCGGGGCCTCGTCGGGCGGGTCGATGCCGAAGTCGAGCGCCGCCGGCGCGAGTTCGACGTCCGGCTGGCCGACCTCTACCGCCGCCTGGAGCACCTCTAGAAAACGTACAAGGGCCTTCAGGCCCGATCCGGTATCGCGCCTGCAGGCGCTCCCACATCGATGCCAAAAGAAAAGGCGGCACGGATGGCGCATGCCGCCCTTGCGTCGATGGCCGGGTACAGCCCCCGTTCGGCCCGAATCACAGGAAGTTGTAAGTGAAGTCCACGCCATAGGTGCGCGGCGGACCGAACTGGCTCACCTCCTCACCGAAGAAAGGGATGATATTCAGCCGATACTCTTCGTCGGTAAGGTTCTTGCCCCAGACGCCGAGAGACCAATTGGCATTTTCTGGAGCGTAGGTGATGCGACCATCCAGCAGTCCGTAGGAAGCTTCACGGTTCAGGTTGGAGGGCTGCCAGAATAGTTCATCCTGCCAGGTATAGCCAAGCCGGAAAGCAAGATCACGCGCCGGACCGCTCGCACCTGCCGGCGTGTAGTCGAAGCCGACGCTGTACTGGAGCTCCGGTGTGCGCTGCAGCTGATTGCCGGAACTGTCGAAACCGCTGGCCTCGATGAACTCCACGTACTCCGTGTCCACGAAAGAGCCCGAAGCAGATAACAACAGACCTGCGGTAGCCGCATACTGGAACTCGGCCTCGACCCCGAGAATCTCGGCATCCGAGGCGTTATCGGTAAGATTACAGAGGCAGTCCTCGTTGGTCTGCTGGACCTGGAGGTCGGTGTAATCCATGAAGAAGAAAGAAGCATTAAGCCGCGCGCGGCCATCGGCGAAATCCGACTTGAAGCCGGCTTCATAGTTGATGACATCTTCCGGGTCGAAGGCGAAGTTAGCCGCGGTTTCATTCGACGGCGTGTCCTCGAAACCGCCGCCCTTGAAGCCTTTGGCGACGCTCGCATAGACGAACAGCTCGTCAGTGGCCTGCCATTCCAGGATCGCCTGAGGGGTTACCTCGCTCCAGTCGTCGCCGTAGTCCGTGGCAAACCCGCCGCCTTCAACGAATGTCGCGCCGAGCGGCGTCAGTGGTATGGCATCGCCGGGGTTGAAGCGGTCACCCGTCGCCACGGCGATGCCCTGCACGGTTCCTTTCTTGTCGTCCCGGGTCCAGCGTGCGCCGACGGATAGCTTCAGTGTGTCGGTGAGGTTCCATCCGATCTGGCCGAACACGGCGAAGGAGTCCATTTCCCCGTCGTTCAGCCAGTGGCTCTCGCCGCTCAGGGTCGGCAGGATACCGGTGATGTTCTCGCCGAAGAAGCGGTCGAATTTGTCGATTTCGTCGTGCTTGTAGTAGATGCCGGCGATCCAGTCCCAGCGGCCGTCGGTGGTGGAGGTGAGGCGAAATTCCTGGCTGAATTGCTTGATGTCTGTCTGCTCGTTCACCGGGGAGGAGAACAGCAGCGAGCCGCCGCACCCGCGCGGGTCCATCGCCGTCGGGTCGAGCAGCGGACAGGCACCGAAATTGTCCGCGACGTAGGCCAGGAAATCGTCGAAGTCCGCGACGTCATCGAACACGTCCGGACCGCCGCCGGTCTGGTCGTAGAGCTGCTTGGAATTGGCATCACGATAACCTGTTATGGACGTGAAAGTGAAGCCACCGAAGTCTTTCTCTACGTTCGCCATCAGGCCGAAGCCCTCGCGGCTCATGCGGTTGTTCTGCTCCCATTGCTCGCCGGCATACAGATTGTCCTCCGGCGTCGATTGGCGGATATCGGTCAGGCCGAGGAAGCTGCGCAGACTGCTCCAGGGGCGAAAACCGTTGGGTCCGCCGGCGATCGCGACGGCATTCATGCCGTTGGTGGCGTCATCGTTGTAGTCCAGCGAGAAGCGGGCGCGCAGGCCTTCATTATTCTCATACAGCAGTTGTCCCCGGACCTGGCGCGAAGTGAGATCCTCCAGCTCCCGGTCGTGCAGCACGTCATGCGCGTAGCCGTCGCGGTCGCGTGTCTGGAACGACAGACGTCCCGCCCAGCTGTCGCTGAGGCCGCCGGTGATATGGCCGCTGGTCTGCAATGCATTGAAGTTACCTGCCGATACCAGCAGTTTTCCCGACCGCTCGAATTCGGGCGCTGCCGTGATAACGCTTAGCGCGCCGCCCACCACGTTCTTGCCGAGTAGAACGCCCTGTGGACCCCGGATGATCTCGACGCGCGCCAGGTCATAGAAGTCGGTATTCAGACCACCAGTGCGACCGATATAGACCTCGTCCAGAAACAAGCCAACAGATGGATCCGCCGTCGGTGCATCGAGACGGGTGTTCGTGACGCCACGGATATTGAGTTCTACGTCCAGTGGTGTAAGCGCAGTGAGCGAAAAAGCCGGAACACTGTTCGCGAGGTCCGCGAGGTCGTAGATCTTGTTCTCCTCCAGCGCGTCTCCCGAATAGGCGGAAATCGCGACCGGTGCGGTCTGCAGGCCCACCTCGCGTTTCTGCGCCGTGACAACAATTTCCTCGAGCTCCTGCGCGAGCGCAGTCCCGCTCATGGCCAGCGCTGCGGTTGCCAGCAGAGTGCCGGCGAGACGCAGGCACCGTATGCCCGCTATGGGCTGTTCTCCTCGTTGCATCTCTCTCCCCCTCCGGGTTTCCAAATTAGACCCGGCATTGCCGCCGTGAACCGCAGAGGATGACCACAAACGCCAGAAGCTTCGCACGCCGCTATCCCCCGCTGTATCAACCTATGCGTTGCTTGACTGCAACATACTTGCATAAGTAGATTGGCAAATACTATTTGGACTGCCGCAATACTGCAACAGCTTTTTGTCAACTCGGTGGGGGCACACGATGAGCAGCTATATCGATACCGTCAGAAGGATCATGTCCGCGTGGGATCGGCGCGATTTCGATGAATTCCTCGGCTACCTCACCGACGACATCGAATACCACTCCCACGTCGGCTCTCCGCCCCATTTGAGCAAGGACGCAATCAGGGAGTTTCTGGAGACCTATGACGGCGCCAATTCCGACGTCTCCTGGAGAATCCTGAATTGCGCCGAGACGGGCAACAAACTCCTGCTCGAGGGTCTCGTCGAGCAAATCGACAATGAAACAGGGCAGGCGGTGAAGATTCCGTACATGGGCATCTTCGAGTTTCGTGATGGCAAGGTCTGTGCCTGGCGTGACCATTTCCAGAAGGATTCTGCGTAATCATACGGCGCGGCCTGCAATGTCCGGGCCGGCTACTTTAATGCCATAGTCCGATATCAAAAGTGGTAAAACATCATAGAAATCTTTAATAATAGTGTGGATAAGGCTTTGTCGATTGACAGGTTCGTTTGTGCAAGTTAATTTAGCCAGCACAGTCCGGGACTCTGAATAAACCGTCAGAGCAGCCGGTGTGCGTGCAGACGCCGGTAACCGGCGGGCTGGAAGAGGCCACAAGGGGGAGCAGCAATGAACCGATTTTTCACAGTCCTCGGAGGACTGATCCGCAGAGGCGCATACTCGCTGCCACTGCTCATCGTCGGTGTTCCGGTGAACGTCGCTCTGGCGCAGAGTAACGCTGGAGCGGACCGGGACTTCGCAGTGGAGGAGATCGTCGTAACGGCGACGAAACGCGCCAAGAGTCTGATGGACGTGCCGGTGGCAGTAACGGCGGTCTCCGGCGAAGCACTGAACAATTCCGGCGTGCGTGACATCCGGGATCTCCTCTCGCTGGTGCCGAGTCTGACGTTCCAGACTCCCGGCGGTGCCACCGACTCGAGTATCCGCGTCCGCGGTATCGGCACATCAGCGACCAACCCGGGCCTGGAGGCGGCGGTCGGGGTCGTGATCGATGGCGTCGTCCGGGTGCGCACCGGTGTGGCGCTATCAGAACTCGGTGACGTAGAGCGCATAGAGGTACTGCGCGGGCCCCAGGGCACGCTGTTCGGGCGGAACACTTCAGCAGGCCTCGTTAACATCATCACGAAACGGCCGAATTTCGAGGAATTCGAGGCCTATACCGAGGGAACCTTCGGGAACCACGACTATTTCCGCCTGAACGGAGCCGTCTCGGGACCGATCGTCGAAGAGGATTTAGCGGGGCGCCTGGAGATGGTCGTCCAGCGCCGTGACGGCTTCCTGCAGATGGTGAACGAGAACACCGACGCGAATATCATGGATCGTGCTTTTCTGCGCGGGAAGCTGGAGTACCTGCCGAACGAAGACCTGACATTGCGCTTCTCCGCCGATTATACGGAGCGCGATGAAGACTGCTGCGCGGCGCCCATCGCCATACTTGCGCCGAACAACCAGGTCGACGCCATCGCTGCCCAGATCGGTCTGATCGGTCACGCCAGCCCCGATCCCTTCGACCGGCTTCAGGCGACGACACCCGGCCGCATCAATCAGGAAGAGGTGCAGGACTATGGTCTCTCCGTCGAAGCGGAGTGGAATCTTGGCTTCGCCGACCTGATCTCCCTGACCGCCTATCGGGAATACGAGGCACGCCGCGGCCAGGACTTCGACCATTCGGGTGCCGACTTCGGATTCATTCCGAAGGACGGCATCATCCAGACCTTCGACGTATTCACTCAGGAGCTGCGCCTGCAGGGAGAACGTGACCGGCTGGAGTGGCTGGTGGGTCTCTGGTACGCCAATGAAGAGATTGCCGATGAGCGGCGCTTCCGGATGGGCTCGCAGATAACGGAAGCGTTCGGCGGACCCGCCGCGTTTACGCCGGCCGTGCTGGACGCATTCACGCCCGGGGACGGCAGCGTGGGCCTGGCCGAGCAGGAAGGCGACGATTATGCGATCTTCACCCACAACACCTTCGCGCTGACGGACCGACTCGATTTCACGTTGGGCGCGCGACTCACGCGCAATGAAAAGAGCGTCGACGTGACCGGCACCAACGAGAACCCCGCGTGTGACGTTGCACAACAGGTGGGAGCTGGCCTCGACGTGGCTATCTTCTGCCTCGCTTTCTGGGACGCGCGCTTCGACGAGGCAGGTGATACCGCCAGCCGGGACGAGACAGAATGGTCGGGCACCGCGGACCTCGCCTATCAGCTGACCGATGCGGCAAATGTCTACGTCTCGTATTCACGGGGTTACAAGTCCGGTGGCTTCAATCTGGATCGGGCCGGTTTTTCGACGCCGGCAAACCCGGACGCGGACGATCTCGCCTTCGACGAGGAGACCGTCGACGCTTACGAACTGGGCCTCAAGGCGGATCTGCTCGGTGGCGCGCTGCGCACGAACGTGGCCGTGTTCCACGAAGAGTTCAAGGACTTCCAGTCCATCCAGTTCACCGGCGTCAATTTCGTGGTGCTCAGTCTGCCGGGCGCGGAGACCTCCGGCGTCGAGGTGGAGACGAGCTGGCGGCCGACCGAGAGGTTGAGCATTGACGGTTCGGTGTCGTACACGGATGCCCGCTACACCGACGACCCCGGCAACGGCATCTTCGCCGGCGCAGACATGGAGCTCGCGCCGGAATGGACGGCGACGACGGCGGCGACCTATCTGTACCCGATCCCGGATACGTCGCTGTCGCTCAAGCTCCACGCGGATGCCCGCTACATGAGTTCGCACTTGCTGGGCGGTACGGAGCCGGAGCGCATCCAGGATGCCTACACGCTGGTAAATGCCAGGATCGGACTCCAGGGCGACGACAGCGGCTGGGCCGTGGAACTGTGGGCGCGCAACCTTTTCGATGAGGACTTTTTTCGCCGTATTTTCCCGGCGACGTTCCAGAGCGGTTCCTTTTCCGGATTCCTCGGTGATCCGAGGACCTACGGTCTGACGGTGCGGGTCGACTTCTGACCCGCACCGTTTACGGCGCGCTGGCAGACGATGGCTATCGATCCGCTCGGACTGGCGGAGCTCCGTCTGAGCGGGCGGCGGCAGACGTATGTGACGATGGCTCGTGGCGACGGCGCTTTCGGCAGCGAGCCGCCGCTACCGCGTGAGGGTACCGGCGCGCCAGACAGTCCGCCGGACGTGAGGTTCCAGGTGAGGTCCGGGGAGCGTGACCTGCCGGTGCTGAAGGACGGGTTATGCCTGTTCACGTGAAGTCGATAGCGCTGGAGGTCTTATGTACGCATTGCTATGCAAAGAACTGGGAGCCGCCGAAAACCTGACACTGGAGGAGATTGCCGACCCCGAACCGCAGGCCGGCGAGCTGCTCATCGAGATCCATGCCGCTGCTCTGAATTTTCCCGACACGCTCGTTATTTCGGGCACCTATCAGCTCAAACCCGAGCTGCCATTCGTGCCGGGCGGGGAGGCGGCGGGCATCGTCCGGAAGGTCGGCGCCGATGTCGAGGGTTTCGCCGTCGGTGACCGCGTGGCCTTCTGGGGCGCCACCGGTGCGTTCGCCGACCTGGCAGCGAAGCCGGCGCGTGAAGTCGTGAAGTTGCCCGCCGATCTGGATCTGGTGACCGGCGCGGCCTTTCTGGTGGCCTACGGGACCTCCTATTATGCGCTCAAGCAGTGCGCGGGGCTCCGCCAGGACGAGACGCTGCTCGTGCTCGGTGCGGCCGGCGGCGTAGGACTCGCCGCCGTCGATCTCGGCGCTGCTATGGGTGCACGAGTCATCGCCGCGGCCTCGTCAGCCGACAAGCTCGAGGTGGCTGCGCGCGCGGGCGCGACCGACACCGTCAACTACGCAACCGAGTCGCTGAAAGACCGTGTGAAGGCGCTGACGGCAGGCAGAGGCGTCGACGTGGTCTACGATCCGGTCGGCGGCGATCTCGCCGAGTCGGCCCTGCGAGCGACGGGCTGGGACGGACGGTATCTGGTCGTGGGGTTCGCGAGCGGGGATATCCCCAGGATACCGCTGAGCCTCCCGCTACTTAAAAACTGCAGCATCGGTGGTGTATTCTACGGCGCTTGGGCGCAGCGTGAACCGGTCCAGTCGGGCGAAAATCTGGACGAATTGTTCGCTTTTCTGGCCGCAGGCGAGGTGAATCCGGTGATCAGCCGGACCTTCCGGCTCGACGAATATGTCGAGGCATTCGGCACGCTGACCGGCAGGAATGCCGTGGGCAAGATTGTATTCAGGATCCGGAGCGACACGGAGGCCTGAACCTAACGAAAGCGAGTATTCTCCTGATAAAGCGTCTCATCATTGTGCTGGCAATCACCGGATTGCTGTTCGGTTCCCTTTTCACCTGGAATTACCTGCAGTCACAAGGGGGGATGCCTCAGGGCGGTCCGCCCGCCGTGGTGACGAGCACCGAAGTGGACCGCGAATCGTGGATTCCGAAGATACGCGCCGTCGGCAGCGCCGTGCCCACGAGCGGCATCATGGTGGCCGCCGAGGTGCCGGGCAAAGTCAGCGAAGTCTTCTTCATCACCGGCGAGCGGGTGGAGCAGGGGGCGCGCATCGTCCAGCTCGACGACGAGGTGGATCAGGCGGAGCTGCAGACGCTGTTGGCCGACCGCAAACTGGCCGCGATCACGCGGGAGCGCACGCGCAAGCTGGTGGCGGACAAGCTCGCGTCGGCATCGGAGCTGGACGAGGCCGAGGCCCGGCTGGAGAGCCTGGAAGCCCAGGTGGCCGCGAAGCGGGCCGTCATCCGCAAGAAAGACGTGCGGGCGCCATTCGCCGGCGAGCTCGGCATACGGCGCGTGAGTCCTGGCCGCTACCTGGCCGCGGGCGAGGAGATCGCGAGCCTGGTCTCCCTGTCGCCGATCTTCGTCGAATTCACGCTGCCGGAACGCCACCTGGGCCGTCTCGACCGGGATCAGCAGGTAGAGGCGGAGGTCCCCGCCTATCCGGATCGTACGTTCACCGGACGTATTCATGCCATCACACCGGGCATCGAAGAGGGCACCCGCAGCGTTCGGGTCCGCGGTATTTTCGCCAATGACGACCGGGCACTCAGGCCGGGCATGTTTGCCGAGGTGCGGATCCTCGAGGAGCGGCGCCGGGAAGTGCTGACGTTGCCTTACGAGGCGGTGACCTACGACCCCTACGGTAGCTCCGTGTTTCTTTTGGAAGAAGGCGAGGGCGGTCTCGTCGCGACCCGCCGTCAGGTGGATACCGGCGAGGTGCGTGACGGCCGTGTCGAGATCGTGAGCGGCCTCGAGCTCGGCGACCGCGTGGCAGGGGCCGGCCAGAACAAGCTCAGGACGGGCCAGCCGGTCACGGTAGATAATTCGGTCGAGCTGGAAGAGCGCCGGCCGGACGGCGCATGAAATTCACCGACATTTTCATCCGCCGGCCGGTCCTGGCCAGCGTCGTCAGCCTGCTGATTCTGGTGCTGGGCCTGCGCTCCATTACGGCACTGGAGGTCCGTCAGTACCCGGAAACGAAGAATACGGTGGTGACGGTCACCACCAGTTATCCGGGCGCGAGCAGCGAGCTTATCAAGGGCTTTATCACCACGCCGCTGCAGCAGGCCATCGCCGAGGCGGAGGGCATCGACTATCTCTTCTCCCGCAGTCTGCAGGGCCGCTCGGTGATCGAGGCGCACATGCTGCTGAACTACGACCCGAATGCGGCCGTGGCGGAGATCCAGGCGAAGGTCGCGAGCCAGCGCAATGTGCTGCCCGCCGAGGCGGAGGACCCGGTGATCGAAGCGACCGTCGGCGGACGCACCTCGCTGATGTATCTGGTCTTCTATGGCGGCCAGATGAGCGCCTCGGAGACCACCGACTATTTACTGCGAGTGGTCCAGCCCCGGCTGCAGGCGGTGCAGGGTGTGGCGTCCGCCGATCTCTTCGGCGGCAAGACTTTCGCCATGCGCATCTGGCTGGACCCGGACCGCATGGCCGCGCTGGGCGTCTCCGCAGCGCAGGTCCGCGAGGTGCTGATCGAGAACAACTATCTGGCGGCCGTGGGCAACAGCAAGGGGCAGTACGTCGCCATAGACCTCTCCGCAGACACCGACATCAGCGATGCCGATGCCTTCCGCGACCTGGTGGTGCGCAGCGGCGACGACACGCTGGTGCGTCTTGGCGACGTCGCCGATGTGGAGCTCGGCGCCGAGAATTACGATTCGGTGAGCTGGTACAACGGCGAGCCTTCCGTGGTGATCGCCATCGACCCGGCCCCGGGTGCCAACCCTCTGGATGTCTCCCGGCGGGTCAACGTCGCCATGGAGGATATCGGCCGTCAGCTGCCGGCCGGGCTCTCCGGTGAGGTTTCTTTTGACGCGAGCCGGTTCATCGAGGACTCCATCGACGAGGTGTTCCGCACCCTGGCGGAGGCTGTGCTGATTGTGCTGGCGGTGATCTTCCTCTCGCTGGGCTCGTTCCGTGCGGCGCTGATCCCGGCGGTGGCCGTGCCGTTGTCCCTGATCGGCGGCGCGTTCGTGATGCTGTTGCTCGGCTTTTCCATCAACCTGCTGACGCTGCTCGCCATGGTGCTCGCCATCGGGCTGGTGGTGGACGACGCCATCATCGTGGTCGAGAACGTCCACCGCCACGTTGAGGAGGGACTCTCCCGCCGTGAGGCCGCCATCATCGGCGCGCGGGAGATCGGGCTGCCGATCATCGCCATGACCACCACCCTGATCGCCGTGTATGCGCCGATCGGTTTCATGGGCGGGCTCGTTGGCACGCTGTTTACAGAGTTCGCCTTCGCGCTGGCGGGTGCGGTGCTGATCTCGGGCATCGTGGCCCTGACCCTCTCGCCCATGCTCTCTGCCCGTGCGCTGACTCGCTACGGCGAACCCGGCCGGTTCGAGCAGCGGGTGGAGCATTTCTTCCAGTGGCTGGCCGATCGTTACCGGCGACTGCTGCACGCCTCCCTGGACACGGTGCCCGTGACCGTCGCCTTCGCGCTGATCGTGCTGGGCAGCATCTGGTTCATGTTCACGAACGTGCCCGAGGAGCTGGCACCGGTGGAGGACCAGAGCATCCTGTTCGTGCAGGCCCGCGGACCCCAGACGGCGACCCCGGAGTACAACGAGACCTGGGCGCAGCGCATGGTGGAACTCTTCCGGGAGGTGCCCGAGTACGAGGACAGTTTTCTGTTCCTGGGCATGGGTGGCGACAACAGCACCGTCTTCGGCGGCTTCAAGATGGCCCCGGGAGGCGAGCGCGAGCGCACCCAGATGGAAGTGCAGCCGGAACTGCAGCAGGCCGTGGCGAAGATCGCCGGCCTGCAGGCGGCGGTTTTCCCGCGGCCGGATCTGCCGGGTTCCGCCGGCGGGCTGCCGGTGCAGTTCGTGGTCACTTCGGCGGCGGACTATGAGCGGGTGGACGCCGTGGTGGACGGCCTGATGGGCGAGGCCATGCAGAGCGGGCTGTTCGCCTTCGTGCGCAAGTCCATCGATTTCTCCCGACCGCGCATCACGCTGCACATCGACCGTGACCGTGCGGGCATCCTCGGCATCTCCATGCAGGACGTCGGCCGGACGCTGTCGACGATGGTGGGCGAGGGCTACATCAATCGTTTCAACCTGGAGGGCCGCAGCTACCGGGTCATCCCCCAGGTGGGACGCGAGTTCCGGCTGGATCCGGCCATGCTGGAGGACTATTACGTGCCGGCGGCCGGCGGCGAGATGGTGCCGCTGTCGGCGCTGGTGAGCTTCGAGCGGACGGTGGAACCCGCCGAGCGCACCCAGTTCCAGCAGCTGAACTCCATCGCCGTCGAGGGCGCGATGGCGCCGGGGGTGACCCTGGGCGATGCGCTGGCGTTCCTGGATGAGCGCGCCCAGGCCTCCTTCCCGGTGGGTTTCAGCTGGGACTACAGCGGCGAGTCACGGCAGTACAATCAGCAGTCCAGCGCGCTGGTGATAACGTTTTTCATCTCACTGCTGGTGATCTACCTGGTGCTCGCAGCCCAGTTCGAGAGCTGGCGCGATCCCTTCATCATCCTGGTGTCGGTGCCGATGTCCGTCGCCGGCGCGCTGATCTTCATGACGCTGGGACTGGCGACCATCAATATCTATACCCAGGTGGGGCTGATCACGCTGATCGGGCTGGTCGCCAAGAACGGCATCCTGATGGTGGAGTTCGCCAACCAGGTCCGCGCGCGCGAGGGCCTCGACAAGCGCGCCGCCGTGGAGAGGGCGGCGACCGTGCGTCTGCGACCCATCCTGATGACCACCGCGGCCATGATCTTCGCCATGGTGCCGCTGCTGACCGCGTCCGGCGCCGGCGCAGTGAGCCGCTTCAATATCGGCCTGGTCATCGCCAGCGGCCTGGGCATCGGCACGCTGTTCACGCTGTTCGTCGTGCCGGCGTTCTACCTGCTGCTGTCCGGCGAAATCGAGCACCAGCCAGAGAACGCGTAGGAGGGCCTTCAGGCCCGACCATGCAATGAATCGGGGCTAAAGCCCCTCCCACAGGCACCCTGTAGGAGGGCCTTCAGGCCCGATCCCACAATCAGGAACGCAGCGGTTTCGTGTGCGCCGTGTCCAGGTACTCGTCCAGCGACACGATGCGCCCGTCCTTCACCTTGATGATGGCGCAGGCGGGCATCGCGAAGCGCTCGCCGGATGGCAGCGTGCCGCGCAGCACGTGTTGCTGGTACCAGCCGCCGGGGATCGGCTCCCGGCGCACGATGTCGTACTCCAGCTCGGTCAGCTTGCGGTGCATCCACTGCATCGACTTGATGTTCTCCTCCACAGGCTGCAGGGCCTGGTCGAAGTTGTGCCAGATCCGCGCGTCGGCGGCGTAGAGTTCGCGCACGGTGTCGACATTGCAGGCCTCCAGCGCCGCCATGAAGCGCTCGGCCAGCTCCAGGTTGTCGTCCCCCTCCGTCATCACGCCGCTCCCTCTTCCTTCTTGTTGTCCATCTCGAAGTAGTCGCGCCAGCGGGCGATACGGCCGTCGCGGAACTCGAAGATGCCCATGTACGGATGGGCGATACGGTCGCCCGTTCGCAGGTCGGTGTACTCCTCGTAGCCCTCGACGAACAGGCAGTCGTCCGTCTCTGCCCAGCGGTCGATGCGCCAGTCGGGGTCGGCGCAGATCTCGCCGTACTTGTTCAGAAACTTGCGCACCCACTCCTTGCCGATCAGCGGTCTCGAACCCACGTGGTAATGGTACTCGATGTCATCGGTCAGGTAGTCCAGGAACTTCTCACGCTGGCCGTCGATATTCGCCTGCATCAGCGCCTTGATGGTCGCCATCTTCTCGGACATGTCACTCTCCCCCTCGTCGCGATGGTCAAGTTCTCAGAAACCGAGCTGCCGCCCGGCCAGGTCGTTCAGTATCTCCTCGGTGCCGCCGCCGAGCGCGAAGATGCGCGCCTCGCGCTGGATGCGCTGGACCCGGGTGTTACCCCGGTAGGCCTCGCCGCCCAGCACCTGCATGGCCTCCCGGGCGCAGTGTTCCAGTGTCGTGGTCGCCTGCACCTTCAGCATGCACAGATCCGCGACCGGCACCTCGCCCCGCTCGAAGCGCCAGACGCACTGGTCCAGCAAGGCGTAGCCGGCGCGGATCGCCCGCACCATGGTTACCAGCTTCTGGCGGACGGCCTGGTGGTCGATCAGCCGTTTGCCGAAGGTCTCGCGCCGCTGCGCCCAGGCGATGGCGTCGGCGGTGGCGACCCGGGCCATGGCCAGCGTCGCGCCCACGCCGCTGAAGCGCTCCGTGTTGAACTGGTGGGTGAGACTCGCGAACGCGCGGCCCTCCGGGCCGATCAGGCGCTCGCGAGGTACGCGCACCCCATCGAAGCGGATGGTGCCGTTGGCGGCGCTGTACCAGGCCAGTCCGGGCACCGGCTCCATGCTGACGCCCGGGCTGTTCGCATCGATCAGCATCAGTGACAGCCCGCCGAGCCCTTCGCCGGCCGTGCGCACGACGGCCAGCAGGTAGTCGGCGCGCAGCGCGCCGGAGATCAGGGTCTTCTCGCCGCTCACCACGTAGTGGTCGCCGTCCGCCGCGGCGACCGTCACGAAGCGGGACACGTCCGAGCCGCCCACCGGCTCGGTAACCGCGAAGGCGGTGCGCTTCTCCCCGGCGAGTACCGGCCGCACCACTTCCTCTTGCAGTTCGGGGCCGCCGTACTCGACCACCGGCGGCAGCGCGATCCAGTGAGTCGCGAGGTCCGCGAAGACCACACCGGAACCGAGTCGATGGAACTCCTCCGCGAATATCACCCGATGGTAGAGATCGGCCGGCTCCTGCCAACCGCCCAGTTCGGCCGGGAAGCCCATGCCCATGAGCCCGGCCTCGGCGGCCTGCCGGTACAGGGTGTCCGGGAAGGTGCCGGCAGCGTTCCAGGTGTCGATGTGGGGCTCTACGTGCGCGGACACGAAGGCGCGCAAATCCTGCCGCCAGGCCTCATGTTCGCCGCTCAGGCCGGGGGCCGGCGGGCGCAGGCCGTCGAAGTCGATGGCGGGCTTCTGTACTGGCACGGCCTTGCTCCCCCCCGCAGGTCGCCACTGCTGATCGCTGGGCCGATGTGGCGGCCGGACTTGCATCAGAATCGCTTGCTTAGTAAGACTTAGTCATAATAGCACAGTCTCGGGGCGCCGCGAGCCGGCCCGTCGACGAACGAAAACCGACCAGAGGGGGACAGCCGTGCCGCAAGAATTCCTGTCGCTGGCGCTGATCAATGCGTCACTCGTACTGGTGCTGATCGCCGGACTGTGGGGCCTCAGTCTCGCGCTGCGCGATTCCAGCATCGCCGATATTTTCTGGGGCTTCGGTTTTGTGATCATCGTCTGGTTCACGTGGAGGATCTCCGACGGCGTCGAGGCCAGGCGTCTGCTGGTGGCAGCCCTGGCCACGCTCTGGGGCCTGCGCCTCGGCATCTATCTTGGCTGGCGCAACTGGGGCACGGAGGACCCGCGCTACGCGCGGCTGCGCCAGCACGTGGAGTCCGGCGGTGGCAACTATGCGCTGCACAGCTTCGTGAACATCTACCTGATGCAGGGCTTCTTCATGTGGCTCGTCTCGCTGGTTCTCATCTTCGGCCTGTCCATGGATACGCCGGCCGCGCTCGGCTGGCTGGCCTGGGCCGGCGTCGCGCTGTGGGCGGTGGGCATGTTCTTCGAGGTGGTCGGCGACATCCAGCTCACCCGCTTCCGCGCCGACCCCGCCAACGAGGGCAAGGTGATGGACCGCGGGCTCTGGCGCTATACCCGCCACCCGAACTACTTCGGCGAGGCCTGCGTCTGGGCGGGCTTCTTCCTGATCGCGGTCGAGAACCCGTGGGGGCTGGTCACCATCGTCAGCCCGGCCACCATCCTGTGGGTGCTGACCGGGTCGCTGGGAAAGGGGCTTCTGGAGCGCCGCATGGCGAAGAAGCGTCCCGATTTCGAGGACTACAAGCGGCGCACCAGCGGGTTCTTCCCGCTGCCGCCGAAGCAATGAGCCATAAGGCCGGACCGGGAGCAGAGGGAGACACCATGAGCACAGAACAGCGAGACGACCGCATGCAGCGCATGCTGGATTACTACGAAATACGCGACGTGCTGGCGCGCTATGCGCGCGGCATCGACCGCGCCGACGGCGACCTGTTGAAAAGCTGCTATCACCCGGACGCCATCGAGGAGCACGCCGGACGCTACGAAGGCAACGCCCAACAGTACGTGGACGAGGCTATGCCCCGGGTCATGAAGATGGGCGCCATGCAGCATCTCCTGGGTTCCAGCCACGTCGACGTCGACGGCGACACGGCGTATGTCGAGACCTACGTCTGGACCTTCATGCGACAGCACCGCGAGGACGGCGACTGGGACACCCTGACCGGCGGCCGGCTGGTCGACCGCTTCGAGCGCCGCGACGGCGAGTGGAAGATCGCCCACCGCTGGACGGTGTTCGACTTCAACCGGGACATGCCCGCCGCCGAGGGTTGGTGCGGCGGCATGTTCGATTTCAGCCAGAAGGGCGCTCGCCTCGGGCGCAAAGGCCGCGACGACCCGTCCTACGAGCGGTTCTGACGAGGATAGCGACCATGCTGATCGACACAGTGCACGAGCTGATCGACACCTGGAAGCGCCAGGACGTCGACGGCGTGCTGGCGATGCTGGACGACGACGTCGTCTACCACTACCACGTGGGTTCGCCGCCGCTGGAGGGCAGGGAGAAGGTGCGCAAGTTCCTGGAGCGCTTCGGCAAGGGCCAGGAGGATATCCGCTGGCGCATCGACAACCATGCCGAGAACGGCGACCTGCTGCTGGTGGAGGGGCGCGACATCTACCGCAAGGGCGGCGTCGAGATCGACCTGCCCTACATGGGCATCTTCCGCTTCCGCGACGGCAGGATCCTGGAGTGGCGCGACCACTTCGACATGGGCGAGCTGAAGAAGCAGATGGGCTGACGAGCGAATCGCGTCTGAAGACGCTCCCACAGAAAGTCTGTAGGAGGGGCTTTAGCCCCGATTCATTAATCAATCGGGCCTGAAGGCCCTCCTACATTTTCAGGTCGCGCCTGAGCACTTTGCCAAGCGGGTTGCGCGGCAGCGCCTCCATGATCACCATCTCCTGGGGCCACTTGTAAGAGGCCACCTGCAGGCTCTTCAGGTGTTCGACGACGTCGTCCAGCGTGATGCTCTCGCCCGCTTTTGGCACGACGGCCGCGCAAACCTTTTCACCCAGCACCTCGTCGGGGATCCCGAACACGGCCGCTTCCTGCAGGGCCGGGTGGCTCTCCACCAGAGAGTCCAGCTCCGCCGGCGAAATGTTCATGCCGCCGCGGATGATCAGCTCTTTCACCCGCCCGATGAAACGGTAGCGCCGCGGTATCGGTTCGCCGTCGTCCACGATCTCGAACAGATCGCCGGAGTGGTAGAAACCGTCGGCGTCGATCACCTCGGCGTTCAGCTCGTCGTCCTGCCAGTAGCCGTCGAAGCGCATCGCGCCGTCGAAACACAATTCGCCGGGCCGTTCGGGTTCGGTGATGACCTCGCCGGTGTCCGGGTCCTTCAGGCAGGTGATGATCTTCTTCTGAAACTGCGACGGCCACTCCAGCCCTTCCACGCCGAAGCGGGGGAAGTACAGCGCGCGGTCCTCCGGGTCCGGGAAATCCTCGCCGGTGCTAAACAGCGAGCAGCCCTCGTTGGAGCCGAAGATGTTTACCACCACGATGCCGTGCTGCTCCTGCCAGCCCTTCACCATCCAGGGTGCGAGCGGCGCGGAACCCGAGCCGATGCAGCGCAGGTGGCTGATATCGGTCTTCGCGAGCAGGTCTCCGTTCTTCAGCAGCAGGTTCAGGATGGCCGGCGGGGCCACCGTGTAATTGATCTTCTCCGCGGCCATCTGTCGCAGGAATACGGGCAGGTCGAACGGGTGATGCTGCACCAACTTGCCCCGGGTCATGAGCCAGGGCATGACCATGCCGCCGAGGGAGGCGATGTTCACCA
>CAYRUH010000004.1:52876-122408 GCA_964427415.1 uncultured Woeseiaceae bacterium | reverse complement strand
GGGTCGGAATCGAACCGGCGTACACGGCTTTGCAGGCCGCTGCATAACCACTCTGCCACCTAGCCACCGTTTCCCCACTGTCCCGGCGCCGCCGGGGCCACGGACCTTATCACACAAGCCCCCGGTGCGGGCACCGATTTCTCGGGCCACCTCCCAGGCCCCGATGCGCACTGCCGATGTTAGGACATCCGCGCCTACGCATGAACACCCTCGCGGGGCTCCTCCTCTTCGAGGACGTGCTGGGCATCGCGTCCCGAGCCGAGCAGCACCGCTACCCAGCGGGTGTCTTCGTTGGCCTCCAGGCCGATCTTCAGCGTCATCGTCAGCGGCACCGAGAGCAGCATGCCCACCGGGCCGAACACCCAGCCCCAGAACACGATGGAAAGCAGCACCACCAGGGGCGAGATGCCGACGCCATAGCCCATCATGCGGGGCTCGATCACGTTGGCATAAACGACATTGATGACCAGGTACCCGATCGCTATGCCGGCGGCGCCACCGAGGCCCACCTGCAGCAGTGCCAGCAGCACCGCCGGCACGGCCGCGATGATGGAACCGATTACCGGGATGTAGTTCAGCAGAAAGGCGAGCAGCCCCCAGAGCAGCGGGAAATCGAGCCCGACCGCCCAGGTAAGCAGCCAGGCCGAGACACCGGTGGCCAGGCTCACCAGCGTCTTGATGCCGAGATAGCGGCCGAGATTAACCAGGAACTCCCGGAATGCCGCCATGTGCTCTTCGCCCCGGCCGAAGGCGGCCGTGATCTTGGTCGGGAACGTCGAGGCCTCCAGCAGAATAAAGGTCATGGTCAGGAAGATGAGCAGCGTGTTCGTGAGGACGTCCCTGAGTGCGTTCAGCATGGTTGCGGCCATGCCCATGGCCCAGCCGGGATCGATCATGTCGCCCAGATTCTCGATGGGCTGGTCGCTGTCCACCCGCCCCGCGACGAACTTCAGGAAGCCGTCCATCATCGCGTCGAGGCGGGCCTCGTAGGTCGGCAGTGCTGCCGTGAACTCGGCGATGGACGTGCCCACGATGACACCGAATACTGCGAGGATCAGCATCATGACGACGACGATGAGCAGCACCGCTGCGACGCCCGGAATGCCTTGGCGCTGCATGAACAGAAGCGGGCGCACGCTAATCAGCGACAGGAACACGGCCAGCAGGAACGGCACGAGCAGCACCTTCGCCGCCTGCATCGCGAAGATGATGATGATGACCGAGGCCACGCTGATCAGCGTGGTCCGGCCTCTGACCAGCGGTTCACTCACAAGCGCGCCTGCTGCGATGCCTCGTGCCCAAGCGGCCCGGCTAGTCCTAGTGTGCCCGGGGCGTGCGGCGGCCGCAATGCGCTGCGTCCGGGCGCGGCCCTAGCCACCGCTTTGGCCGCTCAAAAACGGTAACGGGCCTCCACGCCGATCATGCGCGGCGGGCTCGGCCAGGCGATGTCCGTGCGCAGACTCGTGAACCGGCGGGAGACGAAATACTCGATCCACTCCTCGTCCGCGGCATTCTCGGCGAAGACGGTCAGGCTCCAGGCGTCGCCGCGCAGGCCGAGGCGCAGGTCCACGACGGTGTAGGCGCCTTCCGAGTCCCGGCCGTCGATGCTCCAGTAGGTCTTGCCCCGCCGGTCGACGTCGACCCGGGCGTAGCCCTGCAGGGGCCCCAGCGGCCAGACGTACTCGCCGCTCAGATTCAGGGTGTACACGGGCGCTCCCGGCACTTCGTTGCCGATCACGTCCGATGGCGGCACGGTAAGCCCCGGTTCGGTGCCGATCTCCTCGATCTCGCTGTCCACGAAACCATAGGCGAGCGACAGGGTCAGGCCGTCCAGCGGCCGGATCACGGCCTCGATCTCGCCGCCGAGTATGCGGCTCTCTTTCGCATTGATCAGGGCCTGCGAGCCGAAAGGGTCGAACAGGAACCACTGCTGGTTCTCGTAATCGATGTAGAAGGCGGCGATGTTCAGCACCCGATTGCCATCGGCGCTGGCGTACTTCAGTCCGAGTTCGTAGTTCTCCAGGTGCTCGGAGGCAAATGAGGGCGCAAACTGCACGGCCGGGTCGTCCGCCAGCGTATTGAACCCGCCGGGGCGGAAGCCCTCGGCATAGGTGGCGAACAGGTTGAGGTTCTTTTTCAGCGAATAAGCCAGTTGAACTTTTGGCTGAAACTCACTGAATTCCCTAGTACCATTGGCCAGTGGATTATTGGTGTCGTTCTCCCGCCGCACGTCGTCGAAGCGCCCGGCCACGGTGAGTTCGAGCCGGCTGGTGAGATCGGTACTCACCTGGCCGAACACGGCTCGAGTCTCGTACTGCTCGTTCAGGATGGCCGGCGCCTGGGGTACGAAGAAGGCGCTCTCCGAACTCCAGTCGCCACCGTTCTGGAAACCGGCCACGTTCAGGAAGGTCGCCAGCGTGCGGTCGCGCTCCTGGTCGCTGTAGTAGGCGCCGACGATCCAGCGCAGGCCCTCCTCCGCCGTCGACACCAGTCGGAGCTCCTGGCTGAACTGGCGCTGATTGTCGTCGACGTCGATGTTCAGGAACTCCCGATCCGTCTGGTCCAGGTCCTGGTCGTTGCGGGACTCCAGGTCGTGCCAGCCGGTGATGGAGGTCAGAGTGAACGCGTCGTAGCCATAATCCACCTTGGCGGTATAGTCGTCGAAGCTCACGCTCGAGACACCGAGACTATTCGACTGGATGGTGTAGGTGGTGTTGTTCAGCGGGAACGGAAAGGGATCACCGGCCAGGCGGTTCTGCTCGGTGTCCGCCGAGCCGGGCATGAAGTATCCCGAGCCGGCCTGCTGGTCTGCGTACTGGTAGCGCAGGTCCAGGCTCAGACGCTCGCTCGGCTCGATCAGCAGGCGGCCGCGCAGCGAGGTAGAGTCCTTGAAGTCCACGTACTCGCCGAGCCCCTCGTTCAACAGTTGGCCGTCCCGGTCATTGTCGTAGACCGCCAGGCGGCCACGCACTTTGTCGGAGAACAGGGGGCCCGAGACGGCGCCCTGTACGGTGTAGTCCTCACCCTCGCCCACCTGGGTCTCCACGTAGGCTTCGAGTTTCTCCGTGGGGCCCCGGGTGGTGATATTCACCGCACCCGCGACAGAGTTCCGCCCATACAATGCGCCCTGGGGCCCGCGCAGTACCTCGATCTGCTCCACGTCGAAGAGGTCCTGGGTGGTGACCAGGGAGTTGTTCACGGTCACGGCGTCCACGACGAACGCGAGCGGCGTCTCGCCGATGCCCCGCTGCTGGGTGACGCCGCGGATGGTGATAGTGCTCTGGCCCACCTCCTGGTCATCGGAGAAGCGCAGGTTGGGCGTGAGAGCCGCCACGTCGTTCATGCGCTGGATAGAGGCGTCTTCGATCGCGGACTGGTCGAAGACCGTGATGGCGTCGGCGATCTCCTGGAGGTTCTCGCTGCGCCGACGTGCGGTGACGATCACCTCTTCGATCGCCGCATCCGCAGCGCCGTCGCCGTCGGCCTTTTCCTGTGCCGACAGCGGCCCGGCGATCATCACGGTAAGCAGACAGACAGCGGCGGTGCCGCCGATCGCGGGGGGCAGAGTCATTCTCGAACTGTCCTTTATTCGTCAGTGACTTGATGCGAACTGAACTGGCGACGGCAGATTACCAGATCGGGCTCTCAGGGCGTACCGGCGACCTCAATCCTGGCGGGGACTTTGCTCTACAGCCGGGGCGGACGATCGAAGCGGGTATAACACTGCGTCCCTGGCTCTCACCTTGATCGGAGCAACCGACCAGTGACCCGATTGCCTGTTACCGTTTCCTGTGAGCGAATCAGCTGCGAAAAATCAGGGGAGGATTAAGGCACGGGACGGTGCAGCGAAGGCCCTATTCCGTTGCGCGACGCATACGGCGCCGTCGCCAGGGTTGAACGAGGAACATTTCGATCAGCATCAGCAATCCCGCGCCGAGCAGCAGGATCCAGTAAGTAGCGAGGCCCGTCCGGCTGCTGTAGCCACCGGAACTTATGGCATGAACGGCAACCAGGGCAGCAAGTAGCAGTGCGCTGCCCGCATGCATTGAGCGCCAGACCCGATAGGATCCGGGGAGTTTCTTGTGGTCGACCGCAATGAAAATGATGGCAGCTGTAAGAATCCAGGCTGCGAGACCGGTGAATAGTGACCAGTGGTTAAGAATCAGTGTGGGATCGGCGGCGTTGAACCATGGCCACGATATACCGTCAGGCGCGGTGTACAGGAACGGGTGGATAGCGATAGACGAGATGACCGCGTACGCCACCCAACGGTGTATGCGCATCGTGCGACGTATGCCGATCCGGTCGGAGATCCAGCGGGTTCGCCCCGAAAACAGGAAGTCGACCAGCAGCGCAGCGAAAGCAACCAGGCCGAGCGACGATGCCAGTAAGTCAATCGGCGACTGGGAATCAACAGGGTGATGAAGAGCCAGGCCCAATGGCGCCATGACCAGCGTGAGATACAGCGTAACGAGCAGCCAGAGCGGCGGAGCCATTCGCTTAGTTCGGGGCGATGCGGCCGGTGTTAAAGCAGCAGTGCCCGGCCTCTCTGGTCGATCTCGATCCATCAGGCGATCAACCTATCCTGTCATCGCCCTGCCGATCAGCCCGCCGATGCAGAGCACTGCAACCAACACCACGATTTTCCCCAGGTGTCGGTCGATCCACCCAGGTTCAGGAACGCGACCACCTTCATGATCGCTATCACCGTTGCCGCTGCGGGCACTGTGTTCGCTGCCTTCGTTTTCGTCATCCACGTCATTGACCGGATGCAATCCATAGGCACCGGTACATGCCTTAACTGGGATTGGGATCTGCAGCGATCAGCATGCAGCCTGTTCCATTTAAACGCCAGCGCTGCCGACGACAATCATAGGCGGCATGCACGTAGACGGCATGCAAGAACGGCACGCCAGGCACACAGGCATCCGATCATGCCCTCGCCAGCAGCGGCTTCGCCTCATCCCGCAGTCCTAACCACAGCACAACGAACAGAATGACCACCACACCATTGATGCCCGCCTGAAGAAGCATCTGGGGAATCGTCAACTGACCAAACTGGACGTAGATATAGGCCGCGTAAACCACACCAAGCACCTGCTCGGCAACAGCCACCCAGACCAGATTCAGATGCTGCAAAGGATTAAGCGCCATGATCGCGAACATGAGCGCCAGAAGCACCATGACCATGCCGTACTGCGTGCTCATGGTAATCAATTCGGCAGTCCACCCACCTGCTGCGGTCCAACCGACCGCCGCGGCACCAGCCTCGGGGGCGAAGGTTGACAACAAACCAAACACGAGGTGCCAGACAGCCCAGAGCCAGAGGACTGCGGTGAATATTCTCAAGCGATTCAAGTATTTTCTCCTGGTGTCTGTTTCATAACTCGATCCGGACACGTTGGGCCGGTCGTTCACCGCCAAAGAATCCATACTGATCATCGCTGGCTGAGCCGGATCGATCCGTTAGCAGGCAACTGTCAACTTTCCGTGACATCCTACCATCTGCCGTTCGTAAAGCAACTCATCACCGCACGGCCTGGTGAAAGGCGCCGGCGTGATCCAGGGTCGTGGAGCCGAGGTCCTCGGCCGAGAGGCGGAACAAACAGCCATTTCATCCGGTGGCACCGGTATCCGGGCGGCGGCAAAATCGCACCGAAATCGGTGGGACCCGCGCCGCATGCGGCCGGTCAGTATCGCGTCTGCGGTGAGGAAAAGCACGGGCGCGGCATTGGCTCGACCTGTCGATCGACTCGGTACGTAAGAACCTGACGAAACTTCTGACGGCACCCCGGTTTCAGGCAAGAGGCTGAAATTGCGCGGAGCGGCGCGCACAACGTTGCCGTAAACGCGCAACTTCGGATACGCCACGTCCGCAACCCGGCTACCGGGCTATGCCCGATACCTGGCGCGGTTTTTCGTATGTTTTCCGTACGGAGGCTCGGTGGCTCGCCTAAGTACCTGAATTTTGGAGCGGGAAACCGGGCTCGAACCGGCGACCTCAACCTTGGCAAGGTTGCGCTCTACCAACTGAGCTATTCCCGCCTAATCTCGAAGGGAACGCAATTCTAGCGGCTCCCGGAGGCCTGTCAAGGCGCTGCGGTCAGCTATTCGCGTTCAGCACGGGCCAGGCGGCCTTGAGGTAGGCATACATCGACCAGAGGGTCAGCCCGGCGGCCGCGAGCAGGAACAGGAACCCCGCATCGTAGACCGGCAGAGCGCCGGTATCCCGGTGCCAGACCATGAGGGTCAGGCCGATCATCTGCAGTGTGGTCTTCACTTTGCCCACCATGGAGACGGCGACCGTCGTGCGCTGGCCGAGCCCGGCCATCCACTCCCGCAGTGCGGAGACGGTGATCTCGCGCCCGATGATGATGGCGGCCACCAGCGTGAGCGAAAGCCGCTGATCGGTCTGCACGAGCAGCACCAGGGCGACGGCGACGATGAGCTTGTCCGCCACCGGGTCCAGGAACTCGCCGAACGGCGTTATCTGGCCCAGTTTGCGGGCGACGTAGCCGTCCAGCCAGTCAGTGATGGCCGCCAGCATGAAGACCACCGCGGAGGCCGGGCGTCCCCACTCGGCCGGCAGGTAGAACAGCACCACGAACAGCGGGATGGCCGCGATGCGTATCCACGTCAGCGTATTGGCGGTATTCAGTTGCACGGCAGATCCGTCATTATCAGTAGGTTTGCGCCTCGCCGGCCGGTTCATGCTCGGCGCGCAGTACAGTATAAATGCGCTCGGCCAGCACACGGCTGATACCAGGCACTTTGGTCAGGTCGTCCTTACCCGCGGCGGAAACGCCTTTCAGGCCGCCGAAGTGGCGCAGCAGGTCCCGGCGCCGTTTCGGACCCAGTCCCGGGATGTCCTCCAGCACGGAGCCCCGGCGGGCCTTGGCGCGGCGCGTCCGGTGGCCGGTGATGGCGAAGCGATGTGCCTCGTCGCGGATGTTCTGGATGAGCAGCAGCGCGGGCGAGCCGGACGGCAAGGTGCGTGGATAGGCCTCCTCCTCCACCCATAGCTGCTCGTTGCCCGGCCGGCGCGCCCGGCCCTTGGCCACGGCCACCACCTTCAGGAACTCAAGGTCGAGGTCCGCCAGGATCTCCAGCGCCTGGGTGCGCTGGCCCCGGCCGCCGTCGATCAGCACGAGATCGGGCAACGGCACCTCGCCGCGCTTGACCCGTTTGTAGCGACGCTCGAGCACCTCGCGCATGGCGGCGTAGTCGTCCCCGCCGGCCGCTTCCCGGATGTTGAACCGGCGATAATCGGACTTCATCGGGCCCTCGGGACCAAAGACGACGCAGGAGGCCACCGTGGCCTCGCCGCCGGTGTGGGAGATGTCGAAGCACTCAAGGCGCTCGGGCACGTCGTCCAGTTGCAATGCCTCGGCGAGGGCCTCCAGCTGGCGCCGGACGCCGGCGTTGCCGGCGGCGCGCAAATCCGCCCCCTGGCGGGCGTTGGTCGCGGCCATCTGCAGCCAGCGCGCCCGGTCGCCGCGTACCCGGTGGCGGACTTCCACGCGATGGCCGGCCTGTTGGGTCAGCGCCTCGTCCAGCAGATCGGCATCGTCCACCGCCTGCTCCACCAGGATTTCCCGCGGCGGCGCCGATGCCAGGTAATACTGGCCCAGGAACGAAGACAGCACCTCTTCGTCGGGCGTGTCCGGCGCCACCTTCGGGTAGTGGGAGCGGCTGCCCAGCAGTCGGCCATGACGGACGAACAGTACCGACACGCAGACGATACTGCCCCGCCGGGCCAGCGCCACGGCGTCGACATCGGTCGCGCTCTCCCGGGAAACCATCTGCTCGGCGTCCACGCGCTTCAGGCGGGCGATCTGGTCCCGGAACTGCGCGGCGCGCTCGAATTCCAGCGCTTCGGCGGCCGCCTCCATGCGTTCCACCAGACTGTCGATCACGGCCTGGTTGCGGCCCTCAAGGAAAGCGATCGCGTTTTGCACGTCCCGGGCGTAATCAGCCTCGCTGATGTGGCCGACGCAGGGCGCCGAGCAGCGCCGGATCTGGTACTGCAGGCAGGGCCGGGAGCGGTTGGCGAAAAAGGTGTCGGTGCAATTGCGCAGCAGGAACAACTTCTGCAGCTCGCCGAGGGTGCGGCGCACGGCGCCCGCGCTGGGATAAGGGCCGAAATAGCGCCCCCGGTCGCTGCGCGCGCCCCGGTGGAAGGCCAGCCGCGGGTAGGCATGTCCGGTCACGTGGATCCAGGGATAGCTCTTGTCGTCCTTCAGGAGCACGTTGTAGCGGGGCCGCTCGCGCTTGATCAGGTTGTGCTCAAGGATCAGCGCCTCGGCCTCGGTATTGGTGAGCGTGACCTCGATATCGCGGATCTCGGCCACCAGCGCCATGGTCTTGGCGTCCTTGGCCTTGCCGCTGAAATAGCTGCCCACCCGCTTGCGCAGGTCCCGCGCCTTGCCCACGTAGAGGATCTCGCCGCCCGCATCCAGCATGCGGTAGACGCCCGGTCTGTGACTCAGGTTCGCGAGGAAACGGCGATGATCGAAAGCGGCCCCGTCCATGCTCTCTAGGATAACGGACGCAGCATGACGATGGCGCTATCGCTGCGCCCGGACACCGTCTCGGGCGCCGCCTCAGGCACCGACGAGTTGCCGTGCCCGCCCGATGACGGCATGAAACATCTCCTCGGTCAGCCGCCGCGTCTGGGTGTTGTAGCGGCTGCAGTGATAGGAATCCAGCAGCGTCAGGTCGCGGGGTAACGCGTGTTCCGCGCCATGGCCGAACCCGTTCGCATTCTGCTTCAGGCCGAATGCCTTCAGCACCGCGCGGTGGGCGATAGAGCCCAGGGCCAGCACCACGCCGCCATCGCGCATCGTGCCGAGCTCCGCCCGGAGGTAGGGATTGCATTCGTCCACCTCTTCCGTGGTCGGCTTGTTCTGCGGCGGCAGGCACTTCACGGCGTTGGTGATGCGGCAATCCCTGAGTTCGAGCCCGTCGTCGGCGGACACCGACTCCGGTCGGCTGGCAAAACTCGCATCGTACAGGGCCCGATACAGCAGGATGCCGGCAAAGTCGCCGGTGAACGGCCGGCCGCTCCGGTTGGCGCCGTGCATGCCCGGAGCGAGACCCACGATCAGCAGGCGCGCGTCGGGGTCGCCGAAGGGCGGCACGGGCAGCGCTTTGTAGTCCGGGTGCCTCTGCCGCACCGCGGCCAGATGCGTCGCAAGACGCGGACAGCGGGTGCAGTCCGGGTCGTACTGGTGCCGCGGGATGGCCCTCTGGCGGTCAGCCATCAGTCGTCCGTGTGGCGAATGACGGCCTCGCCGAAGCATTTCGTACCCACCCGCGTGGCGTCCGGGATGAACTGATCGAGTTCCTGCTCCACGTCCTGCTTGCCATGGGGATGGCTGCCGGCAGGACGCTTCGGTTTGCGGATCGCCTCTCGCAGCCGGGCCAGATCGAAGGTCAGTTCCTTGTGGGCGATGGTATCGGCAACGCCCTTGATGATGAAGCCGGCGGCCTCGGTCGAGCCGAGGTAGCGCGGCAACATCTCGGCAGAAAGGATGAGCGAGCCGGGATTCACCCGGTCCTTGCCGGCGAAGCCGGGCGCGGTGCCGTGGGTGGCCTCGAGCACGCCGACCCCGTCGCCGATATTGCCTCCGGGCGCGATGCCGATCCCGCCTACCTGGGCCGCGAGGGCGTCCGAGATGTAGTCGCCATTCAGGTTCATCGTGACGATGAGGTCATACTCCTCCGGCCGCAGCAGGATCTGCTGCAGGAACTTGATCCGCTTCTGCACCTCCTGGGAGGCGGAAGTCCCGGTTCATGGTGATGACGTCGCCGTGCTCCGGGATTGTGATCTTCTCGTACCGCATCGTGTATTCGCCCGGATCCGCAAAGAAAACGGCGCCCGCAGGGGCGCCGTTCCCAGCATACTCCAACCATGACTCAGCTGGCTTCGTCGAACTGATCCTCCTCAGTGGAGCCGCTCAGAGCGGTAATCGACGACTCGGCACTCACGGCCTGGGTGACCGCGTCGAAGTAGCCGGCGCCCACTTCACGCTGATGGCGGGTGGCGGTATAGCCGTCCTTCTCCGAGTCGAACTCGGCCTGTTGCAGCTCCACGTAGGCTGCCATCTGGCGCTCCCGATAGCCCTTCGCCAGCGTGAACATGCTGTAGTTCAGCGCGTGAAAACCGGCCAGGGTGATGAACTGGAATTTGTAGCCCATCGCCGCCAGCTCTTTCTGGAACTTGGCGATGGTGCTGTCGTCCAGGTTTTTCCGCCAGTTGAACGACGGCGAGCAGTTATAGGCCAGCAGCTGGTCCGGATACTCCTTGTGCACGGCCTCGGCGAACTCCTTCGCCTGCTCCAGGCTCGGCTTGGACGTCTCGCACCACACCAGGTCGACGTAGGGCGCGTAAGCCAGCGCCCGGTCGATGGCCTGTTCGAGGCCGGGCTTGACGCGGTAGAAGCCCTCGGCGGTGCGCTCGCCGGTGATGAAGCGCTGATCGCGCTCGTCGATATCCGAGGTGAGCAGGTTGGCGGCGTCGGCGTCCGTGCGGGCCACCACCAGGGTGGGCACGTTGCAGACGTCGGTGGCCAGCCGGGCCGCCGTCAGTTTGCTGACGGCTTCCTGGGTGGGCACCAGCACCTTGCCGCCCATATGGCCGCACTTTTTCGCCGAGGAGAGCTGGTCCTCGAAGTGCACACCGGCGGCGCCCGCGTCGATCATGTCCTTCATCAGCTCGAAGGCGTTCAGCACGCCGCCGAAGCCGGCCTCGGCGTCGGCCACGACGGGCTGCATCCAGTCGATGGAGTCGTCGCCTTCGGCGTGATGGATCTGATCGGCGCGCAGCAGCGTGTTGTTGATGCGCCGGACCACGGCCGGGACCGAGTCGGCCGGGTACAGCGACTGGTCGGGATACATCTCGCCGGCCAGGTTGGCGTCCCCCGCCACCTGCCAGCCGGACAGATAGATGGCGTTCAGGCCGGCCTTCACCTGCTGCATGGCCTGGTTGCCGGTCAGTGCCCCGAGGGCGTTTACGAAGTCCTTCTCGTGGATGTATTTCCACAGCTTCTCCGCGCCCTGGCGCGCGAGGGAGTATTCCACCGCTACCGTGCCGCGCAGCCGTACGACGTCTTCTGCACTGTAGGGTCGGGTTACGCCTTTCCACCGCGGGTCGCTGTCCCACGATTTCCGAAGCTCCTCGGCTGACATGACACTCATGATTCTCTACTCCTCGCTGACACGCCGTTAGTGGGTTTCGGATGGTACCCGATGGCCACGGCGGGACCACTGGTACATTGGTCTGATGTCGAGGGGGTCCGATGGGTCAATCGATCTCCCGGTAGGCCTCCAGCGTCAGGAAGCTCTCGAAGTCGTCCTCGCGGGTGATCCTGTCCATCAGCGCCGCCGCCTTCCCGTAGTTGCCGGCGGCGTAGGCATCCTCGCCGACCTCTGCGCGGATGTTCTCCATCTCCTCGGCGAGCACGCTGTTGAACAGCTCGCCGGTGACCGGCCGGCCGTCGTCGAGCACGCCGGTCTCGTGGTGCACCCACTGCCAGACCTGGGCGCGGGCGATCTCCGCGGTGGCCGCATCCTCCATGAGGTTGTACAGGGGCACGCAGCCGTTGCCGCCGAGCCAGGCCGCCATGTACTGCACGCCCACCGAGATGTTGTTGCGCAGCCCCGCCTCGGTGATGCGCCCCTGGGGCACCTGCAGCAGGTCCGCCGCGGTCACCTCCACGTCCTCGCGCTGGCGGTCCACCTGATTCGGCTGCGGCATATGGCGGTCGAATATCTCCATGGCGATCGGCACGAGACCGGGATGGGCCACCCAGGTACCGTCGTGGCCGTCGGTGGCCTCGCGCTCCTTGTCCGCCCGCACCTTGGCGATGGCCTCCTCGTTGGCCTCCGGGTCGTCCTTGATGGGGATCTGGGCCGCCATGCCGCCGATCGCGAAGGCGCCCCGGCGATGGCAGGTCTTGATCACCAGCAGTGAATAGGAGCGCAGGAAATGGGTGGTCATGCCGACCTCGTTGCGGTCCGGCAGCACGAATTCCGGGAACTTCCGGAACTTCTTGATGAAGCTGAAGATGTAGTCCCAGCGCCCGCAGTTCTGGCCGACGATGTAGTCCTTCAGTGCGTGCAGGATCTCATCCACCTCGAAGGCCGCCAGGATCGTCTCGATCAGCACAGTAACCTTGATGGCGCCCTCGTCTACGACGCCGGCCTTCTCGGCGAAGCGGAACACGTCGGACCAGAGCGCGGCTTCCTTGTGGCTCTCCAGCTTCGGCAGATAGAAATACGGCCCGGTGCCCTGGTTCTTGAGTTCCTTCGCGTTATGGAACAGGTACAGGCCGAAGTCCACGAACGCGCCCGGCACTTGCTCGCCGTCCACCGTCAGGTGCTTCTCGAACAGGTGCCAGCCGCGGGGACGGACGACCAGTGTGGCGATCTTGTCGCCCAGTTTGTAATGCTTGCCGTTGGGCGCGTCGAAACTGATGCTGCGGTTCGCCGCATCGCGCAGGTTGATCTGCCCCTGGACCACGTTGTACCAGCTGGGCGTCATCGAGTCCTCGCAATCGGCCATGAACACCTTCGCGCCCGAGTTCAGCGCGTTGATGATCATTTTGCGGTCGGTCGGGCCGGTGATCTCGACGCGGCGGTCCTGCAGGTCGGCCGGTGCCTCGGTCACCTTCCACTCGGAGTCGCGGATCTCGCGGGTCTCCTCGAGGAAATCGGGCATCTCGCCGGCATCGATGCGGGCCTGACGCTCGTCCCGCGCCTTCAGCAGGCCACGGACCCGCGGCGTGAACTCCCGGTGCAGCGCGGCGACGAATCGCAGCGCCTCCGGGGTGAGTACCTCGTCGAAACCCTCGTGCATCGCTGCCAACACTTCTGGGCCGTCTCCGGGAGACGGACGCGCGGGGTTACTCATGGTTCACTCCAGTGCGATTGATCAGGCAGGTCCACAGGAATCAGGCGCTTGCGGGGGAATTTCACCCCGTCAGCTGTCTGCGTCAGATGTTTGCGGGACCAAATATATTGCGGTGCGTCATGATACCGGCCGCCAATAGCCGCTGCAATCCGGGAAGCCGCTGAACCGGCCCCCTCGAGACCGTTCCGAGCCGCGCCCGCCGACTGTTACCGGGCGCCCGCCGGGGGTATGGTCACGGCATGCGACTCGTGCTCCTCAACAAGCCCTACCGGGTGCTGTCGGCGTTCACCGATCTGCGCGGCCGCGAGACGCTCGCCGCCTGCGTGGATATCCCGGACGTGTATCCGGCCGGCAGGCTCGATTACGATAGCGAGGGTCTGCTGGCAATCACCGACGACGGCCGGCTGCAGGCCGCAATCGCCGACCCTCGCCACAAGCTGCCGAAGACCTACTATGCTCAGGTGGAGGGTATCGTTGCCGCGGATGCTCTCACCCGGCTGCGGGATGGTATCGACGTCCGCGGCCACACGGCCCGCGCGCTGGACGCGAGTGCCGTCGAAGAACCGGAGTGGCTCTGGCCCCGCAACCCGCCCATCCGCTACCGGCAAAGCGTGCCCGATGCCTGGCTGCGCATCACCATCGACGAGGGCCGCAACCGCCAGGTCCGGCGCATGGGCGCCGCAGTGGGCCTGCCGGTGCTGCGACTCATCCGCACCCGTATCGGGCCCTGGGAGGTGCACGGCCTGCAACCGGGAGAGTACCGCGATATCCCGACCCGCAAAGCCTGGCCCATGCTCCGCCGATTCCGCCGGTAGGAGGCCCTCGGGCCCGACTTCAGGCCCGATCTGGTTAGCCGGCCTTGCGGTGAGATTCCACGGCGTCGCGGAGGCCGGCAATCAGCATCGCCACCTCCATGGCCTGTTCGTAGTTCAGCCGGGGATCCACCTGGGAGCGGTAGGCCCGCTTCAGATCGGCCTCGGCCAGGCCGCGCGCGCCGCCGATGCACTCGGTGACGTTCGCGCCGGTCAGCTCCAGATGCACACCGCCCAGATAGCTGCCCATCTCGCGGTGGATTCGGAACGCGTCCTTCAGTTCCGAGACGATGTTGTCAACGCGGCGCGTCTTGAACCCGCCCGAGGTGCTCTCCGTGTTGCCATGCATCGGATCGCAGACCCAGAGCACCGGGCTGCCCGTGGCACGGGCCGCCCGGATCAGCGGCGGCAAACCCTCCTCCACCTGCTTCGCGCCGAGCCGATGGATCAGGGTCAGCCGACCCGGCTCGTTGCTCGGATTGAGGATGCCGATCAGTTCCTGCAGCCACTCCGCCGTCATGCCGGGACCGATCTTCACACCGAGCGGATTCGCGACGCCACGGAAGTATTCGACGTGGGCGCCGTCCACATTGGCGGTGCGCATGCCGATCCAGGGAAAATGGGTCGTCAGATCGTACCAGCGGTCACGCCGCAGCCGGGTCTGGGCCTGCTCGTAGTGCAGGTGCAGTCCCTCGTGGCCGGCATAGATGTCCGCCCGCCGGGTGTGATGGATGGGCCGGCCCGCAATAGACTCGAAGAAATCCAGCGAATGGGAGATGGCGTCGGCGATGCGCTGGTACTCGGCGGCCATCGGCGAATGACCCACCCAGTCCAGATCCCAGTTCTCCGGGTGGTGCAGGTCGGCGAAGCCGCCATCGACCAGCGAGCGAACGAAATTCAGCGTCAGAGCTGCTCGCTCGTAGCCGCGCAGTATGAGTTCCGGATCCGGTACCCGGTCGCCGGCCGTGAAAGGGCTGCGGTTGATGAGATCGCCGCGGAAGCTCGGTAGCGTCTCGCCGTCACGGGTCTCGGCATCGGCCGACCGCGGCTTGGCATACTGACCGGCCATGCGGCCGACGCGCACCACCGGCTTCTTCAGCCCGTACAGCATAACCAGCGACATCTGCAGCAGGATCTTCAACTTCTGCACGATGCTCTCGGAGGTGCAGTCGTCGAAGGTCTCGGCGCAGTCGCCGCCCTGGAGGACGAACGCCTCGCCTCGCTGGGCGCTGGCGATGTGCTGCTTGAGGTTCTCTACCTCCCAGGAGGTGACCAGCGGCGGCAGCCGGCTCAGCCGGGCAACGGCGTCGTCCAGGGCGTCGCGATCGGGATAGGTGGCCTGCTGGGTGGCCTCGCGGCTCTGCCAGCTGGTGGGATGCCAGTTCGTCTGTGCGGTTGTTTGAGACATGGCAGGAATATGCCACGGGCCTTGCTGCAAAGCAAAACTTTCAGGGATTCAAACAAGTTACGCAAGAAATCGTCGGCGCTTCCCGCGTCCCGACCGGAATGCGCCTGCAGCGCGGGAACGGCGGGGCCAGGCGCCCCCCATCCGGGAAACCCTCGGTGGCGGCCTCACCGGTCAGGTGGGACAATGCGCGGCATTGTTTTCCACCCCTTTAGTAACGTTATCAAGCGGGCTCGCGGCCTCGCCGCGTCGGCCGGGAGTGACAGCCATGAAAGATATCCTGAAACGGCTCGGTCTCGAGGCCGAGAACCACGGCACCTGGTGCGGCGGCAAGGCCATCGAGAAGGATCCGGGAGCCCCGATCGAGTCTGTGAATCCGGCCACGGGTGAGGTGCTCGGCAGCGTCAGGGCCACCAGCGCGGGGGAATACGAACGGCTCATGATCGCCGCCCGGGACGCGTTCGCGGCGTGGCGCAACACGCCTGCGCCGGTGCGTGGCGAGGCCGTCCGTCGCGTCGGTCTCGCGCTGCGGGATAACAAGGATGCGCTCGGCAGCCTGGTCAGCCTGGAGAACGGCAAGATCAAGGCCGAGGGCGACGGCGAGGTGCAGGAGATGATCGACATCGCCGACTTCGCCGTGGGCCAGTCGCGCATGCTCTATGGCAAGACCATGCACTCGGAGCGGCCCTCGCACCGCATGTACGAGCAGTGGCATCCGCTGGGCATGGTGGGGATCGTCACGGCTTTTAACTTCCCCGTCGCCGTCTGGTCCTGGAACGCCCTGATCGCGGCCGTCTGCGGCAACGTTTCGGTCTGGAAGCCCTCGCCGAAGACGCCGCTGGTCTCGCTGGCGGTGCAGAAAATCTGTAACGAGGTACTTGCCGGCCTCTCGCATCCGCCCATCTTCAACCTGTTCAACGACGGCGGCACCGAACAAGCCGAGGCCTTCGTAGACGACCCGCGGGTGGACCTGCTCTCCTTCACCGGCTCGACGGCGGTGGGCCGCCGGGTGGGTGAGCGGGTCGCCGCCCGCATGGGTCGGAGCCTGCTGGAGTTGGGCGGCAACAACGCCATCATCGTCGACGAGTACGCCATCATGGATCTGGCCGTGCCGGCCATCGTCTTCGGCGCGGTCGGCACGGCCGGACAGCGCTGCACGACCACCCGCCGGGTGCTGGTGCACGACTCGCGCCGGGACGAGCTGAAGGAGCGCCTCATCCGCGCCTACGGTCAGGTGCGCATCGGCGATCCGCTGGACGAGAACACGCTGATGGGCCCGCTCATCGACAACCAGGCGGTCTCAAATTTCGAGCGTGCCATCGAGGACATCCTCTCTCATCATGGCAAGGTGCTGTACGGCGGCCACCGGCTGGACCGGCCCGGCTTCTACGTCGAACCGACGCTGGTGATGGCGGAGAATCACTGGCCCATCGTGCAGGCCGAGACCTTCGCGCCCATCCTCTATCTGATCGGCTACGAGACGCTGGACGAGGCACTTGCCCTGCACAACGGCGTCGGTCAGGGCCTGTCGTCGGCGATCTTCACGGACAAGCTGCAGCACGCCGAGCGATTCCTGTCCGCGGGCGGTTCGGACTGTGGCATCGCCAACGTGAATATCGGTACCTCGGGCGCCGAGATCGGCGGCGCCTTCGGCGGCGAGAAGGAGACCGGCGGCGGCCGGGAATCCGGCTCCGACGCCTGGAAGGCCTACATGCGCCGGCAGACGACCACCATCAACTGGGGCACCGAGATGCCGCTCGCCCAGGGGATCCGCTTCCGCCTCTAGCAGGCCGGAGAGGCCGCCGGGCCGCGTGCCCCGCGGCACTCCCCTCATTCCGCGCCGGCGTCCTCTGCCGGCGCCAGCAGTCCGTGCAGCAGGCCCACCCACTGGGCCGGCTCGAACATGCCCATCTCATTGTGCGTGGCGTCGAAGTCGGCCGTGGGCCGGGCGGCCTGCACCTGCTCGAGGCTCATACCGTCGGCGATCATCGCCCTGATGGAATCGCGGACCGTGGCCAGCATGTCCCGGTAGGCACGCAGGTCGTCCCGGGTGGCGATGGGTCCGTGGCCGGGAATGATGACGCTGTCTTCGTCGCTCATCGCAAGCACGGCGTTCGCGGCCTCGATGACGCCGTCCACGGAACCGCCGCTGCCGCCGTCGATGAAGGGATACATCTTGTGGAAGAAGGTATCGCCCACGTGGAACACGTTGGCGCCGTCGAAGTGGATCACGCTGTCGCCGTCCGTGTGGGCACGGGGCGTGTGGAAGGCGCGGATCGTCTCGCCATTGAGATGCAGCGTCACTTTGTCGTTGAAGGTGACGACCGGCAGCGCCTCCGGCGGCGAGGCCAGCACTTGCCGGTTGAACGCCTCCATGAACTGATCCTTGCTCATGCGCTCGCGCACGTTGTCGTGGGCGACGATCACCGCGCCGGTCTCGCCGAAGTTCTCGTTACCGCCGACGTGATCGAAGTGCCAGTGGGTGTTGAACACGAACTTCACCGGATTGTCGGTCAGCCCGGCTATGGCGGCCTTGATCTTCGGCGTCAGCGGCGCGAACTGGTCGTCGATGAGGAAGGTGGCATCATCACCCACCGACAGCCCCATGTTGCCGCCCCGCCCGGTCAGCATGTAGAGCCCGTTGCCGAGATCCCTGACGCCGATCTCCACGTCAGCCATCTCGTCCTGGGCCTGCAGCGGGACGGCGGCCATGGCGCCTGCGGCGGCGGCCGCGGCCGCGGCCACGATCGTTCTCCACTTCATCGTTCTCCACTTCATCGGTTCTCTCCTCTCAGCCGGCACCCCGGCGGGTGATGCTTTCGAAACGGTTCTTGTCCCGGTTCTTCACCACCTGGCCGGCGGCGAAGATGGTCCCGCTCATCGCGATGTAGACGCCGGGACCCAGCGTCTGGGCAGCGGCCGTCGCCATGCCCACGTTGAAGACGGCGTCCGTGCTGCGGAATCGCGCCGGGCTAAGCGCGCCGGTGAGCACGATGACCCGGTCGCCGAGTCCGTCCAGCGCCAGCGCGGTCTGCACCATGGTATCGGTGCCGTGGGTGATCACGTAGCGTCTGGCTGAATCCCCGGCTATGTAGTTGCGGATACGGGCCCGGTCGGCTTCGTCAATATCGAGACTGTCCTTGCGCAGCAGCGAGACCACTTCATAATCGAGCCCGGCGAGGGCCTCGCGCAGGATATGCTCGACCTGGGACTCGCCCACCTCGAAGCGGCTGCTGTCGTCGAAGTAGATCTTGTCAATGGTGCCGCCGGTAGTGAGGAACTTGATGTACACGCGAGGGGCCCTGCGGTCTGATCAGGAGCCGAAGGTTATAGGCGGCCGCGGTAAGGATCAACGCCGGTCCCGGCTGATATGATGGCGCGGTGAAGAAGATGACTCGAACGGGAATATTGTCGTTGCTGCTACTCGCGCTCGGGCTCGCCGGGCTCGCCGCTCCGCTGGTCTCCGAGGAGCAGGCCGCGGCCAGCCGTGCGCTGCAGCTCGACCTGGAAGGTGCCATCGGTGCGGCCACGGCCGACTTCATCACCGGCGGCATCCGCCAGGCCGAGGAGGAAGCGGCCGACCTGGTGATCATCCGCATGGACACGCCGGGGGGGCTGGACAGCTCTATGCGAGACATCATCTCGGCCATTCTCAATTCCAGCGTGCCGGTCGCCACCTACGTCTCTCCCGCCGGTGCAAGAGCCGACAGCGCAGGCACCTACATCCTGTATGCGAGCCACATCGCGGCCATGGCGCCGACCACCCACCTGGGCGCGGCGACGCCGGTGCCCCTGGCCGGCGGCGGCGGGGACCGACCCCGCCCGCCCCTGCCCGGCGGTCAGCCTCTGCCGGGAGACGGCGGCGAAGGCGGTAACAGCGGCCCGGGTACGGACCAGAGCTCCGATCAGCCGTCCGAAGGCGACGACGTCGGCGGGGACGACAACGCGGCGCAGCCGGATGAACGCGCTCAGGCCCCGCCGGATCAGTCTGGCGACGCCATGAGCCGCAAGGTCCTCAACGACGCCATCGCCTACATCCGCGGACTCGCCGAGCGCCGGGGACGTAACGCCGAATGGGCCGAGAAGGCGGTGCGCGACGCGGCCACGCTGACCTCCAGCGAGGCGCTGGAAATGAACGTGATCGACCTGCTGGCCACCGACACCGCCGACCTGCTGGCGCAGGTCGACGGCCGCGAGATCGATCTGTCGGCCGGCACCGTAACGCTGGACACCGGCAACATGCGGATCGACACCGTCGAACCGACCTGGCGGCAGAAGCTGCTGTCGGTCATCGCCAGCCCGGAGATCGCACTGCTGCTGCTGCTCGTCGGCATCTACGGGCTGGTCTTCGAGGGCTGGAACCCGGGCGCCATCGTGCCGGGCGTGGTCGGTGCCATCTGCCTGCTGCTGGCTGCCTATGCGCTGCAGGTGATGCCGGTCAATTACGCCGGTCTCGGTCTGATCCTGCTCGGCATCGTGCTCATGATCGCCGAGATCTTCGTGCCCAGTTTCGGCGCACTCGGCTTTGGCGGTATCGCCGCCTTTGCGATGGGAGCCATCATGATGTTCGACACCGGTGTCCCGGGCTTCGGTATCTCACCCTGGTTTGTCATCGTCGTCGTCGGCGTCTTCGGACTGCTGCTGATGTGGGTTATCGCCTATCTGCTGCGCCTGCGGCGCAAGGGCGCCGTCAGCGGTCAGGAGCAGATTCTGAAAGAAGTCGCCGTGGCCCGCGAGGACTTCACCGGACAGGGCGCAGTCATGCTCGAGGGCGAAGTCTGGACGGCGCGTTCCGGCGCGCCGGTCAAAAAGGGTCAGAAATTACGGGTCGAGCGTATCGACGGGCTCGTACTCCATGTCGCCCCGGCCGACGAGCGCCGGGACACGGACTGAACACGTAAGAGAGGGAACCACATTATGATGCTCTATATCGGAATCGCAGTCGGCCTCGTCCTGCTGTTCCTGTTCAATGCGATCCGCATCCTGCAGGAGTACGAGCGCGGCGTCGTCTTCTTCCTGGGCCGCTTCCAGACGGTGAAAGGGCCGGGCCTGATCATCCTGATCCCTTTCCTGCAGACGCTGACGAAAGTCGATCTGCGCATCGTGGTGATGGATGTGCCTACCCAGGATGTCATATCCCGGGACAACGTCTCCGTGCGCGTGAACGCGGTCATCTACTTCCGCATCGTCGATCCCGAGAAAGCCATCATCCGTGTCGCCAACGTGTTCGAGGCCACGAGCCAGCTGGCCCAGACTACGCTGCGCTCGGTACTCGGTCAGCACGAGCTGGACGACATGCTCGCCGAACGCGACAAACTGAATGCCGATATCCGCGTGATCCTGGACCAGCACACCGATAACTGGGGCATCAAGGTCGCGAACGTCGAGATCAAGCATGTGGACCTGGACGAGAGCATGATCCGGGCCATCGCCCAGCAGGCCGAGGCAGAACGTTCCCGGCGTGCCAAGGTCATCAATGCCGAGGGCGAATTCCAGGCAGCGCAGAAGCTGGCAGATGCCGCCAAGACCCTCGAGTCCGAGCGCCTGGCCATGCAGCTTCGCTATCTGCAGACCCTGCGCGAGATCGCCGGCGAGAAGTCTTCCACCATCGTGTTCCCGCTGCCCCTCGACCTGATCGGGCCCTTCATGGACAAGGCGAAGGAGATGATGGCCCAGAAATCCGAATAACCGGGTAGGAGGGCCTTCAGGCCCGATCGGGGTGCGGCCATCGCCAGCGAGGATCGGGGCTGAAGGCCCTACGTGGGGTTCATCGGGTCAGACCCGTGATGCGGTGCCAGAGCTTCTCCAGGCGTTTCGGGGAGATCTTGCCGCGGGTGCCGAGTTGCTGGGCGAACAGGGACACCCGCAGCTCCTCGATGCCCCAGCGGAACTCGTCGATCAGCGCGCGCCGCTCGGCGTCCAGGGAGGGACGGCGCTGCTCCAGCTGTGCGAGACGCCCGACGCAGACGGCGATCTCCTGCGCGTCGGCGCGGTCACGGTCGGCGCCGGCCGGGAGTCGCGCAGCCCGCAGCGCGGCCGCGCGCAGGTAGCGTGGCAGACTCTCCAGCCGTTGCGTCGGCGTCGCAGTCAGAAAGCCGGGATAGACCAGCCCCTCGAGCTGGGCGTCGATGTCTGCGCAGACGTCGTCCAGCCGTTCGGGCAGATCCGCGGCGGCGGCCGCCGCGAGCCGTCGCGCCGCGAGTATCTCGCCGAGCAACGCGGCCAGCGTCTCGCCCGCCGCCACCAGTTCGCTGCGACCGGCATCCAGCAGGGCGTCGTAGTCCCTGCGGGTGCGCACCGCCGCCCGGTGATGCCGCGGAAACGCGCGGCCGAATGCGGCGGCGACGAAATCCTCGGCCAGCTCGCCGGCGCCGCCCACCCCTGCCCAGGCGAGCTGTAACCGCCGATCGCCCGTCACCTGGCCGCGGAGCAGTTTTTCCTGTTGGGGCAGTGCGAGGCGCAGAAGCCGCAGTACACCGCCGGCATGGACCGCGGCCGCCTCGGTCTCCTCGCTCACGAATTCCACCGTCACGCCGTTCCCGCGCTCGGCCAGTGCCGGGAAGCGCTCCAGGCGCAGGCCGCCTGATACTTGCGCTTGCGCGCCCGGCAATTCGCCGAAGTCCCAGTCACGGTGGAGCGTCGGCCGCGCCTCCCCCGACGCTGCCGCGACAACGGGCGCCGCGTCTGCCAAGTCAGTGCGCAGCACCTGCAGATCCCTGCCGGCGGCGATCACCTCGCCGGCCTCGTCGGTGACTTCCAGGCGCAGCCTGAGGTGTTCCGGTTCGTCTGCGGAGGGCGCCGGTATCTGATCCGGCGTGATGGCGAACTCGCCGGCGAGGAAATCGGCCAGCGCCTGCTCCAGCTCGCCACTGCCCGGCATTACGAGATAACGGGCGGCAAAGTCGGCGGCGGTGTCCGCGATGGGCTGCAGCCGCCGGCGCAAGGCCTTCGGCAGCGAACGCATGCGCAGCTCGGCCCGCTCAGCCACAAGAGGCGGCAGGGCCCGGTCCAGCTGACCGGGCTCCAGGTGCACCAGCGCAGGGGCCGGCAGCCGCACCGTGGCGCCGTCGTCGGCTTCGCCGGGGCGGAAGCGGTAAGCGACCGGCAGCTCCTGGCCCAGTAATTCCACGGTGGCCGGCATCTCCGCGCCGCCACCGCCCGGGTCGCGGGCGAGGTCCTGCTCCGGGAAGCAGAGTATCTGCGGATGACGTTTTGCCGCCTTGCCCAGCCAGCGTCGGAAGCTGCGCAGATCGACGACGTGTTCCGGAATCTCCCGCTCGTACAGGCCCGCCATCTCACCGTCGGGGATGAGCATCGCCCGGCGCGCCTCTCCCTCCTTTTCCCGGATGCGCACGATGGCCGCCTGATTGTGGCGCCAGAAGCGGTCGCGGTGATTCGCCCTGCCCTGCACCAGCGCCTCGCGGATGAAGATGCGACGGGACTCCGCCGGGTCGACGGGGCCGTAGTCGGCCCGGCGGCCGGCGGCCAACACCAGCCCGAACAGGGTGACGGTCTCGCTGGCCTCCACGCGGCCACGGCGCGGGTTCCAGCGCGGCTCCTCGTAGGCGCGCTGGATTAGATGCGCAGCCACCTCGAGGATTTGGTCCGGCTCCGTGGCGGCCACGGTGCGTGCGAACAGCCGACTCGTGCGCACCAGCTCCATGGCGAACACCCAGGCAGGCGGCTTGCCGTGCAGCCCGGAGGACGGATGCAGATGAAAGGCGGTACCCCGGGCGCCGTCGTAGCGGATCCCCTCGTCCCGGCGGCCGATGTGCCCGAGCAGACCGGCCAGCAGCGCCTGGTGCAGGGCGTCGCGGTCGCCGGCACCGTGGGCCACCGGCATGCCCGCATCGCGGCAGAGACCGGTGAGCTGGGAGTGGATCTCGCCCCATTCACGCAACCGGCGCAGTGAGAGGTAGCGCGTCTCGGCCCAACGCTCCGCCTGCCGGCGGCTCGTGCCACGCCGGGCCGCTCGCCAGGCCCGCCAGAGATTCAGCAGGGAGACGAAGTCCGAGGCCGGATTGGCGAATTCCTCCTGGGCCGCCCGGGCCTTCGCGCCTTCCTCCGGCGGAAAGAGCCGCGGATCCTGGCCGGCGAGCCCCGCCACGATCACCAGCGCGTCGCGGAGCTCGCCGCGCTGCTCGGCGGCCAGCAGCATGCGGGCGAGCCTGGGGTCCACGGGCAGACGCGCCATGCGCCGACCAGCCTCTGTGATCTCGCGGGCGTCGTCCACGGCTTCCAGTTCCGCCAGCAAGCGATAGCCGTCCTGGACGTAGCGGGCATCCGGCGGATCGATGAACGGGAAGTCCTCCATCTCGCCCAGCCGGGCAGCGGACATCTGCAGAATGACGCTGGCGAGATTGGTGCGGCGGATCTCCGGGTCGGTGTAGGCCGGCCGCGCGGCGTAATCCTCCTCGCCGTAGAGACGCACGCAGATGCCCGGCGCGATGCGTCCGCAGCGTCCGGTCCGCTGGTCGGCGCTGGCCTGGCTGATCGGCTCCACCTGCAGCCGCTGGATCTTGCTGCGGTAGGAGTAACGGCTGATGCGGGCGAGACCCGAGTCGATCACGGCCATGATGCGGGGCACGGTGAGTGAGGTCTCCGCGACGTTGGTGGCGAGCACGATCCGGCGCCGCCGGCCGGGCTGGAAGACACGCCCCTGGGAGGTCTCCGACAGCCGGCCGTAGAGGGGCAGGACCTCCCAGCCCGTCTCACCACGGCGGGCGCCGAGCCGGGCGCGCTCGAGGGCTTCGGCGGCCTCGCGGATCTCGCGCTCGCCCGGCAGGAACGTGAGAATGTCGCCATCGGGCAGCTCGGCCATGAGCCGGCGGGCCGTCTCGGTCACCGCATCCGCCAGCGCCGTGTCGCCGGCAGGGGCCTCGTAGCGCACCTCCACCGGATAGCCCCGTCCGGAGACCTCGATCACCGGGGCATCGTCGAAGTGATGCGAGAAACGCCCGGGATCGATAGTGGCCGAGGTGATCATCACCTTGAGGTCCGGCCGGCGGGGCAGCAGCCGCTTCAGGTAACCCAGGATGAAGTCGATGTTGAGGCTTCGCTCGTGGGCCTCGTCGATGATCAGCGTGTCATAGCGACGCAGGTCGTGATCGAAGCCGAGCTCGTTCAGGAGGATGCCGTCGGTCATCAGCTTGACCCGCGTGCCGGGCTCGCTGCGGTCGTCGAAGCGCACCTGGTAGCCGATGCCGCTGCCGAGCGGCAGACGGGTCTCCTCGGCGATGCGCGCGGCCACCGAACGGGCCGCGAGGCGGCGCGGCTGGGTGTGGCCGATCATGCCGTCGATACCGCGGCCGGACTGCAGGCAGATCTTCGGCAGCTGCGTGGTCTTGCCGCTGCCGGTCTCGCCGCAGACGACCACCACCGGATGATTCCTGACGGCCTCGGCGATCTCCCCCGCCCGGGCGGAGATCGGTAATGCTTCGGGAAACTCGAGGTGCGGCCGATGCGCCCGGCGTGCCTCCGCCTCCCGCTGCCGCCGGCCTCCCCTGCGCGCCGCCCCGCTCATCCCGGCGGCAGGCGCACCGTCACCCGGGCCCCACCCAGCTCCGAGCGGCCCACCTCGACGCTGCCCCGGTAGGCTTCGGCGAGTTCCACCACCACGCTGAGGCCGATGCCCTGGCCGGGCTTGCTCTCGTCCAGCCGCCGGCCGCGCTCCAGCAGCGAGTTCTCGCCGCCGTGGGGGATGCCGGGGCCGTCGTCCTCCACCCTCAGCACCAGACCCTGCCGCGGCGAAACGCCGTCCGCCGCGCGGGCGGCGGAGACCCGCACCCGGCTCTCGCCCCACTTGTGCGCGTTCTCCATCAGATTGCCGGCGAGCTCGAGCAGATCGCCCCGGTCGCCGTAGAATCGCAGTCCGGGCTCGACGTCCAGATCACAGCGGATGTCGCGGTCCCGGTAGACCTTCTGCAGACCGTCGGCGAGCTTGCCGAGCTCCGGCTCGACCGGTACCGGCTCCGCGCCGAGGGTGGTCCCGGTGCCGGCCAGCGGCTTCGCCAGCTGGTAGCGCACGATCTCCTCCATGCGGTTCACCTGGCTCGCCAGTGTGTCCCGCCCCCCTTCGCCCTCCAGCAGAGAGCGCATCGCGGCCAGCGGTGTCTTCAGGCTGTGGGCCAGATCCTGCAGCGTGCGCCGGTGGCGCTCGGCGCGTGCCCGCTCGCTGTCGATCAGCTGGTTGAGGTTGCGGGCCACGCCGGCGAGCTCGGCCGGATAGCCGGCCGACATCGCCGGGCGTTCGCCGGCCTCGATCTCGGTGATCTCCGACTCTATCTGTGCCAGCGGCCGCAGCAGCCAGCGCAGCAGCAGCGCAAGTGAAGCCAGCAGCAGCGCCGCCACCAGGCCGAACCAGACCAGCAGCTGGCGCCGGAAGCTGGTCACCTGGGCATTCAGCGAGTCCAGACCGGAGGCCACGTGGACGATATAGGCATGCACGGCGCCGTCCGGAAACTCCCAGTCGATGCCCATGCTGAGCGCGAGCAGCGGCGTGTCGTCGGCCAGCTCCATGCGCCGGAATCTGCGCTCGCCGGTGGGCGGGGCCGCACCCCAGGGGATGTCCATACCGATGGCGGAATCCGAGCGCCAGACCGGCCCTTCGGCGCGGCGAACGATGGCGCCATACAGCCCCGAACCGGGCGCGCCGAACAGGGGTTCGGGCAGATCCGCGGGCAGCTCCAGCGTGTTGCCGTCGGCCGGTTCGGCCGCCGCCAGCAGCATGATCATACGGCTGTCGAGCAGGTCGCGTTCCGCCTCCAGTGCCGCACTGCGGAAAGCGGAATCCAGCACCCCGACGATGAGGCCGAAGAAGACCAGCAGGAGTAGCGTGCCCGAGACGAGCACGCGGAGTCGCAGTGACTGTCCGGGCGGCTGGCCGCGCAGCCCGGCAGCGGATGAAGACTCAGTCACCGCCGCCGGTGGACGCCTCGCCGGCGCGCTCCAGGGCGAAACGATAACCCCGGCCGCGCAGGGTTTCGATGGGCTTCAGTGTATTGTCCGGATCGAGCTTGCGCCGCAGCCGGCCGACGAACACCTCGATCACGTTGCTGTCACGCTCGAAGTCCTGGTCATAGAGCCGCTCGGTGAGCTCGGTCTTGGAGACGACCTGCCCCGCCCTCAGCATCAGATGCTCCAGCAGCTTGTACTCATGGCCCGTGAGTTCGACCGGGCGGCCGTCCACCTTCAGCTCCTGGGCCGCGGTGTCGAGGCTGATCGGGCCTGCCACCAGCTCGGAGGAAGCCCAGCCGCCGGCGCGACGCAGCAGCGCGTTCACCCGCGCGATGATCTCCTCGACGTGGAACGGCTTGGCCACGTAGTCGTCCGCGCCGGCGCCCAGGCCGTCCACCTTGTCCTGCCAGCGGTCCCGCGCGGTCAGGATCAGGATAGGGTACGCATGGCCCTCCTGCCGCAGGGCGGTGATGATCTCCAGGCCGCTCATCTTCGGCAGACCGAGGTCGACGACCGCCAGGTCCACCGGATACTCCCGGGCGTAGTACAGACCCTCCTCGCCATCCTTCGCCGTCTCCACCCCGAAACCGGCCGAACGCAGCCGGGCCGCGAGGGACTCGCGGATGATCTCCTCGTCCTCGATGATCAAAAGTCGCATAGGGGCAGTCGCATGGGGGTTGGCCCGTGTCGCTCGCCTGACGGACCGGCCTCAGCGATCCCCGGCCGGTATCCGGACGGTGCGCACCCGGCCCTCCCGGGTGAGCACCTTGATGACGTGGACCCGGCGCCCGCTCTGTTCCCGGGTCTCGGCTTCGAGGATGCGTCCGCCGTATTCCCGCTTTACCCGGGCGACCGCCTCGCTCAGACTCACCTCGTCCCGTACCGCCGTCATGCCCGTGTACTGCGCTGGCAAAACGGAGCCCGGGCCGGCAGCGCGGGCCGGCACGGCCGACGCCGTCAGACCCAGGGCGAGGGCGATCAGGAGCGGCACTGCGAGGCGGAGCGTCTGTTTCATGAGGCGATTTTCGACCCTGGGGGCCGGCTTTGCAACGGAACACGGCACGTATCGGAATCCCGGACCGTCACGCTCCCCGCGGACCGCGGCGCCTTCCCTGGCGCCGGGGCCCGTCCCGGGATCATGCGCGGGCTCAGTAGCGCACCGGCTCGACGTCGACCCGCACGCGGATGCGGTCGCCCGGGTCGTAGTCGGTGCGGGTGGTGTAGGTCTGACCGTGGTAGCGGTAGGTCACCCGATAGCCGTCGATGCGCTCCTGCGAGTCCGTACGGTAGCGCGTCTCGCAGCGGGTCACCGGACGGGAGTGCCGCTCGTAGGCGTCGTAATGGTCATAGCGCCCCTCGTACTCCCGGCCACGGCTCGCACGCTCGTTACCGATGGCGGCGCCCACCAGCGTGCCGACCAGGGTCATGGCATCGCGGCCCTTGCCGTCGCCGAACTGGCGCCCGATCACGCCGCCGATGATGCCCCCGGCAATCGTGGCGCCGGCTTCACTGCGGCGCGGCCTGTCGTGACGGTCATAGCGGCTATAGTCGTCGGAACGCTCGTCATAACGGTGGTCGTAGCGCGTCTCCTCCCAGCATTCCTGCACCGGCGTGCGCACTCGCACGTGGCGGACGATGGGGTCGACATCGATGACCCGGGCGTAGTCGTAGCCGGCGCCATGGTCGCGGGCGGGACGCCAGTCCCGGCCAGGGTCTGCCAGGGCAGGACCCGCCGACAGCAGCGCACCACCGACCAGGGCCGTCGCCGTGACCGCCACGGCTGTCGCCGCGCTCCTGCGACGGCTGTCGCCGTTACGGCGGATCCGGCGGACTCGGTTTCGATTGAACATGGCTGACTCCTTCTGCTTCCATGAGCACCCGGGCTCGAAAACCCGTTTCTCCCGGGTGTGGGAAGGAGAATAGGCCGGTCGTGCTGAACGGGTCCTGAACGCAGCCGATCGGTCTCCAGCCTTGCCCGGCGGCCGCTCACTGGCCGTCCGGCGCGCCCTCGTCCGCCTTGACCGCCTGCCAGAGCGCTTCCAGCTCATCGGCGTCCAGTGCGGCCACCGAATCCCCCCGGGCCCCGGCCGCCGCCTCCAGCGCTCGGAAACGCCGCTCGAACTTCCGGCTGGCCGCCGCTGCCGCGGCCTCGGCATCGACGCCCGCATGGCGGGCCAGGTTCACCAGCGAGAAGAACAGGTCGCCGATCTCCTCCCCGATGCGCTCCCTGTCGCACGCCCCCAGTTCCTGGTCCAGCTCTGCCAGTTCTTCGTCGATCTTGCGCCGCACCCCCGCGGCGTCCGGCCAGTCGAACCCGGCTCCGGCGGCGCGGCCCGCCAGTTTCTGGGCCTGCTTCAGTGCCGGCAGGGCCCGCGGGATGCCGTCCAGCAGACTGGCCGAGGCGCCGTGGCGCTCCTCGCGCTCCGCCGTCTTGATGGCCTCCCAGTTCCGCCGCACGCTGGCCTCGTCGGATGGCGCCCCCTCACCGAAGATGTGGGGATGGCGCCGCTCCAGCTTGTCGCTGATGGCGCCGGCGACGTCCTCGAAATCGAACTCCCCCGCTTCCTCCGCCATGCGGGCATGGAACACCACCTGGAGGAGGAGATCGCCAAGCTCGTCCTTCAGGCCTTCGGTGTCATCGCGATGGATCGCATCCGCCACCTCGTAGGCCTCCTCGATGGTGTAGGGCGCGATCGTGGCGAAGGTCTGGCGACGGTCCCACTCGCACCCCGTTTCCGGGTCCCTGAGCCGGGCCATGATGTTCAGTAGTTTCGAGATATTTGACATTACTTACTGTTTTAATTCTGATTCCATCTTGTGATACAGCGTGACGAGCATGGATGCCGTGGCGCCCCAGATCCGGTGCCCACCATAGTGGTACTCGTACACCGGTATCTCGGTGCCCTCGAATTCCCGCCAGGTCCGGTGCAGGTTGCGCGGGTCCATCAGGAAGTCGAGAGGCACCTCGAAGGCCTCGTCCACCTCCGCGGGATCGAGACGGATCGCGAAGCCCTGGTGGACCAGTCCGACCACCGGCGTCACTGCGTAGCCGGTGATGGTGAGGTGGGGCTCCAGATAACCGGCGATACGGACGTGGCTCCGCGGCAGCCCCACCTCCTCTTCCGCCTCCCGCAGGGCGGCGTCGGTGACGTGCCTGTCCTCCGGCTCCATGCGGCCGCCGGGGAAACTCACCTGACCGGGATGATGTCGCAGATCCGGTGAACGCCGGGTGAACAACACGTGGTAGTCCGCGCCCCGGGCCAGCAGTGGGATGAGGACGCCCGCCGGCGTCTTGCGCCCGGCGAAGTGCCTGCGCAGCCCCTCCGGCACGTCGCCATACACCGAGGGCGGCGTCGCCACCGCCGGGTCCCGCGGTGCTGTGCTGCCCGCCAGCGCCGCGAGGATGCGCTCGCGCAGGGCGCTGATGCTCATCGCCGGCTATCCGTCCAACCGCTCATCCAGCTGCTCGTCGGATTGCTCGTACCCTCGACCCCCGCAGCCGGATCCGGCGCCCGCGGGGCTCGTCTCAATGCTTGATACCGCCCCGGGTGAGGTCCGCCGGGTCGAGCAGCCGGTCCAGTTCCTCGTCCGTGAGATCGGTCATCTCGCGAGCGACGTCTTTCACCGGTCGCCCCTCGGCGTAGGCCTTCTTGGCGACGGCCGCGCCCTTCTCGTAGCCGATCACGGGGTTCAGCGCGGTCACCAGGATGGGGTTGCGGTCCAGCGCCTCGTTCAGCCGGTCCCGGTTGACGGTGAAGCCCGCCACCGCGCGGTCGGCGAGCGCGGTGGCGCCGTTGGCGAGCACCTCGATGCTCTGCAGCAGGTTGTAGGCCACCACCGGCAGCATCACATTCAGCTGGAAGTTGCCGGCCTGCCCGGCCACCGTGATGGTGACGTCGTTGCCGATGACCTGGGCGGACAGCATGGCCACCGCCTCCGGGATCACCGGGTTCACCTTGCCGGGCATGATGCTGGAGCCCGGCTGCAGGGCCGGCAGCGCGATCTCGGCGAGTCCGGCCAGCGGCCCGGAGTTCATCCACCGCAGGTCATTCGCGATCTTCATGAGACTCACGGCCACGACCTTGAGCTGGCCCGAGAGCTCCACGGCCGTGTCCTGGCAGGACAGCGCCTCGAAGCACGAGTCCGCGGTGGTGAACGGCACGCCGGTGCGCTCGGCGAGCAGCGTGGCCACCTTCCCGCCGAATTTCGGATGGGCATTGATGCCGCTGCCCACGGCGGTGCCGCCCTGGGCCAGCGCGCAGAGCCGGGGCATGACCGCGCGGACCCGATCGGCGCCGTGCTCCACCTGGGTCTTCCAGGCGTCCAGCTCCTGGCCGAGGGTGACGGGCATGGCGTCCATGAGGTGGGTGCGGCCGGTCTTCACCACGTCCCCGTTCTCCTTTGCCTTGTCGCCCAGGACTTCCGCCAGGTGCTCCAGCGCCGGCAGCAGCTTCTCGCTGGCATCCAGCGCCGCACTCACGTGGATGGCGGTCGGGATGACGTCGTTGGAACTCTGGCCCATGTTGACGTCGTCGTTGGGGTGGATGTCCTCCACGCCGGACTGGCGCGCCAGGCGGGCGATGACCTCGTTGGCGTTCATGTTCGACGACGTGCCCGAGCCGGTCTGGAACACGTCGATGGGGAAGTGGGCATCGTAGTCGCCGTCCGCCACGGCCGCCGCCGCCTTCTGGATGGCCGCCGCCCGCGGCCCGGTGAGCAGGCCGAGCTCGGAGTTGGCGCCCGCCGCCGCCCATTTCACCAGGCCCAGCGCGCGGATGAAACTGCGCGGCATGGTGAGACCGCTGATCGGGAAGTTGTCCACGGCGCGCTGGGTCTGTGCGCCCCAAAGCGCGTCGGCGGGGACCTGGAGTTCGCCCATGCTGTCTTTCTCGGTGCGGAATTTGCTGTCAGTCATCGTCTGGCTCTCGCCCTTGCTGTCACGGGGTTTGTGGGTCCGGCGGCCGCCCGCGGCGGTCCCGGCCGGGTCTAGGGTGGTGTATGATTCGCGCTTTGCCGAGCCAAGTCCAGGCCGCCTCCGTGCCGAGAGAGTCCGGCTGACAGAATATGGAACTGACCACGCTGCGCGCCATCTCCCCCGTCGACGGTCGCTATGCGTCGAAGGCGGCGCCGCTGCGCGACGTCTTCAGCGAATTCGGACTGATCCGGTTCCGCGTGCTCGTGGAAGTGCGCTGGCTCCAGTTCCTCGCCGACGAGCCGGCCATCGCCGAGTTGCCACCGTTGCCCGGCCACGTAAAGGACATGCTTAACGGCATCGTCGACGGCTTCGCCGGCGAGGACGCCGCCCGCGTCAAGGCCATCGAGGCCACTACCAACCACGACGTCAAGGCAGTGGAATATTTTCTCGGCGAACGGCTGGGCGACGGCTCCGATACCGCCAGGGTGCGGGGGTTCATCCACTTCGGCTGCACCTCCGAGGACGTGAACAACCTGGCCTACGCCCTCATGCTGCGCCACGGTCGCGACGACGTGCTGCTGCCGGCGATGCGCGAGCTGGGTGCCTCCCTCGATGCCATGGCGCGCCAGCAGGCGGGCCTGCCCATGTTGTCGCGGACCCATGGCCAGACGGCCAGCCCGACTACGCTCGGCAAGGAGATCGCCAATGTGGCCGAGCGGCTCCGTGTGCAGCGCGAGGGTCTGCAGCGGGTGACGGTCCGGGGCAAGTTCAATGGCGCCGTCGGCAATTTCAACGCCCACGTGGCGGCCTACCCGGAGGTAGACTGGCCGGCGCTGTCCGCGCGTTTCGTGGAATCCCTCGGCCTCGCGCCGAACGCCTGCACCACCCAGATCGAGCCCCACGACTGGATCGCCGAGTACTGCCACGCGCTGAGCCGCTACAACACGGTGCTCACTGATCTGTGCCGGGACCTCTGGGGTTACATCTCCCTCGGCTACTTCCGCCAGCGCCGCGTCGAGGGCGAGGTGGGCTCCTCCACCATGCCCCACAAGATCAACCCGATCGACTTCGAGAACGCCGAGGGCAACCTGGGCGTCGCCAACGCACTGCTGGGACACTTCGCCGACAAGCTGCCCCTCTCCCGCTGGCAGCGGGACCTGACCGACTCGACGGTGCTGCGCAACCTCGGCGTGGCGCTGGCCCACAGCCTGATCGCCATCGAATCGGCCCGCCGGGGGCTCGGCAAGCTGCAGGCCGATGTGGAGCGCATCGCCGCCGACCTGGAGGGCGCCTGGGAGGTGCTCGGCGAGGCCGTGCAGACAGTCATGCGCCGCTACGGTATCGAGGAGCCCTACGAAAAGCTGAAGGCGCTGACCCGCGGACGGCGCATCGACCGCGATGCCATGGCCGCGTTCATCCGCTCGCTGGATATCCCCGAGGCGGAGAAGGAACGGCTGCTCGCGCTGACGCCGTCGACCTACACGGGGCTCGCGGAGACCCTCGCCCGCTCCCGCTGACGGGTCCCCGCATGGCCGCCCAGCCGGCACTCGAGCTGCCCGGCCGCCTGACCCCGGCGGACTTCCTGTCGCGCTACTGGCAGAAGCGCCCGCTGTTGCTCCCTGCCGCCCTGCCGGGCTTCCGCCCGGCGCTGTCCGTCGACGAGATCGCCGGCCTGGCCTGCGAACCCGAGGTGGAGTCCCGGCTGGTCTTCACCGAGCGTCATGGCGGCGCTGCTCGCTACCGGGCCGAGACCGGCCCCTTCGCGCCCGGTTATCTCGCCGCACTGCCGACATCTGACTGGACGCTGCTGGTCCACGACCTGGATCGCCACCTGCCGGAATTGCGGCGGTTGCTGCTGGCGCCCCGCTTCCTGCCGGCCTGGCGCATGGGCGACCTCATGGTCAGCGTGGCCGCGCCGGGCGGCTCCGTGGGACCCCACCGGGACAGCTACGACGTCTTCCTGCTGCAGGGCGAGGGCAACCGGCGCTGGCGACTGGGCCGCGGCGATCCGGCCCCGACGACCTCCGGGCTGCGCCTGCTCGAGCAGTTCCGGACAGACGAGGAATTCCTCTGCAGCCCGGGCGATGCCCTGTACGTTCCGCCGGGTGCCGGCCACCACGGGATCGCCGAGACGCTATGCACCACGTGGTCGCTCGGACTGCAGGCACCCCTCGTCCGCGACCTGGCCCTGTTCCTCGACCTGGACGCCGACCACATCGACCCGGGCCTGCGCTACGCCGACCCCGACCTCGCCACGGAAGAATGCCGGGGCGGCATCATCCACCCCACAGCGATCCGCCGCTGCCGGGACGCACTCCCGCGCTCGGCGGATGTCGACGACACCGACATCGCCGAGGCGCTCGGCCGGCTGGTGACGCTGCCGAAGCCCGGCCATCAGCCCGACCCCGCCACCCGTGCCGAGACGGCGGCGATCGTGATGGCCGCCGCGCAGGGACGGCCGGTCCGAGCCGCGCCGTCGGCCTGTTTCCGTGACAGCGACGGCCCCGTTCTCTGCGCCGCCGGCGAGTCGTTCCCGGTGCCGGACGCGGCCTGGGCGCTGGCCTGCCGGCTTGCCGGGCCGGAGGGCGCGGAGGGACTGGTCGTACCCCGGCCGGCGGATGAGGCGACCCATGGTCTGCTCTCGGTGCTGGCCCGCCACGGCCTGCTGCAGATGCTGCCCGCCGGATAGGCGCCCGCCGCCGTCCGCAAGAGGTCTGCAGGATGTGTGCGAGAGCGGCTGAGAACCGTTCTCATCCCTCATTCCAAACCTGAAAACGTGACGCAGTTGGTACGGTCGCCGGCATGCCGCCGCTTAACATCATCGGTCCGACGGGCGACCGGAAACCTGCAGCCAGCGGACCCTCTCAGGATGAGCGAGAAGAAGGCGAAAGAGCACGAAAGGCGCGTCATTTCCACCCGGGAGGAGATGCGCCGGGCGGCGATCGATATCGCCAGGACCGCCAACCGCAGCCTGGCCATCTTCACCCACGACCTCGAGCCCGGCATCTATGACGACATGGACTTCCTCGAGGTGATCAAGCGGCTGATCCTCTCCCGCGCCTACGCCCGGGTGCGCGTGCTGATCGCGGACCCCTCCCGGGCCATCAAGAACGGCAACCGCTTCGTCGCGCTGGGCCGCCGGCTCAACAGCTTCATCGAGTTCCGCCACGTGCGCGAGGACTATCGCAATCACCGCGAAGCCTACTGCATCGCCGACGGCGGCGGGATTGTCTACCGGCTGGACGCCACACGCTGGGAAGGCATCGTCGACCGCAACGTCCCCGCGGTCACCGACATGTATCTCACCACCTTCGACGAGATCTGGCACGCGAGCGAGGTGGAGCACGAGTTCCGCCGGCTCAATATCTGACATCCGCGGCGCGTCCGCCGGCATCGAGACCGATCTCACGGTGGCGGCCGTGGTCGAGCGCGAGGGCCGCTTCCTCATGGTGGAGGAACACGCCCACGGCGAGGTCGTCTTCAACCAGCCTTCCGGTCACCTGGAGCACGGCGAGCGCCTCGAGCAGGCGGTGGTGCGTGAGATGCTGGAGGAGACCGGCCGCGGATTCATGCCGCGGCAACTCATCGGCATGTACCAGTGGCGCCATCCGGACAGCGGCCGCCGCTACCTGCGCATCGCCGCCTCTCTGTGACGCCGCCCGCCTCGCCCGGGGATGCGGCGCCGCGGTAGAATCCGTCCCATGACGGAAACGGCACACAGGGGCCGGCGGGTGGTCGTGGGACTGTCCGGCGGCGTGGACTCCTCAGTGGCAGCGCTATTGCTCGCGCAGCAGGGCTACGAGGTGCAGGCGCTGCACATGACCAACTGGGACGCGGACGAGGACGGCTACTGCAGCGCGGCGCAGGACCTGCAGGATGCGCGGCGAGTCTGTGCCCATCTCGACATCCCCCTGCACCACGTCAACTTCGCGCCGGAATACCGCGAGCGGGTGTTCGATGACTTCCTCGCCGACTACCGGGCCGGCTACACGCCGAACCCGGACGTTCTCTGCAACCGGGAGATCAAGTTCGGCGTGTTCCGTGAGTACGCCAGGCGGCTGGGTGCGGAGCGGATCGCCACCGGCCATTACGCCAGGGTGGAGCACGGCGATCCGCCCCGGCTGCTGAAAGGCGCCGATCCCGGCAAGGACCAGAGTTACTTCCTGCACCAGGTGGCGGCGGAGGCCCTCGCCGCGACGCTGTTTCCGTTGGCAGCGCTGACCAAGGCCGAGGTGCGCCGCCTCGCCCGGGACCACGGCCTGCCCACCCACGACAAGCGCGACAGCACCGGCATCTGCTTCATCGGCGAACGCCCGTTCCGGGAGTTTCTGTCCCGCTACGTCGCCGCCGAGCCCGGCCCCATCGTGGACGAGGCCGGCCGCGAGATCGGCCGCCACCACGGCCTCGCCTACTACACGCCGGGCCAGCGCCAGGGCCTCGGCATCGGCGGGCGGCGCGAGGCGGGCGACCAGCCCTGGTACGTTGCCGCCCGGGACTTCGCCGCCAATACCCTGATGGCGGTCCAGGGCACCGATCACCCGCTGCTCTACAGTCAATCGCTGAGCGCCGTCTCCGTGCGCTGGATCGGCGCCACGCCGGCGGCGCTGGCCGACGGCGGGGCGCTGGCCTGCAGCGCGAAAGTGCGCTACCGCCAGGCGGATCAGCCCTGCCGCGTCCGCCGGGCTGACGGGGAGGCACTCGAGGTGCAGTTCGACGCGCCCCAGCGCGCGGTCGCGCCCGGGCAGTTCGTGGTGTTCTACCGGGGCGACGTCTGCCTCGGCGGCGGGCGCATCCGCGCGGCTCGCGGAATCAGCCGGGACCAGAGCCGCGGAGCCGCCGAAGCTGTGCCGCACACGGCCGCCCGCGGACGGCGCGCCGCCTCCTGATCCGTTATAATTACCGGCTCTGGATAAACCACTCTCCAACCGGTTGCCGGTCACACGGCCCTGTTGCACACACCGGAGGATTTATGAAGGACAGCTTCGGCGCTCGTTCGACGCTCGAGGTCGGCGGCAAGCAATACGAGATTTACAGGCTCGGCGCCGTCAGCGAAGGGCATGTCGCCCGGCTCCCCTACTCGCTCAAGATCCTGCTCGAGAATCTGCTGCGACACGCGGACGGCCGTGACGTCACCCGCGAGGACATCGAGGCGCTGGCCAACTGGGATCCGAAGGCGGAACCCAGCCAGGAGATCTCCTTCACCCCGAGCCGCGTGATTCTGCAGGACTTCACCGGCGTGCCGGCGGTGGTGGACCTGGCCGCCATGCGCGACGCGGTGGTCGACCTCGGCGGCAAGGCCGCGGACATCAACCCGCTGTCCCCCGCGGAGCTGGTGATCGACCACTCCGTACAGGTGGACCGCTACGGCACCGCGAACGCACTGGACCTTAACAACAAGATCGAGTTCCAGCGCAACAAGGAGCGCTACTCCTTCCTGCGCTGGGGCCAGAGCGCCTTCGACAATTTCAAGGTGGTGCCGCCTAACACGGGCATCGTCCACCAGGTGAACCTCGAGTACCTGGCCCGCGTGGTGTTCGAGAAGAAGACCGACGGCAAGCTCTCCGCCTACCCGGACACCCTGGTGGGCACCGACTCCCACACTACCATGGTCAACGGCCTGGGCGTGCTCGGCTGGGGCGTGGGCGGCATCGAGGCCGAGGCGGCCATGCTCGGCCAGCCCATCACCATGCTCATTCCGCAGGTGATCGGCTTCAAGCTGACCGGCCGCCTGTCCGAAGGCACCACCGCCACCGACCTGGTGCTGACGGTCACCGAAATGCTGCGCGAGAAGGGTGTGGTCGGCAAGTTCGTCGAGTTCTTCGGCGACGGTCTCGCCCACCTGCCGCTCGCCGACCGGGCCACCATCGGCAACATGTCGCCGGAGTTCGGCTCCACCTGCGCCATCTTCCCGATTGATGGCGAGACGGTGCGTTACCTCGAGCTCTCCGGCCGCGACCCCGCGCACATCGAGATGATCAAGGCCTACGCGAAGGAACAGGGCCTGTGGCGCGAGGAAGGCGAGCCCGATGGCCTCTACACCGACGTGCTCGAACTCGACCTCGGCGATGTGGAGCCCAGCCTTGCGGGACCGAAGCGGCCCCAGGACCGCATCCCGCTGAAGAACGCGAGGACCCGTTACCGGGAGGTTCTCGGTCCGATGGTCGAGGAGCGCGGCGACAAGGGCAGCGGCGTGGCGAAGGTGAAGATGGAGGGCCAGGCGTTCGAGATGAGCGACGGCGCCGTGCTGATCGCCGCCATCACCAGCTGCACCAATACCTCCAACCCGGCGGTGATGGTGGGCGCCGGCCTGCTGGCCCGCAACGCCCGCGAGCGCGGCCTCGCGGTCAAGCCCTGGGTCAAGACCAGTCTCGCCCCCGGCTCCAAGGTGGTCACGGATTACCTCGAGAAGTGCGAGCTGATGGACGACCTGGATGCGCTTGGGTTCTACCTGGTCGGTTACGGCTGCACCACGTGCATCGGCAACTCCGGTCCGCTGAAGGACGAGATTAACGAGGCCGTCGAGTCCTCGGGCCTGGTGGGCTGCAGCGTGCTCTCCGGCAACCGTAACTTCGAGGGTCGCATCCATCCGCTGGTAAAGATGAATTTCCTCGCCTCGCCGCCGCTGGTGGTCGCCTACGCCATCGCCGGCACCATGGACGTGGACATCTACGCCGACCCCATCGGCGAGGACGCCGACGGCAAGCCGGTCTACCTGAAAGACATCTGGCCGTCCCAGAAAGAGATCCAGGAAATGATCCTGCAGAACATCGACTCCGAGATGTTCCGCTCGAGCTATGCGGAGGTCTTCGCCGGCGACGAGAACTGGAACGGGCTGGGCGTGCCCGAGGGCGAGATCTACACCTGGGACGAGGATTCCACCTACGTGAAGAACCCGCCCTACTTCGAGGGCATGAGCGCCGAGCCCGCTGACATCGCCGACATCGGCGGCGCCCGGGTGCTGGCCCTGCTCGGCGACTCGGTCACGACGGACCACATTTCCCCGGCCGGCAGCATCGCCAAGGACAGCCCCGCCGCGGAGTATCTGCAGGAGCAGGGCGTCGAGCCCGGCGACTTCAACTCCTACGGCTCGCGCCGCGGCAACCACGAGGTGATGATGCGCGGCACGTTTGCCAACATCCGCCTGCGCAACAAGCTGGCGCCCGGCACGGAGGGCGGCTGGACCCGCCATCAGCCTTCCGGCGACGAGATGAGCATCTACGACGCCTCGCTGCGCTATCGGGAAGACGGCATGCCGCTGGTGGTCATCGCCGGCAAGGAATACGGTACCGGCTCCTCCCGTGACTGGGCGGCCAAGGGCACCCTGCTGCTGGGCGTGAAGGCGGTCATCGCCGAGAGCTTCGAGCGCATCCACCGCTCGAACCTGATCGGCATGGGCGTACTGCCCCTGCAGTTCCGGGAGGGCGAGAACGCCGAGAGCCTCGGGCTCGACGGCACCGAGACCTACGACATCACCGGCCTGGCCGGGCGTTCCGGCAAGACGGTGAAGGTCACCGCCAAGCCGGCCGAAGGCGAGCCGATCGAGTTCGAGGCCATCGTGCGCATCGACACGCCGAAAGAGCAGGACTACTACGCCCACGGCGGCATCCTGCACTACGTCCTGCGCCAGCTCGCCGGCAGCCCGAAGGCGGCCTGAGCGCGGATCGCGACCGGATCACGACGATCGGCGCGCCCGTCCCGGCAATACCCGCAGCGCTCGTCCGGGCGCTGCGGGAGTCGCGCCACCTCATGGTGCTGTGCGGCTCCGGCGTCTCCGCAGAGAGCGGGGTACCGACCTTCCGCGACGCGATGACCGGGCTCTGGGAGCACTACGACCCCATGCAGCTCGCCACGCCGGAGGCCTATGCCGCCGATCCTGCGCTGGTCTGGCAGTGGTACCAGTGGCGCCGCCGCCTCGTGCACGAGGTGGAGCCGAATCCGGCGCACTACGCGCTGGCGGAACTGGAGGCGCTGCTGCCCCGGCTCACGCTGGTGACCCAGAACGTGGACGGCCTGCATCAGCGGGCGGGCAGCGGCGACGTGGTGGAATTCCACGGCAACCTGCTGACCGACATCTGCTCGGCGCCGGGTTGCGACTTCCGCGGCGAGGGCGACCAGGGCGACCAGAGCGCAGACGAGGCGAGCGGACCGCCGCCCTGCCCCGAGTGCGGCGCCGGGCTGCGACCGGCGGTGGTCTGGTTCGGAGAAGCCATCCCGGAGGATGCGCTGGACCGCGCGTTCGCGGCAGTGACCGATTGCGACCTGTTCTTTTCGGTGGGCACCTCCTCGCTGGTCTATCCGGCCGCCGGCCTCGCCGAACAGGCGCTCGAGGCCGGGGTGCCGGTAGTCGAGGTCAATCCGAATCCGACGCCGTTCACCCGTGCCGCGGATCATGTAATCTCGGCACCGGCGGGAACCGTTCTGCCCGCCTTGGTCGAATCACTGCAGCAATCGGCACACGAGCACTGAGTAAACAGGGGAAGCGGCAATGGTCCTGGAGAAATTCAAGCCTGGCAATTTAGCGGCCGGCGCGCGTAACGCCGGACTGGTCGTCCTTGGCGTGCTGCTGGTGTTCATGCTCGGGCTGTCCTGGTACTGGTCGCGACCGCCGGATACCTTCTGGGTGAATGCCGAGATCGACGGCGAACCGGCGCCGGTGGGCTATGCCACAGCGGACACGCTGCTGCGGGTGGCCGAGACGCTGCTGGAGAAGCCCGGCGGCTATATGACCAACGATGTCGCGCCGCCCAGCGTGTTCCTGGACAACATCCCCAACTGGGAATTCGGCGTGCTCACCCAGGTGCGGGACCTGGCGCGGGTGATGCGCAACGACTACAGCCGCTCCCAGTCCCAGTCCACCGAGGATCCGGACCTGGCGGTGGCGGAGCCGAAGTTCTTCTTCGACAACAACTCCTGGATACTGCCGGCCACCGAGAGCCAGTACCGGGAGGCCATCGCCGGCTTCACGAGCTATCGCGACCGGCTCACCGGCGCGGCGACGCCCGAGGCCCGTTTCTTCGCCCGCGCCGACAACCTGCGCGAGTGGCTGGCCCAGATCGAGAAGCGGCTCGGCAGCCTGTCCCAGCGGCTGACCGCCAGCGTTGGCCAGAGGCGGGTCAATACCGACACGGCCGGCGAGCCCAGGGCACCCGTCAGTCCGGGTGCCGGCGACGAGGTCATCGTCAAGACCCCGTGGCTCGCACTCGACGATGTGTTCTTCGAGGCCCGCGGCAACGCCTGGGCGCTGATCCACTTCCTGCGCGCCGCCCAGATCGACTTCGGCGACGTCCTCGACGACAAGAACGCGGTCGTAAGCCTGCGCCAGATCATCCGTGAGCTGGAATCGAGCCTGGCGCCGATGCGGAGCCCCATGGTGCTGAACGGAGGCGGCTTCGGCATCTTCGCCAACCATTCGCTGGTGATGGCGTCATACCTCTCCCGGGCCAATACGGCTGTCATCGACCTCCGGGAGCTCCTGGATCAGGGCTGAGACGGCACCTCAACAATCCCATCCAACCTGTTGGTCTTTATGGCTTCCGCGATCTGGCTCGCCCACGTTTCATAGGCCACGTCCGACGGATGGTAGCCGTCGGAGGCCAGATAGCGGCGCTCCCTCGGGAACTCGCCCTCCATTATGATCACGCGCCCGGGTCGGGCCAGAGCCCGCCGGGCGTCGCACAGGGCCAGCCCGCGATGGCCAAGCAGCCATCGCAGCGGGTACGGCAGCAGCCGGAACAGATGGAACGGCGGCACGGGTGCCACGAAGATCCGCTCGCAGCGCTCGACGAGCAGCGATAGCACCGACCCCAGATCCTGCCGCCAGCGTCGGATACTGCTGAGCCCGCTGGTATCGTTGGCGCCGAGGAGGACCACGGCGATGTCGGCGGCGAGCAGCTCCCGCTGCCGGCCGAGCTTCTGCGCGAGCCCTGCGGCACGGATGCCGTTCTCCCCCACCACCTGCCAGCGCACCGACCGACCCTTCTCCCGGTGCAGGACCTCCGCCAGCCGCGGGGCCAGCGCCGCTTCAGGCCCGGTGGCGCCGACGCCCACCGCGGTGGACTCGCCGACCACCAGCAGCCGCAGCGGCGGCGCATGGTCGGGCGGGTTGACGGACGGATTCCCGGGTACAACGCCGGCGGCTGTGTCCGCGAGCACCGGCGGCAGGCGCATGGCGTTGCGTCGTGTCCAGAGACCCTGCCCGAGCGCTATCGGCGCGAGCAGCGGCAGCCCCGCCCAGAAGCGGAGCAGGTGATGGCGCCGGCCCCGTCGCCTCAATACAACCCCAGCCAGGCAGGCACCCGGGTCCAGGCCTCGCCGAGTTCCCGGTCCAGCCTCCGGTAGTCGGGTTCGAGACGGCCGACCAGTTGCCAGTAGCGCGGGGAGTGATTCATGTGACGCCCATGGCAGAGCTCGTGAATCAGCAGGTAGCGCACCAGCTCCGGGCGCAGGAACAGCAGGCAGTAGTTCAGGCTGATCGTGCCGCGACCCGAGTGGCTGCCCCAGCAGGTGCGCTGCGCGCGGATCTGCAGCCGCCGGTAAGCCAGCCCGGTGATGGCCGAGAGCTGCTCCAGCTGGCGGCCGAGATGGTCGCGGGCGCGCCCCGCCAGCCATCGCCGCAGGGCATCCACCACCAGTGCGTCATCGGCCACCGCCCCGCTCAGAACCAGCCGGTCGCCGAGGTCCCGGCAACGCACCGTCTGCCCCTCCCGCGCCCGATAGTGCACCGGCCAGCTGGCATCGAGGGCAGGCAGGCAGATCTGTTCCGGCGGCGCCGGATTCTCGGCCGGATAGCGCACGGCGAATTCCGCCCGGGCACGATCGATCCAGGCCCGGTTCTCCCGCACGAACGCCTCCACGTCGCGCGGGCGGGCGCGGCGCGGAGTCACGACCTCCACCCGGCCGCGGGGGAAGACCTTGATGGACATGCGCCGTGCCCGGGGGCTTTCACGCACCACGATATCGTCGCCCGGCCCCGACGGTGCCGCCCGGGAGAACAGCGACAGCTGGTCCGGCTTCACTGCAGTGTGGGCTCCGGTCCGGCGAAACGAACGATGTCGGCCTTCGTGAGCACGCCCTCGACGCCGCCGATCTTCGCTTGCTCGGTGACGCCGATTTCGCACCCGCCCACGAACAAGGCCGCCAGCAAGGCGGGGACACACAGGACCGGCGCCGGATGGAATAAGCGAATCTGCATGGTTCTCTCCCCTTCCCCGGGGATCCGGGAACGGAGGAAACCCTGCGGCAACTCCGCGCGGGCGTCAAGGCTCGGAAGGCCGATTACGGCGGAGTTATCTGGCGGATGCGCTCAGTTTCTCGAGCACGGCCCGGGCGCGCCGGTAATCGGGCGCCAGCATGAGCGCGTGCTCCGCCGCGTCCCGGGCAGCCAGCACCTCTCCCGCTGCCATGGACAGCTCGGCCCGGACGGCCGCTGTCTCGGCCTCGCCCCAGTCCGGCCTGCCCCGGGCGGGTGGCATGGCCACCGCGTAACGCCCGGCGGCCCGCTCGAGCAATTGCGCCGGCGTGCCCCAGCCTTCGGCGAGCGACGGCTGGCGCATCAGACTCACGGCCAGGAGCAGCAGGACACGGGGGTTGTCCGGCTCGAGTTCCCGGGCTGCGCGCAGGTGGCGCCGCGCCCGCGTGGCCGAAAGCAGCGCCGTCAGGTTGCGGGAAGCGTCCAGGGCGGCGCAGGCGCCTGCCAGTGCCAGCGCGTCCGCGAATTCCTCCGCCTCTTCTGCGGCGGCCAGGGCCTGATCCTCGCAGCGCGCCAGATAGGGGCTGTCCGCCCGACCCGCCTGCGGTGCCAGCTCGCCCGCCCGGTAAGCGGCATAGGCGGCCTGGTAGCGCAGCAGCGGCTTCAGGTCGCCGCGGGCCCGCTCTTCTGCGAGTTCGATGGCCAGGCGATGCTGGGTGTCGAAGTCCGCCTCGAACACGGCGAACTGGATGCGCGCGGCCAGATCCGACAGCTCGTCCATGTCCACCGCCGACTGCGCCGGGGCGGCCCACCACAGCCCGGCGGCAGCCACGACGGCCGCGAGAGAAAATTTCAGTGACGGGATAACGATAGCCATCCGGGAAGCCTAACCCACGCCGACGCCGCGCCCTGTGCGCCAGGTCACTTTCCCGAACCCTCGCCGAGGGCCACCCGAAATCGCGTCTCGCGCGACTTGTCTGCCGGTGGGGCTGCCATTAGGGTGTGCCTCCACCGGCAGCGAGGCGGACCATGGACCAGCTCGATCTAATCGACGTCGGCGCGAATCTCGCCCACGACAGCTTCGACGAAGACCGCGATCAGGTGATCGAACGCGCGGCGGCCGCCGGCGTGCGGCGCATCGTGGTGACCGGCAGCACTGTCGCGAGCAGCGAGCGGGCCGCCGATCTGGCGGCGCACCGGCCGGGCCGCCTGTTCGCCACCGCCGGCATGCATCCTCACCATGCCGACGACTGGGACGACAGCCTGCGCGACGCGCTCCTCGCCGCCGCCCGACGGCCCGGCGTGGTGTCCATGGGCGAATGCGGCCTCGACTACTTCCGTAACTACTCGTCTCACGAGAATCAGCGGCGCGCCTTCGCCGCGCAGCTGGAGCTCGCTGCGCACACGGGACTGCCCGTATTCCTGCACCAGCGCGACGCCCACGAGGATTTCCTCGAGGTGCTGACACCGAGACTGCCGGACCTGACCCGGGCCGTAGCCCACTGCTTCACCGCCGGCGAGGCGGAGCTGGAGGCCTATCTGGAGCTCGGGCTCTATATCGGCGTCACGGGCTGGATCTGCGACGAGCGGCGCGGCCTGCACCTGCGGGAACTGATGCCGCGCATCCCTGCGGACCGGCTGCTGCTGGAGACGGACGCCCCGTATCTGCTGCCGCGCACGATCCGGCCGCGGCCGAAGACCCGGCGCAACGAGCCGGCCTGGCTGCCCTGGGTGCTGGCGACGGTGGCCGAGGCCCGAGGCACCTCACCGAACGACCTCGCCCGCCAGACCACGGCGAACGCAAAGCGCTTCTTCGCCCTGCCGGCCGGTGCCGACTGACGCCGGCGGTATCCGGCCCTGCGACAGACCGTTCTCAGCCAGCCTCATTCGGCGAGTCGACCCACCCGGGCACTGACGGCTTCCTGACGCAGCCGATCCCAGTACGGCATGAATGCCGCCACCTCGCTCCGGTCCCGGTTGCGGTCGACCCGGGGATACTCGGCCAGTAACCCGGCGAGGGTCGTTATGTGCCGCGGCCGCCCCTTGCTGAAGTCCGCGGCATCCGGGAATACGACCACACCGTCCACCGGCACGTCGCCCACCGCCTGGGCCACGGCGGCGATACGGTCGTAGAGCGTGGGTTGGGGATTGGCAAACGTGTAGCGCCGATCGCCGGCCATCACCGTCCAGTCGTCCATACGGTCGCTGGCGAAGACCACGCCGGCCACCTCCTTCGTCTCGACCACCAGGACGCCGCGCCCCGTGAGCAGCGCGTAGCCGATCTGGATCTCGCCCTCGTCCGCCTTCGGCACGATGATATCCGTCAGCATCTCGTGGCTGATGCTCGCGAGCTGCCCCGCCGTGGACCTTGACCGGCGGCGGCGCACGGCCAGCAGAACGAGCAGCGTCACCAGCAATGCGCCTGCCGCGGCGAAGATTGCCCACAGGGCCCAGGGCGGCAGCGTGTCGACGACGTCCGTCATGCCTTCGGCTCCAGCGTCTGCGCCAGGGCGGCGAGCTCCGGCTCGATCTCCTCGTGGCGGGCAGGCAGTGCGAGCAGGTCGGCCAGCGCAGCCGGCACGGGCACGGTCGTGCCGATCAGAGGCTCGACGACCTCCGGGAACTTGGCTGCATGGGCCGTGGCCACCGCGATCCAGTGCCGCCCTTCCCGCCGCTCCGCCGGCAGGCTCTCCCACACGTGCATCGCCGTGGCGGTATGGGGGCACTCGATGAGCCCGTAGTGCTCATAGTCCCGGCGGATCTGCTCACGGATCACGTCGTCTTCAACCACCCGGGCCTCCACGCTGCCACGCAGCCGCTCAGCCTCGCCGAAAAGATTGCGCAGCCGCTCCATGTTGCTGGGGTCGCCCACGTCCATCGCCGAGGCGAGGGTGCGCACGCTGGCACGGGGCCGGTATTCGCCCTCCTCGAGGTAATCCGCAATGGTCCGGTTGGCATTGGTGGCAAAAATAATGTCGCCGATAGGCAGGCCCATGGCGCGTGCCATCACGGCGGCCAGGCCGTTGCCCAGATTGCCCGTGGGCACGATCACCGACGAGGCCTCGCCCCGTGCCCGCCAGTGGGTCAGCGCCGCGTGGGCGTAGTAGACACTCTGTGGCAGCAGGCGGCCGATGTTGATGCTATTGGCCGAGCTGAAGCGGTGACGCCCGGCCAGTGCCGCATCGGCGAAGGCGCTCTTGACCAGCCGCTGGCAGTCGTCGAAGGTGCCGCGGACGGCGACCGAAACCACGTTTTCGTCCCAGCAGGTCAGCTGCTGCTGCTGGCGGAGTGACACCATGCCCAGCGGGAAAAGGACGACCACCCGGAAACCGGGGCGGCGATGGAAGGCGGCCGCCACCGCGCCGCCGGTGTCGCCGGAGGTAGCCACCAGTATTGTGATCGGGGTGACCGGGCGCTGGTCGGCGCCCCGCTCGTCCTCGATGCGCTGCAGGCAGGCGGCCAGGAAGCGGGCGCCGACGTCCTTGAATGCCGCCGTGGGGCCGTGGAAAAGTTCCAGCATCGATAGCGGCGCAGACGCACCGTCCACGGATTGCAATGGCACCTCGAAACCGAAAGTCTCCGCGAGCACGTCGGGCAGGGCGTCGGCCAGCGGCGAGCCGGCAAAGAAAGGTGCGAGCAGGATTTCGCCGACCCGGGCCGGCGTCTGCGCTCCGTCAAAATCCTCCGGCGAGAATGCGGGCAGCGTCTCGGGGACATACAGGCCCCCGTCCGGGGCGAGACCCGCGACGAGCGCGGAGACGAGATCGGCGGAGCCGCCGGCGCGGGTGCTCCCGAACCTCATTCGGTGTATTCCACGAAAGCACCGGGCGCATCCAGCGGATTCACCCAGGCCTGTGCGCCGATACCGGCATCGGCGAAAGCCGCTAACATCGCCTCCCGGACGGCCTCCCCGTCGCCCTCTCGGGCCCAGGCGAAAACACTGGGTCCACTGCCGGACAGCGAGCCGCCCAGGGCGCCGGCGGCGAAGGCCGCCGCCTTTACCGACTCGAAGCCGGGTACCGCCACGGCACGCTGGGGCTCGATCAGGATGTCGCGCAGGCAACGGGTGATCAGGTCCACATCGTCGTTGTAGCAGCCGGCGAGGAAACCCGCCAGGCAGCCGTTCTGCTCGACGGCGCTGCGCAGCAGGCACTCCGCGCCGAGCGAGCGACGCGAGTCCGCCGTGTGCACGGTCAGCTCCGGATGCACCAGCACGCAAACCACGCCCGTGGGCACCGGCAGTCGGATCACCCGGGGCAGGAGCCGTGCAGGACACAGGACCAGGCCGCCGAACAGGCTCGGCGCGACGTTGTCTGCATGCAGGGCCTTGCTGGCGTAGCGCTCGCCTTCGAGCGCATAGCGCAGCAGCTCCCCGTGCCCCAGGGGCTCGTCCAGCAGGCCGTTCACGGCTACGGCCGCGGCCACGGCGGAGGCCGCCGAGCTGCCCATGCCGGAGCCGAGTGGGATGCCCTTCTCGATGCTGAGCTGCACGCCGCCATCCGGCCCGAAGTCCCGCCAAAGAGCGGCTGCCGCAATGCCGGCGGTATTCTTGGCCGCCTCCCGGGACAGCATCTCGGCGCCGACGGCCAGCGGTGCGGCCGTGACCTCGGCAATGGTGACCCCCGAATCCCCGGTCCGCCGGGCGGTAACCCGGTCGCCCACCTGTGCGCCCGCGAGGCCGAGCAGGTCGAAACCCACGCCGACGTTGCCGACCGAGGCCGGCGCGAACGCCGTCACCTGCGAGACCGTCGCGCTCATTCCTCGCCGCCCACGTAGGCCGTCAGACGCAGGAGATCCGCGAAGATGCCCGCCGCGGTCACGGCCGGCCCCGCCCCCGGTCCCTGGATCACCATCGGGTTGGCAGAGTAGCGCTCGCTGACAAACTGCACCACATTGTCGGTCAGGTTGATGTTGGCGAAAGGGTGGCTGCGGTCCAGCTGCACGAGATCCACGCTTGCGTGGCCGTCCCGGTCGAGCCTGCCGACATAGCGAAGTACCTTGCCGCTGTCCCGGGCCTCTTCGAGCAGGCGCTGCATCGCCTCGTCGAACTTCGGCAGCTCGCGCAGGAAGTCCTCCACCGAGCCCGACTCGAGTTCCGTCGGCACGAGGCTGCGGATGTCGAGTTCGGAGACATCGAGCGCGAGCCCCATCTCCCGGGCCAGAATAATGACCTTGCGTGCCACGTCCATGCCGGACAGGTCGTCGCGGGGATCCGGCTCGGTATAGCCGCTGGCCCGCGCCTCGGCGACGATCTCGGAGAAAGGCCGGCTGCCGTCGAAAGTGTTGAAGAGGTAGGCGAGCGTGCCGGAGAAGATACCTTCGACATGATCGATCCGGTCGCCGGTCTCGCGCAGGTCCCGTAGCGCCTGTATGACCGGTAGCGCGGCGCCCACCGTGGTCTCATAGAAATAGTGCGAGCTACCCTGCCGCGCCGCCTCCTGCAGCTCACGGTAGTAGTCATATCCCGCGCTGAACGCCTTCTTGTTCGGCGTCACCACGTGGATGCCCCGGCGCAGCCAGTCGGCGTAGCGCCCCGCCACCTTGTCGCTCGCCGTGCAATCGATCAGTACCGAATGGGGCAGATGATCGGTATGGATATGCTCCACCAGCCGGTCCAGATCGGTATCCTCGCCACCGCACGCCAGCGCCGATTGCCAGTCGGTCAGGTCGATGCGCCGGTCGGCCAGCAGCATCTTCGAGGAGGTCGCGATCGCGCGGATGCGCAGATCCAGATTGAACTGCTCGCGCAGCCGGCTCGCCTGTTCGGCGATCTGGGCCAACAGCGTGGAGCCCACCATGCCGGGCCCGATGACGCCGATGGAGAGGGTCTTGGCCGAGAGGTAGAAGCCGGAGTGGACGGCACGCAGCGCCCGGGTGGCATCCTCCTGGCGGACCACCGCGGAGATATTGCGCTCCGAGGACCCCTGGGCGATCGCGCTCACGTTGATGCCCGCGCGGCCGAGGGTGTTCAGGAAACGGCCGGCCACGCCCGGCGTGCCCGACATGCCGTCGCCCACCACTGCCAGGATGCTGCACGAGGGCGTCACCTCCACGCGCTGAATCTGGCCGCTCGCCAGTTCCTCCGCGAAGGCCTCCGAGACCACCTGCCGGGCGGTATCCGCCAGCAGCGCCGGCACCGCGAAGCAGATGGAATGCTCCGAACTCGCCTGGGAGATCAGAATCACCGAGACGTCCGCTTCCCTGAGCGAGCCGAAGATCCGGTCCGCGGTGCCCGGCACACCAATCATGCCGGCGCCCTCCACGTTCACCAGCGCCACGCCGTCGATGGCGGTGATGCCCTTGATCTTGTCCTCGCCGCCGGAGGCGGCCACTACCCGGGTACCCGGATGATCCGGTGCGAAGGTGTTGCGGATCAGGATGGGAATGCTGTTGGCGATCGCCGGCCCCATGGTCTGGGGATGGATGACCTTGGCCCCGAAATAAGCGAGCTCCATCGCCTCGTTATAGGACAGCGTGTCGATGACCTTGGCCTCGGGCACCCGGTTGGGGTCGCCGCTCATGACGCCGTCGACGTCGGTCCAGATGCTGAGCTCGTCCGCATCCAGTAGCACCGCGAAGATCGCTGCCGAGAAATCGCTGCCGTTGCGGCCCAGCGTGGTCTGCAGGCCCTGCTCGTCCTCGGCGATGAAGCCGGTGACGACGAGCACGTCCGGGTCCCCGTCGGCGAGCGACTCCGCGGTGCGCCGTCGCGAGACGTCCCAGAGTACGCTCGGGCCGAGTTCGGTCTGGTGGACGGTCAGCGCCCGGCGGGCATCCAGCCAGTCTACGGCCGCGCTGGCGAACTCCTGATCAAGGAAGGCGGCCAGCAGACGGGCGGACCAGAGTTCCCCGAAGCCGGCCGCGACGTCCCGGCTGCGCTGGTCGGCGCTGCGCACCAGCGCGATGGCACGGAGCAGGTCGCCGAGGTCGCTAGCATCCTTCTCCCAGGCATCCAGCACCGGCGTGCGGTTTGCCGGCGTCAGCAGTTCTCCGGCGGCCTGCGCATAACGCTCTCGCAACGGCCCAAGCGCCTGATCGTGATCGGTGGTGCCCCGCTGGGCGCCCTCCACCAGGGCCAGCAGCGTGTCGGTCATGCCGCGCATGGCGGAGACCACCACGCCCAGCGGCCGTGTGGGCTGGTGTTTCAGAATTTCGGCGACGCGGCGGAAGCATGCGGCATCCGCCAGGCTGCTACCGCCGAACTTGTGGATCTTCCAGGGCGCGCGTTCCAAGAGATTCCGTCCGTCCTAAAGTAGGAGGGGCTTTAGCCCCGACCAAACAATCGGGCCTGCAGTCCCTCCCACAGTAAAAAAGTGCGTAATGATAGCGGCATTCAGGGGGGTTCGTCGCGCCCTGAAGGTATCAGGCGCAACCGTCGGGCCGGAGGGCTTCGCTTCAGTCCGACTTGCCCCGGGTGACCGGATGTACGTCGACGCCGGGTTCCACGGTCTCGTGAAAGACGTCCGGCGCCCCCGGCTTGTGCGCGACGGTGCGCAGGACCACCAGCCGGGGCTGCTGGTTAAAGCCACCCTGGGGCTCGGCGCGGGCGATGTTGTGGGCGCCACAGGCCGAACAGTCGACGACGCAGAGGTCGTGGGACTCCTCCGATGCCGTCATCGCGGAGAGTTCACCGGTGGTGAAGCGGTGGCCGCATTCGAGGCAGGCGGGCTGGTCGGGTTTCGTTTTTTCCTGGGTGATGGCTGTCCAATCCGGGTCTTGTGGGATTGAGTTCCACCCTAACACAGGGCTCATCCGCCACGTCCCTTCGCCCCACGCTCATCCTCCTCCCCGGGGTCACGAGCCCGGCTAATGCAGTCGTCCGCCGCGCAGAAATGCCTGCCGGTAGAAATCCGCCGACAGAGACTCGACCGTAACCGTACGCCCGGAGGACGGGGCATGCGCGAAACGCCCCTCGCCGACGTAGAGCCCCACATGCTGCATCTTGCCGTCGATGGAAAAGAACAGGAGATCGCCTGCGCGCAGCTCGTCGCGCGGCACCGGCTGGGTTCGCGACCACAGTGCACCGGTCGTCCGCGGCACCGCCCTGCCCGCCTGCCCGTATGCGTAGTGGACGAGCCCGCTGCAATCGAAGCCCGCGGGTGTCTGCCCGCCGTAGCGGTACGGGGTTCCGATTTGCTGAAGCGCGATCGCCGCAGCACGGTCGCCCAGCGCGTTCTGCGGTGAGACCGTGCGGGCGGGAGTTTCGACGTGCTCGGACGGCAGTTCTGCCGGTTGCCACGCGCAACCGCCGAGTGCGAGAGCGGTGGCCATAGCCAACGCCGGCGCAGCGCCCGATCCGATCTGACCGATTCGTCGAAAAATGAGCCGCCTCCGGTATGCGGGCGATTCAGAATACCCGGATGGCCGTGCGATGGCGAGTGACGGCAGTCTCAGTTCAGGAGGCTGGAGTCGGGTCATCCGATATTGCTCTATAACTACGATCCCTCCCGAAGTCAGCGCGTGCCGATCCGATTACTGGCGGGATTTTCCGGCGATCTTCGGTAGCGGTGTAGCGTGGAAGGGAGGCAGGCTTGCCGCACGCTGAACCCGACCACAGACAGGCTGTTCGAAACGTACCCGACCGCCTGCTCAGTCAAGAACACTCACTCGCCAAACGCTGCCTCAGTGGTCTCCCGCGGCCGAATCTTTACATTCTCGATCCAGCGTGGTGGCTCGCCGCCCGTCCGCACGCGATACGTTCCCGGCGGCAACACGATATCCGCGCCCCCGATTATCCCCTCGCCAACGATTTCGTCCCGCTTATTGAGTACCGTGAACGGTCCTGAAATCACCGCCTTCAATGAGCGCAGCAGGTCGTCCGCCGATCGGGCGTCGAAGTAGCCGCCGCCCCCCACCGCGGCCCATTGCTCAAAGCTATTCTTCAGTTCGGCGTCATCAATGGCGAAGCCCACGACCGAGACTTGCACATCCAGGCCAGCGCTGCGCAGTGAGGCGATGACTTGCGCCGGATCACCCTCGCAGGTCTCCTCGCCGTCGGTAATCAGTATGATGCTCTTTGGCCCATTGGCCTTCGCCAAGTCGTTCGGAACCTGAGCAATCGAGTCTGCAATGGGTGTTTTAGCCAGGTTCATTGCATTGATGCTCGCGATGGTGACTGCGGCTTGCTCCCGGTCGAGCGGTGCCAGTGGCAGCTCAAGGTCCGTGCGGCAACTTTCAACTTCCTTGTGACCAAACACGCGCAAGGCCAGCGGCTGACCGTCGGACAGGTAGTCGCGGACCATCATCTGCAGCACGTCGCGCGCGACCTCGATGCGCCGCGCACCTGATTCGGTCCGCTTAAGCATGCTGCCGGAGGCGTCAAGAATAAGTTCAATGGCACCGAATCCACCGGTGGCAGGCGCAGACAGCTCACGGGTGCCAACAAAGCTCACTCGCAGACGGCCCGCAGGCTGAATCTCGATCGCCCGGGTGGCGAGTATGTTGTTGGCCATGGTTGTCACGTAGCGGAGCTCGTACTGACCAGCTATGTCCGGCACGTGAATGAGCACGGGATTGACGCCGTTCAGGATACTGCCGCTCGCAAGGGGCTCTTCCGGCGCCGCCGGGTCGATGAGTTCGACGCGATCGTAGTTGTTTCCCGGGCCCTGCCACTGCACGTACAGGGGACTGGCGGCCAGCGCCAATTCCGGCGCCTGGAGCGTCGACTCGACATCGCGAATCGAGAACGGTTGGCGCGCCAGCAACAGTTTCTCGCGCGCCGTGCTGTAGCGAAACTCGTAATCACCCGGCTCGTCGGGCACCTTCAGGGAGATCGGATTGCGCCGGCTGGTAATGCCACGTGCAGCGAGGGGTCTCGCATCGTCCGCGGCGCCGGCCGCGTGAATCTCGACACGGTCGTAATTATTGCCCGGACCCTCCCAGGTCACCTCCACGACTTCGCCGCGCTTTGCCGAAGAAGGGCCGGAGAGTGATGCTGCGACGGCCTCAATTGTAAGGGGGCGCCTCGCAAGCACCCGCTTGTTCTGGCGCGTCACATAGCGCAACTCGTACTCGCCGGGAGACTCCGGCAGATTCAGGTTCACTGGATTGGCATTCAGGATCGTTGCCTGTGCTACTGCGACAGCAGCGTCGGGCGACCCGGCAGGCACAACAACCACCAAATCGTATTTATTGCCGGGCCCCTCCCAGGCCACCGGCAGTACCACGCCCATGGGGGCGCGCTCTGGTGCCTCGAGTGAGCTGGGCGCATCAATCAGTGTAATCGGCCGTCGCGCAAGCACCCGCTTGTCGCCACGGGACCAGTAGCGAAGCTCAAATTCGCCCGGTTCGTCCGGCATCAGCAGCGCTATCGGATTTTTGCCGTTGAGGATGCTCGCAGAGTGAATGCCGGATGCTTCATCGGGCTGCCCGGGCTTCAGCACATACACCGAGTCGTAATTTTCCCCGGGGCCAGTCCAGCTCACCTCTACGGTCGCACCGGTTCCGGCGCTTGCAGGCGCGTCCAGTGTTGCTTGCGCCCATGTCACGTTCGCGATCAAGAGCAGCGTCACTACCAACAGGAATCCCTTCATCGTATTTGTTCCCATGTTGAATGGCGGAACCCGGCTACCCGGCGCAGTGAAAATCCCCAAACCTCAGCGTCAAGCCCCAACATTTCCTCTCTGGGCGGGGAAGCACTCAGAGGCGGCCCCAATTCTTTGGACAGCTAAACCCGCTTCTACTTCTATAAGTAGATCCGCGCCTGTCGTTTAAGCAGCCAGGGTCAGCGGCTGCGATGAGCAATAGACCTGGTCCGGCATTTTCCTTTTTAAGCTGGAGTGTGGCCTTCCTCGATTGTACACATCAAAGTACCTGCCGATACCAGCGCGTGCATCTGAGGCGCCTTTCGACAACGCGTCGCTTACATCCGTAAGAGCCATTTCGTTGCCGGTCGTCGAGATACTCCGGTCGCACCGCAATGACAGTCGGATTCTGGATGGCCCACTGTGAGCGATAAAGCAGACATGACGCCCGCTGCGCTGCAACCGTCGCTCTATTCCTGGAGCGAGTTCGAAATAGATTCAAAGCGTTTTTGCTCTGAGTCGATCGGTACCCGGCTCAGTTCATCATTCACTATCGCAACGGTGGTTGGGTCAGCAATTGTGCTGTACCACTTCCACCAGGCGCGAGAGTAAGGAGTCGTCAAGATCACCGTATCAGCTTGTGACATAAGACGTAGAGCAGAATGCCGCTATATGGCAAGCTGGTAGCCTAAACTCGTTTGTGTGAGATGCAGGCGCTACGATGGCGGTGGATTTCTACTTCGACCCTCCGACCGTTCACCTCCTGGCACTAGTGTCCCGTGCGGGTAATTCGTTGACCTTCTGCGAGAATCTGAGCGCCTTGGACAAGGCGCCAGTTCGCCGGTGTGGTGGTTCCACATCAAAAACTGGCAACGCTGCTCCAAGGCGCTCAGATTCTCGCCCTTCGGGAGCTTCCAGGAGCTTTGCTAGCGGCGTTGCGCTGGCTCGATTTGGAACCACCAAACCTTCTCCAGCGCGCCTTGCCAGCAAAGCTCCTGCAAGCTCAGAAGGTCAACGAATTACCCGCACGGGACACTAGAGGGTCTACGTTCGTTCTACTGGGAGCACATTCCGGATGAACTTGGTCACGCTATTGCGCAGGAGTATCAATATCTCCAATTCCACCTAGAGATCCTTGAGAAGGTCAAGTTCACAGCGGCCGGACAATTGGAGGCCAAACCTTGGGAGAGGCCGCTTGGGCTCTCCGTTCGCGCGGGCGCAATAAAGGCCGCGCTTCTTATATGCGCCTCGATTGCTGAGGCTGTGCTCAGATATCTAGCGGAGGAGCGAGGATACTCTCTCCCGAAGGACCCTTACCGACGGACGTTCGGCAATGTACTTAATGCTTGGAAAGGTCCTGCAGGCCACCCTCGCCGCGACGTTCGCGCGCACTGGGACACGCTCAACGAACTCCGTGACGTCCGGAACAACGTGCACCTCTTCAAGGCGGCGAACGATCCAGACGCGCACTTTGAAGCGGTCTTGAAGAAAGAGGCCGACCTCTTGCCCGGGGCGCTGAAGGCTTTGGCCCACCTATCAGGCATCGCGCCGTGACACGGATGCAACCGTCCGAAAGAAGTCCCGCCGTTTAAAAGCAACTCGGCCGGGAATCTCCGGGAGGCCGATCGTGCAGGTCATGTCGCCTTCGGCAAATGGTGGGGGCACCAGGGCTCGAACCTGGGACCAGCGGCTTAAAAGGCCGATGCTCTACCAACTGAGCTATACCCCCAACACCTCCCCAGCACCTCCCCAGTGGGGCGGTGTGGGGCCCTAACCCATTGTCTCTGCACGACTTTCCCGACCAAGGCTGGCGGTTAAAAGCCAGCTGCTCTACCAACTGAGCTAACGGCCCGCCGGCCGCCCGGGCGCCCGGCCGGGAGGCGGCATAATACCGGAAGCGGCGGCGATCAGAAAGCCACACCCGGAATCCGCTGCGGATCAGTCTTGTCCGGCTCCATAGCGGGTGGGATCGGCGACGCCGGCCTCCTCGAAGCCCTTGCGGCGCAGGCGGCAGGCGTCGCAGACGCCGCAGGCGCGCCCGTCGTCGTCGGCCTGGTAGCACGAGACGGTGAGCGAGTAGTCCACGCCCAGCTTCATGCCGCGGCGGATGATCTCCGCCTTGCTGAGCTCGATCAGCGGCGTGTGGATGCGCACGCCCTTGCCCTCCACCGCCGCCCTGGTGGCCACGTTGGCGAGCTCCTGGAAGGCCATGATGAATGCCGGCCGGCAGTCGGGATATCCGGAGTAGTCGACGGCGTTCACACCGATCCAGATGCCGTCGGCTTCGATGACTTCGGCCAGCCCCAGCGCGAGCGACAGGAATACGGTGTTCCTGGCTGGCACGTAGGTGACGGGGATGCCTTCCCGGGGTGTTTCCGGCACGTCCAGCGTCGGGTCGGTGAGCGCGGAGCCGCCGATGCCGCCGAAATCCACACTCATGCGGCGGTGAGAGGTGGCGCCAAGGGCCTCGGCCAACCGGTCGGCTGCTTCGAGTTCGGCCGTGTGGCGCTGGCCGTAGCGCACGCTGAGCGCATGGCATTCGTAGCCGGCGTCGCGGGCGATCGCCAGTGTCGTCGCCGAATCGAGTCCGCCGGAGAGGAGAACCACCGCCTTGCCCGCGCCGTCGCTCATCAGCGCCCCGCCACGTCGCCCCACAGCACCTTGTGCAGCTGCAGTTGCAGCCGCACCGGTGCCCGGGCTTCCAGGATCCAGTCCGCCAGCTCGCCCGGCTCCACTTCGCCCCAGGATGGCGAGAAGAGCAGCGGACAGCGCTCGGCCAGGCCGTGGATGTCGATGCGCTCCAGCGCCCAATCGAAATCCCGCCGGTCGCAGATCACGAATTTCACCTGGTCGCGGTCCGTGAGCAGGGCCACGTTCTGCCAGCGGTTGCGCTTCGCCTCGCCCGAACCCGGTGTCTTGATGTCCACCACGCGGGAGACGCGCTGGTCGACCTCGGCGATGTCGAGCGCGCCGCTCGTCTCCAGGGACACCGCATAGCCGTCGTCGCAGAGCGCGGTCAGCAGGCCGAGACAATTGGGCTGCGCCAGAGGCTCGCCGCCGGTCACACAGACATGGCGGGCGTGCCATTCGCCCACTCGTGCGAGGACGTCGTCGTAACCCTGCCACTCACCGCCGGTGAAGGCATAGGCCGTGTCGCAGTAACGGCAGCGCAGCGGACAGCCGGTCAGGCGCACGAATACCGTGGGCTCGCCTGCGTTCAGCCCCTCGCCCTGCAGCGAGTAGAAGATCTCGGTGAGGCGCAGGCGTCCCGCGGCGGGCAATTCGTCTCTGACTGTGGCGATTGCCGCCATGGTATCGGCGTCAGCGATTCTCGGTATCCATCCGCTCCAGGCGCTGGATCGCGAGCCGTGCCGCGGTGGTGTCCGGGTACTCGGAACGCACCTGCGCCAGCGCATTGCGGGCCGCCTCCCAGCGCTGGAGTTCGTAGTTGCAGTAGCCGATCTTCAACAGCGCGTCCGGCACCTTGCCGGAGCGAGGATGCTCGGAGACCACCTTCTCGAAGGCCGGCAGAGCCTGCTTGAACTTCTGCGTGACGTAGTAGGACTCCGCCAGCCAGTACTGGGCGTTGTCCGCGAGCTCACTGTCCGGGTAGCTCTTCAGGAACTCCTGGAAGGCCGTCGCCGCCTCTTCATAGCGCCCGTCCTTCAGCAGCTCGAAGGCGGCCTGATAGTTGTCCCGATCCGAGCCCGAGGGCATCGGTAGCTGTCCCGGCGCCAGGCGGCCATCGCCGCCGGCCGACGACTGCTCCAGTCGCTGCAGCCGCTGGTCCAGATCCACATAGAGATCCCTCTGGCGGCTCGCCGTCGACTCGGCCCCGTGGGCGAGCTCCTCGATCATGCCGCGCAGTTCCGCCTGCTCGGCCTGCAGGGCATCCACCCGCGTGACCAGCTGCACCAGGCTGTCGTTCTGCACCACCCGCTCGACGGCGGCCAGGCGACGTTCCAGCTCCTGGAGTTTCAGCAGCACCGGGTCCTCTTCGGGCGGCATGGTGGCGCAGGCCGATACCAGCAGGGTGAGTGCGACGGCGGCGGTAGCTCTGGTGAGTCGTTTCATTGGCTTGCAGTCCCGATCTTCCCGTTCAGTCCTGATAGACGATCTCGACCCGGCGGTTCTGCGCGTAGGCCGACTCGGTGCTGCCCGGCTCCGCCGGCCGCTCCTCGCCGTAGCTCACCGTGGTGATCTGCCCGGCGGAGGCGCCCTGGATCAGGAGAATGCGGCGCACGGCCTGGGCACGGCGCTCGCCGAGACCGATGTTGTATTCACGGGATCCCCGTTCGTCGGCATGCCCCTCGAGACGAACTTCGATACGAGGGTTGGCGGCCAGGTTACGCGCATGGGCGGCCAGCAGGTCCGTGAACTGAGGCTGCACTTCGCTGCGGTCGAATTCGAAGTAGACGATCAGGTCGTCCAGGTAGGCACGGGTCTCGTCATCCAGGCGATCATCCGGAATGGCGCTGCCGGCACGTCCGCCGGCGGTCCCGGCACCGGAACTGCTGGTGCTGGAGGCACTGCCCGGCGGCACGTCGTCCACCGTGTCGGTGGCCGGCAGCGTGTTGGAGCGCCCACCGCAGGCGCTGACGGCGAGCGCGAGTACGGTCACGGCCAGGATTCGGTTCATCTTCATCTCGGTTCCTCGGTTGGGAGGCGGCTCCGGTAGGCCTTAGGTGGGCGGGGCCGCTTGCACATAAAAATCAATAGATTACAGGCATTTCTCAGATTTTACCTAATAATTCTGCCGGAACGGCGACCAGACCGGCTCCCGCACGTCACCGCCGGTGGACGCGAGCCGCTGCTTCACGGTGCCGTCCACGGAGACCGTGGCCAGCACGCCCCGGTCGCCCTGCCGCGTCGCATAGATCAGCGTGGCGCCGTTGGGCGCGAAATCCGGCGACTCGTCCAGCCTGCCATCGGACAACACCTGGAACAGATCGTTCTCCAGATCGTAGACCGCGATGCGGAAGTTGCCCCGGTCGTCGTGCACCACCGCGAGCTTGCTGCCATCCGGCGAGATTCTCGGCCGCGCATTATAGCGGCCTTCGAAGGTCACGCGACTGGCATTGCCACCGTCCACGTCGACCCGGTAGATCTGCGGCCCGCCGCTGCGGTCCGACGTGAAATAGATCGACTTGCCGTCCGGTGCCCAGGCGGCCTCGGTATCGATGGCCGGATTGCTGGTCAACCGCCGCTTCTCGCCGCTGGCCACCGTCAGCACCCAGATATCCGGGTTGCCGTCGGCCCCCGACAGCGTCAGCGCGATACGACGCCCGTCCGGCGACCAGACCGGCGCACCGTTGATACCCTGCGCCCGCGACAGCGTTTGCCGATTGCCGGTCCTGAGCGTCTGCACCCACACGGCGGAACGATTGCCCTCGAAGGAGACGTAGGCGATGCGCCGCCCGTCCGGCGACCAGCCGGGTGACATGAGCGGTTGCGCCGACTCGACGATGGTGTACTGGTTGGCGCCGTCCGCATCCGAGACGATCAGGCGATACGCGCGGTTGGTCGCGTCCTCGCCCTCGGCGGTGATGTAGGCGATACGGGTCGCGAACACGCCCGGGATGCCGGTGATCTCCTCGTAGATCATATCCGCCGCCCGGTGTGCGGCGAGACGCAGGCCTCGCTCGGACGCCGGCATGCGGTAGCCCACCAGTTGCTCGCCGCGCAGGATGTCGAACAGCTGGAACTCGATGGTGTACTCGTCCTCGGCCTCGCGGACCAGGCGCCCGACGACGATCAGGTCGGTGCCCACCATGCGCCAGTCGTCGAAGTCGATCTCCACACCCCGGGTGGGCCGCGCCAGCATGTCGCGCCGCTCCAGCGGCTCGAAGCGACCGCTGCGCCCGAGATCCGCGCCGATGACGGCCGCCACGTCCAGCGGCGCGTCGCCGGACCCGTCCCAGCCGAAGGGCACCACCGCCACGGGCACGGCCTGGCCGGCGCCCTGGGTGATCTCGATGGTCAGCTCGGCCCGGGCCAGCCCGGCACAGGCCATCAGCGCGATGAGGATCAGCGCTCGTTTCATGTCGATAGTGCTCCAGGCAAACAACGGCCGCCTCCTGGCGGACACCGTCGCCACTATTGTTCAGGTCTGAATGTGAATCGCAAGTTGCGCTCGAACAGGCTCCGGTCCGGCGGCGGCGGCAGCGGCGAGGACTTCATCACCGCCGCCTCGATGGAACGGCGCACGGACGCATCCGCGTTGCACTCGCCGAAGCGCACGTTGACGATATCGCGGCTCGGCAGCTGGGTCACCAGCACCTCGCATTCGATGCCGGAGCGGGCCGTCGCCGGCTTGACCCAGTTGCGCTCCACGGTCTGGCGGATCACCGCAATATACTGGTCCAGCAGCCCCGACTCCACCGCGCTGCGTCGTTCCTCCTCGGCCTGCATCAGGCGCTGCAGCTCCGCCTCCCGTGCCGCCCGCCGGCGCGCCTCCTCGGCTTCGCGTTGCCTGCGCTCCTCTTCCTGGCGCCGGCGCTCGGCCTCCTCCTTCTGACGCCGGATCTCGGCGAGCCTGGCCTCCTCGGCCTCGCGCTCCAGCCTGATCCGCTCCAGGCGTTCCCGCTCCTCGCGGGCGGCTTTCTCCTGCGCGGCCTTGCGGGCGGCCTCCTCGGCCAGGCGCTCTTGCTGCAGCCGACGCTCGCGCTCGGCCTCGGCCGACTGTTGCTCCGCGCGCTCGCGTTCCCTGCGGGCCTGCTCCAGCCGTTCCTGCTCTTGCTCGCGCTCGCGCCGCGCCGCCTCGGCCTGTGCGCGCAGTTGCTGCTGTTCGGCTTCGCGTTCCCGGCGCGCCCGTTCCTCGGTCTCCTCGAGCTCGCGCATCTGCTCCTGTATGGCCGCCTCGTCCACCACCGTCGCCTTCAGCGCAAGCTGCTGGGGCGGGTTGTGCGGCCGTCGAAAATCGACGCCCACGAGCAGCGCTGCCAGCACGGCGGCGTGCAGCAGTAACGATACCGTCAGCGGGATCAGATTGTCGCGCAAAATCCGGCCTTGCCTCTCCTCAGTCGACGGGTAGCTCGTCCAGCGGATCTGTGATGAAGCCCACCTTTTCCGCACCGCCCTGCTGCAGCAGCACCATCGCATTTACCACCTGTCCGTAGGCCACCGCCTGGTCGGCCTTGACCAGCACCGGCGTCTCCGGCCGCCGCCGCAGCACCGCCGCGGTGCGCGCGATCACGGTGCGTGCGTCCACGGGCGCATCCTCGTTGTCCCCCACATTGAGATACAGGTTGCCATCCTGATCGACCGAGAGCACCAGCGGCAGTTCATCCCGGGTGAGTTCCGGGTCCAGCGGCTCAGCCGCGGCCTTCGGCAGTTCCACCTCGATGCCCTGTGTGAGCAGCGGCGCCGTCACCATGAAGATGATCAGCAGTACCAGCATCACGTCGATGTAGGGCACCACGTTGATCTCGCCCATCAGGCGCCGGTTCTTCGCCATGGCTATTGCCCTCCTGTTGCCGCCCGGTGCGCATGACGGTCCAGGATGGTCAGGAACTCCTCGACGAAGGTCTCGTAGCGGCTCTCCAGCCGGCCCACCTGGTCGGCGTAACGATTGTAGAAGATCACCGCCGGGATGGCCGCGAACAATCCCATGGCCGTGGCGACCAGTGCCTCGGCGATGCCCGGCGCCACCGCGGTCAGCGTGGCCGTCTGGGTACCGGCGCCCAGCGCGCTGAACGAATTCATAATGCCCCAAACCGTGCCGAACAGGCCGACGTAGGGGCTGGTCGAGCCGATGGTGGCGAGGTTCGCCAGTCCCTCCTCGAGCCGCTCCACCTCGCGGGTCTGGGTGACTCGCATGCTCCGCCGCGCGCCCTCCACCAGCTTGTCCGCCGCGACCCCTTCCTGTCCGCGCAGCCGCCGGAACTCGCGGAACCCCACCTCGAAGATGCCGGCCATCGCCTGCGGGCTGCCGCTCTGGCGCGTCAGGTCCTGGTACATCGACGAGAGATCGCCGCCTGACCAGAAGGTGGCCTCGAACTCGTCGGCGATGCCCACGGCACTGGCGATGGTGCGGCGCTTCTTGACGATGATGAACCAGGAGAAGACGGACGCCGCCACCAGCAGTACCATGACTGCCTGGACGACGATGCTCGCCTCCAGGATGAGACTCAGGAAGGAGAAATCGGTAGTCATCCGGTGTAAACCTCCAGCAGTATCCGGGGCAGGCGGGCGGGTCGATAGGAGTCGGCGGTGATGCAGGCGGCGCGGGTGGTACCGGTGCAGAGCAGCTCCCCGTCGGGATTGCCGCGGCGGATCTCCTGCGCCATCTGGAAACTCGCGCGGGCTATCTCTTCGAGCTCGACGCTCACCCAGAGTTCATCGTTGAAGCGGGCCGGCACCAGGAATCTCGCGCCCGTCTCGACCACCACGAAGAGGCGGTTCTCCTCGGCGCGCAGGCGATCCTGCTCGATGCCGCGGGCGCGCAGCCACTCGGTACGGGCTCGCTCCATGTACTTGAAGTAGTTCGCGAAATAGACCAGCCCCTGGGCGTCGGTATCCTCGTAGTAGACCCGTACGGGCCAGTGGAACGCACCGTCTGCGCCTGCCTTTTCGGTATCCATGGGCACTACTCGAACAGGGGCAGATCGGGTGGCACCTCGGAGGCGGGCGCCGGCAGGCCGAAATGCAGATAGGCATTGCGGGTGGCCACCCGGCCACGGGCGGTGCGCATCATGAAGCCCTGCTGGATCAGATAGGGCTCAATCACGTCTTCGATGGTACCGCGCTCCTCGCCGATGGCGGCCGCCAGACTCTCCACGCCCACCGGGCCGCCGTCGAACTTCTCGATGACGGTCAGCAGCAGCCTGCGGTCCATGGCGTCGAAGCCGTGGGGATCGACCTCCAGCATGTTCATGGCCGCCTGGGCCACCGCCTCGGTGACCACCCCGTCCGATCGTACCTCGGCGTAGTCCCGCACGCGGCGCAGCAGCCGGTTGGCGATGCGGGGCGTGCCCCGGGAGCGGGCGGCAATCTGGCGCGCGCCGGGCGGCTCGATGGCGAGGTTCAGTATCTCGGCCGAGCGGGTGGCAATGGCCTCCAGGTCGCCGGCGGTATAAAACTCCAGCCGCTGGACGATGCCGAAGCGGTCCCGCAGCGGCGAGGTGAGCAGTCCGGCGCGGGTGGTGGCGCCGACCAGCGTGAATGGTGGCAAATCCAGCTTGATGGAGCGCGCCGCCGGCCCCTCTCCGATCATGATATCCAGCTGGAAGTCCTCCAGCGCCGGGTACAGCACCTCCTCGACCACAGGGCTCAGGCGGTGGATCTCGTCGACGAACAGCACGTCGCGCTCTTCCAGGTTGGTGAGGATGGCGGCCAGGTCGCCGGGGCGCTCGAGCACGGGGCCCGCGGTCTGGCGCAGGTTCACGCCCATCTCGTTGGCGATGATGTGGGCCAGCGTGGTCTTGCCGAGTCCGGGCGGGCCGAAGATCAGCACGTGATCGAGCGCCTCGCCGCGCTTGCGTGCCGCCTCGATGAAGATCTCCATCTGTTCCTTGACGGCGGACTGCCCGACGTAGTCGACGAGACGCTTTGGCCGGATCGCCCGGTCGAATACCGCGTCCTCGCCGCTAGCGGCGGCGGCAATGAACCGTTCCTGTTCGCTATTTCCGCTCATCGCCTCACCGTGCCGCCTGACGCAATGCCTGGCGGATGATCTCCTCCGCGCTCAGGTCTTCCGTGTCCACCTGGCGCAGCAGCTTGGTGACCTCAGTGGCACGGTAGCCCAGGGCCATCAGTGCCGTCGAGGCCTCGGCGCGCGCATCTTCCGAGGCCGGCGTACCCGGCATCGCCCCCGGCACACCCGACGGGCCGGCGGCGGCCACCCGATCACGCATCTCGATGATCAGCCGCTCGGCGGTCTTCTTGCCGATGCCCGGCACCTTCACCAGGCTGGCCGTGTCCTCGTATTCCACGCAGCGGCGGAACCCCTCCACGCTGATGCCGGAGAGTATGGCCAGCGCCATCCGTGCGCCGACGCCGCTCACTTTCAGCAGGTTGCGGAACAGCGCGCGTTCGGCCTCGGTGCCGAAACCGTACAGCTGCTGGGCGTCATCGCGCACCAGCAGGTGGGTCAGCAGCCGCACCTCCGCGCCGGTTCCGGGGAGCTGGAAGAAGGTGGACATCGGCGTCTCGACCTCGTAGCCGACCCCGCCCACGTCGAGCACGATCCAGGGTGGCTGCTTCGACTCCAGCCGTCCGCGCAGCGAGCCAATCACCGGCCCGCCCCGGCGACCCGGTTGTTGAGGCGTCGGCTGTTCGAGTGGCAGATGGCAATTGCCAGCGCATCCGCGGCGTCGGCCTGCAGCTCAGTTTTCAGACCGAGCAGCATGCACACCATGCGCGCCACCTGCTCCTTGTCCGCACCGCCCAGCCCGGTGACCGCCTGCTTCACCGCGCGGGGTGCGTACTCGTGCAGGCTCACTGTATGGGCGAAGGTGGCGCAGATCGCGGCCGAACGGGCGTGGCCCAGCTTCAGCGCGCTGTCGGCATTGCGATGAACGAATACGCGCTCGATGGCCACCTCCTGCGGTTGCCAGGTCTGCAATACCTCGCCGACGCCGGCATAGATCTGTGCCAGGCGGGAGGGGAAATCGTCTCCGTCGGTGCGGATCGCCCCGTGCTGCACCCAGGTGATGCGGTCGCCGGTGGTCTCCACCACCCCATAGCCGGTGAGCCGGGAGCCCGGGTCGATGCCGAGAATGCGCACCGGAGCGTTCATTCCGCCCGCCGCGGCGTTGGCTGTTCAGGCCGATTCTCAGGCCGATTCTCAGGCCGATTCTCAGGCCGTTTCATAGGCCTCGTCCGGGATCTCCGCGTTGGTGTAGACGTTCTGCACGTCGTCCAGGTCCTCCAGGGCCTCCCGCAGCTTCACCATGCTGACGGCCTCTCTGCCCTCCAGGTCGGCGCTGGCCGAGGCGCGCATGGTCGTCTCCGCCTCTTCCGGCGGAAAACCGGCGGCCGCCATCGCATCGCGTACGGTCTCGAATTCCGCCGGATCGGTGAGTACCTCGATGGAGTGGTCCTCGGCCACCAACACGTCCTCCGCCGCCGCATGGATGGCCGCCTCGGTGATGGCGTCCTCGTCGCTGCCGGGCGGATACAGGAGCTGGCCGCAGTGGTTGAACAGATAAGCCACCGAGCCGTCCGCCCCCAGGTTGCCACCGTACTTGGAGAATGCGTGGCGCACGTCGGCCACGGTACGGTTCCGGTTGTCGGTGAGGCAGTCCACCATCACCGCCGCACCGCCGGGGCCGTAGCCCTCGTAGCGGATCTCCTCGTAATCGTCGCCCTCGAGATCACCGGAGCCGCGCTTGATGGCGCGCTCGATGTTGTCCTTCGGCATGCTCTGCGCCTTGGCCTTGTCCACCGCCAGGCGCAGGCGGGGATTGGCGTCGATGTCGCCGCCGCCCATGCGGGCGGCCACGGTGATCTCCCGGATCAGCCGCGTGAACAGCTTGCCGCGCTTCTTGTCCTGGGCACCCTTGCGGTGCTGGATGTTGGCCCATTTGCTGTGACCGGCCATGTCAGTCTCGCTCCTTTGCGGCCCGGCTCAGAAACGCAGCTGGATGCCGATGTGGAGGCCGTTGTCGATGAGCGCATCGCCCCGGTCGTCGAAGTCGGCCTTGCTGTAGCGGGCGCCCAGGTAGACGTCGGCCTCGCGCAGCACGTTGTAGCTCAGCCGCGCCTCGAACTCCTGGTAGCCGTCGGCGCCGCTGAAGGCGAGCACGTCGGGCGCGAAATAGACGTGGCCGCTAAGCGAGAAGCGGTTGTAGGTGGGCAGCGTGTAGGCGAGGAAGCCGCCCAGGCCAATCACGAAGCCGCTCTCGTCCAGCCGGTCGGCGTTGGTGTAGAAGATCTTGCCGCCGAGTCCGCCGCGTACCGGATTGCGGCCGCCGGAGGCCAGGTCCACCAGATGCATACCCAGATGACCCACGTCGCCCCGGTCCTGGTGATGGAGCCAGCCGGCGTCGAACTCCAGCTTGCGCTCCGGCACCTGCCAGGCATAGGTCAGGCGGGCAGCGTCGTCGTTGACGTTGATGTCCAGTTCGGCGGCACCGGCAGACGGCGCAACCATGAGCAGTAACGGCGCCATTACAAGCGGCGCCCATTTCGGCATGAAAAGCATACGGATCCTCGAAGATTGCAGGCGTAGTACCCAAACGCGACGCCCGGTCAGCGTTTATGATAACGATATTCAGCACTTGAGACATCCGCGAGACGACGATCGGTCATGGAAGCGAGCACGGAGCCACACAGCGGGAAGGGGGCGGGATCCGCCAGCCCGGCGGATGAGCTGGCGCGGCTGTGCGCAGATGCCGGCCAGCCGGCCGCCGGCGCGCGCTGCCGCGAGCTCGCCGCGCTGGTGGCCAGCCTCGGCATGGAGCCGGAGATCGTCGAGGCGGCCGCTATCTGTCCGGCGGTGCAGGCCGGCATACTGGACCTGGAGGACGTGAAACGGCGCTATCCGGGACCCGCCGCCGGCTTTTGCGCCGAGCTCGCGCAGCTCACCGACATCAGCCCGGAACTGCATGGCCGGGATCCGGCCGATTTCGGGCCGGCCCGGGCTGAAGGGCTGCGGCGCATGCTGCTGGCCGCCGTCCGCGACGTGCGCGTGGTGCTGGTGCGGCTCGCCGACGTGCTGCTGTCGCTCAGGGACGCCAGGGACTCGCCGGCGGAGATCCAGCGCCGCATCGCGGCCCAGTGCCGGGAAATTTACGCCCCGCTGGCGAACCGGCTGGGAATCTGGCAGCTGAAGTGGGAACTGGAGGACCTCTCCTTCCGCTTCCTCGAGCCGGACACCTATCGCCGCATCGCCCGCCAGCTCAAACAGCGCCGCGAGGAACGCGAGGCGATCATCGGTGAGATGCGGGAGCGGCTGCGCACCGAACTCGCAGCGGCAGGCATCGAGGCGGACATCTCGGGCCGGCCGAAACACATCTACAGCATCTGGCGGAAGATGCAGCGCAAGGATACGGAACTGGACAAGATCTTCGACGTCCTCGCGGTGCGCATCTTCGTCAACGACGTGCGGGACTGCTACGCCGCCCTCGGCATCGTGCACAACCTGTGGAGCTATCTGCCCCAGGAGTTCGACGACTACATTGCCAACCCGAAGAAAAACCTCTACCAGTCGCTGCACACCGCGGTGATGGGGCCCCACGGCCAGCCGCTGGAGGTGCAGATACGCACCCACGAGATGCACCGCCATGCCGAGCTGGGCGTGGCCGCCCACTGGCGCTACAAGGAGGGCGGCTCCGGCGCAGGCGCCTTCGAGCAGAAGGTGCGCTGGCTGCGCCAGCTGCTCGAGCCGTCCGAGGCCGAAGCGGGCGACGATTTCGTGGAACGGGTGCGCGAGGAGATCATGGAGGACCGGGTCTACGCCTTCTCGCCACGGGGCGATGTGGTGGATCTGCCGGCCGGCGCCACGCCGCTGGACTTCGCCTATTCGGTCCACACCCAGGTGGGCCACCGTTGTCGGGGCGCGCGGGTGAACGGGCGCATCGTACCGCTGGGCTACCAGATCAGGAACGGCGACCAGGTGGAGATCATCACGGCCTCCAGGCCCTCTCCCAGCCGGGACTGGCTGGTGCCCCGGCTGGGCTTCCTCGCCTCGTCCCGCAATCGCGCCAAAGTGCGGGCCTGGTTCCGCCGCCAGGACAGGGATCAGAACCGGAAACAGGGCCGCGACATTCTGGAGCGGGAGCTGTCCCGCCTGAACCTGAAGTCACTGCCGGTCGCCGACATCGCCGAGCAGCTAAAGCAGGAGAATGCGGACGCCCTCTACGTGGCCCTGGGCACGGGCGATCTGACCGCATCGGCGGTAGCAAACGCGGCACACCAGCTCACCGCACAGGAACCGGAGCCGCTGCCGGTGCGTCGGCGCCGGCGGCGCGCCACGGGCGGTGGCGGCGATATTCGTGTGCGCGGCGTGGGCGACCTCATGAGCAATCTGGCCCGCTGCTGCCGCCCCGTGCCGCCCGAGCCGATCCTCGGTTACATCACGGTGGGCCGCGGGGTGAGCATCCACCGCCGTGATTGCCGCAACCTGCTGCGGCTGATGGAACAGCAGGCCAGCCGCATCGTCGAGGTGGAATGGGGCGAGGACCAAGAGGCGCGCTATCCCGTGGAGCTGCGCATCGACGCCTGGAACCGGGACGGGCTGCTGCGGGATATCTCCAGCGTTCTGAGCGACGAGCACATCGGCATCATCGGCTCACGTTCGAACACCGACCGGCGCAGCCGCAAGGCCAGCATCGAGCTGAGCGTCGAGGTGCCCGATCTGGAGACGCTGAGCCGCACGCTGAGCCGCCTCGAGCGCCTGCCGAACGTGATCAGCGTGCGCCGCGACGCCTGATTACAATGGCAACGGCCAGCGCCACGGCCTGCCGTGGCAGCAGCGGCAGTAGCGGCTCAGCGGTTGATGGCGTGGATCGCGATGCCGTCGACCGCCAGCGCGGCCTCGTGCACCGATTCGGACAGTGTCGGATGCGCGTGCACGGTGCGCTGGATGTCCTCAGTGCTCGCCGAGAACTCCATCGCGAGCACGAGCTCGCCGATCAGCTCGCCGGCCATGGGGCCGACGATGTGCACGCCCAGCAGCTCGTCGTCATCGGAGGCGGAGATCATCTTCACCAGCCCGGCGGTCTGCTCCATCGCCTTGGCCCGGCCGTTGGCTGCGAACTGGAAGGAGCCGGTCTTGTACGGACGCCCGCTCTCCTTCACCTCGGCCTCGGTTCGGCCCACCCAGGCCACCTCGGGCGCGGTGTAGATCACCGACGGGATGGCGCCGTAATTGACCTCCGCGACCTTGCCGGCGATCAGATCCGCCGCCATGACGCCTTCCTCAGTGGCCTTGTGCGCCAGCATCGGGCCGCGCACGCAGTCGCCCACGGCGTAGACGCCGGAGACCCCGGTGCGGCACTCCTCGTCCACCTTGATGAAACCCTTTTCGTCCAGCTCCACGCCGGCGTCCTCGGCCAGCAGGCCCTCCGTGTATGACCGGCGGCCGACGGAGACGATCACCTTGTCGAACTCGAGCCGCTGTTCCTCGCCCTTCTCCTCGAAGACGAGGGTGACGCCGCTCTTGGCCGATTCCGCACCGGTCACCTTCGTGCCGAGACGGATATCCAGGCCCTGTTTCTTGAACTGGCGCTGCGCCGCTCTGGCGATGTCGTGGTCCGCCATCCAGAGGAAGTCCTCCATGGCCTCCAGCATCACCACCTCTGCGCCCAGCCGGCTCCAGACGCTGCCGAGTTCCAGACCGATGACGCCGGCGCCGATGACGCCGAGACGCTTCGGCACCTTCTCGAATTCCAGCGCGCCCCAGGAATCGACGATAGTCTCGCCGTCGAAGGGCACGGCGCCGAGCTCGACGGGCGTCGAACCGCTGGCGAGGACGACGTGATCGGCTTCGAGAGTCTGGACGTCACCGCCATCCTTCGGCGCGAATTCCACCTTGCGGCCGGCCAGCAGCCTGCCGTGGCCCAACAGGCCGGTGACCTTGTTGGACTTGAACAGTGCGCCGATACCGCCGGTGAGCTGCTCCACGATGCCGGCCTTGCGTTCCTGCATCGCGGCGAGGTCCAGCTTCAGCTTGCCCGTGCCGATGCCGTGGGCGGCGAACTCATGCTCCGCCCGGTGCCAGAGTTCGGAGGACTCCAGCAACGCCTTGGAGGGTATGCAGCCCGCATTAAGGCAGGTGCCCCCGAAGGCATGGCTGCCGTCGTAGTTCTCCCACGCGTCGATGCAGGCCACGTTCATGCCGTTCTGCGCGGCGCGGATGGCCGCAGGATAACCGCCGGGTCCGCCGCCGATCACGATTACGTCGTACTTGTTGCTCATTCCCTGTCCTGATTGTCTCTTCTGTCGGTCTGCCGCGGCAGGCGCCTGTTCAGACCTGCAGCAGCAGGCGCGCCGGATCCTCCAGCGACTCCTTGATGCTGACGAGGAACTGCACGGCCTCGCGGCCGTCGACGATGCGGTGGTCGTAAGTCAGCGCCAGATACATCATCGGCCTGATCTCCACCTTGCCGTCCATGGCCATGGGCCGCTCCTGGATGGCGTGCATGCCGAGGATCGCGCTCTGCGGCGGATTGAGTATGGGCGTTGACATCATCGAGCCGAAGATGCCGCCATTGGTGATGGTGAAAGTACCGCCGGTCAGGTCGTCGATGCCGATGTTGCCTTCCCGGGCACGCCGGCCGTAATCGTTGATGGCCTTCTCGACGTCGGCGAAGCTCATGCGGCCCGCGTCCCTGAGGATCGGCACCAGCAGCCCGCGCTCGGTGGAGACGGCGATGCCGATGTCCTGGTAGTCGTGGTAGATAATGTCCTTGCCTTCCACCGAGGCGTTGACCACCGGGAACTTCCTCAGCGCTTCGACCGCGGCACGCACGAAGAACGACATGAAGCCGAGCTTGACGTCGTGCTCGTCGGCGAAGCGGTCCTTGTAGCGCGAGCGCATCTCCATGATGGCCGTCATGTCGGCCTCGTTGAACGTGGTCAGCATGGCCGCAGCCTGCTGGGCCTCGACCATGCGCTCGGCGATGCGCGCCCGCAGGCGGGTCATCGGCACGCGCTCCTCGGTGCGGCCGCCGTCGGCCGGGTGCGCCTCGCCTTCCGCCGGTGTGTCCTCCGGTGCCGTGTCGTGGTCCAGCGACTCCAGGTGACGCTGCACGTCGGCCTTGGTGATGCGCCCGCCGCGCCCGCTGGCTTCGATATCGTCGGCATCCAGATCGTGTTCCTCGATCATGCGCCGCACGGAGGGGCTCAGCTTGCGGGCGCCGCGGTCTTCTTCCGCG
>CAYRUH010000004.1:0-52776 GCA_964427415.1 uncultured Woeseiaceae bacterium | reverse complement strand
GATCATGCGCCGCACGGAGGGGCTCAGCTTGCGGGCGCCGCGGTCTTCTTCCGCGTCTTCCTCTTCGTCTTCGTCTTCCCGGTCCTCCTCGGCCTTCTTCTTCTGTTCGCCCTCTTTTTCTTTCTCTTCCTGTTTCTCTTTCTCTTTTTTCTTCGTCGACTCCGCCGCGGCCTTCTCTTCCTTGTCTTCGCCCTCCTCGGCCTCGCCGTCCGCTACTTCGCCCGGTTCGGCTTTACCGCCCTTGTCGGGCTCCGCTTCGCCTTCGCCTTCCTCGAGCAGCGCCAGCACCTCGCCGCTGGTCACAGTCGTGCCATCGCCGATCCTGATCTCCTTCAGCGTGCCGTCGGCCGGTGCCGGCACCTCCAGCACGACCTTGTCGGTCTCCAGGTCCACCAGGTTCTCGTCCCGGGAGACGCGCTCGCCCTCCTGCTTGTGCCAGGAGACGAGCGTGGCGTCCGAAACGGATTCGGGTAACTGGGGAACTTTGACTTCGATGCTCATTATTCGTGGATTCCGATAGGGTTGCATGTTGCGGTTGGCAGAGTCATTCCTTGCCGGCGTTCTCCAGGCCGAGGGCGGCAGCGACCAGCGCTTCCTGCTGCTTCACGTGCAGCTTGAAAATGCCCGAAGCCGGCGCCGCGGCGTGGGGACGGCCCGCGTAGAACAGCGAGTGACGGGAGCGCAGCGGCTCCTGCAGACGATGGCGAATCTGGTACCAGGCGCCCTGGTTCTGCGGCTCTTCCTGGCACCAGATCACCTCTTCGGCGCTGGAATACTGCTGCAGGGTGTCGGCGTACTGATCGATGGGGAAGGGGTAAAGCTGCTCGATACGCACGATGGCGACATCGTCGATGTCGTGCTCCCGGCGCGCCTGCAGGAGGTCGAAGTAGACCTTGCCGCTACAGAAGATGACCCGGTGCACCTTGTTCCGCTCGATCGCGTCAACCTCGGGTATCAGGGTCTGGAAGCGGCCCTCGCTCAGGTCGGCCAGCGGCGAGACGGAGAGTTTGTGGCGAAGCAGGCTCTTCGGCGTCATAACGATCAGCGGCTTGCGCAACGAGCGCAGCATCTGGCGGCGCAGCATGTGGAACATCTGCGCCGGCGTGGAGGGCACGCAGACCTGCATGTTGTACTCGGCGCAGAGCTGCAGGAAGCGCTCGAGGCGCGCCGAGGAGTGCTCGGGGCCCTGGCCCTCGTAGCCGTGGGGCAGGAACAGGGTCAGGCCGCAGAGCCTGCCCCACTTCGCCTCACCGGAGCTGATGAACTGGTCGATGAGCACCTGGGCGCCGTTGCAGAAGTCACCGAACTGGGCCTCCCAGACGACCAGCGCATTCGGATCGGTGGTAGAGAAGCCGTACTCATAGCCGAGCACCGCCTCTTCGGAGAGGAGCGAATCATTGACGGTGAAGGCCCCCGGCCGCTCCGCTATGTGCTGCAACGGCACGTGCTCGCGCGCGTCAGGCTGGTTGTGCAGCACCGCATGTCGGTGGAAGAAGGTGCCCCGGCCGCTGTCCTGTCCGGTGACGCGCACATCGTAACCGTCTTCGATCAGCGAGGCATACGCCATGGTCTCGGCAAAACCCCAGTCCATCTCCAGTTCGCCATGCCCCATCTTGCGGCGGTCTTCGATGATGCGCTTGACCCGGCTGTGCAGCTCGAAGTCTTCCGGCAGGGTCACGATGCGCTTCGCCAGCGCTTCTACCCGCTCGGCACCGATCGCCGTAACCCCCTGCTGGTCCCAGCCGGCACTCTGGTAACCGGACCAGTCCACCGTGAACTCGTTGCCGATCAGACCGAGCGCCGCCTGAGGCACGGGCTGACCTTCATCCAGTCGGCTGCGGTAGGTCTCGCTCATCTGCTTCAGGGCGTCGTCGTCGACGATGCCCGCCTCCGTCAGCTTGCGGGCGTATATCTCCCGGGTACTGGAGTGCTCGCGGATACGCCGGTACATGACAGGCTGCGTGGCCGCCGGTTCGTCGGCTTCGTTGTGGCCATGACGGCGGTAACAGACGAGGTCGATGACCACGTCCTTCTTGAAATGCTGACGATAGGCCAGCGCCAGCCGGGTGATGAAAACCACCGCTTCCGGGTCATCCGCATTCACGTGGAAGACCGGCGCCTCGATCATCTTGGCGACGTCGCTGCAGTACGGCGTGGAGCGCGCGTCCTCAGGGTCGCTGGTGGTGAAACCGATCTGGTTGTTCACCACGATGTGTACCGTGCCACCAGTGCGGAAACCCCGCGCCTGGGACATCTGGAAAGTCTCGGTCACGACGCCCTGACCGGCGAAGGAGGCGTCTCCGTGGATCAGTACGGGCAGGATCTCGTTGCGCTCCAGGTCGCCCCGGCGCTGCTGGCGCGCCCGCACCGAGCCCTCCACCACAGGATTAACGATCTCCAGGTGCGAGGGATTGAAGGCGAGCGCGATGTGGACATTGCCGCCGGCCGTACGGATGTCCGAGGAAAAGCCCATGTGATACTTCACGTCGCCTGAGCCCGAGAGGCTGTCCAGATCCACCTTGCCCTCGAATTCCGAGAACAGCTCCTCCGGGCTCTTGCCCAGGAGGTTGACGAGCACGTTGATGCGGCCGCGGTGGGCCATGCCGATGACCACTTCCTTGATGCCGCCCTCTCCGCCGCGCTGGATCAGGTCGTCCAGCAGCGGGATCAGGCTCTCGCCGCCCTCCAGCGAGAAACGCTTCTGGCCCACGTAACGGGTGTGGAGGTAGCGCTCGATGCCTTCGGCGCGGGTCAACTGCTCCATCAGCCAGCGGCGCTGCTTCACGTCGAGGGGGTCCTCGGCCATGCCGCGCTCGAAGCGCTCGCGCAGCCAGAGCCGCTCCCTCGCACGCGAGACGTGGGCGAATTCAGCGCCGATTTTGCCGCAATAGATCTTGCGCAGCAGCGCGAGGATGTCCCGCAGCTTCATGCGCTCGTGGCCGGTGCCTGCCAGGCCGCCGGTGTAGAACTCGTCGTCCAGGTCGGCGTCGCTCAGACCCAGGAAGTCGAACTTCAGGACCGCCGGAACGTGGCGCTCCTGCAGCCCCAGCGGATCGAGGTCCGCGATCTGATGGCCGCGCAGGCTGTAGACCTGGATGAGGCGCGAGACGGCCGCCTGTTTTTCGCTGGCCGTGATGGCCTGCGTGCGCCCGCGGGAGATGGCCGTGCCGGCGCGGCCGTTGCCGGCGCCGGCCCGCGAACGCTGGCGGAAAGCCTCGCGGATCGGCCCGTGGGGCACCTCGTCGCCGGCATCCGGCGTGATCTCGCCGAAATAAAGCCGCCAGCGCTCGGGGACGCTGTCCGGGTCATCGAGATATTGCTCGTAGAGAGCCTCTACGGCACTGGCATTGCTGCCAAAGAGCGGCGACGACGCATACTGCTCTTTCAGCGACTGTGACATGGCAAAAGAAACCCCGCAGGGGCCGCCGGGCAGCCCGCCGCTATCAGGATACAGCGCTCAACGGTAACGATAGCGATAGTTTAGCGGATGCGCTTCCCGCAGGGGAAGGACCGGGTCACACGCGGCGGCAGGCTAGATGATGCCCAGCGCCAGCAGGCCAAGATACTCGTAGCAGATCAGGCAGGCATAGCTGCAGAAAAAGCCGGTGATCAGCAGCCCCACCCGTATCCGGCGAAACAGCAGCACGCGGCTGGTGTAGACGAGGAGCATCAGGCCGAGCCCCGTCATCGTGAGCTTGATGACGACGAACCACTGAATGTCGGCGTCGATGAGGACGCGCATGAACGGATTCGCCTCCACCGCACCGTGCTCGATCAGCCGCAACGTGAGGAAAGCGTCCGTCGCGCTCATCGTCATCAGGCCGATGCCGAGGAACAGCAGCCAGGGATGGTGCCAGTCGCTGAACGGGTAGCGGAGATCACGTGCGCGCCTGGCCCGGCGCCGTCGCGAGCGCAAGAAACCGTGAAGTACCGTACGCCAGCCGAGCCGTCGCCTGTCCGCGCCCCGGCGATCCAGCGGCGCCACACCGGGACTGACGGGAATGGTGACGGGAGGACTGATTCGGCGCATGTTTCGGCTCTTCTTTCCGTGCGTGTTGACCGCCCCGGAGTGATGCAATAACCAGGCCGTTTCCCGATAGTCGGCGTCCGACAGTGGCTTAGCCCAGACGGGGTCGCGGTGACACGACAGGTCTGTAAGAATGTCCGACGATGCGGCCAGGGGCTGTGGACGTACCTGAACACGCTATTTGCTTTACAGAAAATTTCTGAAGATATCGATATAAATGGTTATAAAAGATGAAGAAATTATTCTCCAGCCTGCTGCTGACCGGGTGGCTGGTCACCACGGCGGGTTGTAGCGGCATGGCGGACGGAACGATACCTGCGTCCGACCGCGTCGAAGGCGCCGGCGGCGTGCCCATCGCCTGGGAGGAGCGAGGCCGGCGCGCCAACCGCCCGAGTCTGGTGCTGATTCACGGCTGGAACTGCGATCGCCGCTACTGGGACCGCGCGATGGCAGCGCTCGAAGACGACTATCACCTGATTGCGGTGGACCTGGGCGGGCATGGCGAATCCGGCGCCGACCGCCGGTCCTGGACCATCGGCGCTTTCGGCGAGGATGTGGCGGCGGTGGTGCGCCGGCTCGATCTGCAGCGCGCGGTGCTGGTCGGCCATTCCATGGGCGGGCCGGTCGCCGTGGAGGCGGCCGGGCGCCTGACTGGCCGGGTGATCGGCGTCGTCGGTGTGGATACCTTTCAGGCCGTGGAGGAGACGCCGCCGGACGACCTGGACACTCAGCTGGAGCCGTTCCGCCGCAACCTCGGCAAGGCGCTGCGCATACTCGACCCGGTCTTCTTCGCTCCCTCGACGGAGCCCGAACTCGAAGACTGGATCCGGCGGGACATGGCCGCGGCCCCGATCAGCGTGTCCGTGCCGGCACTGGAGAGCCTCGCGCGCTACGACGAATCGGCCGCCCTGAGCGCGCTGGAGGTGCCGGCCGGCTCGATCAATGCCGATATCCGACCCACCGACGAGGAGGCGTTGCGCCGCGCCAAGCCCGGATTCGAGCTGGTGATCGTCAAGGGCACCGGACACTTCCTGATGATGGAGCAGCCCGAGCGTTTCGCGCGGGAGTTGCGCCGCATCATCGACAGCTGGACGGCGGTGATGGATTCCGCCGGCGGGTGAGCCTCACTCGTTCGCGGCCTCCAGCATCCAGGCGATCAGGTCGCGACGGTCCTCCGGCCGGCGCATGCCGCCATAGCTCATCCGGTTGCCCGGCAGGAACAGCCAGGGGTTCGTGATCCAGGCATCCATGGCGCGGGGCGTCCAGACGAAATCCGCCTGGCGCAGGGCCTCCGAATAAGGGAAGTTCTCCACGGCCGCCGCACGGCTGCCGAAGATCCCGTGCAGGTTCGGTCCGGCGAGGTCGCGTGCGCCGGGCTCTATGGTGTGACAGGCCCGGCACTGCAGGTACAGGCTGCGGCCCCGCTCCAGGTCCGCTTCCGCATAAGGCGGCGCGGCAAGATATTGCTCGGCGGACAGCACGGTCTGCTCGCCAAGCCCGGCAGCGGCCACCGCCGGCTGACGATCCGCGCTGTCCGTACCGGCACCGCAGCCGGCCAGCAGCAGGAGAACGGGCAATAAGGTCCGGTGCAGGCTCGCCGCCCGCCTCATGCGCGTCGACCTTCGACGGCCCGCCCGCCGCGGAACCACTCCATCATGGCAGCGGCGTCGGTGAGTTCACAGTAGCGCTTGCCGACATCCGCCAGGTTCGACTGGTGCGGCCCCTCGTCCACGTCGCCGGTACAGTCGGTCGGCACGAACACCCGGTAGCCGTGGGAGAAGGCGTCCACCACGGAGGCCCGCACGCAGCCGCTGGTGGTGCAGCCGGTAACGATCAGCGAATCGACCCGTTCCTTGTGCAGGAAAGTCGTCAGCGGCGTCAGGAAGAAAATGGAGGGCGCGCTCTTGGCAAAGTTGAAATCGTAGTCGGGATCATCCACCCGGGGGTCCATCGCCGTGCAGGGATGACCGAAGTAGAACTGGTCGTGCACGGCCTGCACCTTCCAGTGGGGGACGTCCCGGGGACTGTCGTAGGCGGTGTAACACTTCGCGACGGGCACGCCGGATTCACGGGCCACCCGCAATAGCTCCCCGGTGCGGTCCACGGCGCGGTCGATCATGGGCAGTCCGCCGAGGGGATACGCGGCATCGGTGAAGGCGAGCTGGAAGTCCACCACGACCACCGCCGGGCGTTCCCCATACTCGATGACGCCGCTGCTGTAACCCACCTCACGATACTTGTCGCTCATGTCGCCCTCCTCAGCATCCCGGCAATAACGCCGGATTCTAACCTGCCGCCACCGGCGGGTTCAGCCGCGTCGCACCAGCCGGTACACCGTCTCTTCCATGCGCGTCAGCCCACGCTCGACGAAGCGCTGGTTGTGAGCCAGCATGTCCATGCCTGCGGCGAGGACCTCGATCTCGAAGCGCCCTGCCGCCAGCTCCTGGACCTGCGACTGCGGCACGGAAAACGGCGGGCCCTCCATTTGCTGCGGCGGATAGTCCACGCCGATCAGCAGGACCGGTGCGCCCGCTGGCAGCAGCCCGGCCTGCCGCTCGATGTAGAGTCGTCGCAGCTCCGGCGGCAGTGCCACCAGCGCCGCCCGGTCGTAGCAGCCATCCAGCCGCCCGGTGACGGCGGGATCCAGATCGAAGTAGTCGCCGCAGAGCACGGTGATGAGGCCATGGGACCAGATCTCGAAGGGCCCGGCGTGGCGGCGCGCAGGCATGATGCCCGCGCCGTCGAAGAACGCCTCCACCGCCAGCGGGCTCAGCTCGTTGGCGACGACCCGGTAGCCCTGTTCGGCCAGCCACAGCAGGTCCAGAGTCTTGCCGGCCAGCGGGACGAACACCCGGGAGCCCGCGGGCAGTTCGAAACCTGGCCAGTATTCGGCCAGATGCGGGTTCACGGTGTCGTCGTGGAAACCCGTCCTGCCCGCCTGCCAGCGCTCGAGCCAGGCGCTCTTGTCCTGCTCGATGTCTCGCTCGAGGTCTGTCGTCGTTCCGGTCATGTCAGGACGACGATCTGGCCCACCCCGGGCGGCGTGTCGCCGGCGAGCGTGCGCCGATAGACCCGCTCCGGCGCCGCGTCGCCGGAGTCCTCACGGATCTCCAGCCAGTCGGCTGAGGCCTCCAGGAATGCCTGCCAGGCGGTTGCAACACGCTGCTCGATACCGCCGGGGCCCCAGTCCTTCAGCCGTCTCTCCACCCAGGAGGGCGCGAAGAACAGCGTCGGCTTCGGGCCCGGGAGTTCCCCCCCGCCAGCCGCCTGGTCCCAGTGGGAGGCACCGACAGAGCAGCTGTAAGCCAGCGCGTCGCCGTAGTGCTCGTGGAGCGAGCGGCGCAACTCTGTATTGCCGGCGAAATCGACCAGCAGGGTTCGATGCTCGCCCGGCAGCTCGTGAATGGCCTCGTAGGGGTGCACGGTGTCGTAACAGCCCAGGCTGTTGACGAAGTCGAGGTTGGACGGCGAGGTCAGACCGCGGATCTCGATGCCGGGCTTGCGGTTACGGTGCAGGAGAAAGGCGAGTCCGAAAGCCGTCTTGCTCGAGGCGCTGGTCAGCACCGCCTCCCTCGCCGCGAAGAAGTCCGCCTCGGCGAGGAAATCATCCAGCAGGAATGAGGTCATAAACAGCGGGCGGTACAGCATCTGCTGCGCCTCCAGGCCCTCACGGTAGGCCGGGTCCTCGCTGGTTCGCGTGTAGCGGTTGTAGACTTCCGGCAGCTCGCGGCGGTGCCCAGAGACGTCCGTGAATCCGGATCGAGCGACCCTGCCCGGCTTCACCTTCACGTGGCTTGCCATCGGATAGTAACCGTACCAGCGCTCGCCCCTTTCGATGCCCTCGCAGCGCGATGCGACCACGTCCGCAAAGCCCCAGACCGGGACGATCCCCCAGCCCTCCTCGCCGGTCGGGAAGAAATCCCAGTAATGCATCGCTTCACCGAACACGGCATAGGTGATGTTGTTGGCGGTGAAGGCGAAGCGGTCCACCGACAGCAGCACCTCGCCGTCGCCCACCGACGGGAAATCCCGCTGCACCATCCGGGTTTCGTCGAGGCGGTCCTTTCTGACTTCGAATACCTTCATGAGCGGACTCCGGCGGGGGGATGCACCCGGCAGGGGAGTGCGCCCCGGAGAGGATTCGAACCTCTGACCCTCAGATTAGGAATCTGATGCTCTATCCTGCTGAGCTACCGGGGCCCTGCCGAGGCCGCATTCTAGCAGAACCGCGCAGCGGAACCGTGGCTCACCGCGCCGCGCCCACTGGACCCTCGCCAGCCGGTATCATGAGCCGGACGACGTACACGGAGACGCCCCGTAAACGCCATGGCCATCCGCATCAGAGACGCCACAGCGGCGGACGAAGCCGTCCTCGCGGAGTTCAACCGGCGCCTGGCGGCCGAGTCGGAAGACATCACGCTCGATCCGCAGACCGTCGCCGCCGGCGTCGCGGCGCTGCTCGACGATTCCTCGCTCGGCCGCTACTGGCTGGCCGAACTCGACGGCGAGGTGATCGGCCAGATCATGACCACCCGGGAGTGGAGCGACTGGCGCAACCGCATGCTGTGGTGGATCCAGAGTGTCTACGTGCGCCCGGATTTCAGGGGCCGCGGTGTGTTCTCAGCGCTCTATCGCCACGTCGAGCAACTGGCCCGCGAGACACCCGGCATCGGCGGACTGCGGCTCTACGTGGATGACCGCAACAAGCGGGCCCGGCGTATCTACGAGGTCATGGGAATGGCCGATGGCGGCTACCGGGTCATGGAAAACATTTTCAAGAACCATTGAGGAGTACCCAGCCATGCTCAAGCCCGGAACCAGCGCACCGGCATTCACCCTGCCAGACGCGGACGCCCATCCCGTCTCTCTTTCCGACCTGCTGGCCGACGGCGCGCTCATCCTGTACTTCTATCCGGCGGATTTCACCCCAGGCTGCACGAAAGAGGCCTGCGACATCCGCGACATCCACGGCGAACTCGCCGCGGCGGGACTCCAGGTTGCGGGCGTGAGTCCCCAGGATGCCGACAGCCACCGGCGCTTCCGTGACAAGCACGGGCTGCCCTTCAGACTGCTCTGCGATACCGACAAGGAGGTGATCCGCCGCTACGACGCCGACGGTCCGCTGGGCATCGGCGTGCGGCGGGTGACTTACCTGATCGCCCACGACGGCGAGATCAGCGATGCCGTGCAGGCCGATCTCATGATCGGCAAGCACCGCAGCTTCATCGAGAAAGCCATCCGGCTCAACGCAGACGGCTAGGCGGGAACCGGCTCATGCGCCATGGACCGTCACGGTGAGCCGGCGACGGTGGCCGGCATGCCGGTGCTCCCAGAGGTAGATGCCTTGCCAGGTGCCGAGCGCCAGGCGCCCGCCGCTGACCGGCAGGGTCATCTCCGACTGGGTGAGTACCGTCCGCACGTGGGCGGGCATGTCGTCCGGCCCCTCGGCCCGATGGCGGAACAACGAATCCCCGTCGGGCGCGATACGCTGCATGAAGCGCTCCAGGTCTTCCCGCACGGCCGGATCAGCATTCTCGCAGAGCATGATGGAGGCGCTGGTGTGGCGCAGGAACAGATGAGCCAGGCCGGTCTCGATGCCGGTTGCCTCCACTGCCGACTCCACCTCACGGGTGATGTCGCGGGTCTCGCGTCCCGAGGTCCGGAAGTCGATGGTCGTCTGCCGGAACATGCTTGTGACCTCCGCTCGAACTCGGTTTAGAATCCCCAGCTTACGGTGGAACCGGAGCGGCTGAAAGGGACGCTCCCTGGGAGTCGCGCATGACACCGGCCCGATATCGAAAACTCCGCAGAGTCCTCGACCGGCGTCAGCCCGATCTTACCCTGCTCACCGAGAACGTCCACAAGTCCCACAACATATCCGCCATCCTGCGCACGGCCGACGCGGTCGGCATCTACGAGGCCCATGCCATTTCCGAGGGCGGAGAGGTACCGCGGCATCACATGGCATCGGCCGGCTCGCGCAAATGGGTGGAGATCCGGGCGCACCGGGACCTGGGTTCGGCATTGCGGCATCTGCGTAGCGCTGGCCATCAGATCCTGGCGGCCCACTTCTCGGACACCGCGGTGGACTTCCGCGATGTCGACTACACGGCGCCGACAGCCGTCCTGCTCGGCTCCGAGCTGTGGGGCGTCAGCCGGGAAGCCGCCGATTCGGCGGATCGCCATATCGTCATCCCGATGGAGGGCATGGTGGCTTCGCTGAACGTCTCGGTCGCCACCGCGCTGATCCTCTACGAGGCACAGCGTCAGCGCCAGGCGGCGGGCCTGTACGAGGAGCGCCGGCTGGACCCCGGACTGCATCGGCAGAAGCTCTTCGAGTGGTGCTATCCGGAAGTGGCCGACCAGCTGCGCCGTGAAGGGCGCCCCTACCCCGAACTCGACGACGACGGCTATCTGCCCGCCGGCGCCGGCTCCGCCTGAGGCGGCGGCTCGCCGTATTTGAAGCGCAGGGTCTTGGTCTTGCCGAACCAGGGTATGGCGACCACGTAGAGGTTGTCGTATTCGTTCTCGCCGATAGACGGCACGTTCTTGCTGCCGCCGAGTTCGGCAATGAGCTGGGGGATGGTGTCGCTGTGCGCCACGACCAGGATGATCCTGCCCTTGTGCTCCCGGAGGATCTTCTCCAGCACACCGACGATGTCGCCGGCGTTGTACAGGACGGGCGTGAGGTCCAGCCTGTCGGCCAGCGGGCGCACCGTCTGCTGGGTGCGCCGATACTGTGTGGCATAGATATGATCCACTCCGGCCACCACGTCGGCGCTGCCGAGCACCCGTGCCAGCAGCCGCGCGCGCTCTTCGCCCTGCGCGCTCAGACCGGGGTCGCTGGCAGGCTCGGCTGCCTTCTCGGCATGGCGTACGAACAGGATGGTGGTGGTGGCCTGGGACTCGAAGAACCAGGCCAGTCCGACGGCGACGAGGACGAAGCCCGCCAGGGAGACCAGGCGTTGGCGGAGACGACGGCGTTTCGAGCTGCTGGCTGCCACGCGCGGAAGCTTACGCGGTTTTGTACCGGTCGGCTACGCCGCCTCAGCGCCGATCGCGACGCCGTTCGCCGAGATCCACGACCCGGTACTCGCCTTCGATGACGCCGCTCCGGGACGTGCGATCCTGCTGGCGTTTGGCGAGCTTGCGTCGCAGCCACCACAGCCTGAGCCCGACCACACCGGCCAGCACGAACAGCGAGACCAGGAACACGGCCAGCACGACCAGGCCGAGCAGCATGGCGGCGCCGAGTGCGAGGAAACCGAGCACGACGATGAGCCCGTTCAGCAGCGGATTCGTCGTGGGCAACATGAACGTGCGCGAGGCTGCACCATGACTGCGATGATTCACTCGGCGCCCTCCTCCTTCTCGTCGACGCGCGTGTAGAACCCCTCGAACCACGGCTGCCAGGTTTTACCCTTGTCCACGGACTGCTCGAAGAACTGACGAACTCGGCCGCCCGCGAGGGGCGTCCACAGGCCGCGGAACCGGACCGTCCGCCCGGAGCCCACCTGATGCAGCGTGCCGACCAACGCCATCGAACCTTCATCATCCAGTCCGCCGCGTATGGTGATCTGCGTCCCGCCGCTGCCATTCCAGACCTGTACCCACTCCCCGGCCACGGGGTCATAGTAATTGACGCTCACACCGCCGCCGCCGCGCGTGCTGGCCCACTCCTCGACCAGCACACAGTCGTCTGCGCGTTTGCTGATGCGATTGGCACCGATGAGATCGCCCTCGGCGGTGCGCACCTGCCAATCGCCCAGCCAGAAATCGAACTGGGAGAACTCGCTGATCTGCACGCACGGGCGCGGTCGCTCGGCAACCTGAGCATGGGAAATCGGAGCAATGCCGCAAAGACAGACGAGGAGTAGCCCGATGGGTAATCGACTGGCGCTGATGATCATAAAGAATGCGACTGGCTGACGGCAGGATAGTTCATGGCGACGGGCCACGATGCCACCGGTGCAGTGTGGTGGCGGAAAGTCGCTTGCGCAACCTTCATTGACCGGCCTCAGTCCGGCCTGTGGCGCTGCGCACCACGCGCCTGGTCGGCCGCCCTCGCCGGCAGGCGCAGTTCCAGTTTCCGCCACAACCAGAGAAAGGCATAATAACCAAAAGCGGCGGTCGGCACTGCCGTGATCAGGCTGCCCGCGAACATCGCGAGTGTCTCGAATGCGACCTCTTCTGCGGGATCATCAATGATCGCGTCGATGACCGCCGGTTCGATGGGCAGTTTCTCGACCACGAAACGACCAAGCCGGTTCCAGCCGTAGTACAGCGGCGCCACGGTCAGCGGATTGCTGACATTGGAGACCGCGAACGCCGCAAGAAAGTTGGCTCGGAACGCGAATGCGCCAGCCAGCATCAGCAGGGTCTGGATGCCGACGGTCGGCGTCATGCCGATGAAAAGCCCGACAGCGACCCCGCGTGCCAGAGTACCTTCGTCAATGTTCAGTGCGCCGACGCGTTCGAGCAGGCGTACACGGCGCGGATTCGCCTCGATCCAGTCGCGGATCCGTTGCCGATGCCGACGCAGCGCGGTGCGGAACTGGAATCTGAGCCACCGCATCGACTAGCAGCGGCAGGCGTGGCGCACCAGTGAGGCTGCCGCAGCGTATCGGTATCGGTCGTTTATGACCAAGGTCCTGTCGATGGCCACCCGAATCTGTGTGGCGGAGAGGGTGGGATTCGAACCCACGAAGGGCTACTAACCCTTGCCGGTTTTCAAGACCGGTGCATTCAACCGCTCTGCCACCTCTCCGTCGCCCGGCATTGTGGCGCCGCGCAGACACTGTTTCAACTGCGCGCAACCCATTGGTTATACTGCCGCCATCCTGCCGCGCCCGGGGACACCGCTCGAATCATGAAGGCTGAAAGCCGCGCCCGACTCCGATGGCCAGCCTTCCTCGGTCTCGTATTCTACGCCCTCGCGACGGCGGGCACCGGCGCTCTCGCACAGACCGGAGAGACGTTCTCCCCGCCCGCCGCCCTCGAGCGCCTGCAGTATCTGGCGGAACGGCTCGAAACCGGCGAGCGCGACACGGAATTGCTGCGGGAAGCCCAGCGGGAAGCCGAGGCCCTCGGCGAGCGCGGCCGGGCCTGCGTGCGCAAGACCTCGCCCGAGGTCGAACGTCTTACCGAACAGAACGAGATCCTGGAGGACGTCGATCCCACCATCGACACGGCGCTGTGGGACCAGCGGGTGCGCATCCGCAATGAACTCACCAATGCTCAGGCGCGGCTGTCCTCCTGCCGCGAAATCATCAATCAGGCGTTCGATCTCAGCGACCGGGTTGCCGAGATCCAGGCCGAGATCTCGGTGGCTTTTCTGTGGGAGCGCCGCAGCACCATCGTCGGGCTGATACGCGCCATACCGCACACCGTTCCGGGCTGGCCCTCTCGCCTGCGCCAGACTACCGAGCTGGATCTGGAGCCCGGCGTGACGGAGGCCGGCCTGCTGTGGCTGCTGCTGGCCGCCGCACTCGTCTCGGCCGCCGCAGGACTCTTCATCCGGCACCAGTTCATGCGTCGGTTCCAGGCGGTCACGGAGATAGACGATACGCCGCGGCTGAAATACCTGTTGCCAAAACCGCTGGCGAACTACGCACCGCTGCTGCTGGAGGGTGCCGCCCTCACGGCGGTGCTGTTTCTGACCATCCGCGGCGCCGATTTCGACCTTGCCGCCATGCGCCTCGCCGCGGCCCTGTTTTTGTTCGGCATCGGCGCCGTGGTTATCGACTGGTCGACCGGGTCACTGTCACCGTCGGCAAAGGTACCCGGCCTCATCCCCGATCACGTGCAGCCGCTCAGGCTGCGCATACGCCTCCTGCTGGTCGGCCTGGTGCTGAGTTACGTCGTCCTCGGCCCCGGCTGGCTCGGACCTCGCGCCACCGTCGGCGACAATCTCCTGCACGTGCTGCTGCTGCTGGCCGTGGCGCTGTCACTGCTGTCACTGCTGATCTACCTCCGCCGCATTCCGGGCCTGCAGGGACGCTTCCGCTTTCTCCGCTTCGCCGGCGTCACCGCCGTGCTGGCCGCGATCGGCGCCGTCGCTCTCGGCTATCACAATCTCTCGAGCTTCATGATCCACGGCCTGGTGCGCACGGCCCTGGCCCTGTTCGCGCTGTGGATTCTGCTCTGGCTCGTATTCCGCGCCTTCGAAGGGCTGGTCGAGGGAGACGCCCCCCTGGCCCAGCGCGTACGGGATCTGTTCGGCGCGGCCGAGCGGGAGTCTCGCACGAGCTTCGGCTTCGTCCAGCTGGTCATCGATCTGTTCCTCTGGATCGCTTTTCTCGTCTACGTCATCTACGTGTGGGACAGCTCCGGCAACACGCTCGACCGCCTCGAATACCGCATGTTCGAGGGCTGGGAGATCGGCCAGCTGGAGCTGGTCCCCTCGGAGATTGTCAAGGGCATCCTGATCCTCACCGCGCTCATCGTCGTAACCGGCTGGATCAAACGCTGGATCGACCGCCGCTGGCTGCGACATATGGCGCTGGACCGGGGCGCACGGGATGCGCTGGTCACCCTGTTCGGATATGTCGGCGTCGTTATCGCCATACTGATCGGCCTGAACGTGGCGGGTATCGATCTGACCGGCCTCGCCTGGTTCGTCACCGCTCTCGGTCTGGGTATCGGTTTCGGTCTGCAGGCCATCGCCAGCAACTTCGTCTCAGGGCTCATCCTGCTGTTCGAGCGTCCAATAAAGGCGGGCGACTTCGTTACCGTAGGCGGCACCGAGGGTTTCGTGCGCCGGGTGCGAATCCGCGCCACCGATATAGAGACTCTGGACAACCAGAACGTGCTGGTACCGAATTCGGAACTGGTCTCGGGTCGGGTGACAAATTGGGTGTTCCGCAATCCCCAGGGCAGGCTGCGTATCGAGGTGGGCGTGGCCTACGGCTCCGACATCGAGAAGGTCCGCGACATCATGGAGACCATCGGTCGGAAGCATCCGGAAGTGATCACCGACGGCCGGGCGCCGGCACCGCGGGCATTGTTCATGGCTTTCGGCGAGAGTTCGCTGAACTTCGAGCTCCGGGTCCGCATCAAGCGTATCGAGCGTCGATACACGGTCATCAGCGACATCAATTTCGCCATCGACAAGGCGTTCCGCGAGGCCGGCATCACCATCCCCTTCCCGCAGCGGGACCTGCACCTCATCTCGCTGCCGGAGCAGGCGAAGATGGACGCCGCCGCAGAGGCCCGGCGGGACCAGGAAGCGGAACCGGCACCATCCAAACCACCGGCCGGTCCGCCGTTACACCCGGAGGAGATGACCCGCAGCCACACCCATGAGATCCGCCTCACGAACCGCCTCGAGACGATCTGGAGCACCGTAACCGACGAGAAGTGGCTGCTGCGCTGGTACGCGCGGGAGGCCCAGGTGGAGCCTCACATCGGCGGCAGCTACCGCGTGGAGTTCGAGGACGACTCCGTGCTCGAGGGCCGCATCGACATCTTCATGCCGCCGCGGCGGATGCGCGTGGTGATCGTCCCGCCGGAAGGCGACGAACACCTGCCCACCGGCCCGATTACCGAGGAGTACGTCATCCGTGAAGCCGACGAGACCGTGCTGCTGACGATCAAGGTGGCCGGCATACCGGCCACCGAGGACTGGGAGGAGTACTACCGCAGTTCCGAGGAACGCTGGGAGCAGGCCCTGACCGAGTTGCAGAAGGTGCTGAAGAACCGGGCCAGCACGCGCTGAATCGCAGGCATCATCCCGCAGCCAGGCCGGGCGCCAGCCCGAGGGTCAGGCAATGATCTCCCGTCCGCCCATGTAGGGCCGCAGCGCCTCCGGCACGTCCACGCTGCCGTCCTCCTGCTGATAGTTCTCCAGCACGGCGATCAGTGCCCGGCCCGCCGCGACGCCGGAACCGTTCAGCGTGTGCAGCGGTTCCGGCTTGCCCGTCGCCGGATTACGCCAGCGGGACTGCATGCGGCGCGCCTGGAAATCCGTGCAGTTGGAGCAGGAGGAGATTTCCCGGTAGCGGCTCTGTCCCGGCAGCCAGACCTCGATGTCGTAGGTCTTCGCCGCGGCGAAGCCGGTGTCGCCCGCCGACAGGGCCACCACCCGGTAGGGCAGCTCCAGGCGCTGCAGTATCTTCTCCGCGTTGCCCACCAGTTCCTCCAGGGCGTCCCCGGATTGGTCCGGCGGCACGATGTGCACCAGCTCCACCTTCTCGAACTGGTGCTGGCGGATCATGCCCCGGGTGTCCCTGCCGTGGGCGCCGGCCTCGGCGCGGAAGCACGGCGTGTGCGCCGCCATCTTCAGCGGCAGCTCGTCGGCTTCCAGGATGCGCTCGCGCACCAGGTTGGTGACCGGTACCTCAGCGGTGGGGATCAGATAGAAATCCCGCTCGTCCTCGATGTGGAACAGGTCCTCGCCGAACTTCGGCAGCTGGCCGGTGCCGAGCAGCGCATCGCCGCGCACGAGATAGGGCACGTAAACCTCGCGGTAGCCGTGCTCGCCGGTGTGCACGTCGAGCATCAACTGGATCAGCGCCCGATGCAGGCGGGCGATGCCGCCCGACATCACGGCGAAGCGGGCGCCGGAGATGCGGCTGGCCGCCTCGAAGTCGAGTTGCCCGACCGCCTCGCCGATGGCGACGTGGTCACGCGGCTCGAAGGAGAACTCCCGCGGCTCGCCCCAGCGGCGGATCTCCACGTTGTCGTCCTCGCTGTCGCCGTCGGGCACGGAGTCGTCCAGCAGGTTCGGCAGGCCGAGCTGCAACGCCTCGAGCTCCCCTCGCACGTGCTCGAGTTCCCCTTCTGCTGCATCGAGCCGCTCGCCGAGATTCTGCACGGCGTCCAGCAGCGGCTGTATATCGTCGCCCTTCGCCTTCGCCTGACCGATGGACTTGGCGCTGCGATTGCGCTGCTGGCGGAGTTCGTCGGCCTCCATCTGCAAGCGCTTGCGTTCCTCGTCGGCCAGCAGGAATGCCGCGGAATCGAAGTGGAATCGGCGACGCGCCAGGTTGGCCGAGATGGCTTTCGCCTCGTTTCTGAGTCTCTTCGGGTCGATCATCGTTGCGACTCGCTGCGGGCTGTTCGGCCCTTATTGGTCGTCGTTATGGTTGGTCGTCGTTATTGGTTGTCGCTGAAGGCAGGGCTCAGCCCTGACCGGCTTCCCGGTCCCGGCGGCGCAGCTCCTGCAGTTTCTCGCCGATGCGCCGCTCGAGGCCGCGGGGCACGGGATGATAATACTTTCGCTGCGGCATTTCCTCGGGGAAGTAGTCCACGCCGGGCGCATAGCCGTCCGGTTCATCGTGGGGGTAGCGGTAGGCCTTGCCGTAGTCCAGCTCCCTCATCAGCCGCGTGGGCGCGTTGCGCAAATGCAGGGGCACCTCAAGCGAACCGTAGCGCTCCACGTCGGCGGCGGCGGCCTTCATCGCTGTGTAGAGCGCGTTGCTCTTGGCCGCGCAGGCGAGGAAGACCACCGCCTGCGCGATGGCGAGCTCTCCCTCGGGGCTGCCGAGGCGCTCCTGCGCCTCCCAGGCATCCAGCGCCATGCGCAGCGCCCGGGGATCGGCGCAGCCGATATCCTCCGTGGCCATGCGCACCACCCGCCGCGCGACATAGAGCGGGTCGCAGCCACCGTCCAGCATGCGCACCAGCCAGTACAGGGCGGCGTCAGGATCCGAGCCGCGCACGGCTTTGTGCAGGGCCGAGATCTGGTCGTAGAACGCCTCACCGCCCTTGTCGAAGCGCCGCCGCCCTCCGGCGATCACTTCGGCGACGACGCCGTCCGTGACGCTCCCCTCCTCGCCGGCGAGGTCGGCACAGAGCTCGAGCAGGTTCAAAGCCCGTCGCGCGTCGCCGTCCGCCGCACCGGCGAGCGTCTGCAACTGCTCCGGCGTGAGCCGCACGCGACCGGCCAGACCCCGTTCCTGGTCCGCCAGGGCGCATTCCAGGATGCGGATCAGCGCCGCCCGGTCCAGTGGCCGCAGCACATAGACCCGGGCGCGGGACAGCAGCGCGTTGTTCAACTCGAAGGACGGATTCTCGGTGGTGGCGCCGATGAAGGTGAGCGTGCCGTCCTCCACGAACGGCAGGAAGGCGTCCTGCTGCGCCTTGTTGAAGCGGTGCACCTCGTCCAGGAACAGCACGGTCGCCTCGTCGAAGTCCGCCCGCGCCTTGCGCGCCTCCTCGACGGCGGCGCGTATGTCCTTCACCCCGGCCATCACGGCCGACAGGGCGATGAAGCGGGCCTCGCCCTGCCGGGCCACCATGCGTGCCAGCGTGGTCTTGCCGCTGCCCGGCGGACCCCAGAGCACCATGGAATGGATGCGTCCGTCGGCGACGGCACGGGGCAGCGGGCTGTCCGGACCGAGCAGATGTTCCTGCCCCGCGAACTCCGACAGCGACGCGGGCCGCATGCGATCCGCCAGCGGGCGCGGGTCGCTGCGCTGGCGGCGACCGCCGGCGGTCTCAGGCATGACGCTCCCCGGGCAGCAGGGACTCCAGCCAGCGGCACCAGGCGCCTGCACCGGCGGCGGCCAGTCCGAGCCCGACGGCGATGCCCGAGGCATTCGCCGCCATGTCGGCGAGGTCGGCCTGCCGGTAGCCGGTGCGGCCCTGGGCCAATTCGATCGCTGCCCCCAGCAGTAGCAGGCCGGCGACGACCAAAAGCCAGTGGCGGCGCTCGTGGACGCCGCAGAACCACAGGGTGAGGATCAGATAGGCGCCCCCGTGCAGCCACTTGTCGAAATGGTCGGGCGCGTCCTCGAGCTGCGGCCAGGGCACCAGCGAATTCACGGTCAGCACGATGATGAGTGCATAGCCCGCCGCCTGCCACCAGCCGCGGTAGCGCAGCCCGGCCACCGGGTTCACCTGGTGTCGGCCGCGGCGGATGCACCCACGCCGATGACGTCCACCCCGGGCGGCGGCTCGAAGGTGAACAGCGCAGCGTCCAGGGAGTCGTTCGTGACCAGTTCGGTGAACTCGATCCGGGTGACCTGCCCCAGTGCGTCGGTGAGTTCCATCATCTCCAGTTCGCCGCCGGTGAAGGACAGGCTCACGGCGCGGAAGTCCGATTCCGGGGCCACCGGTTCCAGGCGCAGCCAGTCGCGGCCGTCCCGTGTGTAGGAGCCGAGATAGCGGAAGGCCTCCAGCGCGCCGGCATCGCCGCCCAGCAGCATCGCCGGCGACTGGCTGAGCGAATTCGTCTGCTCGCGCACCGTGACCTGCTCGAAGTCCGCATCGTAAAGCCAGATGTTCTCGCCGTCGGCGACGATCAGCTGCTCGTAGGGCTCGGTGTACTCCCAACGGAAGCGACCCGGCTTCAGGATGGCGAATTCGCCCGCCGAGCGCTCCACGGCCTCGCCGCGGGAATCGAACAGCACCTGGCGAAATCCGCCGCGGATGGTGTCGATGTCGGCGAAGAAGTCGCGCAGTTCGCCCGGCACTCGCCGGTCGGCTCCCGGATCGTCACGCAGATCTTCCGCCGGACCGTGCGACGGATTGTCCGACGGATTGTCCGGAGAATTATCCAAAGGATCGCCGGCGGCCCCCGCAGCGCCTGTCTGCGCCTGCAGCGGGGCCACTGCCGGCGCAGCCGCCAGCAGGACAGCCACGAGGGCTGCGGTCAGTGCTACCCGGATTCTCATCGCTGCTTCGATCCTTTGCTCAGTCCCACGCTCGATTTCCTGCTCAATCCTCTGGCGGCGGCGGCGCGAGCACCTCCCGTGAGCCGTTCGCCTGCAAAGGTCCCACCAGGCCGGCCTCCTCCATGGCTTCCACCATGCGCGCCGCCCGGTTGTAGCCGATTTTCAGGCGCCGCTGCACCCCGGAGATCGAGGCCTTGCGGGTCTCGGTCACGATGCGCACCGCCTCGTCGTAGAGGGGGTCCTGCTCGCTGTCCACGCCCGCCTCACCGGCGCCGCCGATATCCGGCATGCCGGGTATTGGACTCGTGGGGCCGCTGAGAATTTCCTCCATATAGCGCGGCTGGCCGGCTTTGCGCAGATATTTCACCACCTTGTGGACCTCGTGGTCGGCCACGAAGGCGCCGTGCACGCGCTCCGGCATGGAGGTTCCCGGCGGCAGAAACAGCATGTCGCCGTGTCCGAGCAGGTTCTCGGCGCCCTGCTGATCGAGGATAGTGCGCGAATCCACCTTGGCGGAGACCTGGAAGGCAATACGCGCCGGCACGTTGGCCTTGATCAGGCCGGTGATCACGTCGACGCTCGGCCTCTGGGTGGCCAGGATCATATGAATGCCCGAGGCGCGGGCCTTCTGAGCCAAGCGGGCGATGAGCTCCTCCACCTTCTTGCCGACGATCATCATCATGTCGGCCAGCTCGTCGATCACCACCACGACAAAGGGCAGCGGCTCGAGGCCCGGCGCCTCGACGGGCTTGTCCTCGTCCACCAGCTCCGGCGGCTCCCAGGTGGGATCCTGCAGCGGCGCGCCCGTATCGATGGCCTCGCGGACTTTGCGGTTGTAGCCGCCGATGTTGCGCACGCCCAGCGCCGCCATCAGCTTGTAGCGTCGCTCCATCTCGCCGACGCACCAGCGCAGCGCGTTCGCCGCCTCGTTCATGTCGGTGACGACGGGTGTCAGCAGGTGCGGGATGTCCTCGTAGACCGAGAGCTCCAGCATCTTCGGATCGATCATGATCAGCCGTACGTGCTCCGGCTGCGCCTTGTAAAGGAGGCTCAGCACCATGGCATTGATGCCGACCGACTTGCCGGAGCCGGTGGTGCCCGCGATCATCAGATGGGGCATGCGGGAGAGATCGGCCACCACCGAGTTGCCACCGATGTCCTTGCCGAGTGCCAGCGTGAGCGGCGAGGCCATTTCGTCGTAGACCTTCGAGCGCAGAATCTCCCCGAGGGTCACCAGTTCCCGGGTCTCGTTCGGGATCTCCAGCCCGATGTAGGCCTTGCCGGGGATGACCTCCACAACGCGGACACTGACCACCGACAGGGAGCGCGCCAGATCCTTGGCCAGGTTGGAGATCTGGGCGGACTTCACGCCCGGCGCGGGGTCCAGTTCGAAGCGGGTGATGACGGGGCCCGGATGCACGGAGACCACCTCGACGTCGATGCCGAAGTCCTTCAGCTTCAGCTCCACCAGCCGCGACATGGCCTCCAGGGCGTCCTCGGAATAGCCGGCGCTGTGCTTCGGCGGATCGTCCAGCAGGCTCAGCGGCGGCAGTTCCCGTGCGCCCGGCGGCTCGAACAGGGGCACCTGGCGCTCCTTCTCCACCCGGCTGCTGGTCTCGAGCGCCGGTATCACCGGCTCGATACGGGGCTTCGGCCGGCCGGCGGCTCGCTTCTTCTCCGCCCGCACCACCTCCTGGCGCTCCTGCTGCGCGCGCCGCCCCCGGGCCCGGTCCCGCAGCCGGTCGAACAGGCCGACGAGCCGCTCCCAGCCCTCGAGGGCGAAGTGGCCGACATGGTCCATGACCGCCAGCCAGGAGAAGCCGAGGAAGACCGCCACGCTGCCCACCCAAACGGCCAGCAACAGCAGCGTCGCGCCCAGTGTGCCCATCAGCGATTGCAGGCCGCCGCCGACGAGTTGTCCGACCACGCCGCCGGCGCTCTCCGTGAGCTGCGCCGCAGCGAAGTGCAGCGTGCCGAGACCGCAGCTCGTCGCCAGCGTCAGCAGGAAGCCGACGAAGCGCAGCCCGAATTCGGCCTGGTCCAGCGGCTCGGGATTCCGGCGTTCGCGAAAGATGAGCCAGCCGGCGAACAGCATCATCACCGGGAACAGGTACGCCGGCGTTCCGAACAGCATGTAGCTCAGGTCCGAGAACCAGGCCCCAACGGTACCGATGCGGTTATGGATGCGCTCCGCCCCGCCCGCCTGCGAGAAAGCAGGGTCGGCCGGATGATAGGAGGCCAGCGCCACAAAGAGGATGATAGCCAGCGCCCCGAACACCCACAGTGCCGCCTCCCTGAGCGTGCGCACGAGCGGAGCCTGCACCGGCGCGCGGGGGCCCGTGCGTGAGCGTTTCAGACGCGTTGCTTTGGTCATAGCGGGGATTATGTCTCGGAAGCAGCCGCCTACGATAGGTCTCGGGTCGGCGCCTTGGCAACTTCACGGCGACAGCCGGTCGCGCACGGGATTTTGCCGACCTCGGCCGAAATCCAATAAACTCAGCCTCTCTGACTCGACCGTAGATGCCGGGGTTGGGCCCCGTCACCGGCACGGCAAGCACCAGATGCGGAGCGATTATGACTGAGACGAGACACTGCCGGGTACTCATCCTCGGCTCCGGGCCCGCCGGCTACTCGGCGGCTGTCTACGCGGCCAGGGCCGGGCTCGACCCGGTGCTCGTCACCGGCATGGAACAGGGCGGCCAGCTGATGACCACCACAGACGTGGACAACTGGCCCGGTGACGTGGAAGGCCTGCAGGGCCCGGGTCTGATGGACCGCATGCTCCGTCACGCGGAACGCTTCGACACCGAGATCGTCAATGACCACATCCACACCGCCGACATCACGCGACGCCCGTTCACGCTGCAGGGCGACTACGGAAGCTACACCTGTGACGCTCTCATCATCGCCACGGGCTCCTCCGCGAAGTATCTGGGTCTGCCTTCCGAGGAGGCCTACAAGGGCCGCGGCGTCTCGGCCTGCGCCACCTGTGATGGCTTCTTTTACCGGGGCAAGCCCGTGGTCGTCGTCGGCGGCGGCAACACGGCGGTGGAAGAAGCGCTTTATCTCTCCAACCTCGCGTCAAAGGCCACCCTCGTGCATCGGCGTGACAGCCTTCGGGCCGAGAAAATCCTGCAGGAAAAGCTGTTCGCCAAGGCGGACGAAGGCAAGGTGGAGATCGTCTGGGATCATGTCCTCGACGAGGTGCTGGGCGACGATGGCGGCGTCACCGGCGTGCGTATCCGGGACGCGGCCCACGCCCATGCGACCCGCGAGATCCACTGCGAGGGCGTCTTCATCGCCATCGGCCACAACCCGAACACCGAGCTGTTCCGCGAGCAGCTCGAGACCCGTAACGGCTACATCGTGGTGAAGTCCGGCCTCGACGGCAATGCGACCGCCACGAGCGTTCCGGGCGTGTTCGCCGCCGGCGACGTGGCGGACCACGTTTATCGCCAGGCCATCACTTCGGCGGGCACGGGCTGCATGGCCGCGCTGGATGCGGACAAGTACCTCGAGTCCCAGGAAACGAACCATTCCCGGGAGGCCGCGGCCTGAGCCGTGGCCGGCCCGCCGCCACGCGCAGACGACACCGGCATGCGCCTGCATGCCGGTGTCGACGGAATCGCGCCCGCAGCGTGGAACGCACTGGTCGACCCACGCTATCCGTTCCTGCGCCATGAGTTCCTGGCGGCGGCCGAGCGACATCGCTGCGCAGCACCCGAGACCGGCTGGACGCCCTGCCACCTCGCGCTTTACGAGGCCGGGGCACTCGTCGGCGCGGTGCCGTTGTACGAGAAGACCCATTCCTGGGGCGAGTTCATCTTCGACTGGGCCTGGGCGGATGCTTACCGCCGTGCCGGGCTCCCCTACTACCCGAAACTGGTCGCCGCGGTACCATTCACGCCGGCCACCGGTGACCGGCTGCTGACCCGGCAGCCGGGGGGGGAATCCCGTCGCGCGACGCTGGCGGCGGCGGTGATAGCGCATGCCCGGGAAAGAGGCCTCTCTTCGGCCCATGTCCTGTTCCCGATCCGGGAGGAACTGCCCGCACTGGAGGAAGCCGGTTTCCACGCCCGCAAGGACTGCCAGTTCCAGTGGCGCAACCGCGGCTATGGGGACTTCGACGATTTCCTCGCCGACTTCAGCTCCGCCAAGCGGAAAAAGGCAAAGCGCGAACGGCGTCGTGTGGCCGAAGCCGGCATCGGTTTCCGTAACCTCGCCGCCGACGAACTGAGCGAGGCCGAATGGACTGACGTATTCCGGCTCCTGAGTTACACGTTCATGCGCCGCGGAAACCTGCCCTATCTCAACCTGAAGTTCTTCCTGGAACTGCGCCGGACGCTGCCGGCCGTCCTGCGGGTGATCGTCGCCGAGTGCGACGACAATATCGTCGCGGCAGCTGTGTTCTACCGGGGCAGCGATACACTGTACGGCCGCTACTGGGGCAGCGACGAAGACTATCACAGCCTGCACTTCGAGACCTGTTACTACCAGGCTATCGAATACTGCATCGCCGAGGGTATCGTCCTGTTCGAACCCGGCACACAGGGAGAGCACAAGATCCGCCGGGGCTTCCTGCCCACCGCGACCTGGTCTGCCCACTGGCTCGCGCATCCTCAGTTTGCCGCCGCCGTTGGGCGCTATCTCGATGAGGAGCAGGCGCACATCGACGACTACATCGAGGCGGCCGGGGCGCATTCTCCGTTCCGCAGCGATATCGGAGCCGATGGCAACGGGAGCGACGGTGAGACTGACGCGGGCCGGGCCGGCTGAAGCGCCTGGCGACCCTTCATGTATCGCATCCACTGGCTGTCACGGCACGACCCGCCGGACGCATTCCCCGACGCAGAACTCGCGCTGCGTGATCCGGACGGCCTGCTCGCCGCCGGTGGTGACCTGTCGGTGGAGCGGCTGCTGACCGCCTACGAGCGGGGCATATTCCCCTGGTACGAGGAAGGCCAGCCGGTACTGTGGTGGTCCCCGGACCCCCGCGCGGTGCTCCGCCCGGGCGGCATCCACGTCTCCCGGAGCCTGCGCCGCAGCCTGCGCCGCTGCGGCTTCACCGTGACCTGGAATCGGGCCTTCCGTCGAGTGATGGCGGACTGTGCCGAGCCCAGGCCGGGGCAGTACGGCACCTGGATCACCACGGCGATGGAGGAGGCGTTCGCCGAGCTGCACGCCCGGGGTTGGGCCCACTCGGTGGAGGTCTGGCAGGGTGGCGAGCTGGCCGGCGGGCTTTACGGTCTGGCGATCGGCCGCGTCTTTTTCGGCGAATCCATGTTCAGCCGACGGACGGACGCCTCGAAAACCGCGCTGCTGGTACTCGGTACCGAACTCAGACATCGGCACTTCGCCCTGATCGATTGCCAGGTGGTCTCACCCCACCTGCTGAGTATGGGCGCCGAGACCCTGCCCAGAAGCGAGTTCCTGGACCTGCTGCGACGCCATTGTGCCGGACGTCAGCTACTCACAGACGCGCCAGCCGAGCCGCTTCCGGCGCAGGCGCTGGCCGCCCCGGACCGCGTTGCAAACGGGGTCTAGTTTCTGCACAATGCCGGCCTCCCAGCGAACCGAGGTGTGCCGAACACGTGGCGAAAGAAGAAGCCATTCAGATGGAAGGAGTCGTCGTCGAGACGCTCCCGAATACCACATTCCGTGTGGAGCTCGACAACGGTCACATGGTGACGGCTCACATCTCGGGCAAGATGCGCAAGCATTACATCCGCATCCTCACCGGTGACCAGGTCACGGTGGAACTGACCCCCTACGATCTCTCCAAGGGACGCATCGTCTACCGGGGACGTTAACCCGGTAGGAGGGGCTTCAGCCCCGATCCATTTTTCCGAATCGGGCCTGAAGGCCCTCCTACCCGTCGCTCCTGCATTATTCCGAGTCTTCCGGCAGGTGGGCCAGCTCGCGGCGCACCGGCTCGGGCTTGAGTTCCAGATCGCCGTCCGCGCTGACGCGGATGCGCACGTGCCCGCCCTCGGCCAACTGGCCGAACAGCAGCTCCTCGGCGAGCGGACGTTTGATCCTCTCCTGGATCAGCCGCGCCATCGGCCGTGCCCCCATGGTCGGGTCGTAGCCTCGCTCTGCGATCCAGGAACGCGCCTCGTCGTCCAGTTCCAGCGTGACGTTGCTGGCGGTGAGCTTCGCCTCCAGCTCCACAACCAGCTTGTCGACGACCCGGGCGATGGAAGTCGCGTCCAGCGAAGAGAACTGGATGATGGCGTCCAGCCGGTTGCGGAACTCGGGCGTGAACGTCTTGTTGATGATCGCCAGCGCGTCGCTCGAGTGATCCTGCTGCATGAAGCCGATGGAACTGCGGCTCACCTCGGCCGCGCCGGCATTGGTGGTCATGACCAAAATCACGTTGCGGAAGTCCGCCTTGCGCCCGTTGTTATCGGTGAGCGTGCCGTGATCCATGACCTGCAGCAGCAGATTGAACACTTCCGGATGGGCTTTTTCGATCTCGTCGAGCAGCACCACCGAATGGGGGTTCTTGCTCACCGCTTCGGTCAGGAGACCGCCCTGGTCGTAGCCCACGTACCCCGGCGGCGCGCCGATCAGCCGCGAGACGGTGTGTCGCTCCATGTACTCGGACATATCGAAGCGCACCAACTCGATGCCGAGCGAGAGGGCGAGCTGACGGGTGACCTCGGTCTTGCCCACGCCGGTGGGGCCCGCGAAGAGGAAACTGCCGACCGGCTTCTCCTCCTCGGTGAGGCCGGAGCGCGCCATCTTGATGGACGAGGCCAGCGCCTCGATGGCCGTGTCCTGGCCAAAGATGACCAGTTTAAGGTCCCGCTCCAGATTCTTCAGAACGTCCTTGTCGGAGGCCGACACGCTCTTCGGCGGGATGCGCGCCATGCGGGCGACGACGTTCTGCACCATCTCCGCAGTCACCGTGTCGCCCCGCTCCGCCGCCGGCTTCAGGCGCAGGTTCGCGCCGGCCTCGTCGATGACGTCGATGGCCTTGTCTGGCAGGTGGCGGTCATTGATGTGGCGTGCCGACAGTTCCGCCGCCACCTCCAGCGACTCGGTCGCGTAGCGCACGCCGTGGTGCTCCTCGAAGCGGCTGCGCAGCCCCTTCAGTATCTCGACCGTCTCCTCGACGGTGGGCTCCGGTACCTCGATCTTCTGGAAGCGCCGTGCCAGCGCATGGTCTTTCTCGAAGATACCCCGGTACTCCTGGTAGGTGGTGGAGCCGATGCAGCGCAGCTCGCCGTTGGCGAGAACGGGCTTGATCAGGTTCGAGGCATCCATCACCCCGCCCGAAGCCGCACCCGCGCCGATCACGGTGTGGATCTCGTCGATGAAGAGTACGGCGCCCGGGTCCTCGCGCACTTCGGCCAGCACCGCCTTCAGGCGCTTTTCGAAATCGCCGCGGTATTTCGTGCCCGCGATCAGCGCGCCCATGTCCAGCGCGTAGATAGTGCAGTCCTGCAGCACCTCCGGCACCTTCTCCTCGACGACCAGCCGGGCCAGGCCCTCGGCCAGGGCGGTCTTGCCCACGCCGGCCTCGCCGACGTAGAGGGGATTGTTCTTCCGCCGCCGGCAGAGAATCTCCACCGTGCGCTCGATCTCGATCGCGCGGCCGATCAGCGGGTCGATGCGGCCCTCCTCGGCCATCCGGTTCAGATTGGTGGCGTACTTCTCCAGCGCCGAAGACCCGCCCTCGGGTTCGACGCCCGGCTCCTCCTGGCCGGCCTCCGCGCTCTCGCCGCCCTCGTCACCGAACTTGGTGATGCCGTGGGAGATGTAATTCACCACGTCCAGCCGCGTGACGTCCTGCAGGTTCAGGAAATAGACCGCCTGGGACTGCTTCTCACTGAATATCGCCACCAGCACATTCAGGCCGGTGACCTCCTTGCGGCCGCTCGACTGGACATGGAAGACCGCGCGCTGAAGCACGCGCTGGAATCCGAGCGTCGGCTGAACGTCGTTTTCCTCTTCCACCGACACCCGAGGGGTCGACTCGTCTATGAATCCGCTGAGTTGCTCGCGCAGCTTGGCCACGTCGGCGTCGCAGGCCCTGAGCACGTCGTGTACCTGGGGCACGTCCAGCAGCGCGAGCAACAGATGCTCCACCGTCATGAATTCGTGGCGGTTCTCGCGCGCCGACTGGAAGGCCTCGTTCAGGCAGAATTCGAGTTCACTGTTCAGCATAGTTGATTACGACCGTCCGTCTTCGAAGTAGTTCTAGGGGCTCAGGCTTCCTCCATGGTACACAGCAGCGGATGCTGGTGCTGTTGCGCGTAGCCGTTCACCTGGGCCACCTTGGTCTCGGCAATCTCGTACGTGTAGACGCCGCAGACGCCTTTTCCCCGGGTGTGCACCTCGAGCATGATCCGGGTCGCCTTCTGGCGGTCCATGCCGAACACACGCTCCAGCACCTCGACCACGAATTCCATGGGCGTGAAATCGTCGTTGATCAGCACCACCCGGTATAACGGCGGGCGCTTGAGTTTTGGCCGGGATTCCTCGACCGCCAGCCCGGTATTGTCCTGCTGATCCTGGTTTGGTGTCTGTTCGCTCATGATCCGGTGGGAGCTTCCTGCTGTTCGACGACGACATCCACGGGGTCGGCGATGCCCTGACCCGGATTATATATGCGGGCGCCGGTGGCGTTGACAACCCTCGGCGGCGCGCGTTCCCCGAAGCGCGCTCCGGGCCGCCGGAAGCCGCGCCAGCGCTCCGTTTGCGCCGTTTTTTTAAGTAGTTACCACCTTGTTCGGTGATATGCTGACCCTTATCATGCCTCCGGTGCGTTAGACGGAGCGGGAAGCTCTCCGGGCGGGGGAGCAGTTACGGCGCAGGGGTACCGCGCAAGCCCATGAATGCGGAAATGAAACTGGCAGAGCTGAAGAGCATGAGCCCTTCGGACGCGGTGTCGGCTGCCGGCCGGCAGCTGCCCCGATGGGTCGCGCTCGCCCTGGTCATTGCCATCGGCTGGCAACTCGCCTCCATGATCTGGATGCTCATCCCCGCCGGCGAGGAAGGCGGGGTGGCGCCGCCGCCGGCCTCCGCTCCCCCATCGGCCTCCGGCAACCGTGTCAGCGGCATCGACGTAAGCGGCATCGTCAATGCCCACCTGTTCGGCGAAGCCTCCGCAGATGCGCCCGCGCCCGTCCAGTCCGAGATAGACGATGCGCCCGAGACCCGCCTGAGTCTGACGCTGAAAGGCACGGTGGCCGCCGACGATCCGGCCTACTCGCTGGCCATCATCGCCGACAGCCGCGGTGACGAGAAGGTTTATTCCATCCGCGACAGCATCCCCGGAGGGGCCACGCTGCATGCCGTCTACGCTGACCGGGTTATCCTGAATCGTGCGGGCACGCTGGAGGCGCTTAAGCTGCCCCGCGAAGCCGAGGGTCAGACGGTCAGCCGCAGCCAGCAGACGAGTTCCGCGCGCGTGGCGGCTGCTGCACGCCAGACCAGCGTGCAGCAGATGATCACGGACAACGCCGTCCAACTCATGGACGTCATCCGCCCGCAACCCTATTTCGCCGACGGCCAGCAGCGCGGCTATCGGGTGTATCCCGGCCGGGACCGCAAAAGCTTCGGCGCCCTCGGCCTGCGGCCCGGCGACCTGGTGACCGCCATCAACGGCACACCCATGAACGATCCCCGGACCGGCATGGAGGTATTCCGGACCCTCGGCGACGCCACCCAGATCACGGTGACTGTGGAACGCAACGGTCAGTCCGAACAGCTCACGCTCAGCACCAGCCAGCTGGAGCTGGGCGATGAAGGAAGCAGATGAAGACGGCAGAGAACATGCATAACGAGAACAGCCACAACTGCAACTCCCTCACGGCACTGTTGCGCGCATCCTTCGCGGCAGCTGCGCTGGCAGCATGCGGGCTGGCCATGGCGCAGAATGCAACGATCACGCCCAATTACAAGGACGCCGACATCCGCCAGATCATCGAGGCGGTGAGCGACGTCACAGGCCGCAACTTCATCGTCGACCCGCGGGTCAAGGCGCAGGTCACCATGCTGTCGTCCACGCCGATGTCGGCCGATGCGTTCTACGAGACCTTCCTCTCCATCCTGGATGTCTACGGCTTCGTCGCGGTGCAGAGCGGCAACGTGGTGAAGATCCTGCCGGATGCCAACGCCCGCCAGATACCCGGTGCCGAGACCTACGCCGGGGACGCCGCCAACGACGACATCGTCACCCAGGTCATCGAGGTACAGAACATCGCCTCCGCCCAGCTGGTGCCGATACTGCGCCCGCTCATCCCCCAGTACGGTCACCTGGCGGCGCATCCGCCATCGAACATGCTGATCATCTCCGACCGCGCGGCCAATGTGCGGCGGCTGCTGCGCATCATCGGGCGCATCGACCAGGCCGGCGACGATGATATCGAGGTCGTGCCCCTCGAGCACGCCACCGCCGGTGACCTGGTGCGCGTGCTGACCTCCCTTGCACAGGCCCAGCGCACCGAGGGCGCAAGCCAGATCGGACTGGTCGCTGACGATCGCACCAACAGCGTGCTTATCAGCGGCGAGAAGAACCAGCGCCTGAAGATGCGCACCCTCATCGCACACCTCGACACGCCGCTGGAAGATGGCGGCAATACACGGGTGCGATATCTGCGCTACTCCAACGCCGAAGAACTCTCCTCCAAGCTGCAGAGCCAGTTCACCGGCGCCGGGGCCGGCGGCCAGGCTGGTCAGGCCGGGGCACAGGGAGGCGGCGGTCCCGCCGGTACCGGTCCGGTTCAAATCTGGGCCGACGAGTTCACCAATGCGCTGATCGTCACTGCCCCGCCCAAGACGATGCGCTCGGTCATGGCAGTGATCGACAAGCTGGACATCCGCCGGGCGCAGGTGCTGGTGGAGGCCATCATCGTGGAGATCACGGCGGACAAGTCCGCCGAACTCGGCGTGGAATGGGCCGTGGACGGGAGCACCGACAACAATGCCATCGGCATCCAGAATTTCCCCTCCTCGGGCGTGAACCTGCTCGGGCTGGCGGGAGCCGCTGCAGGCGGCGTCGAGGACGCCGGCAACGCGCTCGGCGGCATCGGCAGCGGCATCACGCTGGGCGTAGGCCGAATCTCGGAGAACGGGACCAGCTTCGTCGCCCTGCTGCGCGCCCTGCAGGGCGACGCCGACACCAACATCATCTCGACGCCGACCATCGTGACCATGGACAATGAGGAGGCCTCCATCGAGGTGGGTCAGGAGGTGCCGTTCCTCACCGGCCAGTTCACAAACACGGGCGCCGCCACCGGCGCCGTGAACCCGTTCCAGACCATCAACCGGGAGAGTGTCGGCACCAAACTCGAGATTACGCCCCAGATCAGCGAGGGCGAATCCATCGTGCTGAAGATCAACCAGGAGATCTCCAGTATCGCCCAGGGCGCCACCGGCGCCGTGGACCTGGTGACCCAGGAGCGCAAGATCTCCACGTCCGTGATCGTGGAGAACGGCGGCATCCTGGTGCTGGGCGGCCTGATCGACGACACCATCCGGGAGAGCGATCAGCGGGTGCCCGTGCTCGGCAGCATCCCGGTGCTTGGAAACCTCTTCCGCACCCGGTCGACCAATACGGTGAAAGCCAACCTGATGGTCTTCATCCGGACCACCATCCTCAGGAACCCGGAACAGACCCATATGGCGACCGAGGAGAAGTACCAGTACATGCGCGAGCTGCAGCAGGAAGAGGGCCGGATACGCCTCATGCCCGGCAAGTCGCGGCCGACGCTGCCGCCGCTCGAGACCTACGAGCCGAGCGAGCCGGCCGAGCGTCCGGGTAACATCATGTCCGGGGAGGACACCGAGGAATGAGCGAGATGGAAACCGCGGAGCTGAGTCTCGTCGAGGAGGCTCCTGCAACGGAGCCGCCGAAGATCGGCGCTCTGCCGGAAAAGCGCCTGCCCTTCTCGTTCGCCAAGCGCCATGGCGTGCTGATCCGTGATTACGTTGACGGCAGGGCCGATGTGATCTGTCGGGTCGGCGTCTCGCCGGTCAGCCTCGCGGAGGTGCGCCGCTATGCCGGCGTGCCGCTGAAACTCACACGGGTTACGGCGGAAGCCTTCGATGCCATGCTGAGACAGGCCTACGAGGGCGGCAGCAACAACGCCATGCAGATGATGGAGGGGCTGAGCGACGATACGAACCTGTTCCAGGTGGCCCAGGAGCTGCCGGAGCCCTCCGACCTGCTGGAGAGCGACGACGACGCGCCCATCATCCGCCTGATCAACGCGGTACTCACCGAGGCGGTCAAGGAGAACGCCTCCGACATCCACGTGGAACCTTACGAGAATCGGCTGGTCATCCGCTTCCGCGTGGACGGTGTGCTGCGCGAGGTACTGGAAACCCGGCGCGCGGTGGCGCCTCTGATCACTTCGCGCATCAAGGTCATGTCGCGGCTCGACATCGCCGAGAAGCGCCTGCCCCAGGACGGTCGCATCTCGCTGCGCATCGCCGGGCGCGCGGTCGACGTGCGCGTCTCCACGATCCCGTCGGGACACGGCGAGCGGGTGGTGCTGCGTCTGCTCGACAAGCAGGCGGGACGCCTGGACCTCAATTCGCTGGGCATGGACCAGGCCTCCCAGCGCACCATGGACGAACTCATCCACAAGCCCCACGGCATCCTGCTGGTCACCGGCCCCACCGGCTCGGGCAAGACCACTACCCTGTATGCGGCGCTGGAGCGCATCAACGACAACAGCCGCAACATCATGACCGTCGAAGACCCAATCGAGTACTACATCGACGGTATCGGCCAGACCCAGGTGAATACCAAAGTGGAGATGACTTTCGCCCGCGGCCTGCGCGCCATCCTGCGCCAGGACCCGGACGTGGTGATGGTCGGCGAGATCCGCGACCTGGAGACGGCCGAGATCGCCGTGCAGGCGTCGCTGACCGGCCACCTCGTGCTCTCGACCCTGCACACGAATACGGCCGTGGGTGCGGTGACCCGTCTGCGGGACATGGGCGTGGAGCCCTTCCTGCTGTCCTCCAGCCTCATCGGCGTGCTGGCCCAGCGCCTGGTGCGCGTGCTGGACGACGATACCAAGGTGCCCTACACGGCCCGGGAGTACGAATGCCGGGTCCTGAAGGCCGACCCGGATAACCCGCCGACCATCCACCGGGCCGGCGACGTCGAGGACGGCGGTTTCCGCGGCCGTACCGGCATCTACGAACTGGTGCCGGTGGACGATCACATGCGCACCATGATCCACGACGGTGCCGGCGAGCACGAGCTGGAGAAATACGCCCGCAACCTCAGCCCGAGCATCCGCGACGACGGTCGCACCAAGGTCCTCTCCGGCGTGACCACCCTGGAGGAGGTACTCCGGGTCACTCGGGCCGACTGAACCCGTCCGGGACCGGCCACGTGGGAGCATTCGAATACGTCGCGCTCGACAGCGGCGGCAAGGAAAAGAAAGGGGTACTGGAGGGTGACACCGCCCGCCAGGTCCGCCAGCTCCTGCGCGAGCGCTCGCTGGTGCCCCTCGAGGTCTCCGAGGTGGCCGAGAAGGAATCCGCGCGCCAGTTCTCCGTGGGGCTGCGCCGCGGTTTCTCCGCCACGGAACTCGCGCTCGTCACCCGCCAGCTCGCCACCCTGGTCAACTCCGGCATGCCGCTGGAGGAGACCCTGCAGGCCGTGGCCCAGCAGACGGAGAAGCCGCGCACCCAGAGCATCCTGCTGGGGGTGCGCGCCCGGGTCATGGAGGGCCACACGCTCGCCGACGGACTGGAGGAGTTCCCGCAGGCATTCCCTGAAATCTACCGTGCCACGGTCTCGGCGGGCGAACAGTCCGGTCATCTGGATGCCGTGCTCGAGCGGCTGGCCGACTATACGGAGACCCGCCAGGCGCTGCGCCAGCGGATCACCAACGCGCTGGTCTATCCCATCGTGCTCGTACTGATGTCGCTCGGCATCATCGCCTTCATGCTCTCCTACGTGGTGCCCCAGGTGGTCGGCGTATTCGAGACCACCGGCGCCGAGCTGCCCATCCTCACCCGCCTGCTGATCGGCATCAGCGACTTCCTCAGGGAGTGGTGGTGGCTGCTCATCGCCGCAATCGTCGCCGTCGCCTTCGGTATCTGGCGATTGCTTAAGCTCGAGGGCCCCCGCCGACGCTATCACCGCCTTCTGCTGGGTCTGCCTCTCATCGGCCGCATCACCCGGGGCGTTAACACCGCGCGTTTCACCCGCACGCTGAGCATCCTCGCCGGCAGCGGCGTACCCGTACTGGAGGCGCTGAAGATCTCCGCCGAGGTGATCATGAACGTGCCGATGCGCGAGGCGGTACAGGAAGCCTCGCTCCGGGTGCGCGAGGGCGGCGCCATCTCCCGCTCGCTGGCCGCGAGCCGCCTGTTCCCGCCCATGACCATCCACCTCATCTCCAGCGGCGAGTCCAGCGGTCAGCTGGAACAGATGCTCGGCCGCGCCGCCGACAACCAGGAGCGCGAGATGGACGGGCTCATCACGACCATGATGGGGATCATGGAGCCGCTGCTGATCGTCTTCATGGGCGGCGTCGTGCTGACCATTGTGCTGGCCATCCTGCTGCCGATCTTCCAGATAAACAATCTCATTCAGTAGCTGAATTCCCACATAAATACAGAAACTTACGAGTTTTGTAAAAACTGTGGCCCACCCTGTTGCGCTGGCACCCTCATTCGGGATATACATGCGCCGGGCGTGACATAAACTCTCTGACACGAGCCGGCGCGGGGGCGCTCCCATGGACGAGACGTTGACGCAGTTGGAACGGGAAGATCCACTCGACGTGGACGACGACTTCGAGGATGAGGATATGGAGGGTGCGGATCTGTCCGCAGAAGACGATAGCGAAGACGATAACGTCGGAGAGTTATCTGTCGAGATCAATGTCGAGCAGCTGGTGGCGGAGATCGAGGGCTCGCAGTCCGGCGGCAGCGGCAGCTTCGCGGCACGTCGCCGGCTGGAGGAACTGATGGAACAGAAGCGCTTCGAACGTGCCCTGCGCGACATGGACGACTGGGACTTCGACGACTGACACGCAAGTGGCTATGACGGCCACGCCGGTCAGTGGAAGTCCCGCGAGCGCACCGCCAGATCCCCCAGCAGACCGTTGTGCTCCGTCAGCTTTCTTGCGATGACATGGATCACCTCCCCCTCTATCTGCACCTCGCCCTCCACCCCCATCAGCCGCGCCGATAGCAGCGCAAGCCGCTGCGCCTCGGCGGTCGCCTTCCACACCACCAGATTGAGCTGACCGGTCTCGTCCTCGAGGGTGACGAACGTGACCCCGCTCGCACTCCCCGGCCGCTGCCGCGTTACCACCAGCCCGGCCACCCGTACCCGCGCGCCATGTCCGGCCGCCGGCAGCTCCTCCGCCGTGATGTAACGCCGACGGCGGAAACGCTCCCTGAGCAGCGCCATGGGATGGCGTCCGAGGGTCAGTCCGAGACTCTCGTAGTCGGCGCGCACGTCCTGCCCCTCCGCCGGCCGGACCAGGAGCGGCAATGCCTCGTAGCGGGTCATCGACCGGAACAGCCCCTGCGGCGCCTCCACCCCGGCCACGTCCCAGCGGGCGCGGAAGCGATGCCCTGCGAGGGTGGCCAGCGCGCCGGCCGCGGCCAAGGCCGACAGGGCAGCGCGATCCAGGCCCGCCCGCTCGGCGAGGTCCTGCACCGAGCCGTACCCGCCGCCGTTGTCCCGCGCCGCCACCAGCGACCGCGCCGCAGCCGCGGTGAGCCCCTTGACCCGGTCGAACCCCAGACGCACGACGGGCCTGCCGTCGTCGCGCCGCTCCAGCGAGGATTCCTCCCGGCTCGCATTCACGTCCACCGGGCGCACTTCCACGCCGTGGCGCACGGCGTCCTGCACCAGCTGGGACGGCGCATAGAAACCCATGGGCTGGCTGTTCAGCAGCGCACACAGGAAGGCCGCCGGCTCGTGGCATTTCAGCCAGGCGGAGACGTAGACCAGCAGCGCGAAACTCGCCGAATGGGACTCGGGGAAGCCGTACTCGCCAAAGCCCTGTATCTGGTTGAAGATCTGTTCGGCGAAATGCTCACTGTAGCCCCGCGCCCGCATGCCTTCCTTCAGCTTGTCCTCGAAGGGGCCGAGCCCGCCGCGGCGCTTCCAGGCGGCCATCGCCCGGCGCAGCCGGTCCGCCTCGCCGGGCGTGAAACCCGCCGCCACCACCGCCAGTTCCATCACCTGCTCCTGAAAGATGGGCACGCCGAGGGTGCGCTCCAGCACCGCCCGGACCTCCCCGCTGGGGTAGCTCACCGCCTCTTCGCCGCTGCGCCGGCGCAGATACGGGTGCACCATGTCGCCCTGAATGGGCCCGGGGCGGATGATGGCCACCTCGATGACCAGGTCGTAATAGCAGCGCGGACGCAGGCGCGGCAGCATCGCCATCTGGGCGCGGGACTCGATCTGGAACACGCCCATGGTGTCCGCGGCCGAGATCATGTCGTAGACCGCCGGGTCCTCCGCCGGCACGCCGGCCAGATCCAGCTCCCGGCCGTCGAAGCCGCGCACGAGGTCGAAGCAGCGGCGGATCGCCGTCAGCATGCCGAGACCGAGCACGTCCACCTTAAGCAGTCCCAGTTCCTCCAGGTCGTCCTTTTCCCACTGGATGACGGTGCGTCCCTCCATGGCCGCGTTCTCCACCGGCACGAGCTCTTCCAGCGGGCCGTCCGAGATGACGAAGCCGCCGACGTGCTGGGACAAATGGCGGGGAAAGCCGATGATTTCGCACACCAGCGTGAGCAGCCGGCGCATGACCGGGCTGTCCGGATCGAGGCCGGCCTCGCGGACCCGCTCGGGATCGACTTGGCTGCCGTCCCACCACTGCATCGCGCGCGCCAGCCGATCGGTCTGCAGCGAGGAGAGCCCGAGCGCCTTGCCCACGTCGCGCATCGCGCTCCTCGGCCGGTAGGTGATGACCGTGGCCGCCAGCGCGGCATGCGACCGGCCGTACTTCGCGTAGATGTACTGGATCACCTCCTCGCGGCGCTCGTGCTCGAAGTCCACGTCGATGTCCGGCGGCTCATCCCGCTCTTTCGAGATGAAGCGCTCCACCAGCGTGGACATCCGTTCCGGGTCCACCTCGGTGATGCCGAGGCAGAAACAGACCGCGGAGTTGGCGGCCGAGCCGCGGCCCTGACAGAGGATGCCCCGGGACCGCGCCCAGGCCACGATGTCGTGCACGGTCAGGAAATAAGGCTCGTAAGCCAGTTCGGCAATCAGCGCGAGTTCGTGCTGCACCAGATCACGCACTTTGCGCGGGGCGCCGTGGGGCCAGCGCCGGACCATGCCCTCTTCCGTCAGGTGGGCGAGCCAGCTCGCGGCGGTGTGGCCCGCCGGCACCAGTTCCCGCGGATACTCGTAGGCGAGTTCGTCCAGGGAGAAGTCGATGCGCTGCGCCACGGTGATCGTCTCGCTGAGCAGCGCCGGGGGATAGAGCTCGTCGAGCCACGGGCGCGAGCGCAGGTGGCGCTCGCCGTTGGGATGCAGGGCGAACCCCGCTTCGGCCACGGGTACCTTCAGGCGGATGGCCGTTAGGGTATCCTGCAGCGCCCGGCGGCCGCGTCGATGCATATGCACGTCGCCTGCCGCGACCAGCGGCAGACCGGTACGCCGGGCGAGCCGGTGCAGGCCATCCAGCCGGGGCCGGTCCAGCCCGTCGGCGGCGAGTTCCGCGGCGATCCAGCAGCGGCCGGGGAACAGCCCGGCGAACCAGTCGCCATGACCGCTGCCCGCGAGATCCCGCCCCGGCAGCCACAGCACCAGGCAGTCCGGCAGGCCGTCTTCCAGGTCTTCCCGGTGCAGCCGGTAGGCGCCCTTCTCCGCGTTACGCCTGCCCCGGGTGATGAGCCGGCACAGCCGGGCATAGCCGCGGCGGCTGGCGGCGAGCGCCACCAGCGCCGGCCCGTCGGCAAGCCGGAATTCAGCGCCGACAATGAGTTCGAGGCTCCGGCCGCGGGCCGCGCCGTGGGCACGCACCACGCCGGCCACCGAGCACTCGTCGGTGAGAGCCAGTGCGGTATAGCCCAGCACATCGGCCCGCTCCACCAGTTCTTCCGGATGGGAGGCGCCGCGCAGGAAAGTAAAATTGCTGACGGCGTGCAGCTCGGCATAGCGAGAGGCCATCTCAGCCGAAGATGCCCTGCAGATACCAGCCGGCCGGCGGACGGCGGTCCCGGTAGATCCAGAGTCTCGCGCCGGCGCTCGTCTCGGCGACGTAGTAATCCCTGGCGGTATCCGCCCCGTCCCACCAGCCGCTCTCGATGCGCTCCGGTCCGTCCACGAACTGCAGCGGACCGTCATGGCAGGGGTATCCCTCCTGTACGGCGAGCCGCTGGGGCTGCGCCAATATCCACAGCGGACGCTCGAGCAGCAGGCCGCCGCTCTCTGCCTGACCGGCGGCGGGGGGCACTTCCTCTACCCGGTTCCAGGGCGACAACCCCGCCCCGCTGCCACGCTCCAAGGCCTCCAGAGGATCGACCTCGTCCCAGACCTGCTGGGGCCGATGCTCCGCGAGACTCCTGAGCCCGCGGACGGCGTTCTCGCCCAGCCGGGCCCGCAGCCTCTCCACCAGCCGGGGCAGTCCGCCGTCACGCCGGTCGGCCTGGCCGGACATCAGCGGCAGAGCCGTGGTATCGCCTGTGCGTGGCTCCAGCCGTCCTGTGGCGAGTTCCACGGCGATCACCGGCGCCGGCAGGTGGAGGCGCTCCAGCCGGATACCGAGCAGGCTCCGCCAGTGCCCCACATCACAGCCGGCATCGCTGAATCCCAGGGTCAGCGGCGTCGCCTCACCACACAGGTGGAGGAAGCGGAACCGCAGGCGACGCGCTGTCCGCTGATGGTGCAGCAGGAAGCCCTCAAGAGAGGCCAGCAACCGCGAACAGCCGGCCGCGAGCAGCACCTCGTCCCGGGTCTCCTCCCCGAGGTCGATCTGCTCGCGGAATCGAGGCGGACCCGTATAACGGAGCCGCGGGTCCGGCAAGCGGCCGAAGGCCCGATCCAGCGCCTGCAGCCGTGTCGCGCCGAAGCGTCGGGCGAAACCCTCCCGGGGCAACCGGCGACACTCGCCGACGGTCGCCACGCCGATACCCTCCAGCGCCTTCAGCACCGCCGCCGGCCACCCGGTAACCCGCAGATCCAGCGGATTGAGATGCCCCGGCAATGCGGGCACCCCATCCACCCGGCCGCCGCCATCCCGCGAGAGCCAGAGCGCCGCCAGCGGTGTGGGGGCCACGCAGACACGGACCCGGTGGCCCCGCTGTCGCAGCCCCCCGATGACCAGCCGACAGAGGCGATCCAGCCCGTGGAACAGACGGAGGCTGCCCTGCACTTCCAGCAGCAGCGCATCCGGGGCCTGCAGACTGACCAGGGGACTGAAGCGTCCCGCCCAGTCGGCCAGGGATTCCAGCAGGATGCGCTCGCGCTGCGGCCGACGCGACAGGATGGGGAGTTCCGGCGCCAGCGCCAGGGCGGCGCTCAGCGTCTGGCCGGGCCTGATCCCGGCCGTCGCCGCAGCCGGGTTCGCGAGATGGACGACCGTCTGCCCGCCTTGCTCGTCCATCACCGCCAACGGCCCGGCGGAGGCAGCGGACTCGCCCAGCGCCTCGAGGGCGATCCATGGCAGGCGGACACACAGCCAGAGTTGCGAGCGGCGCTGCCGCGAGCAGGAAGGAGACGGATCTTCTGCCGGCGGTTCGCCGCCTCCGAGGGGCAGCGGCTGCTGCCGGGCAGGTCCGGAGCCGGTCGTTACCCGCGCCCGGTCGGACCGGGGGGTCGGGGACTCCCCGTCTGCCGGCAGGACGGAATCGGGCTCGAACGACGGCGATACCATGGAGACGCGGCCACGTCGTCAGCCCGAACCGGCACGCCCGCCGGTACCTGCTGCTCCCATGCCTACTTTCAGGCCCAGTTCCAGACCTTCTGCCAGGCTCTCCCCCGGCGGGCGCACCAGCGGCAACAGGCTGCGGCCTTCCCGGTCGTCATAATCGCTTACCAGCGCGGGCCGCGCACCGCGGACCTTGAACAGGTCCACATCGGTGCCGTTACTGCCGGGGCGCAGCATCAGTCGCAGCGCGGCGGCCGAGGCCTCCCGCCTGGCGGTGGTCGGTCGAAAGGCAATGGCCCAGCTCTCGCCCCGGCCCGCCGCCAGCTGCAGCCGTCGGCTGGTGCGCTCGTCCATGCGGTTGATCCAGGCCAGCACGGCGACGCAGGTGCCCGAAGACAATGCCTGCTCCATCGCCCAGAGCGCTTCCTGGTCACGGGTCGGATGGATCAGCAGTACCCGGGAGACTTCCAGCCCCCATTGCATCAGCGCCGGCGCATAGGGCACGTGGGGCGGCGCGATCCAGACCACCCAGCCTTCACGCTGACGGCACAGTGCGGAGAGCGCCGGCATGAACAGACGCAACTCGCCGATACCGCAGGCGACGGACAGGGCTTCGGTGAGCGAGGCGAGCGGCCAGCCACCGCCGGGCAGACAGGCGTCGAGCTTGCGGTAACCGGTGGCCGCTACCCGTCCGGCCTGACCTTCCCGCACGGCACCCTCGCTCCCGCGCCAGAGCCGGTAACTGCCGAGTAACTGTTCGAGGGCTTCGTCCACGGGCCGGGAGACGTGTCAGTGTACCGGCATGCCGTCGCGGATGACGCCGACGACCACGCCCTCGATGACCAGCGGCTGGTGGGCGAGATCCACCCGTATCGGAGCGAACTCGCTGTTCTCCGGCATCAGCCAGACCATGCTGCCTTCCTGGCGATAGCGCTTCACGGTGACCTCGTCCTCCAGACGGGCCACCACGATCTGGCGGCTCCGGACCTCGGGCGTGCGATGCACGGCCACCAGGTCACCGTCCAGGATACCCACATCCTTCATGCTCATGCCCTGCACCCGCAGCAGGTAATGGGGCTTGGGCCGGAACAGGCTCTTGTCAATCTGGTAATGGGCTTCGATATTCTGCTCGGCCATGATGGGCTGGCCGGCGGCCACCCGCCCGACCAGCGGCAGCCCCATCTGCTCGCGCAGGGAATCCTTCAGCTGGATACCGCGGGAAGTGCCGGGCCTCAGCTCCAGCACCCCCTTGCGCTGCAGCGCCCGCAGATGTTCCTCGGCCGCATTGGGAGAACGGAAACCCAGCTCCTCGGCGATCTCGGCCCGGGTGGGCGGCATGCCCGTCTCGGCGATGAAATCCTGGATGAGTTTCAGAATCTGCGACTGACGTGGGGTGAGATCGGCCATGGTGTTATCCTGTATGCATGCCCAGATACTGTGATTATATACAGGTTCCGTTCCGGCGCAAGTTTCTCTGCCTCATCCTGCCCGCCGCCCTCCTGGCCGGCGGCTGCGCCACCCTGTCCGAAACCGAATGCCGGCACGCCGACTGGGAGGCGCTGGGAGAGGCCGACGGCGCGCGCGGCTATCCACCCGAGCGCATCGCAGAACACCGGGAGGCCTGCGCCGAATATGGTGTGCTACCCGCACAGGAAGCCTATGCCCGCGGCCGCCTCGCAGGTCTCGACCGTCTGTGCACCGTGGCCGGCGGCCTCGCCCACGGCCGCGACGGACGCAACTATCAGGACGTCTGCCCGCCGGGCTATGAGGAAGACTTCTATACCGGCTACCAGCTGGGCCGGCGCATCCATGGGGTGCGCGAGGAACTGGGCGATATCGAGCGGGCCCTGCGTCAGCTGGATTTCAATCTCCAGCGTCAGGACCTGAGCGACGATCAGCGCCGCTCGATCTACTATCGCCTCCGCGATCTGGAGCGCGAACAGGATACGCTGGAACGCGAACTCGCCCGGCTGGAGGACGAAGCCCGGCGGCTGCTCAGCGAACTCTGACGGGCAGCGACGGATACGTGTCGCAAAACGCAGACAAATCAAGTGCCTCGGGACAAAAAAACCGCCCCCGATACCCGGATTACGTTGAACACTGACCGCGTTTAATAAATAATACGTTTGTTTTTAATGCCTCCAACAGGGGAAAAGCATATGAAGAGAATCGCAACAACACTCGGCGCCGTCGCCGCCACGATGCTGCTGGTCACCGGTTGTGCCAACCAGACCGCTCTCGACGAAGTACAGGCGACCGCCGAACGTGCTGCCGCCGACGCTGCTGCTGCCAAGTCGGCCGCCGAGGCCGCACGTTCCGCTGCGGATCGTGCCAGCCAGATGGCTTCCAGTGCTCAGAGCACTGCCAGCCAGGCGCTGTCCGCCGCACAGGGCGCGCAGAGCTGCTGCGATGCCAACCGTGAACGCCTGGAGCGCATGTTCCAGAAATCGATGTCCAAATAATTCGCGGATCCAGAGACTCTTAAACGCCGCGCTCGTCGCGGCGTTTTTTTGTCCGCGATTCTCGCCAGCGGATTCCGTCCGCCCTTGCGATCGGCTATTCCTGATCCGCTACCAGCGTCTCGCCGACGCGGGCCGCATCCACCCGGCGTGGTATGCCGTCGGCGGCATGATGCAGCGCTTCCACCTGGTCCCAGTCCACTTCGACGCGCCGCTCGCCGGTAGCCGCCACGTAGAGTTCGGTCAGTCGCGTCAGCGTGCTGACCGCCGTTGCATCGCCCGCTTCCGCGGGACTGTCCAGCGGCTCGTGGGCCTCCATGAGCAGCTGCCCGTCATACCAGCCGAACTTGTACGGCTCATCGATGATGCGCACCGGCGTGCCGGTCGGGATACGTCCGAAAGCGAATTCGATGTCCTCCGGAAACATGCGGATGCAACCATGGGTCACCCGCATGCCGACACCGGCCGGCCGGTTGGTACCGTGGATGAGATAACCCGGGATCGCCAGGCGCATCGCGAATTGCCCCAGCGGATTGTCCGGCCCCGGTGGCACCACGCGCGGCAATGAGCGGCCGTCAGCCTCATGCTCCCTGCGAACAGATTCGGGCGGGTACCAGGCAGGATCCCTGGCCTTGACCGTGATGCGGGTCACCCCCAGCGGTGTTTCCCAGTCCATGCGGCCGATGCTGATCGGGAAGGTCATGACCGTGGGCGCGCCGTCCGCCCCCGGCGGCGGGAAGTAATACATGCGGTACTCGGGGAGGTTCAGCACCACCCCTTCCCAGGGCACGTCCGGCAGGATGAAACGGGTCGGCAGGACCACTTCGGTACCATCGCCCGGCAGCCAGGGATCCACGCCCGGGTTGGCGCGGACGATGTCGTAATAACCGAGTCCGTGACGGCGGGCGATGTCCAGCAGCGTGTCCCATTCGCGAGACTCGACGGTGGTCACCTGTCCGACCACGGTATCGCCGTTGTTCGGCAGATCGAACACCTCGCCCTGCGCCGGCATCATGACGAAAAGCCCGAGCGTCGCCAGAGCGACCGGGACGAGCCTGCCTGCAACCGTCTTCATCGAACGAATCTCTCCTCAACACACCATCGAGGGCGACCGCCGAGATTCTCCCAGATATCACGCGTCCGGTCGATGTGCCGGCATTGACCGCCTTGCTGCCGTCGCCTACCTTTCCTTTCCTGCCCCGGCCCGAAAGACTGCGAGCTGAGTCCATGAGCATCAAGATCAGCCTGCGCGTCAGCGAGCGCGACCTCAAGCAATTCCGCAAGGCCATGAAAGGCGCCCGCGCCACGGCGAAGGACGCCGACGAGGCGGAGATCGTCAGAGCCACCCGGGACGTGATCGAATCCCTGCACCCGGGCGCCCTGCCGGATTTCGTCCGCGAGCGGCTGCCGCGCCTGCAGGCCATGTGCTCCATGCTCGAGGACGAGGACTGGGACCTGCCCGCTGCTGAACGGCTGAAACTGCTCTCTGCACTGATCTATTTCGGTGACCCGGAGGACCTGATCCCCGACGATATGCCCGGACTCGGCCGCCTGGACGACGCCATCGTGATCGAGCTCGTACTGCGGGAACTGAAGCACGTCATCGAGGCTTACGCGGATTTCTGCGCGTTCCGCGACAACTATTTCCGCCGCTTCAAAGTGGGCACCGATGCGGCGACCCGCCGCGAGCGCATCGCCGCGCGGCGTGAGCAGCTGCAAGAGCGCATGTTCCGGCGCACCCGCCGCGACCGGGAGACGGCCGCGATACCCGCACCTCTGTGGTAGCGCAGCCGCGCGCTCAGTAGCGGATCAGCGCAGAGCCCCAGGTAAAGCCGCCGCCGAACGCCTCCAGCAGCAGGGTCTGGCCACGGCTGATACGCCCGTCGCGTATCGCCACGTCGAGGGCCATCGGCACCGACGCGGCGGAAGTATTGCCGTGGTCCTGCACGGTGAGGACTACGCGCTCCATCGGCATGTCGAGACGCTTCGCCGTGGCCTGGATGATGCGGATGTTCGCCTGGTGGGGGATGAGCCAGTCGATGTCGCTCTTCGACAATTGATTGGCGGCCAGCGTCTCGTCGACGACGTTGCCGAGGGTCTTCACAGCCACCTTGAAGACCTCGTTGCCCCGCATGTGAATGGCCGCCTCGCCGCGCAGCATGTCATCCAGCCTCTCGGACGGACCCGCGGGGTAGTACAGCAGATCCTTGTACTGACCATCGGCGCCGAGGTGGGTGGAGACGACGCCCGGTTCGTCGGTCGGCTTCAGCACCACCGCGCCGGCGCCGTCGCCGAACAACACGCAGGTCTGGCGGTCGTCCCAGTCGGTGATCCTCGACAGCGTCTCGGCGCCGATCACCAGCGCGCAGCCGGCGGCGCCCGTACGCATGAACTTGTCGGCCACGCTGAGGGCATAGATGAAGCCGGTGCACGCCGCCTCCACGCTGAAGGCGGCGCAGTCGTGGATGCCCAGTTTCTCCTGCACCAGGCAGCCCACGTTCGGGAAGACCCGGTCAGGCGTGGTCGTGCCCACGACGATGAGGTCGATATCGGCGGGACCGACACCGGCGGCCGCCATGGCCTCCCGTGCGGCTCCCACCGCGAGGTCGCTGGTGTACTGATCGTCGGCGGCGATGTGGCGGCGCTCGATACCCGTTCGGCTGCGGATCCACTCGTCGGTGGTATCCACCATCCTCTCCAGATCGGCGTTACTGAGGATCCTGTCGGGCAGGCAGCGGCCCGTGCCCTCGATGCGCGAATATTTCATGCGGCTTCCCGTTGCAGCAGGCGTCCGATCTGGGACGGCAGGTCGTGCTCTACCTCCACCACCGCCGTCTCGATGGCGTGCAGGAAGGATACTTCGTCGGCGCTGCCGTGACTCTTCACGACGATGCCGGTGAGACCCACCAGGCTCGCGCCATTGTATTGCCTGGCATCCAGTCTGGCCCGCAGGCGGCCGAGCACGCCGCGGGCCGTGAGCGCCTGCAGCCGGGACAGCCAGGTCTCGGTAAAGGCCGCCTTCAGCATCTCGGAGATGAATCCGGCCGTCCCCTCCATGGTCTTCAGGGCCACGTTGCCGGTAAATCCGTCGGTCACCACGACGTCGGTCTTGCCGGAGATGATGCCGTTGCCTTCGACGTAGCCGACGTAGTTCAGGCCGCTGGCAGCCAGCAGGGCCGCCGCGGCCTTGACGGTCTGGTCCCCCTTGATCTCTTCCTCGCCGATGTTGAGCAATGCCACCCGCGGATTCTGGAGGCCGCGGACGTCGCCCGTCACGACTGAGCCCATCATCGCGAACTGGAACAGCTGCTCGGCGGTGCAATCGGCGTTCGCGCCGAGATCGAGCATGTGTACCGAGCCGCCGCGGGCCGGCATCTCGGCGAGGATCGCGGGCCGATCGATGCCCTCCACCGTCTTCAGCACGAACTTCGCGATGGCCATGAGCGCGCCGGTGTTTCCTGCGCTCACGCAGGCCTGGGCCTCGCCCTGTTTCACCAGATCCACGGCCACGCGCATGGACGACTGCTTCTTGCGCCGCAAGGCGTCCACCGGCCCATCGCTCATCGTGACAATTTCGGATGCATGTCGGACGGCGAGCCGGCCGTCGTCGTTGCCGCCGTGCTCCGCCACCAGGGAACCGAGCACCGCCTCGTCGCCCACCAGCACGATGGCCAGGGCAGCATGGCGGCGCAATGCCTGCCTCGCCGCCGCCACCACGACGCCGGGACCGAGGTCCCCGCTCATGGCATCCAGCGCGATGGTGAACTCGACGGCCTGCATGGGCGTGGAGAGCCGGCGCGGATCCACCTGAGCCGGCTCAGGTGGGGATCAGTCCTGCTCTTCCACGACCTTGGGCTTGACTACCTGGCGGCCCCGATAGAACCCGTCGGGGCTCACGTGATGCCGCAGGTGAGTCTCGCCGGTGGTGGGCTCCACCGAGAGCGTCTCGCCCTTCAGTGCGTCGTGGGCGCGGCGCATGCCACGCTTGGAAGGTGTCTTGCGACTCTTCTGAACTGCCATTTTAAGGTCTCCAGATAAAAGTAGGCCCGCCGGCAGCCCTGCAGCATCAGGCGGGATCGGTCCATTATCGCTTGTCAGCCCTATGAGTGCCCGGTCAACCGGTCACACGCCAATTCTTGTCCCCAGCTGCTAGTCGTAGTACTAATCCTCGTCCTCTCCCAGCAGCGCCTTCAGTGCGCTGAACGGCCGCTGTGTGTCCGGCTCCGTTCGCGCGTCTTCCGGCGCATAGGGCGCCGTCACCGGCCGGCAGTGCGAACGGTCCTCATGCAGGAGGGCCAGTGGCAATGCCAGCAGCAATTCCTCCTCGACCAAGTCGAGCAGCCGCACGCCGCGACCCTCCACCGGCCAGACCTCGAAGCCGGGCAGCGCCTCGTCGCTCATGTCGGCGTCCGGCAGCAGGAACGCGATGTCAGCCTTCAGCTCCAGCTCCATCAGTCCCAGGCACCGTTCGCAGACCAGCGGCAACGTGACCCGGGCCCTGCCGGTTACCGCGGGCACCGGCTGAGTACCCTCGACCCGCCGGGGCTCGAAGTCCAGTTTGACCGCGAGCGGCCGGCGTTCCCAGTCTCCGGCCAGCTCCCCGCCGCACCGCGCGAGCGCCTCGCGGACGAGGCCCGCCAGACGATCCGAGGAGCCCAGTGGAATGGTATCCCTGATCTCCTCACGTCGGGCGGCCAGCGCGTCGGACCGGACCGCCTGAAGCATGGGGCTGGACATAGCCGGCGGATGATAAGAGCCTTGCTGATGGCTGTCAAAGAAAAACGGGCCGGCGCAGCACCCTCCAGGACATCACAGGTCACTGATCGAGAATGGAAAATCCCGCTCCGAACGAAGTCGTACTCGCCTCCTCGTCGCGCTACCGGCGAGAGCTGCTGGCACGGATCCTCAGCCGTTTCGAATGCGTGGCGCCCGAGTTGGACGAGACGCCGCTGGACGGCGAGCCGCCCGCCGCGCTGTCCCTGCGGCTGGCGAGGGAGAAAGCCGCGGCCGTCGCCGGCCGGCACGCGCGGGCCACGGTCATAGGTTCCGACCAGATCGCGGTGCTGGAAGGCAAACCCTGCGGCAAGCCCGGTAGCCGGGACGCCGCCGTTGCGCAGTTGCTGGCGGCGCGCGGCTTGCCGATGCGGTTCCTCACCTCGGTCTGCGTCATCCATGCGCCGGCGGCGGAGGAGCGGGTGCATACAGATGTCACCGAGGTGCGCTTCCGGCATTTCGAGCGGGAGCTGGCGGAGCGCTATGTCGATCGGGATCGGGCCTGGGACTGTGCCGGCGGCTTCAAGGCCGAAGGCAGCGGCGTAGTCCTGTTCGAGCGCATCGAGGGCCGGGATCCGACCGGCCTGGTGGGTCTGCCGCTGATCTGGCTCGCCCGCACTCTGGAAGACCTTGGCGTCCCGCTGCTCTGACGGCCCGTCAGCTGCGCCGCTCTTTCAGCCGTGCCAGCACGGCGTCCAGTGCGGCGGGCAGCGGCGCCGTGAACAGCCAGTCATTGCCATTGCCGTCGACGAAGCCGATGGACTGGGCGTGCAGGAACAGCCGCCGGAGTCCCAGCCTGGCGAAGCGCGCATTGGCCGCCTGGTCGCCGTAACGCTCGTCTCCCAGAACGGGATGCCCAAAGGCCGCCGCGTGCACCCGGATCTGGTGTGTGCGCCCGGTCTCCGGCTGCGCCTTCAGCAGGGTGCAGCTGGCATAGGCCGCCTGTACGCTGAAGCGGGTACGCGACGGCTTGCCAGCGTCGTGATCCACCTGCACATGGCGCTCGCCGCCCTTGCGGCGGTGCACCGCCAGCGGCAGATCGACGGTGCGCGCGCCCAGCTGCCAGTCACCGGCAGCCAGTGTGAGATAGACCTTCTCCACCGCGGCCTCGCGGAACAGCGCGTGCAGTTCGCGCAGCGCGCTCCGCTTCTTCGCAAGCACGAGGCAGCCGCTCGTCTCCCGGTCGAGCCGGTGCACGAGCTCGAGCACTTTCAGCTCCGGGCGGCCGGCACGAAGCGCCTCGACGACGCCGAAACTGATACCGCTGCCGCCGTGCACTGCGACGCCGCTCGGCTTGTTCACGACCAGCAGGCGCTTGTCCTCGTACACCACGGCAGCCAGCAGTCGCTCAACCAGAGCGCGGTCGGGGCGGCCCGTCTGCGCGGGCTCGATGGTGACCGGCGGCAGGCGGAGCTGGTCTCCGGTACGAAGCCGGTAATCGGCCTTGACGCGGCCGCCGTTCACCCGCACCTGCCCCTTGCGCAGCAGGCGATAGATACGCGGCCGCGGCAGGCCCTTCCATTCCCGGGCGAGGAAATTGTCTATGCGCTGGCCGGCGTCGTCGGCGCGCACGGAGAGCTTTCTCACGCCATGCCGTACCGGGCCATCGTTCACGAAGGAGTCGGCGGAGGACTTATCGAAGGAGGACAATAACTTAAGCCGATTGCTGAAGTCGTTAGAGGTTGCTATATTACTGACCGGTCACGGTCCCGTATTGCATTATCGTACCGGATCGGACGGATTCAGCGGGGCGCCCCGATCAACCTGGAGTAAGTTCCCGGTGCGACGATAGGGACGCCATTGTTCAGAGGCCCCGGATTCGGGGGCCGTGCGTGGTCGCGAGCCGGTCTACACGCCGGGCGACACCCGAGCATCTGAGCCGCCAGGGTTTCAAGGGTTTTTCATGATCATTGCCGCGCTGCTGTCGACCATCACGGATCGACTCGGCAAGTCTTATCTGAAGTACGAGCACGACCCCGGATACCTCCGGGCAGTCGCCGCACGCCCCTGCCCGTCCCGGTTCGCTCGGCCAGTCCCGGCAGCAGACACCGTCTCGCCGCCCGCACAGGAAATCAAAGCAGGGCACTATGAAAAGAATGCTGGTGAACGCAACTCAGGAAGAGGAGTTGCGCATGGCGCTGGTCGACGGCCAGCGGCTTTATGACCTGAATATCGAAACACCGTCACAGGAACGCAAGAAAGCCAACATCTACAAGGGCAAGATCACCCGGATCGAACCCAGCCTCGAAGCCGCCTTCATCGATTACGGTGCAGAGCGGCACGGCTTCCTGCCCTTCAAGGAAGTTTCCCCCGAGTACTACGTCAAGGAGGCCGAAGGCGGCGGCCGTCCCGGCATCAAGGACGTGCTGCGCGAGGGCCAGGACATCGTCGTCCAGATCGACAAGGAGGAGCGCGGCACCAAGGGCGCGGCGCTGACTACCTTCGTCAGCCTGGCAGGGCGCTTCCTCGTTCTGAAACCGAACAAGCCGAAGTCCGGCGGCGTCTCCCGGCGCATCGTCGGCGAAGACCGCGAGCAGATCCGCGAGTCCCTCGATGAGCTCGAAATCCCCGAGGGTATGAGCATCATCGTGCGTACCGCGGGCATCGACCGGTCCGCCGAGGAACTGAAGTGGGACCTGGACAACCTGTTCGCGGTGTGGGAGGCCATCCTGAAGGTGGTCGTCGAGCGTCCCTCCCCGTTCCTGATCTATCAGGAGTCGAACGCCATCATCCGGGCGATGCGCGACTACCTCACCAACGACATCGGCGAGATCCTGGTCGACGACACCAAGGCCTACAACGAGGCCCGGGAGTTCGTCGAGCGGGTGATGCCGCACAACCTGCGCAAGCTGAAGTACTACGACGACGCAGTGCCGCTGTTCACCCGTTACCAGATCGAGAGCCAGATCGAGTCGGCCTTCGCCCATTCGGTGATCCTGCCCTCCGGCGGTAGCCTGGTGATCGACCACACCGAGGCGCTGGTCTCCGTCGATATCAACTCGGCGCGAGCGACCAAGGGCGAGGATATCGAGAGCACCGCGCTCAACACCAACCTGGAGGCTGCCGACGAAGTGGCACGCCAGCTGCGTCTGCGCGACCTGGGCGGACTCGTCGTCATCGATTTCATCGACATGGGCCCGCAGAAGAATCAGCGGGAGGTCGAGAACCGGCTGCGCGAGGCCGTGCGCATGGACCGCGCCCGGGTGCAGATCGGCAAGATCTCGCGCTTCGGCCTGCTGGAGATGTCCCGTCAGCGCCTGCGCCCGTCACTCGGCGAATCGAGCCACCAGATCTGCCCCCGCTGTAACGGTACCGGCAACATCCGCGGCGTGGAGTCGCTGGCACTGGCCATCCTCCGTCTGGTCGGCGAGGAAGCCCGCAAGGACCGCACTGCGAAGGTTATCGCCCAGCTGCCCGTCGACGTCGCCACCTATCTGCTGAACGAGAAGCGCGACTGGGTGCAGAATGTCGAGGACCGCAACGAGGTCGAGCTGCTGCTGGTCGCCAATCCGGACCTGGAGACGCCCAACTACTCCATCCGTCGCGTGCGTGACGACCAGACGCTGCTGCCGGAGAACACCGGCGTGAGCTACGAGCTTGCAGCCGTCGACGGCGAGGACGAGGTGCCGTCCTGGCAGGCGGATAAGAAACCGCTGGAGAAGCCGGCAGTGACGGCCATCGTCCCGTCTGCTCCTGCCCCGCCGCCCCAGCGGCTGGCGGAAGACCAGTCTCCGGGGCCCCAGGGTCCCGGCCTGTTCGTCCGCCTGTGGCGTTATCTGTTCGCCACCGGCGACGAGGACGGCGGGCGGAAGAGAAGCCCCGGGAAGCAGGAGTCGGGGAAGCGCCCCGCCTCGTCGAGGTCACGCCAGAGCAGCAAGGGCGGCAAAGGCAAGCAGCAGCAGACGCGCAGGGATGGCGACGAACAGCAGCGCGGCCGCGCCGGCAAGAAAAGCAGTGCGCGCAAGGGCCGCAAGAAGGACGGCAAGAGCCAGCAACCCGAGAATCAGCAGAAGTCCGCAGAGAGTAAGGAGACGGCGGACGACAAGAAGCCCCAGAGTCAGGATCAGCCACCACAGCCGAAGAGCGCAGGCGAAAGCGCCGGTCAGAAGAAACGCCGCGGCAGCCGCGGGCGCGGCCGTCGCCGTCGCGGATCCCGGCAGGACGGTCAGCAGCAGGCCGATTCCGGCGAGGCCGGTCAGTCCCGCGACGAGTCCGCAGCCGGCGACCAACCGGCCAAGGAGAGCGCGCCGCAACAGGACACCAAACCGCAGAGTGCGCGTAGCGACCGATCCGGCGACACCAGTCGCGGTGGCATCGGTGGCAATAGTCGCAACGGTCGCGACAGTCAGAATCGCACGGAGAAGGCGGCTGCATCGGCGGACGCCGGCGCTGCCGGGTCCCGCAAGGCGGACTCAGTCGATGGCGACAACGGCAATGGCCGCGGGCGCGACGTCGGCCCGGGTTCAGCCGCCAAGGAGTCGAAAACTCCTCCTGCCGAACGCGAGACGCCGGAGGCGGCGGATAATGACGCTTCGCGGCCGGGAAAATCGGGGGATCAGGACCGGCTGCTGCCCTGGGAGATGCCGGTCCGCTCCGATCCGGACAAGCGTTACACCGTCTGGTCCTCCACCCCTGAGGACGACGGCGACAAGCCTTGAGCGTACGGGCGGGCCCGGGACCGCTCCAGCCGGCTCAGGTCCGCCCGAGCCGCGCGCGGATGTCGCGCAGGAGTCCTTCTGCGGCGTCTTCCACCAGGTCGAGCACGCGCTCGAAGCCCACCGCGCCGCCGTAGTAGGGATCCGGCACCTCGAGGCGGGAGGAATCGCTCCCGAATTCGAGGAACAGGCGGATTCTGGCGTGATGGTCTTCCAGCGCCGCGGCCCGCAGGATCTCATGGTTGTCCCGATCCATCGCCAGTACGTAGTCGAACCGTTCGAAGTCCTCGGCCGTAACCCGCCTCGCGGACTGACCCGACAGATCGAAACCGCGCCGCTCGGCCGCGGCGGCCGCCCGTTGATCCGGCGGCTCTCCGATGTGGTAGGCATGGGTACCGGCAGAGTCGATGCGCACGATTTCCTGCAGTCCCGCATCGGCCACCAGCCTGCGAAATACGCCGGCTGCCGTGGGTGATCGGCATATATTGCCCATGCAGACGAAAAGCACGCTTATGGGTTTGTCACTACTCATAAGTATTTGTTTATCTTAACTTTCCTGTCCGGGCACACCCCGGGGAAATCCGGGGGCATCCGGCTCGAGTTGTAGCCAGAATTGTAGCCACATGCACGTTTCGCATTTCACTCGAACGACTCCGGCCATTTCCTGGACGTGTGATATACGGTCAGGATCTGGATCTCTTTCGCCCTGATGCGATACGGGACGATATACGGTATGCCGTGAATGACAAGTTCATAGGTCCCTCGCACTCGTCCATTCCGGCCCATCCTGGGATGTTCCTGCAGCTGATTCACAGCGATACGTATATGTTGCGCGACCTCAAATGCCGCACGGGGATTTTCTCTCGCGATGTAGTCCTGAATTGCCAGCAGCGCTTTCGCTGCCGGCGTCGTCCAACGAACGCGCACAGTCAGGCGTCTTTGTACTTATTGAATATCGCGTCCATTTCGGCATCAGAGGCAAATCGGCCCGCATCCGCTGCTTCAATGCCCTCCTTGATGCGCACGTCTTGCCAGGCCAATAGTTCCAGATACTGGTCGATCGCCTGGTTTACCAGGTAATTGCGGGACCGGTCCTGTTGCGCGGCCAGCTTATCGAGTTTTCTGACCTTTTTGGGGTCAGCCCGGACACTGAATGCTTCTGTTGTCATGTCCTCTTGCCCCTGCGGTTCATTAAGGTTCACTATGATTACAAAGTAATCATAGCTCTATTAGTCCTGAATTGACAGGATACCAGGCCCGAAAACTCCGCCCTGACCGCCCGACCGACCCCTTGGCGTTACCGGTCTCTTCGCCATATGTCCAAGCTTGTAAGCGGGTGCCAACGGCAAATCGGTTAAAGCGGATAGGACGGCGGATAGGACGTATAAGGGGCCATTATGTCAGGCGCGAAGCCGTTGGAGCGAG